>CANMKA010000009.1 GCA_947498355.1 uncultured Paraglaciecola sp. | reverse complement strand
CTCAAAGGCATGTTCCTAAGTATTACTCACCCGTCCGCCACTCGTCATCATCTTGCAAGCAAGATATGCTACCGTTCGACTTGCATGTGTTAGGCCTGCCGCCAGCGTTCAATCTGAGCCATGATCAAACTCTTCAATTAAATATATCGAAAACATGAATTTTTTTTGGTAGACACTCACATCGTGAATGTCCACACAGATTGTCTTGTTATTAATTGTTAAAGAACATTCGCTAAGCCTTCGTGCTTAGCGGCTTAAGATGCTGTCCGAAGACCCTCTCAAGCGGGAGGCGCATAATACGCTCTCTCTAATCGATGTCAACAAGTTTTTAAATTTAATTTCAAACTTAATCCTTGCTGCATCCCGCTAACGATAACGCCTCAGCGCACCGCTATAACAAGATAAATCTTGTCTCCAAGGTCACCGTTTTGGCTGACTCCCCGAAGCGAGATGCGCATTATAGAGATAACTTCTTTCGCTGCAACCCCTTTTTGTAATTAATTGTTTGAGTGTTGTTTTAATGCACACATCGCAGTTAATTTGAGCTTTTTGGATAAAAATCATGCGATAGAAGACGACAGACTCAGTTATTGGGTATGATCATTCCATCATTAGTGATTCAAACCTGCATAAATAAGAGAAGCCCATGACAATTAGAAGCTATAAATCTATTTCCCCTAAATATACTAAATCCACTTATATTGATGACTCAGCTGTTTTGGTTGGAGATATAAGGTGTGCTGATGATGTTAGTGTTTGGCCTTTAGTTGCCGCTAGAGGCGACGTTAACTATATCGAGATAGGTGCAAGAACAAATATTCAAGATGGTTCGGTGTTACATGTTACTCGTTACAGCGAACAAAACCCTACTGGGTTTCCTTTAATTATTGGTGATGATGTAACAGTCGGTCATAAGTGTATGTTACACGGCTGCACATTAGGTAATCGTATATTAGTAGGGATGGGAGCAATTATTTTAGATGGCGCAGTGATAGAGGATGACGTATTCATTGGCGCTGGAACATTAGTCCCACCTAATAAGACGTTGCAGTCTGGTTACTTATATATGGGTAATCCTGCTAAACAGGCTCGTCCTTTAAAGGAACAAGAATTGGCATTTTTGAAACAATCTGCAGTTAATTATGTCCAACTGAAAGATGAGTACTTAGCTGAATCTGAATAATCGTGATTAGGCCATAGGGTTTTAGGCACAGCCTCAGGCCTTAATGAACTAAATCGTGATCAATTTAGTAAATAGTTATTAAGAACTTGTTCTATGAAATGTATTTGGGCTCACATATAATTGGTCAGTCCAATACATATTTGATACATTACATTCACTTAATTTACATATAAGTAAGCTATGAATTTATTAAAAACAGTCACTCCAATCTCAATAAAGACTCTTGCACTTTGCAGTGTGGTAGCAGTGAGCACCTTGTCTTGTTCATCACAAACTGACACCCAAGACGCTAGCGTTACTGAAGCAAAAGCACCAGAAGTAGCCGTTAAGACAGAAGCTGAAGCTGCACCAAAGTCAGTAAGGAAAAACCCTGGCGATCGTAAGGGCCATGTAATGAAAGAAGTGGTGCCGAAGGACATTATTCCACCCGCCCCCATCTTAACCACAGAGCAAGCCCTTGAATCTTTTGCTATTCATTCTGACTTCGAATTGGAAGTCGTTGCCGATAGCCCAATAGTTTACGACCCTGTCTTTGCAATCTATGACGCCAAAGGACGGATTTGGGCATTAGAGATGACCACTTACATGCAAGACACCGAAGCCACCAACGAAATGACCCATGACAGTCAAATTGTTGTGTTATCAGATACTAACAACGATGGCACCATGGACAAACGCCAAGTAGTGATAGGTGAAATCATTCTGCCTCGCGCTTTAGCGTTTGTCGACAAAGGTATTATCTGGGCAGATAACAGCAGTATGTACTTCTCAGAAATTGCTGAAAACGAAGATACAATCAAGGTGGTGAAAACAGAACTCGTTGATAAAACCTACGCTGAAAAAGGTAACATAGAGCATAAGCCAAATGGCCTGTTATATAGCTTAGACAATTGGTACTACAGCGCCAAAGCAGATATGCGATATCGCCCCTACCCCCTCAATGCAAGCCTACCTAAGGGAGCAAAAGAGGTATATAGAAACCAATACTGGAAAATGGCTAGAAGCAAAACAGAATTTCGTGGCCAATGGGGTATTGCCCAAGACGATTACGGTAGACACTACTTTTTACATAACTCCACCCCTCTGCAGGTATCGCCATTTTTACCTAACGTTGCGCACCGTAACCCCAAGCAAAAGTTTCCAGCAGGTTTACTTAAACGCAAAGTTGGCGACAACGACGTTTACCCTATTCGAGTCAATCCTGGCGTTAACAGGGGATATCTTAAAGGCATTCTCAATAAAGAGTTTAAGTTAGCCAAGAACACTTCTGGCGGCGGCCCAGTTATATATAGAGGTAACCAGTATCCGGCCAAGTACAGTAATATAGGCATGGTAACCGAATCAGCTGGTAACCTATTGCGGGCTACCAAGATTAGCGACAATGCAGGTGTAGTCAGTGGTAGCAATTTGTTTGATAAACAAGATATTTTAGCGTCTACGGATGAGCGTTTTAGGCCCGTAAACCTACATAATACACCAGACGGTACGATTTTAGTTGTGGACTTTTATCACGGGATTATTCAACACCGTACCTTTATGACAACTTATCTAGAAGACCAGATTCTATCTCGTGATTTACAGCGCAGTAGACATATTGGTCGTTTGTATCGCCTTAAATACAAAAACAATCCACTACCACAAAATGCGTTACTTAACGGTCTAACGGCTACTCAACTGGTCCCATTTTTAGGTCACCCTAATGGATGGCACCGAGATACCGCACAACAATTACTGGTAATGCAGCAAGACAAATCAGCCGTCCCTGCGTTGAAAGCTCTAGCGGTAAATACCAACAATCATTTAGCTCAAATAAAAGCACTCTGGGTATTAGAAGGTTTAGGCGAAAATTCACTCAGCGTACTTAAAGATGCGGCTACTAATAGCAACGACAAGGTTAAACGTAGTGTTTACCGATTAGCTGATTTGTTGCCCACCAGTCAAGATTTACAAGACTGGTTAGTGGAAGAGAGCAAAAAGGTAAACAAAGAAACTGCCGACTCGTTAGTGCTTGCCGCTGGTACGCATAAAGCATGGGCCGCCACCGCAAACATTATTAACACCACAGGTAATAGTCCATTTGTGATTGCTAGCTTAGGCAATGCTGAACAAGCATTCTTGGATAGCCCATACGCCAATGTACCAACCGATGTACTGGTTAACATTCAAGCGGTTGGCAATGTCGTTAAACAAGTTAAGCAAACGCTAACACCAGAAGTCGCAAAGAGTTTCGCCAAAGGTAAAGCTTTGTACACAGGTGAAGCTGGATGTTTTGGCTGCCACGGAATAGACGGTGAAGGCAGCAGCATAGTTCCTCCACTGAATAAAAGCGAATGGGTAACCGAAAGCCCAGAACGATTAAGCGCAATTTTACTACATGGATTTAGCGGTCCAATAAAAGTCAGGGGTAAAGATTACAGCGGTGTAATGGTTATGCCAGGCCTAGCAACCAACCCTAGATTCAAAGATGAAGATATTGCAGATATTGCCACCTATATAAGGAATGAATGGGAAAACGCAGGTTCAGCTGTCACAGCTAGCCAAGTCGAAAAAGTCAGAACTGGTACGCAGCAACAAACATTGCCCTATACATCAGACTCGATAAAACAATTAAAGGTACAGTAATTCAATGAGCAACCACCAGCAATCTGATATCCGCCTAGGTGTCATTGGCCTAGGCAATATTGCCCAGCAACATATAGACAACATCACGTCTGGCGCAGTCAAAAACTGCGTTGTGACGGCTCTATGCTCACGCAATAACACGGGGCAGGCCGACACCCTAAACGCAACGCATTTTAGCCGCTATCAAGATTTGATCGACTCAGATTTAATCGATGCCGTGCTGATCGCCACTCCTACTCTTTCACATTTTGAAATCGCCCAATATGCACTACAGAAAAACCGCCACGTAATGCTAGAAAAACCCATTGGCTTGTCTAGCTGGGAAGGCGAGGAGTTGCTGCGACTCGCCCCCAATCAAGTCAAATTTGCGTTAATGTTAAACCAACGTACCGACCCTACATTTAAAAAAATGAAGGAGATTGTCGAGTCTGGAATTTTAGGTGATGTGCAACGCACTCATTGGACTATGACAAATTGGTTTAGGCCAGATATCTACTTTCAAGTAAGCGACTGGCGCGCCACTTGGAAAGGCGAAGGCGGCGGACTTTTAGTCAATCAATGTATTCATAACTTAGATATATTCCAATGGGTATGCGGCGTACCAAGTCAAATTACTGCGTTTTGTGAATTTGGTAAATACCACGGAATAGAAGTAGAAGACGAAGTCACCGCATATTTGCGATACCCATCAAAAGCAACAGGCGTATTTATTGGCTCTACGGGCGAAGCACCCGGCGTAAATCGCTTTGATGTTATCGGCGACCAAGGCAGTATTCATTTTGAAAACGGCAAACTAACGCAAAAACTTAACGACCAAAGCGTGGCTGAGTTCTGCGCAAATACCGATGAGATGTTCGGTATGCCTAGGGTGACAGAAACGGATATCAGTACAACTGAGTCCGTCAATCAACACGCGATCATTATGAATAACTTTATCGATGCCATAGTTGACGATATACCGCTTATTGCACCTGCTCAAGATGGTTTGGCATCACTTGATATCGCCAACGGCATGTTACAGTCCACTTGGACCAAACAAGCCATCGATTTGCCATTAGATCGCCAACGCTACCAAACTCTGTTGGCTGAAAAAGCCGCGCAATCAAGTCTACGCGTTAAGTCTAATGCCGAAGCGAAAGTCGACATGAGCGCTTCGTACCGTTAATAACAACAATAAGAAGAGTACAACATGAGTAATAATCAAGAAATAGCCACTCTGCAAAGCTTGGCCCAAAAACCTTGGTATGGCCGAGTGCCCACCTATCTAAAACTAAGTGGTCCAGGCTGGTTACAAGGGGCGATGACGTTAGGCGGCGGCAGCGCAGTAACATCTTTAACCATAGGTGCGTTGTTTGGTTACGAGCTACTTTGGGTACAACCTGTTGCCATGATAATTGGCTGCATCATGTTGTTTGCCTTATCTCACCAAACCTTGCATACCCAAGACAAACCCTTTTCTGCAATGAAAAAACACGTCAATGCGCCTATCGCTTGGGGCTGGGCGATAGCCGCATTTGCATCCAGTATCATATGGGGCTTTGCCCACTACCCCTTAAGTGCCGCAATGTTAGAAGAGATCATAGTCGTTGGCACTGGCTTTTCGGTAGATGAAAGTAATAGTACCGCTCGCGACATCTATTTATTAGTGCTAGCGATCATCATTTGGATGGGCGTGGCATTTACTGCTTGGAAATATGGTGACCACGATGCCGACGGAGGCAAGAATAATGCCGTTAAATACTTCGAAAACGGCATAAAAATTCTGAGTGGCTTAATCATAATCGCTTTTGCTTGGGTAGTCGTGAGTGCATCTTTAAACGGTAAAGTAGACTGGGCGGCCGTTGCGGCTGGGTATATTCCCACTTCGTTCCCGTCAGATGCACAAGGCGTAACTGTGGTCATGGCTGCATTAGGCAGCGCTGTAGGTATTAATATGACCTTTATTTATGGCTATACATTGCTGCATAAAAAGTGGACCAAAGATCATGCAGAACTATCTAGATACGACATTGGCCTTGGCTTAGTCATACCTTATATTCTAGTTACTAGCTTAATTTCGATTGCCGCCGCAGGTGCTTTCTTTGGTTCAGATATGGATATTCAAGGCAAGCTTAGCCCTACGCAAGCGGGTACTATGTTCATGTCTGCTGGCCTAGACGAAGTCACCAGCCGGCTAATCTTTGCTTTTGGTATCTTGGGCATGGCGGTTGGATCGTTAGTTATGCATATGTTGTGTTGTGGCTCAGCCGCCGCTGCTATGTTTGGCTGGTCTGAAAACAGCTTTAAATACAAGCTTGCACTACTTGCCCCTACACCCGCCATTTTAGGCGTATTCGTATGGAAAACCATGGGGGCATACGTCGTATTACCCACTTCTGCAATTTGCGGATTCTTGCTGCCTATCGCCTATATCGGTTGGGCTGTGCTCAACAACAAAAAAGACTACTTAGGCGACGCAATGCCTACGGGCAACAAACGTCTATTCATCAATTTCGCTATGGCACTATGTATTGTTACCGTGCTTGCCAGCGTAGTGTACTCAACAGCTGTAAAAATGGGTTATATCTAATGTCAGAAACCACACCTCTTAAAAAAACAAACGTGAAGGATGGCGCAAACTATGCGCCAGTAGGTAAAAGTGAAGCCGTCGTCGAACCCGGGGAGTTCTATTTTTCGGTGGCGTACTTAGATCATGGTCACATAAACGGCCAGACCAATGGGTTACTGCAAGCAGGTGCAACCCTGAAATATGTATACGACAGCGACCCAGCTCGATTAGCAGAATTTTGCGAGAAGCACCCTAACGCCCAAGTCGCTGAGTCATTTGAACAAATATTAGCTGACCAAGACACAAAACTAGTAGTCAGTGCTGCTATACCTAACGTAAGAGCCGAAATTGGTATTCAAGTAATGCAAGCTGGCAAAGATTACTTCACCGATAAATCGCCTTTCACCACCCTAGAACAACTTGAGCAAGTTAAGCAAGTTGTCGCGCAAACTCAGCGAATTTATGCTGTTTATTACGCCGAACGCTTACACAACGAAGCTGCTTGGCAAGCCGGAGAGCTGATTAAACAAGGTGCAATTGGACGTGTATTACAAGTCATCAATATTGCTCCTCACAGGTTAGCAAAAGCCAAACGTCCAGATTGGTTCTTTGAGAAACAATATTATGGTGGCATTTTAACTGACATTGGTTCGCACCAGGTCGAACAGTTTTTAACTTACGCGGGCGTAACAGATGCCACTATCAATTTTGCTCGTGTAGAAAACTTTAATAACAGCGATAAGCCAGAACTAGAAGACTTTGGCGAAATATCGATGACAGGCAACAACGGCACCTCATTTTACACCCGAGTAGATTGGTTTACCCCAGCAGGGCAAGCCACTTGGGGTGACGGTCGTACCATTATTATTGGTACCCAAGGTAATATCGAATGCCGAAAATACAATGATGTCGCGCGCCAAGCTCCTACCTCTAAGATCTTTTTGACCAACGACGAAAAAGAACAAGAGATTGAGTGTTTAGGACAATCGAGTTTCCCGTATTTTGGGCAATTAATACTCGATGTCATCAACCGCACCGAAAATGCGATGACTCAAGCTCACACCTTCAAGGCTGCTGAGCTAAGTATGTTAGCGCAAAAAATGGCAGACCAAAGCCAATAAGACAGATTCGTTTAAGTCAATTCAAACCCTAGCTTCTAGCCAACCTACACTTCAAAAAAGCGTTAGGTTGGCTTTACACAAGCCCTTACCATTCATGCCAGTATCGATTACCTAGCTTCATGCTACTCAATGATAAAACCATCCATAGTTCGTTGTAATACTGAGTTATTTAATTGAGTATCATCGAATAAATTGCGTAATTTCTGCGCCATCTCTCGTTCGTGAGATGCCGCTCTTAGCACTTCTTCTACTTTTTTCGATACTTCAGCCAACGAGGCGGTTTGCTGTTCGGCAGCAGACGCAACCGATGTCGACAACCCCTCAACCTGCTTAATTTTTTCACCTAAACCTTGGCTGGTTTCTGTAGCGCAGTCAGTCGCTTCTAGCACCACTTGGGACTGCTTGGTATTGTGTTCAATGTTTTGCATGACAGAGTCACTAACACTGTGTAATTCATCTAACAAAGACGAAATTTGATCCGAAGCTTGTTTGCTAGAGCCTGCTAACGACCGCACTTCATCAGCCACAACCGCAAACCCACGCCCCTGTTCACCCGCTCTGGCTGCCTCAATGGCGGCATTTAATGCCAATAAGTTTGTCTGGTCAGCCAGAGAATTTATTGTCTCTAAAAAGCTGCTGATTTTACTTAAACTCGAAACCATCGCATCGGCATCGTCAGACATAGCTTGCATAGAGGTATTTAATGTCTGCACCGCACCTTTAGCTAAGTTGTTTTGGTCTACTGAAGAGAGTGCGGCTTGCTCTAATTCTTGAGCACAGCTTAAGGTGTTAGCTGAAGACTCTGCAATTTCGAGACTGGCAGTTGATATTTGTTGTGTGGCTTGGCTAATATCCTCTGCCATTAATTGGGTTTTAGCAGCTTCTCCAACAATACTGGTAGTCACTTCATCAAGCTGACTACTGAGCCTAGTCCCCGTAGAAATAGATTTACTGAGGCCAATAATCAATGCCTTCAGAGCTTGTATTGTTTGATTAACAGCACGAGAAACACTGCCTAATTCGTTTTTAGAATCTAACTCAACATTAACCGTCAAATCTCCTTCGTTGGTGATTTTTTCTAAGCTGGATGTCAATTTACCTAGCTGTACTCTCAGAGTGACGATCAAGGCCCGATTAATTAAAAACAACAAACCGATTACGACACCAGATACACATAATAACAACCAGATATAGCGATTTTCTCTAGCTTGGGTTAAGTGGCTTTGCTCCCTAACACTTACCCACTGGCTGTCCAGCTTACGTTTTATATCTATGATTACTTCAGTGGCGAGGGCAAACCAAGTCGCACTATCTGGCAAGGTTGAAATGTCTGGCGAGGGAGAGAGAACTAGCTTGACTACATCCTCTAATTGCTGCGACTTAGGCGACAACAACGCATTGCTTAACTGTTCGTCGTCGGATTTATACAAGGCCAATGCAAACACAATATTTTTTGTCCGGTCGGTTGACCAACTACGAAGCTCACTTTGCGCAGACGATGACACCTTTCTGCTACCTAAGATGCCGTTCACTTTACCTCGAATCTGCCCCGTCCGCTCTTTAATAGAGGCCAACAACAAAGCCATATTGATTTTATGAGATAACTCAGAGTCAGAGATACTTAAGGCCATAGTTTGCAGCACCTGTAGAGCATCGGCATTTAGTTTGCTGTAATATTCAAATGCTTGCGGCGCTTGCCCAGTATCAACTTGATCCCGAATACGAGCTTTACCAGCAAGGGTTGCCAATAAAGGCCCCACCCGTTGCTCTACGGCAAATTTACTGGGCCATGACTGACTCAACAAAGACGTGAAGGTTTGCTCTGCAGCATCGGCTTTTGTCCGTTGCCTATCTACTTTGGCCTTTTGTTCTAGATTACCGGTAGTCAAAAACCCTGCGGTTAAGCCCCTTTCAACTGCATGCTCATGAGCGATGTCATCTAATGCTGCGAGCAAATCAACTAACTGGTTGCTTTGGTCTGCATTGCGCGAGTCTTGATACGCGTCTGACACCTCTTTTACTAAGAGCGTACAAATAGAGATAAAAAAGATGGCACCACTAACAATAAAAAGCTGAATAATACTAAATCGTTTACTAAGCATGACTGATATTCCGTTACTCTATTTTCAACATATTACTTGGCGAGTTTTTAGTTAAGCACAAAATTAAGACAATGCATAAAACTTGCCTAAATTATTATCTATAAAGGCTAATACGGCCGTGCTCTGCCACGACAAATATCATCAATTTTACCAAGCTGGTATTGTTAATGGTTTAACGGAGGTTTAGTCCGAGCAATGGCTGCTCGTGACATAATTCTGGATTTGTAAAACACATGCACAGTTACCTGAAACAAGATGCTAATCAACATTTGAAGAGTTTGCAGAGATAACTAAAAGGGATAAAAGGACGAGACCCCTAAAACAAATCTCTCGCCCTGACTACTGCATCTCGGAACTAATTATTAATTACCCACAGCACTTCTTGTACTTTTTGCCGCTCCCACATAAGCAAAGCGCATTGCGGCTAGGAACCTTATCTACCGAAATCGTCACGCCTTTATTTAGTAAGGCATTGAGTTCGTCAATGGACTCTTTGGTGTTAGGGCCATGATCTAAGATGACGTTAGCAAACAAGTTGGATTCAGCCACCACTTTCTCAATTTCGTGTTTTCGAGCTTCGCTGGTTACCGTCAGTTGCAACGGGTACTTTTTACTGCCCACTTTGCGTTGTTTATCTGGCTGATAACCATATTTGAGGGTAGTTTGACGTGCATCTTTCCGCCCTTTGAAAAAAAACTTGTCTGACATACATAACCTACAAAAGAAAACTGGCCTTTAACATAAAGCCTAAGAGCATCGGGGCCGAATGATAACATGCTCACACCTTTTACAGGCTAGAGAAACCCGCACCGCCAACATGCAACTATTGCGTCGTTAAATGCGTATAGCTCATCCAAAATTGCTCTTGTGTGCGGTGCGCCTATAGCTCGCTTCGCAATGCCTCGATAACCGGTTCAACTTGCGGCCTAACACCACGCCATAAATAAAAGCTTTCTGCCGCCTGCCCCACTAGCATGCCTAGGCCATCTGAGTAGTGTTGCACACCCAGCTTTGCGGCGTGTTGCAACAAAATGGTAGGTTTATCGCTGTAACTCATGTCATAAATAAAACCTGCGTTAGCCAATACCGAATCAGCCACGGCTGGCACCTCACCAGATAAACTCGACGAGGTAGAATTGATAATCAAATCAAAAGGTTTATCGTAACTAGGTAAATCATCAAAACCACAACTCTCAAAGTTATCTTGGGGGATAAGGGACGTTAAAAGTGCCGCTTTTGATTCTGTACGATTTGCCACAAGTAGCAATTCTGGCGATAAGGCCAAAAGTGATTGCAATGCCCCTCGCGCTGCGCCACCCGCACCTAGCAATAAAATTCGAGCGCCTGATTTAACCGCCTGCAACCTAAGTAAGTCTTGAACTATCCCTGGCCCATCTGTGGTATCGCCTAAAAACTTACCGTTTGGCTGGCGAATAATCGTATTAACCGCCCCTGCCAGCTTAGCTCCCGACGACAACTCATCAACCCACTCGGCAGCTTGCTCTTTAAACGGTGCAGTGACATTGCATCCCATAGCGAGGGGATCAGAAAAAAACTCAGTTAAAGACGACTTAAATCCCTCTATGCTCGCAAGCTGCTTAGCGTAAACCAAATCTTGCTGCGTTTGCTCGGCAAACATATGGTGAATTTGAGGAGATTTGCTTTGCGCAATAGGATTACCAAAAACAAGATACTGCTGGGTCATTTAAGCCACTCTCTTGGATGTAAATAGTTATTGTATAAGTCGGCTTCTGGACTGTCTGCTGACGGGTTAAAGTTGTATTCCCAACGGGCCAGTGGCGGCATAGACATCAAGATAGATTCGGTTCTGCCACCGGTTTGTAAACCAAATAAGGTTCCACGGTCGAAGACCAAATTAAACTCCACATAACGCCCTCGGCGGTAAAGTTGAAAATCTCGCTCTCGTTGGCCAAAAGGCATGGCCTTGCGCTTTTCAACTATGGGTATATAAGCATCTAAAAAACCATTGCCCACTGCCTGCATAAATTTAAAACTCGCATCAAATCCTTGCTGGTTTAAGTCATCAAAGAATAGGCCTCCCACGCCTCGCGTTTCGTCGCGATGCTTTAAGTAAAAGTAGTCATCACACCACTTTTTATATGTTGGATAGACGCTGTCGCCAAACGGGTCGCACACTTTCTTGGCAACCGAGTGCCAATGCACTACGTCTTCTTCAAACGGATAAAAAGGCGTAAGGTCAAAGCCACCACCAAACCACCAAACCGGCTCTTCACCCTCTTTTTCTGCAACAAAAAATCGCACATTAGCATGAGTTGTGGGTACATAAGGATTGTGTGGATGGATAACCAAAGACACCCCAACCGCCTGAAAACTGCGCCCAGCTAATTCAGGCCGAGCAGCGGTAGCTGATGCAGGTAACTCTCCGCCGTAAACATGAGAGAAATTGACTCCCCCCTGCTCAATCACACTGCCATTAGTTAAAACACGCGTGCGGCCTCCGCCACCCAGCTCCCTTTGCCAGTTATCTTCGATAAAACTCCCTTTGCCATCGGCCAACTCTAGTGTTTGGCAAATAGAATCTTGCAGTTTTAATAAATAATCTTTTACTTTTTCAATATTTGGTATGTCTTGGGTCATAGGCTTAATTGTCTCTAATTACTTGTCCGGTCAAACCATGGCGAATTTTACTGGGTTTAGCTTGCTTACCCAGTTCTCCGTCTATCACAATCACTTGATCCTCAAATTGCGTCCGCACTTCCGAAGCCGAAAGGGCCGAAGGCTGCCCTGTTAAATTGGCACTGGTTGATACCAGAGGTTTATCAAACAACTCGCATAACGCACTTACCAAGGAATGATTGGGCACTCTCACAGCAATAAGTTCTGAGCCACCGGTGATCCAGCTAGGCGCAGTTTTACTTGCTGGCAATAGCCAAGTGTTAGGGCCTGGCCAACTCGAAAAAATTTCTGTTCTAAAATCCATAGGAATGGCCTGATCATCCACATAAGGCAATAGCTGAGAGTAACTACGCGCAACCAAAATTAAGCCTTTTTCGACTGGACGCTGCTTTAATCTGAGTAAGTCCATGACAGCCGATTCATTATCGGGGTCACACCCCAAACCAAATACAGCCTCGGTGGGATACGCAAATACAGCACCAGCGTTAAAGCTCGCAACTAAGGAATCTGAATTATTAACTGTGGGCATTGAATTGAATGTAGGCAAATAAAGGTGGGTAAAGTATATACTTTGCTGGCGCTGCTAGCAGCTAGAGAATGTAAGCTTTGTTAAGAACGAGTTGTAACAATGACTACTAACTAGCAAGACACACTCAATTTACAAACGCCAGCCCGTTAAAAAGCCATGGAGTATCGATTAAGGCGCGCCCTAGTTCCATACGTAAAACTCACTATTTTTCGGTGAGAACAGCCTCATCATGTAACTGCGTGACCAACTCGTTTAACATCGAAGCCACCGCCTTATCCTGATTTGCTTGAGAATTAACCAAACTCGTTAGCTCAATGCCTTCACGTTGGTATGATTGAGTAAATACAAGGCTGCCGTTTTCGTAAATGCGAGCCTGTAAGCTATGGTGCATATCCATATTAACCGGAATTAAAAATATACTCATAGCTTGTACCAGTAATTTACCAGCACGCACTGCTAGGCCGTCTGTCCGCTTAAGTTGGCGGGTATAGTGTAAATGCAAGATATATCGATGAGGCGACTTACTCGAAGTAAACGAAATCGGCGTTACATCGCGAAACGCTAAACTCGCTTTTACTTGATTGAGAATTAATCGAGGGGTTTGATCTTGACTAACAAAGCAATTTCTTCCGCCATACTGGCCATCTACACAAATCTGCTGGTTTTTTGACTTTATCGACGAAACAACCAAGCCAATAGCCGGTAACAGGCGCTCTGAAGTTTGACCACTTTGATGCTCCACTGGCTTCACATTAGCAGGGCTACTACACGCAACCAAAAGCCATGATATGAAAACACTCATTATGGTGCGGTGCAGTAAATATGACTGAAAAGGCCACGACCTTTTTTGAATAAAGGTAAAAAACATAAACTCTCACAAAAAAGACAAGCAGCACCAAAAAACTTACCATAAGGGTGCTAATTCTAGTTCAGCTATCAAGGGCTTTCAGCAAGTTTTGAGCGCAGCGCAATCCGGGCGCAACTCACATATATCTATATAACTCTACTCTGAACCTTAACTGCGCCTTTGCTTTAATGCTCTATTGCGAATACATGCAGTGTTTGCGTCGAGTCTAAAACATATATTTCATCGTTACGAATCACTGGCGCGTGTAATTGAATATACTTTTTTAGGCCGAGATTGATATGAGATACGACCTTTCTTGTCGTCAAATCAAACGCCCAAATAACACACCCTTCAGTGTAGAAATCAGAAATATACATCACACCTTTATAAATTTGCGCTAACCACGGAATCGAAACGACTGAAGTATTTTTTTCAACGACTTCAAGTGTGCACTCACCAGTAGAGGTATTTAAGCAATTGAGATAAAGGTTCTCCCCATCCGGCCTATGCATTCCAAACAGTGCATATAAATTGCCATCTACATCATTAAGAATGTACTTATGAGAGCCTTCTAAGTGGGTTTCCCAACGTTTTTCACCTGTGTCCAAATCACAACAGGTGGCAATCACTTGTTGTATTTTTGCCGTGTCACCTTTACTCTGTCTCTGAAAAAACATCACCCGGTCTTCAAATGTATGATGTGAATTGCGAATAAATTCGAACGGCTCCGTCGCTGAAATTTCGTTTTTTATTTGAAAGGTGTCCATGTCCCTAAAATGCAGGGTTTTATGCTTAAAATCAGGAAAAGTAACAAGGGTGTTATCTCTGTATATCGGTAAGCCTTTTTCTTTAGGAAAACTCCAAACAAGAGTGCCTTTATCATAAAGGTAATATGTACCTTCTTTACTCTCTGGATTAATCCTGATTAACCTATCTTTATCCACAACAACAAAGGCTTCGCATTTGTCTTCACACACAGGTTCAAATTTATCTTCGGATAATCGAAAAAGCATTGAATTTGACTTCGCGTATATCCTAAAATTATCGCCTGGTTCAACAGTTACATATGACTGAGGTGGAGCTTCAACTTTAGTGTCATTGGTGAACACAAGAACACCGTTGGATAAGTAAGCTACTTCTGTCTTAGTTGCTACAACTGCTTCGACATTCGCAGTAACTGCTCTTTTCAATAGTTTCATTATCAGTTTACCAAAATAAAAATAGCTTCAAAATTGTCAGAGATATGTTTTCGCATCTGCGAATTATCACTGACGCCAAATTTGTTCAAAACACTTTTCGAAAACGAAAGACTATCTACCGCCTTTAGCAAATTACTTTTAAAGTTGGGTGGCGATTTTCAGCTATCCACGGTACGGCTATAACCACAGTCTTTTTGAGGACAGCTGACGATCTGACCTTCATTACTGGTGCGTTTTTGGAGTATGCCCCATCCACAGTCAGGGCAGGTTTCGGCTACTGGTGGCAAGTTGAGTAAATATTTACAACTAGGATAGGCATTGCAAGCAAAGAAAGATTTGCCAAATTTGTTGGCGCGCTTTTTGAGCTGGCCGCTTTTACATGATGGGCAAGCCACTTGGGTGTCTTCGGCTTTATCGTCGGTTTGAATATAATGGCACTGGGGGAAGTCGCTACAACCTATAAACATGCCGTATCGACCTTTTTTAATCACTAATTCGTGTTCGCAGAGTGGGCACGAAGACCCTTCTATCACTTTTAAATCGGCGTTTTCGTATTCTTTGAGGGGTTTGGTAAAGTCACATTTTGGGTAAGTCACGCAGCCCAAAAACGGCCCAGATTTACCGTGGCGTATAGCGAGAGCGGCCTCGCACGTTGGGCAATTACCGAACGCCTGCTCAGACGCTCGGTCACCCGCAGCAAATAAAGACTGATCGATTTTAGACACGTATCAGGTCAGCATTAATGCAAAGGGCCTTCGGGCTCTTCGAATAACAAGTCTTCCATTTGCGCATAGGCGTTTTCTTTGCCGGGTACGTTGAATAGCACCATAAGCACGACCCATTTCATGTCTTCTAAACAAAACTCTTTAGAATCAATCTCCATTACACGGTCTATCACCATTTCTCGGGTAGATGAGTCAACCACATTGATTTGTTCGAGGAATAACAAAAATCCTCGACATTCAACGTCTAAACGCATCTCTTCTTCTTGGGTATAAACACGGTTAACGAAGGAAGTCGGACCTTTAGCAAAGTAAGGAATGTTATCGGTTTCTTGAAGGGCAGCAAGCTTTTCTAACCAAGACAATGCTTTGTATATCTCGTCGTGATGAAAGCCCGCTCTAACCAGTTCATCGGTTAGCTCGTCTTGATCAACACGAATTTCTGTTTCATTGTGAATAAAGTTTTCAAACAAATACATGAGGATATCGAACATACTATTTTTCCCCCAGTTTAATGTAACCGCCAGAAACTGCACTGACTAGGCCACATAACTCATATTCAAGCAATTTCGACATTACAATATCAATCGAAATGCCGCTGCGTTTCGCCACTATGTCTATCGGCGTAACCTCGTAATCAACACTATCTAACAATACGTCAGATTCCAAGCTTTGTGACGGATTAATTTGCACTTGTTGCGGATTTTTTGTGATTTCGGGTAGATTTACCAACCCAAACTCCTCTGTAATGTCTTCTGGGCAGGTTACCAGCTTTGCCCCTTGCTTGATCAGAAAATTACAGCCCGACGCCACTGGGTTATGAATGTTGCCCGGAATAGCAAATACCTCTCGGTTTTGCTCCAAGGCATACTTAGCGGTAATTAACGAACCACTTTTAATGGCGGCTTCGACTATTAAGGTCCCCACAGACAAACCACTTATAATTCGATTTCGTCTGGGAAAATTCTCTGGCCGGCTGGGTGTGCCTGGGGCAAATTCTGAAATAATCACCCCGTCATTATCAAGAATTTGCTCTGCCAAAGACACATGGCGTTTAGGGTACATCTTATCAATGGCCGTGCCTAACACGGCTATGGTGACATGCTTACCCTGCAACGCCCCTTTGTGCGCAAAGCCGTCAATTCCCATGGCCAACCCACTGGTGACTACCCAACCAAATTGACTGAGCTGATGTGCAAAATCATGGGCGCTTTGCTTGCCATGCTCACTTGGATTTCTGCTACCAACCATAGCAATTTGATACCGATTTAAGCTGCTTGGCGAACCATACCCATATAGCAAAATTGGCGGAGTGGATATTTGTTTGAGTAACTCTGGATATTCAGGGCTATCAAGGCTCAAAATAAAACGATTATCGCCACCTTCTAACCACCTCAAGCTTTGCTGTTGCTGAATCTTTGAAGGCTGACAAATTGCAGTGATTTGTTCTGGGTTAAAGCCGATATCAGCGAGTTGTTCTGGAGGTAATGCAAAGATTTGCTGAACCGATAACTGAGTGCGCTGGGTTAACTTACGCAAACTTGCGATGCCAAATTTAGGCACTTGCTGCAACACAAACCAGTGAGTTAAGTCTTGTGACATTTGCTCATCCTTGAGGTGGTGACCTCGTTTTTTGGGCCTTGGATGAGCCTACGGCTTAGCGACTATCATCCCTCTCTTAATTACTTTAGTCGATTGCGTGATAAGCGCATAACTGGCTTTATCAAAAGTGCTAAATACCAAGACTTCGCCGACTTTTAAATGTGGCTGTTGAATCTTTTCGCCCATTGCAAACAAGCTATGGATCCAGTTCGCCTCCCCTTCATACTTAGGTGGTTGCCCGTCAACAATATTTGGCCCTTTCGCGTATATACCCATTACCATGCCAGCTGCTAGGTGTTCACTGCCTAAATCAAGCACCACAACATTAAATTTACCTAATAAAGTATGCTGTTCTACGTCATCAATAATATGCCCTATTTGGGTAGTCGCCGCAGTCAACACTAGAGGCTTGTCTGTTACAGGCTGACTAACAACTAAGCGGTCACCGCGCTTTATTTCGATGTTCGAATGCAGTACTTTTAGTAAGGACTGCTCAGTTAAAGAAGAAGGCACAACTTCAGCATCGGCTACATACCTAACCTGTAAGCCCAGCTTGTTTCCTTGCAAATCTTTAAGCTGTTTTTGCTTGCGTATAACGCGTACCTGCTTCACCGATTCATTCAAACCTTGGCCCAAAAATACGTTGTCTTGCACGTAGCGTACTGCACCTTGGTCGTTGCCTAAAACGTATGGAAGTTGCTGATAAAAATCAGGGTCTTCTATGCGCTGATGCTGAACATAGGGTTCAATAGCCGCCCAAGGCAATACGGCAATGGGTAACGCAGGTTTGATTGTTCGGTTTCCCGTTGGACTCAGTTTTATCTGAACTTTAGACCCTTGGTTGGCGAGTTGTAAGCTTGGGTTACCATCTTGGCCTTTGACTAAATGTAAAATGTCACCTGGGTAAATTAGATGAGGATTAACAATTTGCGTATTAGTTCGCCACAGCTCTGGCCACAACCAAGGTTTAGGCAAATATAAACTTGATATATCCCACAGGGTATCGCCTTTTTTTACAACATAAACGGCAGGAGCAGAGTCTTTTATACGCAGTACATCGGCTAATGCAGTAGCCGACAACCCAGCTATACACAGCATCAGTACTCGTATAAATTTAAAAATCATTCATGTTTACCTCGCCTTGACGCCAGCACTATTATGTTTTGGCTCCGTTTACGCTAGAATAGCGCTATTGATAGCGATTTAAATAGCCCAATCTATTTGATCGTATAGTAAATAATACATAGGCCTTAATCCTTTATTGTCACTCGGTGTCATCCTTGGGCCAGTAAAGGGTTAAAACTGGTTAGCTCATTATAGTAGAAGAATAAAATGGCAATATTAGAAGTTTTACGTTTTCCCGATGAAAGACTGCGCACAGTTGCAAAAACGGTCGACACAGTAGACGAGTCAGTTACTCGCCTGATAGCCGACATGTTTGACACTATGAAGGAAGAAAACGGCATTGGCTTGGCAGCAACCCAGGTTAATGTGCATAAACGTGTGGTGGTAATGGACGTATCTGAACAACAAGATATGCCTTTAGTTTTTATCAACCCAGAGATCACCAAAATGGACGGCACCACCATCAGTGAAGAAGGTTGTTTGTCTGTTCCAAATAATTACGCAAAAGTTGAGAGAGCTGAATCTATCACCGTTTCTGCCTTGGACAAAGACGGCAAGCCCTTCACTATGGATGCCGAAGGCCTGCTAGCTATTTGTATTCAACACGAACTAGACCACCTTAAAGGTAAGTTATTCGTTGACTACTTATCTCCTTTAAAGCGCCAGCGCATCCAAAAGAAACTCGAAAAAGAAGCCCGATTAATGGCTAAAAGGTAAGACACAATTGAGCTCATCGTTAAAAATTGTTTTTGCAGGCACCCCTGAGTTTGCGGCTCTACACCTAAGTGCTCTACTTGATACGCCACATGAAATAGTTGGGGTGTATACGCAACCCGACCGCCCAGCGGGTCGGGGTAAAAAATTGCAAGCCAGCGCAGTTAAGCAAGTTGCTCAGGCTAACGAATTACCGATATTTCAACCCGAATCTTTAAAAACGCCAGAATCACAGCAAGTACTCGCTGAGCTCGGTGCCGATATCATGATAGTGGTGGCTTACGGACTAATTTTACCTAAAGCGGTACTTGATACGCCACGTTTAGGTTGCCTGAACGTGCATGGTTCTTTGCTACCAAAATGGCGCGGCGCGGCCCCGATCCAACGAGCTATTTGGGCTGGCGATAAAGAAACGGGCGTAACTATTATGCAAATGGATGAAGGGCTAGATACAGGGGCTATGCTGTTAAAACAAGCCCTACCTATTGAGCCATTGGACACCAGCGCCAGCTTATACACCAAACTTGCCGAAATCGGCCCTAAAGCACTTATCGATACTTTACACAAATTAACTGAGCTAACGGCTGAAAGCCAAGATGAAGCACAGGTTAGCTATGCCCATAAATTGTCTAAACAAGAAGCTAAAATTAACTGGAGCGAGTCAGCCCAGCAGTTAGAACGTAATATTCGTGCCTTTAACCCTTGGCCCGTGGCGTTTTTCTCGATCCAAGACACCAATATCAAAGTCCATCAAGGCCAAGTAGAAGCACTCGAAAACGCTAAGTTTGCTGCAGGCGAGATCGTTAGAGCAGACAAAAACGGGATATTAGTCGCGACGGGCAATCAAGGTTTATTGCTAACCTCCCTGCAACTACCGGGGAAAAAGCCTTTGAGCGCCGCAGACATACTCAACGCACGTAAAGACTGGTTTATCGCCGGTCATACCCTGCCCTAATTTATATTGAGCAAAACACCCAATGAATAGCAAACCCAATCAGTCTGCCAACCTTCGTGCAGATGCAGCCCGAGTATTATTACAAATACTCGAAGAAGGGAAGTCGGCCCGAGAGTGTTTGCCTGCCATGCAAGCCATGCACTCCGACAAAGACAAAGCTTGGCTGCAAGAAATGGTATACGGGGTGTTAAGGCACTTACCCATGTTGCAGTTTTTCCTACGTAACATGCTCGACAAGCCACTTAAAAACCGGTTTAAAGTAGTAGAGCACCTTATCATGCTGGGTTTTTATCAACTTGCTCACACTCGAGTCAGTCAACATGCAGCGGTAGCCGAAACAGTTGCCGCCTGCCAAGTGTTGAACGTGGAAGCAATGAAAGGCTTAGTGAATGCAGTTTTACGTTCGTTTATTCGAGATGAGGTCGCAAACACGCCGGCGCCAAATGCACAAATGGCGTCTGGATTACCTAAATGGCTGTATAAAAAACTTGCGACTGCTTACCCAGATAACTTACTCCCACTCACTGAGCAAATTCAGCAAAAAGCCCCCATATGGCTAAGAGTCAACCTGACTAAAATCAATCTAGAAAACTTTACCCAAGCACTGGTTGAAGCCAAAGTTGAATTTGAGTTATCTGCTATGCATCCTCAAGGCGTGATTTTAGCTAAGGGCTGCGACATTACCCGCCTACCCGGCTTTGACCAAGGTTGGTTCGCTGTTCAAGATGGAGCGGCACAATTAGCTGCACAATATCTGCAAGCCCAACCAAACGATAGAGTACTTGATTGCTGTGCAGCTCCCGGTGGTAAAACGTGTCATATCATTGAGCTAGAACCTAAATTAGCCAGTGTCACCGCACTCGAAATTGACGGCAACCGTGCTGCCCGCATCGACGAAAACTTTACTCGACTTGGCCATCAAGGAAAAATTATAGTAGGCAACGCAGCACACCCAGATAATTGGTGGGACGGTCAACAATACGATCGCATACTGCTTGATGCCCCCTGCTCAGCCACGGGTATTATTCGCCGCCATCCTGATGTGAAATGGTTACGCAAAAGCAAAGACATTGACGAGCTAGTGACCTTACAAGCCAGTATTATTGATGCAATTTGGCCTTTACTTAAACCTAGAGGCTCACTGTTGTACGCCACTTGCTCTATTTTGCCAGAAGAAAACCATCAACAAGTTACTGGCTTTTTACAGCGTACTGAAAATGCCGAACTCGACCTTGATTTTCAACAAGAGCAGCAGGCTTTACCCGGCCAACAAATATTACCAGGAGACCAACAAATGGATGGTTTCTATTATGCTAGGCTGATAAAGTCGTTTGAATAACAAGGCGTTAAGACCAAGCTGAAATCATGAAAATAATTATCTTAGGTGCCGGACAAGTAGGTGCAACACTAGCCGAAAACTTAGTGGGTGAAAAAAACGAAATCACCGTCATTGATTCAGACAATGAAAAGCTTAGGCAATTGCAAGACCGCCTCGACTTGCAAGTTGTGGCGGGTACAGGCTCGCATCCAGATGTATTGAAAAAGGCGGGAGCCGAAGACGCCGACATGTTAATTGCTGTTACCAACAGTGACGAGAGCAACATGATGGCCTGCCAAGTTGCCTACAGCCTATTTAAAACTCCTACTAAAATTGCTCGGGTACGCTCAGAACAATACATCATCTATCAAGAACAATTATTTAAGCACCAAGATGTGCCCGTTGACCATCTGATTGCGCCCGAGCAACTGGTTACTAAAGCCATTAAACGACTTATTGATTACCCGGGTGCGCTACAGGTAGTTGAATTTGCCGACGGTATTGCCAGCTTAGTGGCAGTTAAAGCTTATTATGGCGGGTTGTTGGTAGGGCATGCCCTATCAGCGTTAAAAGACCATATTCCCAACGTAGACACCCGAGTTGCCGCTATTTACCGTAGAGGTAGACCAATACGCCCCCTAGGCACAACCATTATCGAAGCCGACGACGAGATTTTCTTCATCGCAGCAACTAAGCATATTCGAGCAGTAATGAGTGAGCTGCAAAAGTTGGAGTCTAGCTACAAACGTATCATGATTGCTGGCGGCGGCTTAATTGGCGAAGGACTGGCCAAACTGCTTGAACACGACCATAACGTTAAGCTAATAGAATACAGCCCAGAGCGAGCTAAATATCTATCTGAAAAACTAGATAAAACCATAGTCTTTTCAGGTGACGCATCTGATCATGAGTTACTAACAGAAGAAAATGTACAACAAGTTGATGCATTTATTGCAGTAACGAATGACGACGAAGCTAACATAATGTCAGCTATGTTGGCTAAACGCCTTGGCGCCCAAAAAGCCATGGTGTTAATTCAGCGAGGCGCCTACGTTGACCTAGTTCAAGGTGGTGAGATTGATATCGCATTTTCTCCGCAGCAAGCTACTATTTCAGCTTTACTCACACACGTAAGGCGTGGCGACATAGTAAATGTTTACTCACTTCGTAGAGGCGCAGCAGAAGCCATTGAGGCAATTGCCCACGGTGATAAAAAAACGTCTAAGGTTGTCGGCCGACAAATACGTGATATTCAGATGCCACCGGGTACCACCATAGGTGCAATAGTCCGAGATGATGAAGTAATTATCGCCCATAGCTATACCACTATAGAAGCCAACGACCACGTTATCTTATTTTTGGTAGACAAAAAATTTATCGGCGATGTAGAAAAGCTGTTCCAGCCAAGCGCCTTCTTCTTTGGCTAATCTAGCTCAAACTAAGTAAAGGATTATATCAAGCGACTTAAGTAATGGCCCACTCGGCAAGCGTTGAAATTAATTTAAGCCTGCCGAGTCGGACTAAATATCAAGACAAAACCCAGCTTAAGATTCTGGCATTGAGGTATAAGCAACTTAGCTTCGCCAAAAGGTCGGTGAAAATAGCACCAACAAAGAGAAGATTTCTAATCGCCCAAACAGCATACCTAATATTAATAGCCATTTACCGCCATCGGTGACGTCGGCATAATTCCCGGCTACCTCACCCAAACCCGGACCTAGGTTATTTAAGGTAGCGGCTGTCGCGGTAAACGCTGTCACATCGTCCATACCTGTGCCAATTAAACACACCATAATAATCACAAAAATCATTGCATAAGCTGAGAAAAAGCCCCAAACCGCCTCCACAACTCGATCAGGTAACACCCGTTCACCTAATTTCACAGAATACACGGCTTTAGGGTGGATCAAGCGATTCACCTCTCGGTTACCTTGTACAAAAAGAAGCAGAACGCGAATCACTTTTAAGCCGCCTCCTGTCGAACCTGCACAGCCGCCGATAAAACTTGAGAATATCAGCATGATAGGCAAAAACACTGGCCAATTGGCAAAATCAGTTGTTGCGAAACCGGCAGTGGTGCTAATCGACACGGCTTGAATGAGTGCTTGGTCAAAGGCCATTCCGACGTTGTCGAACCAGCTGTAGTAAACCAGCACAAAGAAGCACACGGCAATCAGTACAAATTGGATAATGAAAAAGGTTTTTAACTCAGGGTCATGCAAATAACCTTTGATATTTCGGCCACTTGCAGCTGCATAGTGCAAGGCAAAGTTGAGGGCAGCTATCCATAAAAACACTACGCAAACTATGTTGACACCTACGCTATCAAAATGCCCCAAACTCGCATCATAGTTACTGAAACCACCAATGGCTATGGTTGAAAACGCATGGCAAATAGCGTCAAACCAATTCATGCCTACTGCCCAATATGCAATAGTGCAGGCTATGGTTAGAGACAAGTAGATATACCAGAGGTGTTTAGCGGTATCTGCAATACGGGGAGTCATTTTTGAATCTTTTACTGGGCCGGGAGTTTCTGCCCGATATAACTGCATGCCCCCTACTCCTAAAATAGGCAATATGGCTACAGCCAATACAATGATACCCATACCACCCAACCATTGCAGTTGTTGACGATAAAATTGTACGGCTTTTGGCAAGAAATCAATGCCTTGTATAACTGTCGCCCCTGTAGTCGTCAGGCCCGAAAACGATTCGAATAGCGCATCGGTAGCAGACATTTGCGGCTGTTCGAGTAATAGAAAAGGTAAGGCGCCAAAGCTCGCAAGTACAGTCCAGAATAGCACTACGATTAAGAAGCCCTCTTTGGCACGTAAATCGAATTTATACTTTCTGTTGGGGTACCAAATTGCCAACCCCGTACTCAAACACAAAACGAATGCCAGAATAAAGGGCAAACCACTGCCATCTTCATAGATAACAGAAACAATTGCAGGTGGGATCATAGTGACACTTAATAGTGCAACCAGTAGCCCCAAGATTCTGATGATCGTTCGGTACTGCATAATTTAAAACAAGCTCACAGGGTTTAAAGTCGAAATAACGAGTTATTAGGAGTGTAGGATTATTCGGTCAATTATTGTCTGCTTAAGAGAAAATCAAAAGAGAAAGTTTCAAAAAAATAAATACGAGTATAAGTAAGTGCTTACATACTGATTAAAATTTATCAATGTGCTTAAAAGCTAGGCAAATCCTAGCTTATACTTTTTTGATTTTACGAAGATAAAAATACAGACTAAAAACTTTAAAAAAAACCTATCACCGAGTGGTGTTAAGGTGTATCTTCTTTTTCGTGTTTTTGTAAGTCGATATTTAGCTTATTTTGTTATTCACATTATTTAGTTAGTCAAGAACAATCTTAGCTAAGCATCAATAACTTATGTAAAACACTGTTTTATATAGCTTTTATTAAATTCTTATTTCAGTCTTTTTCTCAAATCAAAAAAATTCAGCATAGTTATCTACTTACTTATCCACAGCTTATTCTATCTGCCCTGTATTGACACATTTGAGTCGATATTGATCATCACTCTGTAACGTTTAAAGAATACAAATAGACAATCTTATGACCAAAATAAATACCCAAAACTTATCGCCTCTCGTCTTAGTTGACGGTTCATCATATTTATTCCGCGCCTACCACGTCCCATACTTACAAGCCTTATCGACGTCTTACGGCCAACCGACCGGTGCGATTACCGGCGTGCTCAATATGATAAAGAGCCTGCAAAAAGACTACCCCAATGGCAATATTGTGGTGGTATTTGATGCCAAAGGTAAAACCTTCCGCAACGATTTGTACCCCGAGTACAAGGCCAATCGTCCACCTATGCCAGACGATTTACGCAGCCAAATCGAGCCGCTACACAACATAATTAAAGCTTTGGGGTTACCTTTATTGGTGATAGATGATGTTGAAGCAGACGATGTAATTGGTACATTATCTGGCCAAGCATCTAAGTTAGGCATAGAAACCGTCATTTCAACTGGCGATAAAGATATGGCGCAGCTTGTCACACCTCATGTCACACTTATTAATACCATGACCGGCGTTGCCTTAGACGAGGCGGGTGTAGTAGAAAAATTTGGCGTTAAACCGGACCAAATTATCGATTACCTAGCCTTGATGGGTGACAAGGTAGACAATATTCCTGGGGTGACAAAATGTGGCCCCAAAACCGCAGTTAAATGGCTTTCTGAGCACAGTAGCTTAGAAGAAGTTATGAAAAATGCAGACAAGGTTAAAGGTAAAATAGGTGAATACTTACGCGAAGCCCTCGACCACCTGCCCTTATCTTATGAACTTGCCACGATTAAGCTCGATGTTGCCCTACCCTTTAGTGCAGAGAGCTTGGGCCCTACCCCAGCCGACCACGACAAACTATTAGAATTAGCTAAACAATTTGAGCTAAAACGTCTGGTCACCGAAATAGAGAAAAAAACCGAATCTGACACTCACACACTTGAGTCAAGTGCAGCCCAAGCATCCGAATTAGCCACCGACTATCAATGTATTTTGACTCAAGAAGCCTTAGATGCATGGCTAAAAAAACTAGAAAGTACAGAACTGTTCTCTTTCGACACCGAAACAACTAGCCTTAATTACATGGACGCCGAAATTGTTGGCGTATCCTTTGCCGTAAAAGAAGGCGAAGCCGCATATTTACCCGTGGCACACGATTATTTGGACGCACCAGAACAACTTAACAGACAAGATGTTCTCGACCAATTAAAGCCTTTACTAGAAAATCCAGCAGTGAAAAAAGTCGGTCAACATCTGAAGTACGACAAAAATGTATTAGCGAACTATGGCATCGATCTTCAAGGTATTGCCTTTGATACTATGCTCGAGTCTTATGTTTTAAATAGCGTTGCTACAAAACATGATATGGATAGCCTAGCAAATACCTATTTAGGATTGAGCACCACTAGCTTTGAAGACGTTGCTGGAAAAGGCGCTAAGCAACTTACCTTTAATCAGGTTTCTTTAGAGCAGGCCGTACCTTATGCTGCCGAAGATGCCGATATTACCCTAAGGCTACACAATGCTATCTGGTCAAAACTACAGGAAGATCCAGCCCTTGCTAAGGTATTTACCGAAATAGAATTACCTTTGGCCAGTGTGTTAGCAAAAATGGAGCAATTTGGGGTAAAAATTGATAGCCAGCAACTGGCTCAACAAAGCCAAGACTTAGCAGCACGGATCTTACAATTAGAAAAAGACGTACATGAACTGGCCGGTCAAGAGTTTAATTTAGGCTCGCCTAAACAACTTCAAGAAATTTTATATACCAAGATGGATTTGCCTGTCCTCAAAAAAACACCCAAAGGCGCGCCATCTACCGCTGAAGAGGTATTACAAGAATTAGCGTTAAGCTACCCACTGCCTAAATTGCTAATGGAATATCGGGCCCTCAGCAAACTGAAAAACACCTACACAGATAAACTACCCAAAATGATTAATATGCGCTCTGGTCGGGTGCATACCTCTTATCATCAAG
This sequence comes from uncultured Paraglaciecola sp., assembly GCA_947498355.1. GTDB lineage: Bacteria > Pseudomonadota > Gammaproteobacteria > Enterobacterales > Alteromonadaceae > Paraglaciecola. The sequence goes on along the minus strand of CANMKA010000009.1, from coordinate 98,522 downwards.
CAATTGCTGCTACGGGGCGATTGTCATCAACAGAACCCAACTTACAAAACATCCCCATTCGCACCGAAGAAGGTAGAAAAGTTCGCCAAGCCTTTGTTCCCCGTGATGGCTATAAAATAGTCGCAGCAGATTACTCGCAAATTGAGTTAAGGATAATGGCACACCTTTCTGGCGATAAAGGCTTACTTTCGGCTTTTGCTTCTGGCAAAGATATTCATAAAGCCACGGCTGCGGAAGTCTTCAGCACCCCTGTAGAACAAGTAACAACTGAGCAAAGAAGAAACGCAAAAGCAATTAACTTTGGATTGATTTACGGCATGTCTGCGTTTGGCTTATCTAAACAACTGAACATTTCCCGTCATGATGCCCAAACATACATGAATTTGTATTTTGACCGATATCCAGCTGTGGCTGATTACATGGAAGACACTCGAAACCAAGCTAAAGAGCAGGGTTATGTATCAACTGTGTTTGGACGCAGGTTATATTTACCCGAAATAAAATCGTCAAATGCAATGCGTAGAAAGGGCGCAGAACGCGCTGCGATTAACGCTCCGATGCAAGGCACCGCTGCAGATATCATTAAAAAAGCCATGTTGGTGGTTGATCAGTGGATAGAAACAATCAATGACGATGAAATTAGAATGATTATGCAGGTTCACGATGAACTTGTATTTGAAATTAAAGACGAGCTAGTTGAGCAACATAAAGTCAAGATAATAGAATTGATGGAGCAAGCCGTTGAGTTAGCTGTTCCACTTATTGTTGAAGCCGATCTTGGTGACAACTGGGACCAAGCCCACTAATTTACTCCCGCTATTAATGGTTTAGCCCTAGTGAGAACTGGGGCTTGTTGACTAACCCTAGTTCCCAATCATGCCTTCCTTTCGTTCAGCAACCCAGGTTTGAACCCTACCTATACCTAAGTAAACGAGCAAAACATCTTAAGTGTTAGGAGTTAGTTACACCCCGTTTCTCAATACTAAAACTCAAACAAAAACTAAATATTACTCTATGTTGAAAAGCATTATTCAAACCTGAAGATATTTCAGGATCATGCGGAATGGACAGTTTTATACATAAACGCAATAAAATTGGTAAAACCACTTGGCATCTAGCTAGGTTTTCTATTAGACTGTCTCTTGTAGGGTACAGAGGTTAGAGTTTTAACTCATCTCTGCTTAGACCCCAGCGCTTGCTGGGGTTTTTTTTATCTAAAAATCATGGCTTTATATTCATTTTTGAGCGTGTAAAAAAATAATTGAAAATAAAATGAACTTTTTTGGTTGCATGTAGTCAACCAACCAGCATTAATCATTTATCTTTAATAAAATCGTTTGCTAGGGCGTGCCCTAGGGTAGAGTTATAAATTGAATCACACAGAGCGTTTAACCTATCCCTAAGAAGAGCTTGGCTAGGTAACAAGAGGGTTTACTTAGATTAGCCTAAAAGTGAACACTTATATTTGGCATAGACTGTAATTGAAAAAGTTTCTCAAAGTGCTTAGCCCTACTCATGTAGGGCTTTTTTTTGGAGATGAATTAGGCTGGCCTTCTCTCAATTTGAAACCATTGATCTAATTTAATCTGAAGTTGTTCTAAACCAATTCCATTTTGTGACGAAAACGCTTCTACTGTTACGTCCCCACAAAATGCCATAGCCGCTTCACGAGCCATCAATACCTGAGCTTTACGTTTACCGGATTTAAGCTTATCTGCTTTAGTTAATAACGCCATAACCGGTAAATCGGCAGCCACAGCCCAATGAATAAGCTCTTGATCTAGATCTTTAAATGGATGGCGGATATCCATTAAGACGACTAATCCTTGGATGCTTTCGCGTTTTTGTAAATACTCACCCAATGATTTTTGCCATTTTTTCTTTACTGCAAGGGGCACTTGGGCAAACCCGTAACCAGGTAAATCTACCAAACGCCTGTCTTGATCTAACTCAAAAACATTAATTAATTGTGTTCGACCAGGGGTTTTACTGGTGCGAGCTAAGCTCTTTTGTCTAGTTAGCTTGTTTAACGCACTAGATTTACCCGCGTTTGAGCGCCCAGCAAACGCAATTTCAATCCCTTCATCTGGCCCTAAATGACTTATATCTGGTGCACTCGTACTAAACTTAACCTGACTATAATGACTCACACTCTACTCCAATAAAAATCCGATAAGATCGTATTAAGGGATTATATCAACTAAAAACCGATAAATGCGGGATTAAAACCCAAGTATTCACCTGAATTCATTTTTACTCCTAGTATAAATGTGTAAAATACCAAGATCTGAATTATGGTATATCAGCGAACTTAATTGCTTAACGAGATATAAAATGAAAAAAATTAGCTTAATGTTGTGTTTAATTGCAGGGTTCTCTGCTCCTACTTTCGCTCAAGGTGACGCCGAGCAAGGCAAAGCTAAATCAGCAGTTTGCGGTGCTTGCCACGGCATAGACGGAAATAGCGCTATTCCCATGAACCCTAAGCTTGCAGGTCAACATGCAGGATATCTAGTTAAACAGCTTAAAGAATTTAAATTGGCTAGCCAAACTGGCGGTAAAGAAGGTCGTAATAATGCAGTAATGAACGGCATGGCCGCGGCGTTATCTGAGCAAGATATGCTGGACCTAGCAGCATATTTTGCAAGCCAAGAGATGACCGCAGGTGAAGCTCCAGAAGACGTAGTAGAAGCAGGTAAAAAGCTTTATGTAGGTGGTGATTTAGAACGTGGTATTACTGCATGTATCGCGTGTCACGGACCAAAAGGTAACGGCACTAGCTTATCTGGTTTCCCAGATATTAGCGGACAGCACGCTCAGTACATAGAAGCTCAGCTTAAAGCATTTAGGTCGGGCGATAGAGCAAATTCTCTTAACGGTATGATGGGCGACATAGCTAAGAAAATGACTGATGAAGACATTAGAGTTATTTCTGGCTACTTAGCAGGCCTTCACTAATAGACAAAGAGATAGGTCTCACACAATAGGGATTGAAGGCTAAAACCTTACAATTTGTATTGTAAATGAGTTGTAAATTTTTTTATTTGCTGTAGTCTCTGAAACATAACAAAAAGGACGAAAAATAAGCAATAAGGTCAAGGAAGCGCTGAAACTGTTATGCTGATTTCAGATAATTTAGGTCTTTGAGAGACGTAAATGGACTAATAATAAAAGAATCATGATGATCACCCATTGGTTTTTGTAAAAAACATAAAAAGAGAAAACCAAAATAAAATTGGGAGAAGTGTCAAACGACACTCGATTCTAAAAAAGCGACAGGCTATCACCTGTCGCTTTTTTTGTGGGTTGAACTTACTTATACAAATTGGTATTACCTTCTATTATCACTGCTATTCAATTCACCACTTATTAGTTCGGATTAATAGTAATCTGAGGTAGAATTGCGCACATATTCGTTATCGCAAAATTCGGTGTCACATGCCTAGAAAAAAGAAGTCTCGTAAAGTCGGTCAAATTGGAATTCCAAAAACCTCAAACACTAGTTCACGCAAGGTTAAAGAGAAGCGGATTAAAAAGCCCAAAGGCAAACCTGCAGGTTCTAGAAACTCAGAAATTCAAGAAACTGGAGGCAAGCCAACACAAGCCAAAAACCTAGACCCACGACATGGCAGCAAAACCCCCATAGACTTGTTTAAGTCTACTGCGACTAAACAAGACAAACCCATTGAAAAAGTTAAGTATTTTTCTCCCGAAAAGGAATTAGAAGCGTTAGAAAACGATCCGCGCTTTATCGAATTGGCAGACAAATCAGACTCAAATACTAAGTTAACTCGAGAAGAAAGCCATTACCTGCAGGGTAAACTCTCACGTCACAAAGAGCTATGTGAAATGCTGGGCTTAAATGAAGATCCTAATCCAGAAACTAACAGTACAGATACCTTCACGGGTTTTGAATCGTTAGATATGGACGATTATTCCAAATAAATATCCTTTATCTTTAAACAAGTTTAAAACCATCTCTCTGGCTTTAAATAAGCCAGATTGTATAAATGTACTGTGCGTCGACTGTTAGGGTTATAGCAGCTGCAACTTACAAAAGATGGCCTTGGATAAGTGAGTTAGTCAAACCCCAAAAGGAGGTAGAGAGTAAATTATGTATATTGCAATTACAGTAGCGGTATTGATAGTGGCCGGATTAGGCTTTTATGCTGGCTCACTGCTATCTAAAGTTAAAGCCCAAAAAGACGCCAGAAACAAAAAAACACAAGACAGAGTCTACACTATTACCCTTAGCATTCAGACCATAGCCAAAGCTGTGAGCCAGCAGCAATGTAATTTATCTGAAGCAAGCATTAGGTTATATCACTTACTCGAAGCAATTCCGGTTAACAACAAGCCTGATTACTCTCAGGCGTATCCGTCTATTTATGCTTTGTACGAACAGGTGAAAGACTTGCCGACTCATCAAGCAAGAAAAGAGCAAAGCAAATTGGAAACACGCAAACAAGACATGAAACGAGAAGAAATAGAAGCTCAGCTCGAATCAAAGATATTGCTAGAGATGCAGAGCCTGTCTACTTTCTCGGTTTAAAAAATCTGCAATATCTGGCTTAGCAAGGCAGGTAAGACTGGCTATTCCTATAACTAAAAAAACAACAGCCGACTTGCATACTGCAAACTTAAAAAACAAACACTGTACCCTGCCTATCCTTTACCTATCTGCTCGAACGCTGCTCACTAAGCTTTAAACATTCGGCATGCCTGAAGCAGTCAGCAGTGTGGTCATTGATCATTCCCATAGACTGCATAAAAGCATAGCAAATTGTACTCCCTACAAAAGAAAACCCCCGTTTTTTCAAATCTTTAGCCATTTTATCTGATTCGCTAGATGTAGCTGGGATCTGGCTGTGCTCTTGCCATTGATTAACAAGGGTTTGACCGTTAGTAAATTGCCAAATGTAGTTACTGAAATCACCCTCATTTTGCTCAATTTTTAAATAAGACTTTGCATTCTTTATTATTGAATTAATTTTTAGGCGGTTACGAATAATGTCTGTGTCTAGCATCAACCTATCGATATCTGACTCAGTCAATTCGATGATTTTATTTGAATCAAAATTAAAGAATAGCCGTTCATAATTGGCTCTTTTCTTTAAAACCGTAATCCAGCTCAAGCCCGCTTGCTGACCTTCTAAACACAACTTAGCGAATAGTGATTGGCTACTGTAGTTGGGCACCCCCCACTCTTTGTCATGGTATGCTTGATACAGAGGATCCTTTCCCACCCAGCTACATCTTTGTTTAGTCAATTGAGTTACTCCTAATTAATCCTAGATTTAATCTTCTGAACCCTACATTCAAGTAACGACAAAAGGTATACTTGCAGCCGTTTTTTTAACTTTACACTTATTCAATCAATTTTTGTTAGTAAGCAAACGGTATTGGTTGAAGATTTGGTGTCATACATAAGATTGGCAGGACAATGCAAAAGTTTGATTGTAATACGTTTCAGGGCCTTATTCTTGAGCTTCAAGACTATTGGGCACGCCAAGGCTGCGTGATTATTCAACCGTTAGATATGGAAGTAGGCGCCGGTACATTTCATCCAATGACGTTTTTAAGATCGCTGGGCCCAGAGCCGATAAGTAGCGCTTATGTTCAACCATGTCGTCGTCCAACTGACGGTAGATACGGTGAAAACCCTAACCGTTTACAACATTATTACCAGTTTCAGGTAATGCTTAAGCCTTCTCCAGACAATATCCAAGAGTTGTATTTAGGTTCGTTAAAAGAACTTGGGTTTGACCCTTTGGTACATGATATCCGTTTTGTCGAAGACAATTGGGAATCGCCAACACTGGGTGCCTGGGGACTAGGTTGGGAAGTTTGGCTTAACGGTATGGAAGTGACCCAATTCACGTATTTCCAGCAAGTTGGTGGCTTAGAATGCTCACCCGTAACAGGTGAAATTACATACGGGCTAGAACGTTTGGCTATGTACATCCAAGGAGTAGACAGTATTTACGACTTGGTTTGGACTGATGGCCCTATGGGTAAAGTCACTTACGGAGATGTATTCCATCAAAATGAAGTGGAACAGTCGACCTACAACTTTGAGTATGCAGACGTTGATGCGTTATTTGCAACCTTCGATCAATGTGAAAAAGACAGCCAAAAGCTCATTGAACAGAATCTTCCCTTACCAGCTTACGAGCAAGTCATGCGAGCTTCACATGCATTCAACCTGTTAGACGCTCGCCATGCCATTTCGGTAACGGAACGCCAACGTTATATATTGAGAGTCAGAACCTTATCTAAAGCTTGTGCCCAGGCTTATTACAATGCGCGTGAAGCCCTAGGCTTTCCTATGTGTAAAAAGGAGCAAAACTAACATGCGTACTGAAAATCTATTAATTGAGGTTGGCACCGAAGAGTTGCCACCCAAGTCTTTAGCCAAATTGGCTGTCGCATTCAAAGACAATATCCATGCGCAATTTAGCGACAATGATTTCGAATTTTCTAACATCAACTGGTATGCCTCGCCTCGACGTTTAGCTGTGATGGTCGAAAACCTTGTTGAATATCAAGCAGATAAAACCGTTGAGAAACGTGGCCCTGCTGTTTCAGCTGCGTTTGATAGTGACGGCAATCCCACAAAAGCAGCACAAGGCTGGGCCAAATCGAACGGAATACAAGTAGAACAAGCTGAGCGTCTTAAAACGGACAAGGGCGAATGGTTATTGTTTAAGGCTGAGGTTAAAGGTAAAAGTGTGACGCACTTAGTGGCCGAATTAACCGAAAAGGCCCTTAAAGGTTTACCTATTCCTAAGCCAATGAGATGGGGTCAATCTAGTACACAATTTATTCGCCCTATTCATACCATGACACTTTTGTATGGCACCGACTTGTTAGACGGTAAGGTACTAGGCATTCAATCAGATCGCTTAATAAAAGGGCATAGATTTCATTCTGATGAACCTTTTTCTCTCGATAATGCCAACGACTATCTTACTCAGTTAGAGAAACACTATGTATTGGCTGATCACGAACAACGCAAAGCTAAGGTGTTACAACAAGTTGAAGCCGCGGCAAAAGCAGAAGGTGCCATAGCTGATATTAATCCGGAGCTTTTAGACGAAGTGACTTCTTTAGTGGAATGGCCAGTTGCACTCACTGCCAGCTTTGATCAAGCCTTTTTGGCTGTGCCAAAAGAAGCCCTGATTTATACCATGAAGGATGACCAAAAATACTTTCCTTTACTCGACCAAAACGGAGATTTGAAGTCGCGTTTCGTGTTTGTAACCAACATCGAAAGTAAAGATCCGCAAGCCATAATAAGTGGTAACGAAAAAGTAATCCGCCCAAGATTAGCGGATGCTGAATTTTTCTTTAACACAGATAAAAAGCAAACCTTAGGGTCGCGACTTGAAAGCTTAAAGACCATATTGTTCCAAAAACAACTAGGTACCTTATTTGAGAAATCAGAGCGTATTGCCAGTTTGGCTCAAACTATTGCTACTATGCTCAAGGTAGACCCAGCATTAGCCCATCGCGCTGGGCTTTTATGTAAAACCGATTTAATGACCAATATGGTTATGGAATTTCCTGATGTTCAAGGTGTAATGGGTATGCATTATGCGCGAGCAGACGGCGAACCAGAATTAGTCGCCCTTGCGCAAAATGAGCAATACATGCCTAGATTTGCCGGTGATAAATTACCGAGTTCAGACATAAGCTTATGTGTTGCCCTAGCAGACAAACTCGATACCCTAGTGGGTATTTTTGGTATTGGTCAAATACCTAAAGGCGATAAAGACCCATTTGCTTTGCGTCGAGCGTCTATTGGGGTATTAAGAATTATCGTTGAAAAACAGCTTGAATTGGACTTAGTCGACCTTGTTGAAGCATCAATACAAACCTTTGGCGATAAAATCAAAACAGATGGACTAAACCCTGCTGTAACTGATTTTGTATTGGCACGTTTTAAAGCGTGGTATGCCGAACAAGGCGTTAATGCTTCAGTTGTACAAGCGGTATTAATTAATCGCCCTACTCGACCTGCTGATTTTGCAGCACGTATCGAGGCGGTTAAATCATTCAAAAGCTTAGACGTCGCACCAGCCCTCGCTGCCGCGAATAAACGCGTAGCCAATATACTTAGCAAAAATGCTGATATCTCTGCCGACAAAGTTGAGCCTAGCCTATTGGTCGAACCCGCAGAAATTGCACTTGCTGACGCAGTTAAGCTTACCGAAGCGAAGATTCAACCAGCCCTTGAACAATCTGATTATGCTGCAGTCTTAACTGAACTGGCATTGTTGAAAGAGCCGATAGATGCCTTTTTCGAAAATGTTATGGTGATGGCCGATGACCAAGACACTAAGATTAACCGTGTGTCTTTGTTAGCTAACCTAAGAAGTTTGTTCTTATGTTGTGCAGATATATCTGTACTTAACTAATTGATTTTTAAGTAGCATATATGAAGTATTTAAGATCCTCATGGCTTCTAGTCTTACTTACAGTAGGATTAAGTGGTTGTGCAACCACTGCCATTGAAAGTTTGACCAAAGAAAGGAGCTATGATGGTCTGTATTTACGAGGGGTATTTTCTTGGTGGGAAGCCGACGAAAAATACAAACTAAAAGAAGTGAGCCCTCAGCGCTATGCTACACAAATCGAATTAATTGCAGATGGTCAACCATACGATTTTAAGTTTGCAGATGCTCTGTGGACGCCAGGCTTTAATTGCGGCTATCAAGGTAAGTCTGATCAAGTTATTTCAACGGGAAGTGTGTTTAAAGCCAATTGCGACTCAACAGACGAAAACTTTAGGTTTACCCCAAAAGAGTCAGGCACCTATCAATTCACTATCGACTTTGGCGGCTTTGGTGCCCCGAAGGTTGAGGTATTGCTCATTTCTGCAGCCTAATCAATTAAGCTAGGTGAGCAAAATTATGGAATACCCCACAATTAGAGCCTAATTAACAAATTAGGCTTAAAATTGCTGAGCATGAGCTAAGGTCTTGCCCCGGTTCAATGCTAAGCAATCTAGATTCAGGTTAAGTAGAAAACTTAGCTATCACTCTAAGCAGCTCTAGTTTATCTACCGGCTTGGTTAACACATAGTTCATACCCAATTTTAAGAACTTTTGGTGGCTCTCTTCAAAGGCATCGGCCGTTAATCCTATGATAGGTAAATTCGATTTATCTTTGTCATCCAATGCTCTGATGGCTGATGTTGCCTCTAAACCATCCATTACCGGCATATGAATATCCATTAAGATTATGTCGAACGTGCTACTTTGTATGGATTCTACAGCGAGCAGGCCATTCTCTACAGCAACTACTCGATGACCACCCTCCTCTAAGAAGCTGGTGGCGACCATAGTATTTATTTCGTTGTCTTCTACTAGCAATACAGTTTTGCTGATTAAGCTGGTACCCAAGACCTCTGCGCCAGAGGTAAACCTATCATCACTAGCATTTCGTCGATTCAAAGCAGTCTCACATGGAATATTCACAGTAAAACACGAACCCTCACCCTCTTTACTCGTAACTGTAATATCGCCCTGCATGGCGTTTACTAAGCGTCGAATAATGGTCAAACCTAGTCCGGTTCCGCCAAATTTCCTTGTGGTGCTAGCATCTTGCTGCGTAAAAGCGTCGAATATGGTGTCGAGCTTGTCAGCAGGAATGCCAATACCCGAATCAGCTACTTCGATAATTAGATGGCCGCTTTCGATATAGCTGGTTACTTCAACCTTGCCATGGTTGGTAAACTTAAGGGCGTTACTAATTAAGTTAAGTACGATTTGTCTGATTCTAGTGTTATCTCCTAACACCATTAACTCAGGCGCAATTAGATTATCAATCGTGAACAACAAGCCCTTTTCTTTGGCAATGGTTGAGAAATTAGCTTCAACTGACGACATTAACTCAGTCATGTCGAATAGTTGAGCTTCTAATTGAAGCTTCCCTGACTCAATTTTTGATAGATCCAACACGTCATTGATAATTTCTAATAACGATTTAGCTGAAATAAGCAGTGAATTACTCAGCCGCTTTTGCTCAGGGTTCAAAGGCGAATTAGACAATATACTGGCCATACCTAATACCCCGTTTAAAGGGGTTCTAATTTCGTGACTCATGGTTGCTAAAAATTCACTTTTGGCCTGATTCGCTCGGTTGGCCTTATCTAAATTTTGAGTAATCGCCTTGGCCATACCTTCCATGTCTCTGGCTAAGTCACCTAATTCGTCATTCGTATCGATTTGAATAGACACGGCAGCTGATTGGCCAGAAATTTCACTTGCTGCGCGTTTTAATTCATTAATTTTTGAGAGTAATATTTCCCCAAGGGCAAAGTGTAAGAGTAATGACGTGACAACTATCGCAATTAAGGTCCCTAATATAGTAAATCGCTTTATTACTTGCAGGGGCTCTTCTATCACTCGCTGAGAATCGCTTACATAAACAATCCAGTTCCAAGGCTTAAATCGAATTTTTGCAAACAAGAGCTCTTGCTGATCTGTGTTAAGTCGTCCCATACCTATATTGCCATGGGTCTCTACTAGCGTAATTTGCGCCCCTAACAAAGCCGTATTTTCAACGCGGTCATCAGTTTTAAAAAATACTTCTGAGCTTGTGCTATCTGTAATATGAATAAACTTGTCGGTCTTTTTAGCTAGCTCACTGAGTTCGATATACACTTCTTGTTGATAAGCTCTTTCAAAGTTGCCTACTCCCAGTAACCCTGAGTTTTTAATCAGATTGTGTCTTCGGTCAATACTGTCACTGACAATTTGAGTTAATAGCAAGTCCAGAGTTCTAAATTCCTGATGATTGATACTGTTTTTAGCTTGTAAAAAAGACCAATAACCCAAGCCCACCATGCCAATAATCAGCACAGGAATATAGATTAAGGTGAGTTTTCGTTGGAGCTTCATGGCTGTTTACCCGAAAATACTGTAGACGCTAAAGCCAATACGTCTGAAGATACGATAAAGCCATGTTTGATAGCTGTATTTAGGTTAACAGCAATACTGAAGTTAGTCGGCGCAGTGATCGCCATTTCACGTGGGTTAACCCCAGATAAAATTCGAAACGAAATATTTGCTGAGGCTAAACCAATATCTGAATATTTTGAGAAAATGCCAACAATCGCCCCATCTTCTACACCTGAAAGCTCAGTCGAAAATAATTTGGGAATACTAAGTTCTGTATCTAGTCTTGTAACAAACTCAGGGTCGTATGCTAAAGGACCACTTGGCATTAGGTAAACATCTATAGCCCCTCTCACACCAACCATTGCCTTGTAAGCTTGCTCTCGCATTTTGATACGCCCAGTTTCACCCGGATAATAAGAGAAGTTCACTTCGATAAATTGTATTTCTGGATAAGCACTAACGTGTGATAGAAGTTCTGATTTGATACTTGTTGAAGACGGATAGTCAGACGATAACAGCGCTATTTTAAGGGGGCGACTTGCTGAATATTGTCCTTTTATGGTCTGGCGAATCAAGTCTAGCTTAGCCTTAGTTGGAATGACGTGAGGCTGCCCAGTTATCTGGTATTCGCTCTTGTTGCCAATTTTGTCAACAATCCCTTCATTGACTGGGTCAGCTACTACCATGAACTGCATAGGGATAGAGTGTAGCTGCCTGCTGTCGAGCAAAGCACGAGTTGCTAGGGTTGCAACACTCACTAGTAAATCTGGTGTTGTTGGGCCGTTAATTGCCTCTGCAATTATATTAGTAGCTTTATCATAACTCCCATAAGCATTGATGACCCTTACGTTAATTTCGTTTGGCTCAAAGGCTTTTATTAATTGCTGCTGGTAGGCCTGACTTATCTCAGTAACAATTGGGATATTCATAGTCTCAATTATTGTCACATTTTTCTTTTGTGCTGAGGCCACGAACGATGTGTTCAACAAGAGGCCGCTAATAAGTATGACACTTAGTGATCTTATAATTTTCAAATATCCAATCTCTTATTAGTGAAGGAAATTATGGTGTTGTATAGCTAAAATGTACTTTCATGAGTTTGAATTATAGAGTTAATTTTAAAGTAATAGGTTTTCATTTATAAAAAGTATAGCTTAGCTGCATTAGAGGATAGTACTTACCAAATATTAGCAAACTAAAATTAAATAAGGTTCATTTTAGCCAAATTACTGGGCGCCTTTTGCTAATTGTTTTCAAATAGGTACATGACTAATTTTTCCACAAAAAAATCAATGGAGACACAAACTTTAGTTTTTATTGGAGTAAATTGTCTGGCCATGCCCCCTTAGCGCTAACTAGGCTTCACTTAGTAAAACTGCTGTTTCTGCAGTTATTTGTAACCTTAGTAGAGGCTGCTGCCCATGCAAAACTAGAAAGTGGCAAGGCTATGAGTAAGGTAGTGATCACTATCTAACGATGCACGAATTATGCTTGTTCGTAAATAATGAATGGGTAATCAAACTAGGTTTAAATATTGACAAATACAGCCATTAAACAAAAAAGCCACTCTTTCGAGTGGCTTTTTAATCTACTATCAAACGTAATTACTACACATCTAAGTTAGCTACTTTTAGCGCGTTACTTTCAATGAATTGACGTCTAGGCTCTACTTGGTCACCCATCAAGGTTGTAAAGAGCTGGTCTGCACCTATAGCGTCTTCTACAGTAACTTGTAACATTCTGCGCGTAGTTGGATCCATGGTTGTTTCCCATAGTTGCTCTGGATTCATTTCACCTAAGCCTTTATAACGCTGAATATACTGGCCACGTTTTGACTCAGCCATTAACCAATCTAATGCCTCAACAAAATTAGAAACAGGCTTAGTTTTATCATTGCGCTTAACAAAACCGCCTACTTCGATGATGCCATTAATTGAAGTATTTAATTCTCTAATACGCTTGTACTCATTTGACTCGATGAATTCTGAATCAAGCATGTATTCAGTATCAATACCATGTTGTCTAATAATGAGGGCAATATACCAATTGTTTCTTTCAGCATTTTTTCTAATTTCAAATGAGTACGTTGCGCCATCAATTTCATCATCAGATAAACCTTGAGTGAAAGTTTTAGCAAAACTTTCTAACTTAGTTTGGTCTTGAGTGTCATTGATATCCAAAACATCACTGTAAATTAGTTTATTTAAAATGACTTCAGGCATTAAACGACTAATTCTGGCTATCATAGAAACCGCAGCTTGGTACTGACTAACTAGGTTTTCTAATGCCACTCCAGAAATACCGGGAGCATCTTCATTTACGTGAAGAGAAGCATTGTCCAACGCAATTGAAGTTAGATATTTAGTTAACGATTCATCGTCTTTTAAGTACTGCTCTTGCTTGCCTTTCTTGGTTTTATATAAAGGTGGTTGAGCTATATAGATATAACCACGCTCGATAATTTCGGGCATTTGACGGTAAAAGAAGGTTAGTAATAAGGTACGTATGTGCGAACCATCAACGTCCGCATCCGTCATTATGATAATCCGATGGTAACGCAGTTTTTCTGGATCATACTCATCACGACCAATGCCACATCCTAAAGCGGTTATCAAGGTGGCAACTTCTTGTGAAGAAAGCATCTTGTCAAAACGCGCTTTTTCTACGTTAAGGATTTTACCTTTGAGGGGTAATATTGCTTGGTTCTTCCTATTTCGTCCCTGCTTGGCTGAACCGCCAGCAGAGTCCCCTTCCACTATATATAATTCAGATAAGGCTGGGTCTTTCTCTTGGCAATCAGCTAACTTACCTGGCAAACCCGCTAAGTCTAACGCACCTTTTCGTCTTGTCATTTCTCTAGCTTTACGTGCCGCTTCTCTAGCTCTAGCAGCATCAATGATTTTGCCAACTATGATTTTACTATCCGATGGGTTTTCTAATAAGAACTCTTGAAGCTTCTCACCCATAGCAGTTTCGACAGCTGGACGAACCTCAGACGAAACTAACTTATCTTTAGTTTGCGAAGAAAACTTAGGATCTGGTACTTTAACCGAAATAACAGCAGTTAAACCTTCTCTAGCATCATCGCCACTCGCATTGGTTTTGGCTTTTTTAGCCATACCTTCTTTTTCCATGTAACTATTTAGAGTCCGGGTTAACGCACCTCTAAAACCGGCTAAATGGCTTCCACCGTCTCGTTGCGGAATGTTATTGGTGAAACAGAATACGTTCTCTTGAAATGAATCATTCCACTGCATAGAGACTTCTACAGAGATGCCGTCTTCTCTTTCAGAATTAAAATGAAATACCTTTTGGTGAATAGGTGTTTTGTTCTGATTAAGGAATTCAACAAATGCGCTAATTCCACCTTCATATTGGAAGGTTTCGGTTTTCCCATCACGTTCATCTTCTAATATGATACAAACACCAGAGTTCAAAAATGATAATTCGCGCAAACGTTTAGCTAAAATATCATAGTGAAACTCTACTGTGCTAAATGTTTCTTCGCTTGGCCAAAAACGTAAGCTTGTACCTGTAGTTTCTGAGTCGCCTATCACACCCAAAGGGGCTTGAGGCTCACCGTGTTTGTAGTCTTGCTCGTGTAACTTACCATCACGTCTAATCTGAATTTGTAGCTTTTTAGATAAGGCATTTACAACAGAAACCCCTACACCATGCAAGCCACCTGATACTTTATAAGAATTATCATCAAATTTTCCGCCTGCGTGAAGAACCGTCATGATAACTTCAGCGGCAGAAACCCCCTCTTCTTCGTGGATTTCTGTTGGTATGCCTCGGCCATCATCTTTAACAGATACTGAACCGTCTAAATGAATTTTTACTGTTATAGCCGAGCAATGTCCAGCAAGTGCTTCGTCGATTGAGTTATCGACTACCTCAAACACCATATGATGAAGTCCAGTCCCATCATCGGTATCTCCTATATACATTCCTGGTCTTTTACGAACCGCATCTAATCCTTTTAGTACTTTAATACTCGATGAGTCATATACATTTTCTTCGGACATTACTTCATATCTCCTTCTCTTTCACGCAACCGTGTTCCACGTGAAACACTTTATTTTCGTTATAATTGGCTAAAAATTCTAAATGACTGTTATCAATGGCCGTAACAAAAATCTGTGATTCAGATTGATGTAGCTTGCTGATAAAAGCACTTCTTTTTTCTACGTCTAGTTCTGCACCGATATCATCAAGAAGAAAAATGGAATTTCTTCCTGTTACCTCGTATAAATATTCAGTTTGAGCTAATTGCATAGCAGCAACTAACATACGTAACTGCCCACGAGACAATATCTCCTGAGCGTGTAAACCGTTTGCCTTAATTTTAAGATCTGCCTTATGAGGGCCAACACTTACAAAACCGTTTTTTTGGTCTTTTTCAAAATTTTTACTTAGGCACTCTTCAAAAGATAGACTTCTTTCCCATCCCCTATAATACGAAATTTCGAATGAAAACTCAGGTAAAAACTCTGTTAAATTAAGGTTTATTAATTCGGCAAGTCGATCTGTAACTAAGGCTGAGCGCATCTCAGTAATTAAGTTACCTCTTTCAATAAGTAACTGACGCCAATAATCGATTTGGCTAGATTGACCTTGGTAACTCCCTTTGCGATAAATGGCATTCACGCTTTTAATAGCCTTGGCATAAATTTGCGCATTGGCATTAAATGGATGTTCCACGTGAAACAAAAGCCAGTCCAAATACTTCCTGCGGAGTTTGGGAGACCCAGTCAGAAGCTCTGAACTCTGAGGAGTAAATATTTGAACAGGCAATTGACTCACTAAGTCAGTCGCTTTACGGCTTTTTATCCCGTTAATATTCACTAAGCATTGATCGTCTGTGCTTCTTTGAATACCCAAACGTTTAGACTCGTTTGAGCTCTCTATCTGACAAAAAACCGTAAAGCCCGACGTACCAGCTTTGATAACACTTTTATGTTTACTTGTACGAAATGACCTAGCAAAGCCTAAATAATGAATAGCTTCAAGAATAGATGACTTACCACTACCATTTTCACCGACAAAAATATTGAGACGACTATCAAGCTTGATAGATAGCCGTTCAATATTTCTAAATTGACTGATCTGGACTGAGTCCAGTTTCATAGAGAGATGTAATGTAAAAGAGAAATGAACAGAGCTTAAAGTCTCATAGGCATGATGACATACAAAGCAGAATCATCTTTAGCGTCTTCGA
The DNA here is from genome assembly GCA_947498355.1 of uncultured Paraglaciecola sp. Lineage (GTDB taxonomy): Bacteria > Pseudomonadota > Gammaproteobacteria > Enterobacterales > Alteromonadaceae > Paraglaciecola. Next base: position 82,394 of record CANMKA010000009.1, on the reverse strand, counting down.
TTAAAGCACTGCTATTTGAATCAGCAAGTGTAATCAAAACGTCGTCCCCTGCTAGTCCGTTCATTACATCAATCAAGTAGGCCACATTAAACCCTATTTCTAAGGCATCACCTACATAACTTACATCAACAATTTCTTCAGCTTCTTCTTGCTCTGGGTTATTGGCGGTAATTTTCAACTCGCCTTCAGAAAGATTTAAACGCACGCCTCTGAATTTTTCGTTAGACAAAATCGATGCACGGGAGAAAGCTTGTTTAAGAGACTGTTTACTTGATTCGATTTTTTTATCGCCATCTCTAGGCAATACTCTTCTGTAATCTGGGAAGCGCCCATCAACCAATTTACTGGTAAAAATAAAGTCGGTAGAAAAAATACGAATATGGTTTGAACCAACCTGCACTTTAACCAACTGATCGTTATCTTCAATCAAACGAACAATTTCTAGTACCCCTTTTCTTGGAATAATGACTTGGCGATTAGGTAAGGTGGCCGAGTCATAATCTAAGCGACACAAGGCTAACCTATGGCCGTCTGTTGCAACAGTTCTAATAAGATTGTCTTCTGTTTCGAGTGACATTCCGTTTAGATAATATCGAACATCTTGCTGAGCCATACAAAAATAGGTGCTATCGATAAGTCGCTTTAATGCTCCTTGAGAAATCTCAAACTCTAAATCACCCTGCCAATCTTCTAAGTTAGGGTAATCACTCGCAGCTAAAGTAGACAAACTATATTTGCTTCGACCAGATTTAAGTAACACTTTATTACCGTCAACAGCAAAATCAATCGTGCTCTCGTCAGATAAACCTTTACAAATATCTAACAGTTTTTTAGCTGGAACCGTAATTTCACCTTCGACAAACTCTCCGGTTAACGTCACATTTGAAATCAACTCAACTTCTAAATCTGTACCTGTTAGCCACAGTGAGTTTTCACTTACCTTTATAAGAACATTCGATAAGATAGGCAGCGTGTGACGACGCTCGACTGCGCCAGAAACTAATTGAAGTGGTTGTAAAAAGTTTTCCCTACTAATACTAAATTTCATTTCTATACTCATGAATTCTATGAAGAAAGTGTACGAATCAAGTTCTGATAGTCTTCTTTTATATCATGACTTTCTTCTCTAAGTTGAACTATTTTTCGGCACGCATGCAAAACGGTTGTATGGTCCCTTCCACCAAAGGCGTCACCTATTTCTGGCAAACTATGATTAGTCAGCTCTTTGGCTAAGGCCATAGCCATTTGTCTCGGTCGAGCCACGCTTCTACTACGGCGTTTAGACAAAATATCGGCCATTTTAATTTTGTAATATTCGGCTACAGTTTTTTGAATATTACCAATAGTCACCAGCTTTTCTTGCAGGGCAAGTAAGTCTTTTAGCGCCTCTCTCACAAAGTCTATGGTAATAGGTCGCCCAGTAAAATTGGCATTAGCGATAACGCGATTCAATGCGCCTTCCAGCTCTCTAACATTAGACCGTAAACGTTTAGCAATAAAGAAAGCCACCTCGTCTGGTAAAAATATTTTATTTTCGACCGCCTTACGCATCAATATCGCCACCCGGGTTTCGAGCTCTGGGGGTTCGATTGCAATGGTCAATCCCCAACCGAATCTTGATTTTAGCCTATCTTCAACCCCATCGATTTCTTTTGGATAGCGATCCGAGGTTAAGATAATTTGTTGATTACCTTCTAGCAGTGCGTTAAACGTATGAAAGAATTCTTCTTGTGAACGCTCTTTATTCGCAAAAAATTGAATATCATCAATTAGCAATGCATCAACAGATCGGTAATACCGTTTAAACTCTTCTATAGCATTGTTTTGCAACGCTTTTACCATATCTTGAACAAAACGTTCGGAATGCATATAAACCACAGTAGCATTTTTTTTCTTATCCATAATGCCGTTACCTACAGCGTGTAAAAGGTGAGTTTTACCTAAACCTGTTCCACCATAAATAAACAAAGGATTATATGCGCCGCCGGGATTGTCAGCGACTTGCTGAGAGGCTGCACGTGCCAATTGGTTTGATTTACCCTCAACAAAATTATCAAATTTGTAAGTAAGATTGATATTACTCTTATGGGAAGGTTCCAAATTAGCCACAACATTTTGTTGTTTAACTGGCTGAGGCGCACCTTGATTCGCTAGAGTCTGCTTATTAGCTGACTCTGGGATAGAATTTGGCTGTACAGAAAAATTAGCTGCTCCAGAGGTAACAACCTTGCCAACACTGACCTCAAATCTCAGTTGAGGCGGATCACCATCACTAAATTCCTCAAGTAACACATTAATTTGATTGAAGTACTTATCTCTTACCCAATCTAAAACAAAGCGATTGGGCGCAAATAAGGTAATAGTGGTTCCATCCTGAACCGCTTGCAGTGGTCTTATCCACATACTATATTGCTGAGTAGGCATATCTTGCAAAAGACGCTGTAAGCAATTTTCCCAAATTGTCATTAAATAATAAACTCCATGCCTTTAGAATTAAGACTTTCATCACATTTTGAGAATAGAGGAAAGAAAATGGATATAACCCTAAACGCTAGTAAACAGACGTAAATTTTAGCGAATAGAACTACAGGCTGTGGATTATCTCGTTATTCGCCATACGAACGCAATAAAATTCTAATAATAATTAAAAACCTTTTAAAACCCTTTATATCTATTGGTTTTATAAAAATTATAAGGTATCTATTAATGTTAAATTTTTCATATAAACAAGCAAAAATAAAGGTGAAAAATAGTTTTACATGAGAATTCACAGATAATTTGTGGATAAAAAAACAATAAATTTAAAGTTATTCTAAAAGTTCAATCATAAGCCTGAGTAAAGAGCATACATTTGCCTATATAATCGCTGCCAAATTGACGACCTAGCCCATCAAAAAGTTATTAATCAACAAGTTCTACTTATTTATTCAAATAACCCAGCAATAGATTGACAAGCTAGCAATAGATCCCTATTATTCAGCGTCATTTTTGAGCACGCTAGTGTTCATTTTGTTTAACCCTTATGTATAGAGCAGGACTAGGTCATGAAAAGAACTTTTCAACCAAGCAACTTAAAGCGTAAGCGTTCACACGGTTTTCGTGCCCGTATGGCGACTAAAAATGGCCGCAAGGTTATAGCTAATCGTCGTGCCAAAGGCCGTGCTCGTTTATCAGCTTAATTATCCAAAGTGGGCGAAAATAACTTTTCTCGGGAGCTAAGATTATTAACTCCCACCCACTTTGAATATGTTTTTACTAAAGCCATCCCAGCTGTTTCTCCTCAGATTACTCTTTTAGCAAGATTCAATAACGCGAACAATCCAAGAATAGGGATTACTCTATCTAAAAAACGCGTTAAATTCGCTCACGACAGAAATAGAATTAAGCGCATCCTCCGTGAAAGCTTTCGCTTACACAGACAATCGTTTCCAAATATTGATATAGTTGTCGTTGGTAAAAGCGGCTTAGACAAAATGTCGAATAAAGAATTATCTTACCTACTAAGTAAACTATGGAAAAAATTAGCCAAGCGTTGCGAAAAATCCCAATTGGAATAATCAGAATTTATCAAATTTTGATTTCACCCATGCTAGGACCAACTTGCCGCTTTAATCCTACTTGTTCGCATTACGCAATTGGCGCAATTAACGAACACGGTTTTTTTAAAGGGTTTTGGCTAAGTATAAAACGTATATCAAAGTGTCATCCTCTACACCATGGTGGTGAGGACCCTGTGCCTAAAAAACACAATCACGATAAATTTGATTAACTAATCATTTATCTAAAATATAGAGTTGTAACGAAGTGACCTATTTAATTAGTTGTCACAAACAATAACTAACCGTTAACTAGAGTATTTTATGGAATCCCAACGCAATTTTATTTTAATTGCCCTAGCGCTTGTCGCTTTCTTATTGTGGCAACAATGGCTAGAAGATTATGGCCCTAAACCTGTCGTGCCTGCTGCCGAAACTTCGCAGCAAGTGGTTAATGAAAAGGGTGAAGACGTTCCAATTGGCGCAACTCTACAGGGTACAGTTGAAAATACACTGCAAACCGGAAAAATCATTACCGTACAAACCGACACTCTATTTTTACATATAGATACGGTAGGGGGTGATGTTGTTCTTGCCAATTTACGCAAATTTCCAGTCGAGCAAGGCTCAGAAGAATCTTATAGTTTACTTAGACCAAGTGGCGAGGAGCTATTTGTTGCGCAAAGTGGCCTAATTGGAGCCAATGGACCCGACAGTAAAGGTCGCCCAATCTATAGTGTCCCACTTAATGAATATGTACTCGAAGGTGACACTTTAGTTGTCCCCCTTACTTTACAGACAGATGAAGGCTTAACCATTACCAAACAGTTTACCTTTACTAAAGGTAGTCACAGTATTGACTTAACCTACTCAATTTCAAATAACTCAAGTGAGCAAAAACAAGTTCAGCAATTTGCTCAGCTAAAACAAAGTATGTTGAAGCAAGACGGCAGCATGTTTATGCCTACTTACAGAGGTGCAGCTTTTTCTACTGACGAAGACAAGTATACCAAATACGATTTCGACGAAATGCTCGACAAAAGTCTAAAAGACATAACTCTAGGCGGTTGGACAGCCATGATAGAGCACTATTTTGTGTCGGCTTGGGTCCCACCTCAAGATCAAGACAACACATTATTTAGTCGCGTGTTACAAGAAACAAACGGAGTTATCGGATTTACTGGCGAGCCTATCTTAATTGGTGCTGGTGAAACTGGCGAACTCAGCAGCATTTTGTACTTAGGGCCAAAAGATCAAGATACCCTAGCCAAAATTGCTGAAGGCTTAGATCTAACCGTTGATTACGGTTTCTTATGGATGATTTCACAGCCTCTATTCAAATTTTTACAATTCATTCAAAGCTTTGTTGGTAATTGGGGATTCTCAATCATCATAATTACCGTAGTGGTTAAAGGCGTTATGTACCCGTTAACCAAAAAGCAGTATGAATCTATGGCTAAAATGCGCAACCTAAAACCTAAAATGGATGCGTTAAAAGAGCGTTATGGCGACGACCGTCAAAAAATGCAGCAAGCCATGATGAAAATGTACAAAGAAGACAAGGTTAACCCTATGGGTGGTTGTTTCCCATTACTGCTACAAATGCCTATTTTCTTAGCCTTGTATTGGGTACTACTAGAAAGTGTAGAACTAAGACACGCAGACTTTATCTTCTGGATTACTGACTTGAGTGCCAAAGACCCGTTCTTTGTATTGCCTATCCTTACTGGTATTAGTATGTACCTGTTGCAGAAGCTACAGCCTATGACTATGACAGACCCAATGCAGCAAAAAATCATGCAATTCATGCCAGTTGCAATGAGCTTGTTCTTCTTCCTATTCCCGGCGGGCTTAGTATTGTACTGGTTGATTAGTAATATAATCACCCTAGTTCAAGCTAAGTTTATTTACGCCTCGATGGAAAAGCGCGGCCTGCAAACTAAGTAAAAAACCATTGTTTAAGCCCGCTTTATCGTTACAGTTACGGTAAAGCGGGCTTTTTTGTTTTCCAAACTAACTTTTTACCTTTGAGGAATTATTCATGCCTTCATTAGATATTGTATCTGAAATAGATTTAGTCGAAGTAAAAAATGCCGTAGACAACGCCACTCGAGAACTCAGCACTCGCTTTGATTTTAAGGGTGTTGATGCCTCGTTTACCTATGCAGACGAAACCGTTACCTTAAAAGCCGAAGGTGAGTTCCAAATTAAACAATTAATGGACATTCTACGTAACGCATGTGTGAAAAGAGGCGTAAGCAATGCAGCCCTAGACCCACAAAAAGTAGATATTAGCGGCAAAACCTATAAACGCGCGGTAAAGTTTAGACAAGGCATTGAACAACCTGTGGCGAAAAAACTGATAAAAGAAATAAAAGATGCCAAATTGAAAGTTCAGGCACAAATCCAAGGGGATCAAATTCGAGTAACAGGCAAGAAGCGGGATGACCTACAAAAAGTCATTGCCCTAGCGAAAGATTCGGATATAGAACAACCGTTCCAATTTACCAACTTTAGAGATTAAACACACTATGCCAGACTCAGAATTAAGCTTCCAACAAGATACTATTGTTGCCCAAGCCACAGCTCCGGGTAAAGGTGGCGTAGGAATTATTCGTGTGTCTGGCAAAGATGCAACAGATGTTGCCAAAAAAATACTCGGTAAGGTGCCTAACAACAGACAAGCTGAGTACTTACCTTTCAAAGATATTAACGGAACCCTGCTCGACCAAGGTATCGCAATATTTTTCAACAATCCTCATTCTTTTACTGGCGAAGATGTGCTTGAACTGCAGGGCCATGGCGGCCAAGTCGTATTAGACATGCTGCTAAAAGCCATTCTGCAATTACCCAATATACGCATAGCTAAACCAGGGGAATTTAGTGAACGCGCATTCTTAAATGACAAATTAGATTTAGCTCAAGCCGAAGCTATAGCTGACCTCATAGAAGCTAGTTCAGAACAGGCAGCAAAAGGCGCATTACGCTCGTTACAAGGATCTTTTTCAAATAAGGTTAATACTCTAGTTGAACAAGTGATCCATCTGCGTATGTACGTAGAGGCTGCAATTGACTTTCCGGATGAAGAAATCGACTTTCTTAGTGATGGAAAAATTCAACAAGATTTAGGGCAAATAATAACTAGCCTCGAAAAATTGCAAAACGATACCAAACAAGGCGCACTATTACGCGAAGGAATGCGAGTTGTTATCGCGGGTAAACCCAATGCAGGTAAATCAAGTTTACTCAATGCCCTTGCAGGGAAAGACAGCGCCATAGTCACAGACATAGCTGGAACCACGCGTGACGTATTAAAAGAGCACATACACCTTGATGGTATGCCATTACATATTATCGATACTGCAGGCCTAAGAGACAGTCCAGACAAGGTAGAAAAAATTGGTATCGAAAAAGCTTGGCAAGAAATTCATCAAGCCGACCGTGTACTCTTTATGTTAGATAGCACTGAGTCATCAGAAACTCACCCTGCACAAATATGGCCGGATTTTTATAATCGACTACCTAAACATATCGGCTTGACAGTAGTAAGAAACAAAATCGATCTTTCCAACGAAATCAGTCAATTTGATGACCAAGGCGAATATCCCCTAGTATCCATTTCAGCCAGCCAAGGCGAAGGACTAGAATTTCTAACAGAACACTTAAAACAATGTATGGGATTTAACGCCAGTTCAGAAGGCCAATTTATTGCGCGTCGCCGTCATTTAGATGCCATTAGCCGTGCAGCAGAGCATCTATATTTAGGTAAACAGCAATTAGAGGAACACTTAGCGGGTGAATTACTGGCTGAAGAATTACGCCTTACCCAACAAAATTTGAACGAAATTACCGGTGAATTCAGCTCAGATGACCTATTAAGTAAAATATTTTCATCTTTTTGTATAGGAAAGTAGACATGGCACAATTCGAAATCATAGTAGGCAGTGTACTTGGTGCAAGTGAATATGTAGCAGAAGCCATCGAACAAGTACTCTTGGAAAAGCATCATCAAACCAAGGTACATCTTTCACCGGAACTAACAGAAATTAGTCTAAATACTAGTTGGATTATTTGCACCTCAACTCACGGCGCAGGTGACTTGCCCGATAATATTCAAGCCTTTGCAACGGCCATAGCAACACAGGATTTATCAAATACTGAGTTTGTCGTAGTAGGCTTAGGAGACAGTAGTTACGATACCTTTTGTTATGGGGCAGAAAAAATTGAACAGGCACTATTGCAACAAGGCGCTAAACAGTTACATCCTAGTTTGCATATTGATGTATTAAATCATCCAATTCCTGAAGAGGTTGCAGTAGAATGGTTAAACAGCTGGCTAACCTCTGGTAACTAATTAAACTCCGATGCAAATAAACTCAGCAGAACAAAAAGCCCTGCAACACTCTATTAGCAATGATGCTAGGGTGCTTTATTTGCTCGGTCTAAAACCCATAGCTAACCAACAAACCGGCATAACTGATGCCCTTAATTACAAAAGCTTACTTACCTTATTAAATGGTAAAGAGCCTAAATTCACATTAGGCCGAGAAGTAAATGGCTTAGTAAAAGAACTATTACAGGTAGGTCTGGTTAGCGTCAAACATCAGATAGAAATCACCCAAAGCTTTAACGGTAAAACCCTGACCCTACCCCTTATGGTAAATGCACCAGACAACTACAGGGCATTACATATAAATTGGCATCCAATGACACTCGATTGGACACCAAACCCAAGCTTAATCAAAGACCTAGCCCAACTGATTGGCATTATAGATGCTGACTACACTGCGTCTGAACTCGGAGACTTTATAGCCTATTGGCTTGGCCGACCCGAGGCCGGGTTTACAGAATATCAATGGACTCAGAAATTTGTATTCAACCTGAAAAAAACACGTTTAGCCCATGGTTTAAAACCTGTTAAAAAGATTGGTCAACAAATTGTAACCAGCCAAGCAGGCATAGAAGCAGACCAAAATACTAAAAACCTCGTTGCCAAATATGGTAAAACGGGCAGCAATTAGATTGAGAGAGGACATGACCAGTGGATAGCATTAAACAAAAAATCCAAAAATTGGGTAAAGCCATGGGTCGTCAACATGTCCCTAATAAATATACCGACTACCAAACCTTACGTACCGAATATCAAACTCTCGCCACTAGAGACGTAAACCAATTACAAAAAGAAGGCAGAAAACAACGTATTCAAGATATCCAAGGTCGCTCAGATCTCAATCCTAAGTGGACTTTTGCCAACTTAGTTGAAGATAGTCAAGATGTCATCGAAGCTGTCAGCTATGCAAAATCATTTATTGCAGCTCATGAAGATATGAGTTGGCGCAGAAGTGGTGCCCATATGATGATTTTTTATGGGGATTATGGGCGCGGTAAGTCCCATACAGCAGGAGCAATTGCTCACGAGTTAATAGAAAAATACGAAATATCTGTTTTATACAGACAACTTTCTAGCCTCTTAGACATGCGTTTCTTCTCATACGATTTTAGTGCGCAAGATAATGTGGGACAAAAATACCGTGAGATCAATCAAGAACTCCTAGATGTCGACTTGCTGATCTTGGATGAAGTTTGTGTAAACGAAACCAGCTTAAAAAAGAATGCGCAAAGTTGGCTGGGTAACGTTCTACGTCAACGTTTAGCCAATCATAAAAATTGTATATTAATAACAAACCACAATTTAGCAGAGCTAGAACAAGCTATGGGTCGCTATTGCTTTGAATCAATCAAAGAGTACGACACCTATAAAGTTAAGTTTTCTGGGCCGAGTAGACGTAAAGAAATCATTCCTACACAACCTGAACCTCAACAACCTCATACAGGTTATCGGCCTAACCAGGTTAAGTAAGTCGACTAACCAAACGAGCAAACCGATCAGCTTTAGATCCCTTGATCACGATCTAAAAGACGTATTATTCATCATTTATGATCAACTGATCGTAAAACGTTAAGCTATTTACTCGTCAAAAAAGCCCAAATAAACACTGGTCTCATGCGCAATAAATCCTACTATATTTACTGTATCCCCTAGAATACTGGGTCTGTAGCGCGTGTCATTTTCAGGTAATTCCACAGAAAGACTTGAGATGTGTAACAAACCCTTTATGATCGGTGGATAAGATCCAAAAAATAACGGTAATAAGATCTTTCTTATATAGATCAATAACTAATCACTATTTACAGATTTTAGATCACAAGTTACACACAGTTAGATCAAACGTTACTTATATCTGTGGATTAAATTATGTATAAACCACATATAACCTAGTTATATCCACTTGATAGTATTCTCAAAAACTTCACCTGTGGATAAAGTGGCAAGTTACCACCAAGTTATACCTAGATGATCAAGATCTATCAACATACTAATTTCATGTTTAACTCATTGTTTTATATAAATAATATTGACTTACTAACAGATCATAGCTTGCTTAATAGTAGTAATAATAAGTAAAGATCTAAAAGATCATATAATTAATAAAGCGATCAATGATCTGTATTTGAATAGTTTTTAACCATTTTACTTCAGTCATTTTATCTATAGAATGTGCGGCCGCTTAAAGCGGGATCATTTTACAAACTTGTAGTAGAGGAAATTTATGTTTTACCAACAACATTTTGATGTCATTGTCATCGGTGGTGGCCATGCTGGAACTGAAGCAGCATTAGCTTCGGCAAGGATGGGCGCAAATACTCTACTACTCACCCATAATTTAGAAACTTTGGGTCAAATGTCGTGTAATCCAGCAATTGGTGGGATAGGCAAAGGACATTTAGTTAAAGAGATCGATGCTTTAGGTGGCGCAATGGCTAAAGCAATCGATAAAGGGGGCATTCAATTTAGAACCCTTAATTCAAGTAAAGGACCAGCTGTAAGAGCAACGCGAGCTCAAGCTGATCGTGCCCTATATCGTAGCGAAATTAGAGCTATGATTGAAAATCAACCTAACCTCACTTTGTTTCAACAATCTTGTGATGATCTGATCGTTGAAAATGATCGTGTAGTAGGTGTGGTGACTCAAATGGGTCTTAAATTCAAATCTAAGGCTGTTGTAATCACAGTAGGCACGTTTTTAGGCGGTACCATACACATCGGTATGGAAAACTACAAAGGCGGCCGTGCAGGCGATCCTCCTTCGATCGCATTAGCAGATAGATTACGTGCACTTCCCTTTAGAGTCGATCGTTTAAAAACAGGTACTCCTGCACGTTTAGATGCCCGAACTTTAAATTTTGATTTGATGGAAAAACAAGACGGTGACTCCCCTACTCCTGTCTTCTCATTTATGGGTCACCAAAAAGATCACCCAAGACAAGTGCCTTGCTACATCACCCACACTAATGAAAAAACCCACGAAATTATTCGTGGAGGATTAGACAGATCGCCTATGTATACGGGTGTTATCGAAGGTATAGGCCCGCGTTACTGCCCCTCTATCGAAGATAAAATTCATCGATTTGCAGACAAAAATTCTCATCAGATATTTGTTGAGCCAGAAGGCCTTAATAGCATCGAAGTTTATCCAAATGGCATATCAACCAGCTTGCCATTCGATGTGCAAATGAACCTAGTTCGCTCGATAAAAGGTTTTGAAAATGCACATATTGTGCGTCCCGGTTATGCGATCGAATATGACTTTTTTGATCCTAGAGATCTGAAACAAACCCTAGAAACTAAATTTATTGACGGTTTATTTTTTGCGGGCCAAATTAATGGGACGACAGGCTACGAAGAAGCTGGCGCTCAAGGCTTAATCGCGGGTGCCAATGCGGCATTACAAGTACAACAAAAAGATCCCCTTATTTTACGCAGAGATGAAGCCTACATAGGCGTATTAATCGATGATCTAGCGACTATGGGAACCAAAGAACCTTATCGTATGTTTACAAGCCGCGCCGAGTATCGTTTGTTACTGCGCGAAGACAACGCAGATATTCGTTTAACCGCGAAAGGCAGAGAAATAGGCTTAGTAGACGATGAAAGATGGCAAAGGTTTAGTCAAAAGATTGAAGCAATAGAATTAGAAAGACAACGTTTGCGATCGCAATGGATCCATCCAAATCATCAAGCGGTTGAACAACTAAACGAAATACTTAAAAACCCTGTGACTAAAGAAAACTCGTTAGAAGATCTAATTCGACGCCCGGAGATGACATACGAGAAGCTAATGAGTATTGGTGATCTAGGTCCGCAACTAGCAGATGAGCAAGCCGCTGAACAAGTCGAAATTCAAATTAAGTACGCAGGCTACATTGAACGTCAAAAAGATGAGATAGCAAAAACCCAGCGCAATGAAAATACCCTAATTCCGATGGATTTTGATTTCTCTCAAATATCAGGCTTAAGTAACGAAGTTGTGGCCAAATTAACTGATACTCGTCCAGAAACCATCGGTAAAGCCAGTCGTATTTCAGGAATTACCCCAGCAGCCGTGTCACTGTTATTGGTTTACCTAAAAAAGCATGGCTTGTTAGTGGGAACTGAAACACCTAAAAAGCAAGTGTCGGTCTAATGCTCGAACCTGAATTACGTCAAGTTCTATCGGCTAGCTTAGAACAATGTGACCTGAACGTTAGCGAGCAACAACAAACTAAGTTGATAGACTATGTGCTTATGATGCACAAATGGAATAAAGCGTATAATTTGACGTCGGTACGCGACCCTAAACAAATGGTTGTTAAGCATATTGTCGATTCGATTGTCGTTGCGCCTTACTTAGTAGGCACACAATACATAGACGTAGGAACGGGTCCCGGTTTGCCGGGTATACCCCTAGCAATCATGTGCCCAGACAAACACTTTATTTTACTGGATAGTTTGGGTAAACGTGTGCGTTTTATGAAGCAAGTCGCCCATGATTTAGGCGTTAATAATATTCAACCAGTTCAGTCAAGAGTTGAAGACTTTACTCCAGAACAGCCTTTAGATGGAGTGTTAAGTCGGGCATTTGCATCGTTACACGACATGCTTGATTGGTGTAAGCACTTAATCGATCAACAAGGTGAGTTTTTGGCTTTAAAAGGAATTGTGCCCCATCAAGAAATTGAGCAATTATCTGCTGAGTTTGTACTTGACCAAGTTATAGAACTGCAAGTACCCAACCTCGAAGGTCAGCGACATATTGTTAAAATTAAAAAGGCTGATTATTCAGACTGATTACTAAACCGACAAGCTGTTAACCCTTATGTTTGTAATTAGACGGTTTGCAGTGGATACACTTTCTTCTTATCGCATCTTTAGAGTATGATATTTAGCTAGCTACTTAGTTACCATCACAAGACGGAACATTATTTTGGGTAAAATCATTGCTATCGCTAATCAAAAAGGCGGAGTGGGTAAAACAACTACGGCTGTAAACGTTGCTGCATCTATGGCAGCAACAAAGCGTAAAGTGTTACTCATCGATCTCGATCCTCAAGGTAATGCCACTATGGGCAGTGGTGTCGATAAATATACGGCCGAGAATACCTGTTACGAATTACTTATTGAAGAAAAGCCTGCCGAAGAGGTGATCATTAAAGACTCTTCCGGGAAATACGATTTAATAGCCGGCAACGGTGACGTAACGGCCGCTGAAATAAAATTAATGGAAGTGTTTGCTCGCGAAGTAAGACTACGTAATGCCTTAGCTCCAGTAAAAAGTTATTACGATTATATATTTATTGATTGCCCACCTTCACTCAACCAGCTGACAGTAAATGCAATGGCAGCTGCAGATTCGGTGTTAGTGCCCATGCAGTGTGAATACTATGCACTCGAGGGGTTGACTGCATTAATGGATACGATAAAAAAATTGGCATCTGTGGTTAATCCTGATCTCAAAATTGAGGGCGTATTGCGCACTATGTACGACCCAAGAAATCGCCTTGCAAATGATGTATCTGAACAACTTAAACGGCATTTTGGTGATCAAGTTTATCGCACGGTTATTCCACGCAATGTGCGATTGGCCGAAGCCCCGAGTTTTGGCACACCGGCCATGTATTATGATAAGTCATCTACTGGCGCTAAAGCCTATTTAGCCTTAGCGGGTGAAATACTCCGCCGTAGTAAAAATATTCAAACAGCCAACGCAGGCTGATTTGCACTAAATAAAAACAAACAAATCGATATTTTGAGGACAACATGTCAGCCAAGAAAAGAGGATTAGGCAGAGGTTTAGATGCACTGCTAGCCACGAGTCAGTCAGGGGCCAAAACCAGCAGCGACAATAACGAAGCAGAACAGCAAGGTGAACTTCGTAAAATCCCGGTCGAATTCTTACAACCTGGTAAGTATCAACCTCGTAAAGATATGTCGCCAGAGGCATTAGAAGATCTTGCCTCCTCTATTCGATCTCAAGGCATCATTCAACCTATAGTCGTTCGTCAGCTTGACCAGCAAAGGTATGAAATCATTGCTGGTGAGCGCCGTTGGCGAGCTTCGCAACTGGCACAGTTAGACGTTATTCCTTGTTTAATAAAAGACGTGCCAGATGAATCAGCTGTGGCTATCGCTCTTATTGAGAATATTCAACGTGAAGACCTCAATGCCATGGAAGAAGCACAAGCGCTCGATCGCTTAATGGTAGAATTTGAATTAACCCATCAAGAAGTCGCCACTGCCGTGGGTAAATCCCGGACCACAGTGTCTAATTTACTGCGTTTAAATAACTTGAACGATGAGGTTAAATTACTGCTTGAATATGGCGATATCGAAATGGGTCATGCTAGAGCATTACTTGCATTAGATGGTGATGCGCAAACGAATACAGCAAAACTTGTTGCTGACAAGGGCCTAACGGTAAGAGAGACCGAAAGCTTGGTTAAAAAGGCTCAAACTGGTGATGAAAAACAACCCGAAAAATCACCGAAAAAGGCTGATACCACAGATCCTGATGTTAAACGTCTGGAAATCGATTTATCAGACAATTTAGGGGCACCAGTTAAAATCGCTCACAACAGCAAAGGCAAAGGCAAACTGGTAATTAACTTCAATGATTTGGAACAATTAGACGGGATTTTATCTAAGCTTCCGGTAAATGATCGGTAAAACCTGATTGTTTACTCTATGCTAACCAAAATTTGACTTTTTTTCTCATAAAATTCGTTCGTAAGATTATGATATTTATAGCGAATACACTATAACCTTGATAGGCCTCCTTAACAGTTGAATTTTTCTTTATTCAGCGTATACTTCACGCGCCTCTAAATAGGCTCAACATTGGTGCAATTAGCTATGTCATCGCGTTTAGCCCAAAAGGGCAGACAACTAGCAAAAAAAGGCATTTATGTTCAATTAGTGACATCTTTTTTGCTAATTATGATCGTTTTGTTGGTAAAAGTAGAATATATGGTCGCAGTTTTATTTGGCTGTATTTCGTTTTTGTTACCACACAGTTTTTTTGCATATTGGTCGTTCCGATATGCCGGTGCAACTTACGCTAAGCAAGTTGTGCAGAGTATCAATCAAGGCCAAAAGGTTAAGTTGATGCTAACAATATTATTTTTTGTTATCGCATTTTCTCAGTTTAATGCGCACCCTATTCCTCTTCTTGGTGCATATACGATAACAATGGTTAGCCAATGGGCTGCTATGTTTTATTTTCGCGATTTATAGCGTGCAAATAAAACAAATTAACGCTTTTTAAATTATAAAACTTGGGTTTAACAATGGCATCTGGACAAACAACACAGGAATATATTCAACACCATTTAACCAATGCAAAAATGTGTAGCGTAGAAGGCGAAATCGTCTTCAATAAAGCGTGTAGCGATGCAGGGTTTTGGGTGTGGCATATTGACACTCTAGCTTGGTCTATCGGACTAGGTATTCTATTTTTAGCTGTTTTTCGAAGCGTAGGTAAAAAAGCAACAACAGGCGTGCCTGGTAAGCTTCAAGCGTTTGTAGAACTTGTTGTCGATTTTGTTGACGACAACGTAAAAAGTACTTACCACGGTAATAGCAGCCTGATTGCACCCTTAGCGTTAACCATTTTTGTATGGGTATTGCTAATGAATATCATGGATTTAGTCCCAGTTGATGTAATACCGGGCATCGCTGCGCTTATTGGTGAGCACGCATTTGGAATGGACCCTCATGATGTATACATGAAAGCTGTTCCCACCACAGATTTAAACCTAACTGCTGCTCTTGCTATTGGTGTTTTCGTATTAATGATTGGCTATGCAATTCGCATGAAAGGTGTAGGTGGATTTGTTAAAGAAATCACTATGCAGCCGTTTAATCATCCAGTTTTCATTCCTGCAAACTTTATCCTAGAGACTGTGACCTTGATAGCACGTCCATTCTCTTTGGCTTTACGTTTGTTCGGTAACTTATACGCCAGTGAATTAATCTTTATTTTGATTGCTACCGTTGGCTTTGCCCAACTACCATTGCATTTCGCATGGTCGGTATTCCATTTACTGGTTCTACCATTACAAGCTTTCTTATTTATGACGTTAACTATCGTTTATTTAAGTTTAGCTAGCCAAGATCACTAATTTTACACTTTAACTTTAAAAACTATCGGAGAAACACATGTTATACATCGCAGTTGCAATTATCATCGGCTTAGGTGCATTAGGAACCGCTATAGGCTTTGGTATGTTGGGTGGTAAGTTCTTAGAATCTACTGCAAGACAACCAGAGTTGGGTCCTCAACTTCAAACTAAAATGTTCATCGTTGCTGGTCTAATCGATGCTATCGCCATGATCGGTGTTGGTATCTCTTTCTACTTGTTGTTCGCGGTTGGTGCGTAAGCAAACAGCCTGGTTTTAAAAGCGAATAAATGAGGAGGAGCGGTTTATGAATATGAATGCCACTCTTATCGGCCAATTAATTGCGTTCACTGTCTTTGTACTATTTTGTATGAAGTTTGTGTGGCCGCCAATAATGGCTGCTATAGAAGAGCGTCAAAAGAAGATCGCAGACGGACTTGAAGCTTCAATGAAGGGTGAAAAAGACCTTGAACTTGCTAAAGCAGAAGTTAAAAGCAAGTTGACAGAAGCAAAAGATCAAGCAAATGAGATTATCGAACAAGCTAAACGTCGTGCTTCTCAAATTGTTGATGAAGAGACGCAACGCGGTCAATCTGAGCGTGAAAAAATCATTGCTCAGGGTCACTCAGAGATTGAAGCAGAAAGAAATCGCATTAAAGAAGAATTGCGCAAGCAAGTTGGTCTTTTAGCGGTAGCTGGTGCTGCGAAAATCCTTGAAAGAGAAATTGACGCTGCAGCACAAAGTGACATAGTTGAAAAACTTGTCGCTGAGCTATAAGGGGTAAATGAGCTATGTCTGAATTGACTACTATCGCTCGCCCTTACGCGCAAGCTGCGTTCGATTACGCTGTTGAGACACAAACCATCGCCCAGTGGCAAGACATGTTAGGTTTTGCTGCCCAGGTTTCAGAAAATGACAGTGTTAAGACTTACTTAACCAGTTCATTAGCGGCCGAAAAGCTAGCTGAAATTTTTAATGCTGTGTGCGGTGAGCAACTCAACCAACATGGCCAGAACTTCATAAAAGTTTTGGCTGAAAATAAACGCTTACAGGTTCTTCCTGATATTTCTGCCAAGTTCGATCAACTTAAGGCTGAGTTCGACAAAGAGATTGATGTTGAAATTACATCTGCAACGTCTCTTGACGACAAACAGCAGGCAGCTATTGGCAAGTCTTTAGAGAAGCGTTTATCACGAAAAGTTAAGCTGAATTGTAGCGTGGATCCTGAATTGGTTGCTGGTGTTTTGATTAAAGCCGGTGACACAGTAATTGACGGTTCACTTCGTAGTAAATTAAACCGTCTGTCAGACGCGTTACAAGCATAACGGGGAAAAGAGCATGCAACTGAATTCCACTGAAATTGCAGAACTAATCAAGCAACGAATTGATAAGTTTGAAGTAGTAAGTGAAGCTCGTAATGAAGGGACTATTGTTGGTGTAACCGACGGTATTATCCGTATCCATGGCCTTGCTGATGTAATGCAAGGTGAAATGATCGAGCTTCCAGGTAGTCGTTACGCTATCGCATTGAACCTTGAGCGTGACTCAGTAGGTGCGGTAGTTATGGGTCCTTACGCAGACCTTCAAGAAGGCGTAAAAGTAAAATCTTCTGGTCGTATCCTTGAAGTACCAGTAGGCCGTAACCTACTAGGTCGTGTTGTAAACACACTAGGTGCACCAATCGATGGTAAAGGCGCAATTGACGCAGATGGTTTTGAGCCAGTTGAAAAAATTGCACCAGGTGTAATCGAGCGTCAATCGGTAGACCAACCAATCCAAACTGGCTATAAGTCAGTTGATGCCATGATCCCAGTTGGTCGTGGACAGCGTGAGTTGGTTATCGGTGACCGTCAAACAGGTAAAACTGCTTTGGCAATCGATGCCATCATTAACCAAAAAGATTCTGGCGTTAAATGTGTGTATGTAGCAGTAGGTCAAAAGGCCTCTACTATTGCTAACGTGGTACGTAAATTAGAAGAGCATGGCGCATTAGAAAATACTATTGTTGTTGCTGCATCTGCATCTGAATCTGCTGCATTACAGTACTTGGCACCTTACTCTGGTTGTACCATGGGTGAGTACTTCCGTGACCGTGGTGAAGACGCTTTGATCGTATACGATGACTTGTCTAAGCAAGCTGTTGCATATCGTCAAATCTCATTGTTACTACGTCGTCCGCCAGGTCGTGAAGCCTACCCAGGTGACGTTTTCTATCTTCACTCACGTCTTCTAGAACGTGCTGCACGTGTAAACGAGCAATATGTTGAGCGTTTCACTGAAGGTAAAGTAACAGGCCAAACTGGTTCTTTGACAGCATTGCCTATCATCGAAACGCAAGCAGGTGACGTATCAGCATTCGTACCTACTAACGTAATTTCGATTACTGATGGTCAAATCTTCCTAGAAACAGATTTGTTTAACGCAGGTATCCGTCCAGCGGTTAACGCTGGTATCTCGGTATCGCGTGTTGGTGGTGCTGCTCAAACTAAAATCATCAAGAAGTTAGGTGGCGGTATCCGTTTAGCCCTAGCTCAGTATCGTGAACTCGCTGCGTTTTCACAGTTCGCTTCTGACCTTGATGACGCAACCCGTGAGCAACTAGAACACGGTGAGCGCGTAGTAGAATTGATGAAACAAAACCAGTATGCGCCACTATCGGTTGCAGACATGGGTGTTTCACTATTCGCTGTTGAAAAAGGCTATTTGAAAGATGTTGAACTAGATAAAATCCTAGATTTTGAAGCATCTCTTCATTCTTATATGAACAGTGAATACAGCGAGCTAATGAGTTCTATCAACGCATCAGGTAATTTCGACAAAGAAATTGAAGCCACTTTGAATGAAGCTTTAACTAAGTTTAAAGAAACACAAACGTGGTAATCAATCAGACCACCGTATAACGGTGGTCACTGTGTTGAATAATCGGAGATAGAGTTTATGGCTAGCGGTAAAGAGATAAAAGGTAAGATCGGGAGTATTAAAAATACTCAAAAGATCACCAGTGCTATGGAAATGGTTGCTGCGTCTAAAATGAAAAAGGCGCAAGATCGTATGGCTTCTAGCCGTCCATACGCTGAGAGCATTAAAAGTGTGATCGGTCACCTAGCAAACGCTAACCTTGAATATCGCCATCCTTACTTGGAAGAGCGCGAAGTAAAACGCGTAGGATATATTGTGATTTCTACTGACCGTGGATTATGTGGTGGCTTAAACACCAACGAATTCAAATTGGTCGCTAAAGAAGCACAAAAATGGCAAGAACAAGGTGTCGAAACAGATTTTGCAGCCCTAGGTGCTAAATCTGTCGCATTCTTCAATCGTTTTGGTGGCAACGTGCTTGCTGCCGAATCGGGTCTAGGTGATGCACCAAGTGTTAATGAAATCATTGGCTTGGTAAAAATCATGTTAGATGCATACGAAGAAGGCAAAATCGACCGTTTATATCTGGTATTTAACAAGTTTGTTAATACCATGGCGCAAGAGCCGCAGATCGATCAATTGTTGCCTTTGCCAAAATCTGAAGAACAAACATTACATCATAGTTGGGACTACCTATATGAACCCGAACCAAAGCCTATTTTAGATATGCTTTTAGTGCGGTTCTTTGAGTCTCAGGTATACCAAGGTGTAGTAGAAAATGCTGCATCCGAGCAAGCTGCTCGTATGGTTGCAATGAAGGCCGCAACTGATAATGCGGGTGATTTAATCGATGATTTGCAACTGGTATACAACAAAGCTCGCCAAGCGGCAATCACACAAGAAATCAGTGAGATTGTGAGCGGCGCGGCAGCGGTGTAGGCAAAGGTTTTAGAATTTAAGAGGAATTAACATGAGTCAAGGTAAGGTCGTCCAAATTATTGGCGCCGTTGTGGACATCGAGTTTCCACAAGATTCGGTTCCAAAAGTATATGACGCATTGCAAGTTACTGAAGGTGATTTGCAAGGTTTGACCCTAGAAGTGCAGCAGCAACTTGGTGGTGGCGTAGTGCGTTCAATCGCATTGGGTACTACTGACGGTTTGCGCCGTGGTCTAGCAGTTGAAAATACTGGCAAGGCTATTCAGGTTCCAGTTGGTAAGGCTACACTAGGTCGTATCATGGATGTATTGGGTAATCCAATTGATGAAGCAGGGCCTATTGGTGAAGAAGAGCGTATGTCTATTCACCGTGAAGCACCTACTTACGAAGATCAATCAAGTTCAGTTGAACTACTTGAAACAGGCATCAAGGTAATTGACCTAGTATGCCCGTTCGCTAAAGGTGGTAAAGTTGGATTGTTCGGTGGTGCCGGTGTAGGTAAAACTGTAAACATGATGGAATTGATCCGTAACATCGCTATTGAGCACAGCGGCTACTCAGTATTTGCCGGTGTTGGTGAGCGTACTCGTGAGGGTAACGATTTCTATCACGAAATGAACGAATCAAACGTACTAGACAAAGTATCTCTAGTATACGGTCAGATGAACGAGCCACCAGGAAACCGTTTACGTGTTGCCCTAACTGGTTTGACTATGGCTGAAAAATTCCGTGACGAAGGCCGTGACGTACTTTTCTTTGTTGATAACATCTACCGTTATACTCTAGCGGGAACAGAAGTATCAGCACTACTTGGTCGTATGCCATCAGCAGTAGGTTACCAGCCTACCCTAGCTGAAGAAATGGGTGTACTCCAAGAACGTATTGCTTCGACTAAGACAGGTTCAATTACTTCAATCCAAGCGGTATACGTACCAGCGGATGATTTGACTGACCCTTCTCCAGCGACTACTTTTGCTCACTTAGATGCAACAGTTGTATTGTCTCGTGATATCGCATCTTTGGGTATTTACCCAGCGGTTGACCCACTTGACTCTACGTCACGTCAGCTTGACCCTCTAGTGATTGGCCAAGAGCATTACGACACAGCTCGTGGTGTTCAATCAGTACTTCAGCGTTACAAAGAGCTAAAAGATATCATCGCGATATTGGGTATGGACGAATTATCTGAAGAAGACAAGCAAGTGGTATCACGTGCTCGTAAGATTCAACGTTTCTTATCTCAGCCTTTCTTCGTAGCTGAAGTATTCACTGGTTCACCTGGTAAGTACGTATCTTTGAAAGACACAATCAGTGGCTTTAAAGGTATTCTTGAAGGTGACTATGATGGGCTTCCAGAGCAAGCTTTCTATATGGTTGGTTCAATCGAAGAAGCTAACGAGAAAGCCAAGAATATGTAAGCGTACCTTAGGGTACGCCTGACTATTTTTGTAGGAGGTTCATTATGGCAACGACAGTACAGTTAGATGTAGTAAGTGCCGAAACCAGTATTTTTTCTGGTGAAGTCGAAGCAATACAAGTAACAGGTAGCGAAGGTGAGCTAGGTATATATCCTGGTCACACACCTTTACTGACTACCTTGTTGCCCGGTATGGTTCGTTTAGTGCGTAACGGTGGTGAAGAGAATATCTACATCAATGGTGGCGTTCTAGAGATACAACCTGGTAGCGTTACTGTATTAGCAGACACTGCGATTCGTGCAGAAGACTTGGATGAACAAGCAGCGCTAGAAGCGAAGAAACGCGCCGAAGAGCATATTGCTAACCCAGGTGCTGATTTTGATTATGCCGAAGCAGCCATTGAGCTAGCCGAAGCTATTGCCCAGTTAAGATTGATTAATAAGCTGCGCAAGTAATCGAAAGACTACTACCCATATAAAACCCAGCTTTTGCTGGGTTTTTTGTTTTATCTACACGCAAGATCAATCCACATTTTGCTGCGACTTAATATAAACTCTCCACATTCAGTATCGGCTATAAAATAAAAAAGTATCGTATATGACTCGATTAGGTATTGGTTGTCTATTCGCGATTAGCTTAATCTCACTATTCGCTAGTTGCGAAAACCAGTCTGAGGCGACCCATGGTGCCTCTAATCAAGCATTAATCTATTGGCACAACCAGTTTGATGTTTTGGCCGATATAGGCCCATACAAGGATGATATAAGGGTATGGTTAGCCGAACTCGATCCTAAATTCGAGTATACAGAATTGCAATGGATCGCAGAATTCCCTACTGAGCCAAATTCTCAAAATCAAACTAAGGATTGTATTCGTGCCATTATTGCATTCGACGAGCAAGACAGAATACAGAATTATCAACTAGAATATTTAGTGGTTTGCGAAAAATAAGGTATCTGTTTTTATGAAACAAGATTTGAATTATGTTCATTATCTAAAAGCTATGTCGGTTATTTATATAGTCGGTATTTGGCATATGTTCGACTATACCTATTACTTTCCCAGCTATAAAAACGTTTATAGTTTGTCTTTTACTTACAGTATCTTAGGTTTATTTACATTAGTTTCTGGTTTACTGATTGGACTATCATTAAGCCGTTCTTCTTCAATTTTGCCCTTTTATTCCAAGCGAATTTTGAGAATTTACCCTCTGTATTTAGCCGCAGTAGTGATGTTCTTCTTATTCGATCTTAATTCTATCTGGGTTTCCATTAAGTCTGCAGCATTCTTATCTTTGTTTTTTGGACCTGCACCAAAGACTCTATGGTATATATGTATGATTATGGTGCTCTACCTGATTAGTCCTTTTTTGTTCCGTTTATTAGTTCGACCTAAGCTTTTTCTAGGTGTATCTGTTGGAGTAATTGGTTTACTTTGCATACTCGTGTTTGGAGACAAATTACTATTTTGGGGATTAGGGGTTGATTATCGATTAGTTTGGTACACGCCCTGTTTTTGTTTGGGTATGTGGCTGTCACAATATTCATTACCCAATGATAAACGGATCGTTATCGGAGCGCTCTTTCTAACCCTTGTGGCTGCGTTATTAACTTTGGTCGAACTAGATTCTTGGACCCTAACTGTTTTAGCTGATGTAGTAAAATATATCCCTTTTATTCTAATTTCGACGTTTACGTTATTTTATACTGCTTATTTAGCTCAAGGTTGTTTGCCAAAATCGAGGGTTATCATCACGTTAAGCTATGCAAGTTTTGCTATGTACTTATTTCACCGCCCTATCTTTATGACGTTAAAAAGTCTGTACTTTCCTGATGACTCATTAATGCAACTCGTGTTTTTGGTCGTATTGTGTGTACCAATTATTTTCTGTCTATCTTGGTGTATTCAAAAATTGGCAGATAAAGCACTAAAGCTCATTAAGTAAATCAAGCTTAATTACATGCTTTAGGTTTTGGATATGCTGTTCGATTGCGGTGATTAAGTAACTAAATTCTTGTGCGCTCCACGTGCCTTTTTTGATTAAGTTTTCTAAATCCTCATAGGCGGTAATAGATTGTTGCAACCCACAACTTTTGGCGACAGGATGAAGTTTGTATAAGTTAACCAGTGCACTATTCACTTGATTGGCGTCTAAAGCGTGTTTTAAATCTTGTAAGCTGTTATCTGATTGATAAATATAAGCGTAGATTTCACGTAGCAAGCTTCCAACATCGGCGTCATAATTAATTATGCCTCTCGCAATATCCACCCCAGGCAATTCTGTACATAGTCTAGTTAGAGAAAGTAGCTTAGGTAGTTCATAGCTGACTGCAATCTCGTCGTCTTGCATGGCAAAGTGTTCAATGTCGGCATACCTGTTACCTAATAATTGATATCCGAAGGCACTAGCTGAACCTCTAATACGATGGCATATATGGCCTATGGTTTCTAAATCACTTGCTTCTAAGGCTTGTTCAAGTTTACTGACTTGTTCGACTAAGTCAGTTCGGTAATCTTCGATCAAGCTTTGCATATCGCCACTAGAAATAGGGCTATCAATTTGGCCTGCATCATCTAAAAACTGCTTGAGTACCGAAATAAAAGTATTGCGTGATATAGGCTTTGCTACATGGTCAGAGAAACCTATGCGTTTATAGTGTTCGATTTCATGTTTCATATTATTCGCGGTTAACGCCACTACTGGGGTATTGTTACCAGACTGGCGAAGACGTTTTAACGCTTCAGGGCCGCTCATGTTAGGCATATGAATATCTAGTAATACCAAATCAAACGGCTGACGATTGATGGCTTCTAGAGCTTGTTTGCCGTCTTCGACTTGAATAACATCGAGTTTCATTCTGTTTAGCAGCAAGCTGATTAATTCGCGGTTTGCAGGGTGATCATCAGCCAGTAGTACTTTTTGCCCAGTAAAGTTAGGCAAGATCTCTGCTTTAACAACACGTGTGGACGTTGCTTGCCATATTTCACTGGCGCTGCGAACAAATTCGGTGTTTTCTACCGGAGTCATCAAAATGTTTAACGTAAAAGTGGCGCCTTTGCCTAAGGTACTGTCTACTTCTATGTGACCATTTAACCCAGCAGCAAGCCGCTGGGAGATACTTAGACCTAACCCAGTGCCGCCATATATTCTATTGACTGAGCTATCGGCCTGTTTAAAAGGTTCGAATATTTCGCTTTGTTGCTGAACCGACATACCCATGCCAGAATCGACTACATCAATAATTAGCCGATTTTCTAGGGTTTTTATTGTTAAACAAATATGCCCTTGTTCGGTAAATTTAATGGCATTATTAGTTAAATTAAACAGAATTTGCTTTAAACGTGTAGGGTCTGAATAGATTTGGCTGGGTAGAGGATACTGGTACTCGATATCAAATGATAAACCTTTGTCTCTGGCTCTTCTCCCTACGAGAGACTCTATATCTGCGAGTAACACGAATAAAGGCGTGGGAATAGATTCAAAATCGAGTTTATTTGCCTCTATCTTACTGATATCCAGAATATCATTAATGACATTGAGTAAATGTGTACCGTTTTGACATATGACTTTAGTTACGCGCTCTTGTTCTGATTTATCAATATCGCCCATTAAAATCCCGTCCGCATACCCAATAATTGAAGTAAGTGGGGTGCGGATTTCATGACTCATATTGGCTAAGAATCGGCCTTTTGCTTCATTTGCTTCGATTAAATCAGCATTGGTTTGTTCTAGCCTAGCGTTTGCCTCTTTGAGTTCTATAGTTCGAAGATCAACAGTCTTTTCTAAACTATTAGTCAATTTTGTATTTTCTAATGTAATTATTCTCAATTTATCTGCAAGAGCAAATGCGAGCAGAAGACTATCTAGGCAATTTCCAATTAAACCGAGCAAATATATATTTACATTTAACGGCGGGATTATTCCAACATTTAGCAGGTTTCCTATCATATTAGGCAGTACTACAGATAGTAGAGCTAGCACAAAATACTTTGCTGGTCTGTATCCCTGCCTCCAACATTTTATTCCAGCATAGATACCTAAAATGGAAACAATAGATGTCACACCGCTGGCAATATAAAGGCCCATACCTTGGCTATAAATAGCAAAGGGCAATAAAACAATCGATAACGCACCGATACTCTTTAGAGCTAAGGCTATTCGCGGTGACACCATGCTTAGCTGTAAAAACTGGATAGCGAAGAATGCAGAAAATATTGCGCCTAAACAGAATGCTGGCATTATCCATTTTTCGGTGCTTTGGACTCCCATGTATTCAGGAACAGCAAACACACAAGCCCAGCCAAAAGTATAAGTAAGAGTTGATAAAGCATAGGTTAGGTAATAAACATCTCGAGAACTAACAAAAATAAATAAGTTATAAATTCCGAGAGCAAAACATATACCTAAGCACATTAAAAGAATAACAGTTTCGAGCGCAAAAGATTTTTCAGCTTGTTCTAACGGCTTGACTAATAATTTAGTTGGTGCGAAAAAGTACTGACTATCAAATATGAGTAAAATTTTTGCTGTCTCGCCGGGCAAGATAGTTAGTTTTTCTCCGTAGTGAAAGTTATGCAGATTTTTATGTGATCGGCCTGTTTTACTATGCTGTAAATTTCGACAGCCAGAGCATAATATTTCAATATTTTGAACGACTGAGCCGTATGGATAGAGATACCAGTCTTGGATAGTTGAGTTATTATGTAACAAAAATACAGTAGCGAAACGATCGCCAAACGCACTTATCTTTGTTTTGGGCTTAAATTGAGCTGCCCATTTTTGGGTATCAGCAGGAAAAGAATTAACATAGTAAGGGAGTTCAAAGTAACTTAATGTGTCAACTAAGTTACTATCAACAATTTCTGTTAAATTGAACTGAGGAAATTTTTCTTCAGGCGTAGCAAACGTATCTGTTGCCATCAAAAGATGAATGGAAAATAAGCAAATTATTTGGGTTATAAATTTCAAATTACTACCAACTCACCTAATACTAAAATCTAGTTATCTCTCATTTTGGCTAAAATTGATATCTGACATCCAAACCTATTTGTCTAGCCTCCCCCCTGTAGTCTTGCAGCATGCCATAAATATTCACCAAATCAAATTTTAGGTGGCTATATTGGCGATTTGTTAAGTTTTTTATCCATAAACCCGAGGATATATTATCTTTTTGCCAAGAAACTCTTAAGTTAGTTAAATGATAGCCATTTTGCTTTGCAAAGGGGTTTTGATTTTGGTCAAAATAAAAGTCCGATTGAAAGTTGGTGTTTAGATTGAACCCGAAATTATGTTGCTGAATTTCAAATGCATAATTGAGGTCAATGTTTAATGTAAACTCAGACGTAAATGGCAAACGATTATTAGTAATTTCATCCCCACTAGCATTTATAAATGATTTTAGATTAGCATTGGGTAAGTAGCCAAAAGCCACATTCAAAAAAAGTGATTTACTCAATTTTGAATCCAACTCAAGTTCTAATCCATGAATTGATGATTCACCTACATTTGTTATCAACTGTAAGGGCGGTGCTCCAGGTGTTATGGCTGATTGGTTCATAAACACTTGTTGATCTTGGTAATCGTAATAAAAAATTGCGGTGTATAGTTTTGTATTTGACCCTAACTGGCTATGTAACCCTATTTCATAGGCATTCAGTGCTTCGGCTTCATAAAAATTGTTATCGGCTTCAAATTGTGAAGTAATGAGTGCGCCATTGTAACCTCCACTTTTAAACCCTCGTGAAAAGCTGAAAAAACCTATATTCGCTTTGTTAATTTCATGGTGAATGGCAATTTTTCCAGACAGGTTGTTATCTTTAACTTTTCCGCCTGCGTTCCAGCCTGGTATTGTCAAACCATTAGTGTCGCCTGAAAATAGTGGTACATTTATGTTACCAAGAGCGAAATAAGACACTTCTTCCCAGTTATATCGCAGACCCAACTCAATAGAAGTATTGTCAGATAGCTGAGTATCAATATTAGAGAAAATAGACTGAGAGGTAATGTCTATTTGGTTATCGTAAAAAAATTGTGCTGCTACGGAAAATAAACTGGGTAAGTCTCTAAAATCTCTAAATAAATCGAAATCGTTGTCTTGGATTAAATCCTCTTTTAGCCAGTAGGCTCCAACTATTAAATTAGAGCGATCAAAATTTTTATGTAGCCTCAATTCTTGGCTGAAATTTTTTACTATCACATCTTGATTACCTTCTCCTAGTCTTGAGGGACTAGCGTCGCTATTAAACGCATGCTTACGGTCTAATTTCGCGCCATGGGTTTGGCTGACCCAATAAAAGCTATCGCTAATTTGGTATTTAGCTTCAATATTTAATCCGTAATTACTCGAAGAGTGGGGGCTGTTGTTATTCACATTGTTGTTAACGGCTAGGTCGTGAAAAGCCTCTGAACCATCGTTAAAACCAAAAGCATCGGTACATTGCAGTGAACCAGCTTGCTGAGGAGAGCAAAAAGCGTCAGGTAATCCTGTTGATGCGTCAAAGCTTTCTATTACGCCTAAATTTGCAGGAGGGTTAACTACGCCTTGCCACTCTCCAAAATAAATATTGCCATTTAACGTTAGCTTGTTTATTTCTGAATAAATAGAAGCTCTGCCTTGAGTTTGACGCATATGAGCTTGAGGGGTGTTGGGCTGTATATTGTTTGTAGAGTAGTTATATATGTGATGAGTAAAAGCAAATCTTACCGCAGAAGTTTCGTTAAGTTTGCGATTCAGAGCTCCCTCAGCTGAACGATGGGCTCGTTCCGCTAAACCGATATCGATATAACCAGAATTTTCTAATCTAGGTTTTACCGTTGTAATAACAACTGCTCCACCCGTTGTATTGCGTCCAAATAGTGTACCTTGAGGGCCTCTAAGTATTTCGATGGACTCAATATCAAATAAGTTCACTAACTGAGAGTTTGCTGATCCTCCCGTTGCGCCATCAATGTATACTCCAACGGGAGATTGAGTGGAGGTGTTGTAATCAATGCTCCCAACGCCCCTAATGTTGATAGCAGGAGGCGTGCCTTCGGCTGCGTTTTGAGTAACCTTGAAGTTTGGTGCAGAAAAGGTTAACTCAGTTACATCTTTAATATTCAGATCGGCTATTTTCTTGCCAGATATAATACTGACGGAGGTAGTCACTTCTGTGATTGGTTGGAGCCGCTTCTGGGCATTAACTTCGATAACTTCGATTGGTGAAATGTTTTCTGCTAAAACTGGGAGCGCTAAGGTTAGTAAAGGTGACCAAACTGTATATTTCAAAATAGCCTCATGAAAACTGAAATTTTATCAATTAAACTAAAAGACAAAGTAAGCTCTTCGAGTTTCAATATTGCAGTGTCCATTTGCTATATGAGTATAGATAAACTCATACTAAGGCAACAATTCTTTATTGCGCTGTTTTTAGATTTTACCATACTTTAGTTCAAGGGTAATTTATATTTGTTATATAAATGTTATAAAATAGCATCAGATGCTTTCGTCTAATGCTATTTTCTTTGATTTAGCCTGTATGAATGGGTTAGTTTTTATAAGGAGCGAACCCAAATTCGCCGTTTATATTGCTTGGGTATCCGCAAATTGCTCGTGACGTTTCCATACCTGCCATAGTCGCGGCCTCTACACATCCAGCATTGACTCCAGTATTTATCCAGTCCCCCGTAAGGTATAAATTGCTGAAGCGAGTGTCGTTAGTATTCAAACGAAAGCGACTACTGCCTTTTACAGACAGAACATACCTTTCTGAAGGATCGACGTTGCTTCGCCAGTATTGACTGTTAAATCTTGTCACCCCAACATTATCAGAAAGATCGGTTAGAACTGACCAATCGAATTCATCGAATTTAGCAACATTGGGCCATAAGTTATGAACGTCATGCTTCAAGTACGATATTGCATTCTGTTTGGCTTGTTCTTTCATTTTTTTAGGAAACAGATGGTCTGCAGTTTGAGGGTATTCACTGACCGTCTGTGCACTACAAAAGTAGGCAACATTTTTGGGCTCTGTCCCTGCAGGCCAGTTTTCTCGGCACAACAGTTGGTTCATGGCTGCCCACGTATCATAAGGTTCAACAAAGCCACTTAAAATAGGTTGTTCTCCATTATCGGGAATACAATTAAAACCTAAGCCTGAGTAGTCAACATCAGTCCATATTTGAAATGCTTGAGTGGCCACTGTTTTAATATTTTGGCTACATGCGAGCAATGAGTCGTCATTTTCTAGTAAAGATGGACAAATGTGTTCAAGTCCTCCCACTGATATACCAAAAATAATGTCATCAAAATCCACTCCTAGTTGCAGATTTTTAGTAGGCAATGGTTTATTGAAATGCGATTGGTAAACCTGAGGCCAATCTGTCCAATGAGATTCCAAGTTAATATTATGGGATTGCAGCAAAGCCGCCTCATCATCATTTATTTGTTGGTAATTTGGGTAAGAAGGCCAACAAGGTAGTCCATCAACATCTACAAATGGGTCGTAATCAGCTTGCTTTAGAGAAACTTGTTGAGTCAGTTGAATGGTTTCAACCTGCGTATTTTGCGAGTTGGGTATTAAAGCGTCGATTTTATGGAAATATTCGAACTTTACCCCTCTTTGTTTTAATAACTGGTATATTGGAGCGAAGATTACATCTCCCATTCCAGCTTGCATTTTCCACATTACTCCCCCTCTGTAGCAAAGAGCAATACGCAAGAGGGCTAGCAAAGCAACCCCAGCCTCTAGATTGGGCTTGTTAAAATCACCGTTTTCGTAGCCAAACACTAAGTCATAAAACCCTCGTATCGGTGCAGAGTCAACGGAGTATTTTACGTTTGCTCCATGGCTGGTTAGCCATTCTCTGAAGTCCCATTGATTAAGATAGCCAAATCCATTGCGGTAGACATCGTCGGCAATAATCCCTTTGATACTTGTTATCGCCAAATCAGCACCAATAAATAACCGTCTTAATTCATCGTTTTCGTCGAGTAATTCAACAAACTCTTCTTCTAACCAGTCTTTTATCCATTCGATGAAGCCAGTAAATGCGGTTTGATGGCGAGCGTGTTTTTCAATAATCTTGGGGTCTTCGTCTTTTCTTTCTTTGTGAGATACCTTATCGATAAAAGAGGAAACAGCATGATATGTTTGTTGAATATCCTCTCCCCAGTCTTCGATATCTTCTTTTAGTTCATCTATTTCCTCTTTTACTTCATGTACTATGTGTGCCCACCAACTTTCATGTTTAACTTTTGGTTTTGATGCCGCTTGGATATTTTTGCGTACTGTGATGAGCTGGCTCGTAAATTCTTTTAACCAGTAGTAAACCAATTTGATAAGATCCCAAAAACTTGGATCTAGGTCGCCATCCGCTGGGTTACCTGGAATTATCGGAAATTCTATTCCCCAAGTTTTCCATTGATCTTCGACATGTTCGGTTAACGCAATAAAGCTATGAGGCTTAAATGCGTCATCAAACTTAGCAAGGGGCATATTTGAGGGACGATTGAGATCGCTGTATACCTTTTGCATTGTTTTAAAGGAGTTGACGTAAGCACCAAACCAAACGTGTAAACCATGCTCTTCAATTCGCTGGCCGTATTCTGCATTGCGGCCACTGGCACCTTTCCCCCCTAGCCGCCAACCCATTTGATAGACAGTAAGGTCATACTTGGTTTGCCAATTTTTGTCTTCTGTTAAGTAGCAGGCGGCCGTCATGGCTGCTACACCGCCACCCAGTACTGCAACTTTTCTCTTTTCAGTCATAGATTGGTCCTCATCTACTTAATTGGTTTCTGCCAGCGCAAAGGCGGCTTCTTGGTCAAAGTCCATTAATACATTGAAAGGCAGCAAAGCTCTTTGAGTACCGAGAGGGATACCGAATGCTTCGTCTAGCCTAAAGGTATCAACTTGGTGCAATGTCACGTCATACTCATGTTCATAAATCTCTGCACTATGTATTTTTTTTATGATTGAAGGGGAGTGCATAATCCCTTGGTAAACCGCCTTTTCTCCTGAACCATCAGGGAACTGTTTAAATAAAATTTGATCCATTTGTGGTTGCTTGAAGCCGCTTAGTAGTTGTTTCAACGCGTTAATATCCATATTAAAAAAGGATTTTTCTGCGCTTAAAAGGGTAAAGACTTCTTTTATGAGCTCAATAAATTCGGATACCTTATTTGTAGGGCCATCATTGACTTTAGTGACTTCCATCAACAAATGTTTCGCCATCTTAGTTTGCGGTGTGAAGGGTTGAAACGCGTCTACTGAAATTGAAAACTTACCTGGATTTTCACCTATGTTAGGCATTGTGTAGTCACACAAATATTTGTTGTAACCCCAAGTATTAATACCGTTAATAAGCGCATAGATATTGTTCACACAAATGAAAGCTGGATACCAATAAATGTGGTCGACTTTACCCTTGACCATTTTAGCGACGGGCAGCCAAATAATAATATCGGTTTCTTGCATCGAACCCTGTTCAGCAAAACCAGGGGCTAAAGATGCAATATTCTGGATATCTGTAAAGGTCAGCAATACGTAGGGGGATAAACATTCGTATTGTCCAGTATCATCAGGCACACTATTTAAGGTTTGATCTATGTAGGTTTGGATAGCGTTGGTTTTACCTTTGATAAAAAAACCATACATATTGGCATTGGTCATTCTGCATGGAGGTTTAGCTACTACATTGCCAGGAAAGCGGGAAAACAGAGGGCGGCCTGAAGTTTTTGACATACATTTATTCCTTGGGTAATAGATAACGCGTTATTTTTATAATGTCCAAATATAGACTGATTAAGCAGTCTAATGCTTCACCGTAGCAAATCATTCTTGTATTTAAAACGCTCTGATTGCATCTTTAAATACAAAGTCATCAAATCTTCGCATTGGATTGAGTGGGTACAACTGAGCACGTACGCCACAGCTTCTAAGGTCGATAGGCCATTCTTTACTGAGGTTTTACGTATGGCGTATTGGTTGGCCGGAGGAGTGGCAAAGTGGAAGGTTTTAAGGGGGTGCAGCCACGGATTGAGGTGCCACATCTTTAACGCTTTTCGCCAAGAGGCGTCAATAAATATCATAGTATGCTCAGCATTCACCTTGTTTTTGCGTACTTGTTCTATGGCTGTACTTTGTTCGCATGGATAACACAAACTAAACCTTTCTGGATTTTGGTTAATTTGTTGTTGAATTGTTCTAAAATCTTCTGGTATTTCTCCAACCATCACCTGTATGTTAGTAATGCTCAGTTGCAGTAGCTTAACCGTATTTTTTGCATGCTTAGCTTCTTTGGGATGTTGCAATACCACTAATTTGAGTGGAGAAGAAAAAGGTTTAATCCATTCGCACAAACAGGTTGTTTGCGGATAGCGGCAGCGGTTACAGATTTTTCTCTTATCTTGGCTAATCATGTTTAGGGCGTGGAAACTTTGCGAGTGTCTTCTATTATTTATTAATTCAAAGAGAGTGTGTAGTGATTATGGCTTCTCATCCTGAATACCAAAAAATTTGGCATACGGTTAATCTTATTCCGAGGGGTAAAGTCGCCAGTTATGGTCAAATTGCCGATTTAGCTGGCTTGCCTGGTCGCGCTAGAATGGTTGGTAAGTCTTTGGGTTTTGTTCCTAAAGATACTCAGGTCGCTTGGCATCGTGTGTTGAGATCGAATGGTCAAATAGCGTTTCCTAAAGGTTCCGAATCTGCATTGATCCAAACGGGTTTGTTACAAACCGAAGATGTTGTGGTGCTAAACAATCGAGTCAAAATGGCGTTGTTTCAATGGCAACCAGATTTAGCAGATATGTTGTGGAAGTTGACTTACTAATCAAAAAATTCAAGGTTGTTAAAGGAAAAGCCCATGCTAAAAATCATAGATATTGAGCAAGTAGAAGTGGGCATGTACGTTGACTCTATTGCTGAGCAAAGTGGTGACCTTCAAATTAAAAGTAGAGGCCGTGTTACTCAACAGGCAGCCATTCAAGAGCTTAAAAAGCAGGGTATTCAGAAGGTCGTTATCGACTTAAGCAAGCAACTTCTTGAGCCTGAAATAGCCCAAGAGCAAACGCCTTCCACAGAGCCTGTTCAGGCAGTTGATTTTGAGGGTGAAATTCAAAACGCAGCAAAACTCTATACGCAAGGCAAAGCCCTGCAACAAGAGTTATTCAATCAGATTGCGAAGCGACTTCCCATAGATTTAATTGCTTCTAAAGAGTACACCCAAAACCTAGTATCCAGTATAGACAGGAACCCGAATGCATTGATGTGCATGACTAAAATCCGAGAAAAAGACGAATATCTACTCGAGCACTCATTGAACGTATCTATTCTGTTAATTAATTTTGGTAAGCAATTAGGGCTCACCCCTGAGAAAATTCAAGATCTAGCGTTATCGGGGTTTTTACACGACATTGGCAAAATAAGTATTCCAGACGAAATATTACATAAGCCAGGGCGGCTGAGTGACAGCGAAATGGACATAATGCGCGAGCATGTTGAACGTGGTACCGCTATTTTACAGGATGTGGGATTACCAGCAGATATCATTCGGACCATAGGCGAGCATCACGAGCGACTTGACGGCCAAGGTTATCCTGTGGGAGCCAAAGGCGATGAAATTAGCGAATTTGGTCGCTTAATTGCAATTGCAGATACCTATGATGCAATCACAGCTGATCGTTGTTATAAAGCAGGCATGCCGTCTAAAACAGCATTACAAATACTCATTAAAAATTCGCCCGAAAAATATGATCATGCTCTCGTCATGCAGTTTGTTAAGACAGTAGGTTTGTATCCGGTTGGGACCTTGGTCAAGCTCAGTAATGAACGCATTGCTATGGTATTAGCCTTACATCCCACTGAATCGAGTCGACCTAAAGTTAAAGTGTTTTATTCCCTAAGGGGCAACCATTACTTGCCCCCTACAGATCTTGATTTGGCTGCGCCGAGTAATCAAGTAGACATTGTCGAGCCAGTTAATGCGCAAGACTATAAGCTAGACTTTAATAAGTACTTTGCTCAGTCTGTTTTGCCTTAGTTCGCGCTAACCTGCGGGCTTAAATCAGCTTTAATGTTGAGCGGCATCATGTAATATAACCTTGACTTGGTCTGTGGTTACGTCCGACGGACACACTCCCTTATTCACCAACTCTTCTCGAATACACTCGGGATCCGTCGATGAGAAGCTCTGACTATTTTTCTGTACGTAACGGGTCAATTTTTGTTGCAATTTACGTGTTAAACAAGACATCTGTAATTCTTAACCAGTGTTTGATTGGTAGTAAAAGTTTGAATTATGCGAATTCAAACTAGAGTTTAAGTAAGGAATTAATACGCTATCAACATTTACGCCAAGTATAAATGTTCGATAAAAATCATGGGCTTACCTTGTGTAAACAGGATGTTATGTAAAGAAGATTGACAGGCTTGGGAGTATACTTACTCGGCGTTTCGTTGTTTTATTTTAATTACAGATCGCTCGTAGCATTCACGAATTTCATTAAGGTTAAGTTGTTGATCGCAAATGAGCATTATCTGTAGTAGCAACTGCCCATCAACCGTACCCTGACTAAACTTAGAGCGCAGGTTAGTCGTTTTTTGCCTAACGTTGAATTTTTCCCACAGCTGCTTAGAAAGCTCCTCGTGATCTATCCCTGCTCTTTTAATAAATGCGGGCAACCATGTTTTTAAGGTTTCTTTCCATTCTTGCTTACTCACTACTAACAAGCTCTCCATTGCTTGAGATATTGATTGATCTTTTTTAGGCATAGTGTGGCTTTAGCTGCGTTAAATGTGCTTACTTGAATGGTAGAAAAGTATAACTTGGAATAAATTATATTCAATAAAAATTTAAAATGTTTAATTTTTATTGAATATTTTAAAACATTAACATAAAGTTTGTTGCATGTTTACTGAGGCGAGATAGTGATGAGTCAAACGACAAGGAGTGCTATGAACTGGACCATTTCAGACATACACCAGCAATTAAATGCGTGTAATTTTTATGGCAACCATGCAGTCACTAGCCGCTCAGTTGCCGATACTCTTGTACTAACCTTCCATCAATATGGCGACTTACCTGTGGTAATGGCTGTGGGAGAAAAACAAATTATTGTGCAATCGGCATTAGTTGAAAGAAACGAATTTGCTCGCCCCGAAGAAATAGACTACCAACTTCTCACGACGCACAAGTTTTTGCCCCTGAGTACAGTCGCCATTGAGCAAATAAATGGTCAAGACTGGTATGTTATGTTTGGTGCTCTTTCTCGTGTGTCGACCATTGAGCATATTATCGAAGAGCTTGGTGAACTAGTGAGTAATACCTTTAGCGTGATTGACGCCCTAGAGCCACTCTACAAATTTAACCAAAGATAATTAGCCCAATGGTTTCATCTGGAGAAACGTATTTATGAACATTTTTGGTAAAATTTTTAGTGCATTAAAAAGCGGTGCCATGGAAATGGGCGAACCACTAGTCGATACCGGTACCATAGACCACTTTGAGCAAGAGTTAGCTAAAGCCACTGCCGAGCTGGAACAAGCTAAAGCTAGCAAGGCCAAATTACAGGCTTTGTGTGGCCAAACTCAAGCCAAGCTTAGTCAACTAGCTCAGCAGATTAGCCAGTGCGAAAATCAAGGAGGAGAGGCCTTAAATCGAGGTGATGAGGCAGCGGCCCTTAAATTTGCTACGCAAATTGCTGAGCTAGATGTGCAGCATAACCATGTGGCAGCTAGCTTCACCAGTCATCAACAAAATCTACAAAAGCTATCCCAACAGATAAGCAAAGCCGAACTGGATTTAATTGATATGCAAAATCAGTTAAGCCAAGTTAAGGCCACAGAATCTGTGCATCAAGCTCAAGAATCACTGCATACGATTGGTACTGAAAATGGCAGTGGTTCTCCTGTATCGTCGGCTAAGCAAAGTTTAGCCAAAATTAAACAAAAACAGGCTGAACTCGATGCTCAGTTAGACGTTAATCAGCAGCTTAAGGATGACGATTTAGACAGCAGGTTGTCGGCTGCCGGAATTACCGAAAGCCCAGTGTCCCAAGCTGATAAAGTATTGGCCCGCCTTAAGCAAAAGCAGGCAAATACTAAGTAACGAGTTGGTAGTAACTTATTCAAGGAGGTAATGATGTTGGATTTTCTATTAGCAGACGCAAACACTTGGTATGCCATCGCTTTTGGCATAGTAGTGGTATTAGGGATAGTCGAAGGATTAGGCTTATTGTTGGGGGTGAGTTTTGCCGCCCTTCTCGACAATATTTCGCCCATAGAACTAGATTATGAAGTCGATTTTGAAGCAGACGTTAGCAGCTCAGGCCTGACTCAGATACTCGGTTGGCTGTGTTTAAACCGTTTGCCGTTAATGGTATGGCTGGTGGTATTTTTAGTGAGTTTTGCGATTAGTGGGTACGCACTTAACTATCTCACCCACAGTATCTTGCAATCTTACCTGCCTAGCTTTGTAGCCCTGCCAATGACGTTAGTGTTTGGCCTGTTCTTAACCAAAGTAGTTGGGCAGCGTATTGCTCATATTATGCCTAAGAATGAGTCATCGGCGATCGGCCAAGATACGTTTGCCGGTCATGTCGCTCAAATTACCCTAGGTACAGCTAAGGTCGGCTCACCAGCTGAAGCCAGCTTTACCGATAAGTTTAAACAAAAACATTATCTAATGGTTGAACCGTTAGAAAGTGACCAAGAGTTTGCACAAGGTCACAAAGTGGTACTTGTGCAAAAAGGACCCCATTGCTGGCAAGTGACTAGCTTTCAATAACTGAGATATATAAAAGGATTCATTATGGATATTGTAAATTCAGACGGCACAATTTTCACCCTAATTATGATAGGCGCAGCGTTAGTTGGCTTGATTGTAATCGGTCTTATTTTTGCCAAGTTGTATACCCGAGCCACCAAAGAAACGGCCTTTGTTAGGACCGGTTTAGGTGGCGAAAAAGTGATTAAAGACGGCGGCGCGGTGGTGTTGCCAGTAGTACACGAAACCATACCCGTGAACATGAACACCTTGCGGATTGAGGTAGAAAAAACTCAAAAAGATGCATTAATTACCAAAGATAGAATGCGAGTCGATGTAAAAGCCGACTTTTACTTAAGGGTTGCCCCAAGCTCTGAGGGGATCTCTATGGCCGCCCAAACATTGGGTACAAGAACCATGCGCTCAGACGAAGTGAAAAAGTTAATGGAGTCTAAGTTTGTTGATGTATTGCGTGCCGTGGCCGCCGAAATGACCATGACAGAAATGCATGAGCAACGTGCTGACTTTGTGCAAAAAGTGCAACAAAGTGTCGCTAACGATTTAGAGAAAAACGGCTTAGAGCTAGAGTCAGTATCGTTAACTGGCTTTGACCAAACCGAGTTGCAATTTTTCAATGAAAACAATGCGTTCGATGCTGAAGGTCGCGCGCGGTTAGCCAAAATTATTGAAGAAAAGCGTAAAGAAACCAATGATATTCAGCAAGAAAACCGGATTAAAATCGAGCAAAGAAACCTCGATGCCGAGAAGTTATCACTCGACATAAAACGAGATGAAGAAGAAGCTCGCCTGACCCAAGAACAAATTCTACAGTTCAAACGTCAAGAACAAAAAGCTGAAGTCGCTAAGCAACGCGAAGCAAAAGAGCGGGAAGAAAGAGAAGCTGAAATTGCTAAAAACCGAGCAGTTGAAATAGCCGAAATTGAAAAATCTCGTGAGATCGAAACCCAAGAAATTGCCAAACGCCAAGCCTTAGAGCAGGCTAAAATTCGCCAGCAACAAGAAGTCGAAGTTGCTGAACAAGTTAAGCAAATTGCGGTTGCGGTTAAATCAGAAGAAGAATCTGCAGCCCGCGCTAAAGCGGCCGAAGCAGAAAAAAACAAAGTCGAAAAAGAAGAGGCGGTAATTACCGCAGGTAAAGTGGCACAGGCCAATCGTTCAAAAGAAATTGAAGTTATCGATGCGAAAAAGCAAGCCGAGCGCGAAGCTGTGGGTATAACAGTAGAAGCCGAAGCTAAACGCGATGCAGCCGAAAATACAGCGGCCGCCATTTTAACCGAAGCAAAAGCCAATGCCGATGCCAAGATACTTCAAGCACAGGCTGACGAAAAAGTGTTAGCAGTAGAAGCTGAAGGTAAACAAGCCTTGTACGAAGCTGAAAATGTCTTAAAAGATGAGCAAATTGCCCTGCAACGTTCACTCGCGATTTTGAAAGTGTTACCCGAAGTCGTGGCAAATGCAGTTAAACCGCTAGAAAACATCGATGGCATTAAAATTATGCAAGGTTATGGTGCCGCAGGTGTCGCAACAGGCGGTGGAAATTCTGGTGGTGAAGCAAGTAATGGCTCACTTTCGGAGCAGATAACCAACGCCGCATTGAGTTACCGTGCTAATGCGCCAGTAGTCGATGCGCTACTGAGAGAAACGGGTTTAGTTGACTCTGAAAATGGTGGCTTAGCGGATTTAGTCACTGGTAACAGTCCACTACTTAGCGACGCAGCTACATCAGTAAAACCTGCACAGCCTGAGCCACCAACAGCAGAGAGTGAAGGTACCCAGAGTAAAAACTAACGCTCGTATTAAGCCCTAGAAGCCTAATATGTAAAAGCCCCCAGTCGCTGGATATTTCCATGACTGGGGGCTTTTTGCGTTTAGGTTGTAAACGTTAGGTTGTTATACCAATCTTTATTCGATGTTCTGGATCTGAGTGTCGAATGGTAGGCATTTAGGCCTACAGATTGTTACCTATAAAGTCACTTTGTGTAAATCCCGGGGCTCTAGACAACACGCTTTTACCATCTCTGTGGTAAATACTGGGTAAAATACAAAGGTATCACGATATTGGTTTGTTCTAACGCTGATGAGCCTTGTGTACCCGTTAACTTAAAGGTTTGACTGGGCGCACATTTTTCAACGTAGGATGCCAACGATTTTGCTCTTGTCCGTTTACCACTTTTGACTTCAACAGGGACGATATCGCCTTCATCGGTTGTCAAAATAAATTCGATTTCGGCGCGGGCGTCATTCCATGAATAGCTTGGGTCAACGCCAATAGCCGTAAACTCTTGTTGTACAAAGTTTTCAGCCACGTAACCTTTGTATTCATAGTTTTGTTGCTTAATCTCTTTATAACTGCTGCCCAGCATATGATTAAGCAGCCCCACATCAAACATAAACAGTTTAACCTTATTCTCTTTTTTATAGGCCGCCAGTGGCGATTTTGGCATCCCTTCAATAGGGTAGTTTGGCAAAGCTAAGCGGCAGCAGTTAAGCCAATGGATCGAGGTTTCAAAATCGCTATAACGAGATTTCCGCTCATGCACATGCTTAAATTTAAAGCGTTTAACCGACTCATCGTTTACCAGTGATAGCTGGGCTGGAATGCTATTAAACACAGATTCAATCAGTGTGGCATCGACCTTGCCCGCGTACTTACCAAAATCGCGGCGATAACCTTCAACTAAATCGGCGTGAATTTTAGTGACTTTTTCAACCCGCTCTAAAATGCTTGAATCCTTAAACTGGTACCAAGCTGAAACGGCTTCCGGCATGCCACCGGTAAAAAAATAGTCTGTTAGTTTATCCATCAATTTAGTGTGCGCCGCCGGTGTACTTGCTTGGGCTTCAAACGCTTTGATCAGTGCTTGCTCGTTAGATGCGTCAATAAATTCTTGGAAGGTGAGAGGTCGTAAATTGTATTGCTCTACCTTGCCCACAGGGAAGGTGTTAAGCAAACCAATGTTTGAACCACTGGCTGCGACAAAATAGGAAGGCGCTTTCTCGGCAAAATACTTAAGTGACGTAACCGCACGTTCACATTCGCCAATTTCATCTAATATCAGCAAGTCGGTTTCTGGGTTAAACGCTTGGTTGGTTAATAACTCAATGTTCATTATTAGCTCACTAGGTGAAAGAGAGCCATCGAACGCCTCTTTGTAGGCAGGGTTTTCAAGAAAATCGATACGCAGGATGTTGGCAAAAGTGCTGCCAAATAACTCTTGCAACAGATAGGTTTTACCTGTTTGTCTTGCGCCATCGATCAATAATGGCTTGCGCACAGCTTGATTTTTCCATGCTATTAGGGCGTTGAGTAAGTTACGCTGCATAGTTATTTCCCGCCAATTAAGATTGTTAACTGCCTATACTATAACGCTAACTACACTTTTATGCGCATAAAAGTGTAGTTATTTGCATTTTTATGCGCATAAAAGTGTAATTTGATGGCCTTTGGCATTCAGGAATTCACATCATCGCCTTGGCCAACGCGCAAGCTAAACCTAAAGGTGGGATATAAATCCAATTATATTGAGTAAAGTGGGAATATAGTCCCATATTTAGCTTGTTGGAGTTGCTTGGGATTCAAGGTTGGACTATATTCCCATTAACGGTTGAATAATGGGAATATAGTCCCTTTGGTTGGTGATATGGCTAAGCGTGACTTACACAATGTACTGTTTCCAAAGCAGCGCAAAATCCTGACGCATTTTGGTGAAGACTTGCTGTTGGCGACGAAACGACGTGGTTTTACCAAAAAGCTACTGTGTGAACGTACTGGTTTTGATCATAAAACCGTGAATAAAGTCTTCGCAGGTGATCCGGGCGTTGCCATAGGCACTTACTTAAAAGTGATGGCCGTTCTTGGCATGGAAAGCAACTTTGCAGACATGGCCGCTCATGATGAAGTGGGTATCAAGCTGCAAAACATAAAATTGCTGGAAGGTTCAAAATGAGCCGTGAAATCGTCGAGGTCTATGCCGACTGGCAGCCAATTGAGACGCCTTTGCTAATTGGACAGCTGACTTACAGCGATTCAAGCCGAGGGGGCGTGTTTAGTTTTGCCTACGATAAAGCATTTTTAACTTCAGCCTATCGTTTGCAAATTGATCCCATCCTGACCCTCCACTCCGGCGAACTCTACAACGATGAAGCCAATAAAAACTTTCGTGCATTTCTTGATTCATCGCCTGATAGATGGGGCCGTATTTTAATGCAGCGGCGTGCGGCCATTGAAGCGCGCAAAGGCATTCGAGCAACGAGTCGATTAAATGAGCTAGATTACCTGCTGGGCGTACACGACTCTTACCGGATGGGTGGTATTCGATTTAAGCGAACAGGCTCGGATGCTTTTTTGGACGACAACTCTGAGTTTGCTGCGCCACCAATGGCTTCTTTGCGAGAGTTAGAGTACGCAGCAATGCAGATTGAAAAAGACGATAACATCGACAGTGACGAGTATTACCGCTGGTTGAAGATGCTGATTTCTCCAGGCTCATCATTAGGCGGTGCAAGGCCCAAAGCTTGTGTGACAGATGAACAAGGCCACTTGTGGATTGCCAAGTTTCCCAATCTAAATGATACCTATGACGTGGGCGCGTGGGAGATGGTCTGTTATGAATTGGCTCTGGCGACAGGTGTTGACATGTATCCAAGTGAGATCAGGCAATTTTCGTCACAGCACCATACCTTTTTAACCAAACGGTTTGACCGCGACGGTGAAAAGCGGCTGCATTTTTCATCGGCCATGACACAGCTTCAATACTATGATGGTGAACAATCTCAAGGTGCTAGCTACTTAGAAATTGCTGAATTTATTTCCAATTCTGGTGCACAAACAACAGCCGATTTAGCTCAGTTATGGCGTCGGATCGTGTTTAATATTGCGGTGTCCAACACAGATGATCACCTGCGTAACCATGGGTTTTTATTAACAAAGAATGGTTGGAAGTTATCACCCGCTTATGATTTAAACCCGATAGTGGGTAAGCATGGCCTGCATCTGAATATTACCGATTCAGACAACACTTTAGACTACCAATTAGCCTTTGACGTAAAAGACTTCTTCCGACTTTCGCAAGCCCAAGCCACGAGAATTTACGATGAAGTATTAATTGCGGTTAAGCAATGGCAAACCGTTGCTAAGCGGCTAGGAATTAGCCGAGCGGAGCAAGCCATGAAAAAATCAGCGTTTAACGTTTAATGAGTCGGTGCATCTGCTGTGATCAGCGATTTCAATTACACTGAATGATGGAAATTAATCTTGTGCCATTACCAGTAGTTGATACCATGAGCGCATTTTGTATACGCGTACAGTCTTTTTTATTGACCAAGCGCTTTTTATCTACTTGCTGGGAACCTAGTGATCAAAGAATTCGAGTAAGCTATGCGAGTAAAGCCATGAAAAACCTAAAACAATCGCGCTGCGTAATTGGGATTAAAGGGCAAACGCCCGACCCCGATTTCCCCGTTGATATCTGGTTCGATTCGCTGAAATCGGTGGCCAATGTGCTGTCGAAAGAAAACCAGCAGTTGTTAAAAATAATCGCCGAACAACAGCCGCAATCGGTAACTGAGCTGTCCGTGCTGACAGGCCGAGCGGTCAGTAACGTGTCGAGAACACTGAAAACATTAGAAGATATAGGTATCGTTCAGTTGGTGAAATTGAATAAAAGTACTCCATCAAAGAGTATTTCTCTTATACACGCTAATTTTTTAGTGCTGGTTTGAATTTAAGGATAGTTATGAATCTAAAAGAGAAGTTAAGCAAGTTCGTTAATGGTTGGGTGCAAGCAACAAAAGAGCAATTTACTGAGCATCCTATTGCAAATCTTTTTCGCCAAGATTTAAAAAATGAAATCGAACAATTAGTAAAACAAGACTTCGATTTATTTGAGATTAAAGCAAGTGTTGGAGCTGGAAATTGGGCAAATGTTCCTTGGCTATCGATCCTTAATCCAAAGATCACTACAACCACGCAAGATGGAATTTATCCGGTTTATCTGTTCAATGCAGATGGTTCAGGTTTTTACCTTTCGTTGAACCAAGGAACAACCATTCCTACCAAAAACTTAGGAAAGAAAAGATCGGAAAAAAGAGCAGAGGATATAAAGAGGGTATTGTTATCTCAATTTCCTAGATTAAAAACTTGGGGTGTACAGGAAATTGATTTGAAGGCAGAAACATCGCTTGGAAAGTCATATGAAAAGCCAAATATTTCAGCGAAATTTTATAGCAGCGATCGTCTTCCAGAAAGCGATGAATTAATAACAGACCTTAAAGAATTATTAGAAATATACAAGGACATAGAAAAATTTAAATTTGAACATTTACTGGATGAAGAGGATTTTAACCAGAGTAAGTCAAAAGAGCTTTTTACTATTCAGGGTGTCTCTCTATCCAAACCCTTCCTCCTTCTCGCTGGCATCTCTGGTACAGGTAAAACTCGTTTTGTGCGAAAACAAGCAGAAATGTCTGCGCAGGTTGACGAAACTTATTGTTTAACCTCAGTACGGCCCGACTGGCATGAGCCTAGTGATTTGCTGGGGTATATTTCC
The DNA here is from genome assembly GCA_947498355.1 of uncultured Paraglaciecola sp. Lineage (GTDB taxonomy): Bacteria > Pseudomonadota > Gammaproteobacteria > Enterobacterales > Alteromonadaceae > Paraglaciecola. Next base: position 38,829 of record CANMKA010000009.1, on the reverse strand, counting down.
CGTCTCAATGGTCCCGCTGAATACATTACCACTGATATTTTGGATTTTATCGCCAAAGCTTGGCGTTGCATGATAGATAGCGACTTAAGGGTTGAGGTTAAAGACAATCTTGGGCTGGGAAAACGACTAGTGGTAACGGGTGAACGTGATGCGTTAGAAAAAGTTTTGCCCTACTGGTTGTGCTTAGATGAAATGAACCTTGCCCCTGTTGAGCAGTATTTTGCCGATTATTTGTCTGTGCTAGAAACTCGTAAGTGGGATTGGTCGGGTGATAGTTTTACTTACAGCAGTGATGCGCTATTGAAGCCAACCACTATTGAAGCAATCGCTGACAAACAAAAGCTGCGCAAAGCGCTGGGCTTTGATAATAGCGAAAATAAAAATTATGACGAGCTTTGGGATTTGATTTGTCAATGTGGTTTGGGCATTCCGTTTAACTTGCTGGTTGCCGGCACGGTGAATATGGATGAAACCACTCACGGCTTTTCGCGTAAGGTCATAGACCGTGCACTAAGCTTTGATTTTGGCGAATTTTTTCCAAATAATTTTGATGAATTTGCCGATTTTGGGATCCAAACAAGTTGGATTAAGCGCCTTAGTTACCCTATTTGGTCACACGCTAGCAAAACCGACCTTGCGAATACTTGTGATGCCGAGGGCTTAAAGACTATCGCGTTTTTAAAAGCGGTTAACGGCGTACTCAAAAATTCACCGTTTGAATTGGCATTTCGTGCTTTAAATGAATTATTGCTTGCGGTAGCCAGTAGCCAACCCCAAGATGATTTGACGTTAAAAGCCGTGTGGGACGATTTTATGATGTGTAAAGTTCTGCCGCGGATTGAGGGTGATGAAGATAAGTTAGCAGCCGATAGCAGCGAGAATGTGTTGCACAAGTTGCAACAAGTACTGGCACAGCAGCTTGCTGGCATTTGGGAAGATGAGCGCCCTGACTTGTATCGTGAAAAGCAATCGTCAGTGGATGAAAATTTAGGTAAAAATACAGACCGCAAAGTGATGGTGGAGTGTCGTTCTAAGAAAAAGCTAACTTGGATGAACGAGCGACTCGTTGGCGGCTTTACGTCTTTTTGGCCTTAAATACGTGTCACTAAGGCGTTGGTAGTGAGGGATTATGGCTAAAAAGAGCACAGAAACATTACGTTATTTTCACGATGATTTTGAACTTCACATCTCGACAGATAATTTAGCTCCTCTTATCGCTAAACTAGAGCGAACCTATTCTGCTAGGTCAATTGCACTCCCTGAGTGTAAAGACATGCTGGTATATGTTGATTCTCAGCCCGTACTGCCAAGATTCAATTTGATTGGACCGCCACATATTCATCCCTTCTTTTTTGAAAACCGTCAGTATTGGTTCGAGGTGGAGTTTTCAGCCCAAGTAGACATAGGTTCTTGCACTGTGAACCATAAACACGCCTTGCTCGATCAAAGCTTCGCTGTTCACCCTAGGCGAAACGCCTTACAAGCAGCGATCAATTTTGGCAATGATGTAGGGCTATGCCAATTCGACATTCAATATTCAGTGGGCAAGGTTCAAAAAGTCGTGCCGGTTACTTTTACCGTTTTTGCTACAAAAATGGTGCAAGGGTTAGATTTGCGCATTATGAACCGAGCAATTGACGGTGTTTATCCTCTTTGGCGTTATGCCATCAGTGGCAAAACGACACATGATCAGGGAAAGTCACCCAGACAGCCTGAAAAGTTTGAATTGTTTTGGTTGGCGCAATTTGAGCAGTTTGTCACTGAATTTAATCAAGGTGTAAACCGAATCTTAAACGCCCCACACAATCGACTGCAGTCGTTTACGTTTCAGCAAAAGTTAGAAAAGGTAAGCAAAAGGCTAGGGCCTAAGCAAGAGCAAAAAGCAAAAGAATTGAGTCGAGCTAAGCGGTCATCTCGTCTTGGGATCACTAGGCAAAGGCTGAATATCGATACGCCAGAAAACCGCTTTATTAAAATGGTCTTGTTTAATGTAAAACAGAACTTATCCAAAATTAGTTTGGCGATAAGGGAACAGAAAGAGTCAACAGTCTCGATATCTTTTCTCGATACGTTAGACAATTGGGGTGTTCAGCTTGGCAAGTATGCAAAACATCAGCTTTGGCAAGAGGTAGGTAACTTTAAAGGACAACATACCGAGTCAAAAGTACTTCAAGAAGCGGCTGGCTATGCAAAGGTATATAAAGTTTGGCAGCAGTTGAAATACTACTTAAACGGAAGCTTTGGACAAAGCCGTTTATCGATAAAGTCGGTTGCCGATATTTATGAGATTTGGTGTTTTTTAGAGGTGAAGTCAATAGTTGAATCCTTGGGTTTTGTTGAACAAAAGAGAACCCTTAGTAATCTTAAGCAACTGCAGTTTGAGAAAACCTTTCCAACCGACGAGATGGCTGCTGCTTTTGTTTACCTGCACCAAAGTGATCAAATGAAAATAGAGCTTGCTCACGAGCCTTCTTTTACGCCTAAGGGAAAAGCCAACCGCACTTGGCTGGCAACCCATCGGCCTGATATTGTGTTGCGGGTAACACTGGGTAGTGGTGAATCGTTCTTTATATTGTTTGATGCAAAATACCGCATAGACACAACCCAGTTTGGTGGCAAAGATGCAGTGCCAGAAGACGCCATTAATCAGATGCACAGATATCGCGACGCCATTGTTCACCAGCATCATTTAGAATACGAATCACCCTTAAAAAGTCGCCCAGTCTTGGGGGCCTTTGCGTTATATCCGGGTTTTTTTGATAACCAACGGTCTGAGCAAAACCCCTATGAAACAGCCATAAAAGAAATTGGTATTGGCGCATTTCCTTTGTTGCCGAGTGAGAACAATCAAGACTCTCACAATTATTGGATAAGAAAGTATTTAGCGCAAAAGTTGGGTAAACATTTTGAGGCTTTGGAGTACAACAAGTCTTCATCATATGATTACCATTTTATTGAAGATTCTGCTCGCATAGCCCCTTATGGTGTGAATGTTTTGCGACATCGTGGATTGACATTTGTCGCCCCAGTGAACGAACTTGAGCGCGATGCAAGGTATTTACAGCAGGCCAGAACAGGGAAATTAACGGGTTACCATACCAAGCTTATTGCCACTAATCGTCAAAACATACATAGAAATATTGTGCGCGAAATACGCTATGTTGTGCTGACCGTACGTGATAGCGATAAAGACCAAGAGCAGTTAGGAAAATACTTGTACTCGGTCGAGAGTGTAAAGCTTTTACCTAGACGCGATCTTGATGTGGAAATAACCGGTAAGAAAAGTAATACTGCTGAAAAATACTGGGTATTTGAATTTTCTGGCGCGCCTACCCCCCTGAAAACCTTCATCAAAAAGCCTTACGAAGAGCATTTTAATTTCAAATTAACTAAAGCCGAGAATTTACCAAATGTATTGCATTGGGATGATATTCAAGGTGATTTGGTTGTGTACGAAGATGTGAGTACTAGCTGGTAATTTTCGCCTGCCAGTAAATGCGCTCATTCGCATAAATCTAGATACAAGATATGTGGTTAATACCGTTTGTAATCTATGGGGTTTACTTTGTGGTGAATCTACTGCTTTTGACTTCTACAACAAACTCTTCAAAATCAGAAAGCCTATTTTCTACTACATGCTTCACTATCTCTAGGTTTAGCGTTTGGTAGTCATGGACTGCAATATTGCGAAGGCCGACCATTTTTTGCAGGTTTAACACGAGTTGGGACGATATTAGACCTGATTTTTTGAGCAGTTCAAAGCTGTCTCGGCTACTTTGGGGGACCCCTGTTTTATGTTGCTTATTGATAATGTTGGCCGCATCAATTGATGCTTCGCAGGCCCGTTGAAGGTTGAGAACGATAGAGTCTTGGCTGGTGTAGTCGGTTTCAAATTGGGCTCTTGATAGCGCATAAACATCGCGGATACGAACAAGACAGCGCTCGATGGTCGCTAATTTATTGATAATTGCGTCATTCATTTTAAAAACTCCTGCAAGATACCCGCTCGTTCTTCATTCAAGTGCTGATACATAGACATGACTTGCATCTCAAATTTGGTTTGCTCGTTTTCACTGCCCAGCAGTAGCTCGCCATGCATAATGACCTGATTTTGCAAAACAGTCGAGGCGGTCAGTAAATCAACCAAATCGACATCTTGGTTCAGTTTGATTGCAAGGGTTTGCTCTAGGTCGAAACGGGCTATTGGCTCTAATTTAGTTTCTGGTAATACGGCAATATCCATATCACTGGAGGGAGTAGCGCTGCCGTCCGCTTGAGAGCCAAACAAATAGACCAGTCTAACGTTTGGAATGAGCTGTTTTATTGCGTGTTTTAGACGGTTTTTATCCAAAATTACACCACCTTAGCGTGTCTATACGTTATCGGTTTTACTCAGTTACAATTGGTTAATGACAGCGAGCTTTTGACCTATAAAGCATTGGCTGGCTGCTTGCACCATATCACTGTATACCAAAGTGGGCGTTTCAAACAAAATGCTATTCAATATTCGCAATTTGCTCGCGCATTTGTTCAATCAAAACTTTTAACTCTACCGCTGATTGAGTGGTGTCTTTGTTGATTGATTTAGAGCCTAGGGTGTTGGACTCACGGTTGAACTCTTGCATCATAAAATCGAGTCTGCGGCCCACTGCCCCACCTTTTTTTAGAATTTTACGGGTTTCGCCTATGTGTGATACTAATCTGTCGAGTTCTTCGGCTACGTCGACTTTTTGCGCTAGCATGACCATTTCTTGTTCGACGCGAGTTTCGTCTAGTTCGACTTTGGCTTCTTCAAAACGGCTAAGAATTTTGTCTTTTTGCCATTGGATAATTTCTGGCATAAAGCCTGTTACTTTGTCGACTTCAACTTGAATGCCATCAAGGCGTTGCTCGATTAAGGCTTTGAGATTTGTGCCTTCTGTTTCGCGGGCAGCAATAAAGTCTTTTAGGGTTAGGTCAAACTCTTTGAGTATGTCGCCTTGAATGCTGTCCATGTCGGTTTCGTTGGCTGCAATCACCCCTGGCCATTTGAGAATATCAACAGGATTAACCCCATTTGATTGACCTTGATTTTGCACCCACTCGGCGGCTTCCATGAGTTGCTTGGCTAAATCTTGGTTTAGATTGAGTTGGCCTACGGCGGCGTCGTTAGCAACAAACCTGAGTGCGCATTCAACCTTGCCTCGTTGCAAGCTTTTGCGTAAACGTTCGCGTAAAACAGGCTCTAAGCTTTTGAATTGCTCGGGTAGGCGAAAGTAGGTTTCTAGAAAACGTTGGTTAACAGAGCGAATTTCCCATACAGCTGTGCCCCACTCGGCTTTAAGTTCTCGGCGGGCAAAGGCAGTCATACTGTAAATCATAAAAACACTCCATAAAGTAAAGAATCGGCATTATACCCGTGCTCAGGGATTCTGCGAGGGGCATTGCGGATTTTACCTAGTATTTTTTGAGTCGATATTGATGGGATTTGCGTTGCTTATTTTTTACCAGATTTTTTGCTGATGAGGAGGTATAATCCGCGCCAAAATTATTTACGTCTATTTATTACGGAGGTCGCCATGCGTCCTAGCGGAAGAACGGCGAGTCAGATTCGTCCTGTTACTATTACCCGAAACTTTACCTGCCATGCTGAAGGCTCGGTGTTAATCGAGTTTGGCAACACTAAGGTGTTGTGCAATGCCTCGGTGACCGAAGGTGTACCTAGATTTATGAAAGGCCAAGGCAAAGGCTGGGTGACGGCTGAATACAGTATGTTGCCAAGAGCGACTCATACCCGCTCTGATCGCGAAGCAGCCCGAGGTAAGCAAGGCGGCCGTACCTTAGAAATCCAGCGTTTAATCGCGCGTTCTTTGCGTGCAGCAGTTGATTTAAAGTTATTGGGCGAAAACACTATAGTCGTTGATTGTGACGTAATCCAAGCTGACGGTGGCACTCGCACCGCCTCTATCACTGGCGCTTGTGTAGCGTTGGCTGATGCTCTTAGTTGGATGCGCACTAAAGGTATTTTAAAAACTAACCCAATTAAGCACATGATTGCTGCTCTTTCTGTTGGGGTTTATAAAGGCACTGCCATTGCCGATTTAGAGTACTTAGAAGACTCTGATGCCGAAACCGACATGAACGTTGTGATGACAGACACAGGTAAGTTAATTGAAGTTCAGGGTACCGCCGAAGGTGAACCTTTCGATTTTGACGAACTAAACGAAATGCTTGAGCTAGCGAAGCACGGTATTCGTGAGTTATTCGACGAACAAAAATCAGCGTTAAATTAAGTACACATTAAGAGTTCACCATGCAAGATTATCAACAAGCATTTATTGAGTTCGCCCTCGCTCGTAATGTTTTAAAGTTTGGGCAGTTTACCCTTAAGTCTGGGCGTACTAGCCCCTACTTCTTCAATGCGGGTTTGTTCAATACAGGCGGTGATTTAGCTAAATTAGGCCAATTTTATGCTCAAGCCTTGCAGTCAGCCAAGATAGAGTATGATGTTTTGTTTGGCCCAGCTTACAAGGGGATCCCGATTGCCACCACTACAGCAGTGGCGTTGGCCGACAAACATAATGTTGATAAGCCCTATTGTTTTAACCGTAAAGAAGCCAAAACTCACGGCGAAGGCGGTAATTTAGTGGGTAGCCCTTTGGCAGGCAAAATCATGCTGGTGGATGACGTGATTACCGCTGGCACCGCTATCCGAGAGTCCATGCAGTTGATTCAAGCTAATCAAGCCCAATTGGCTGGCGTATTGATTGCCCTCGACCGCCAAGAAAAAGGTCAAGGGGAGTTGTCTGCTATCCAAGAAGTGGAGCGTGACTTTAATACCCAAGTGGTGTCGATTGTGTGTTTAGCCGATTTAGTTGAGTACTTGCAAGATAAGCCTGACATGGCTGAACACCTTGCAAATATTCAGCAATATCGTGTGGATTACGGGATCTGATTGACTGTGAGTGAGGCTAACCTGTTCGATGCAGCAGACTATGCGTTAGATACGTTAGGCTTGCGCTGCCCAGAGCCTGTGATGATGGTACGCTTGAAAATTCGTGAAATGCAGGTGGGCCAAACTTTAGTGGTAACGGCTGATGACCACTCCACTACTCGGGATATTCCGAGTTTTTGCCGCTTTATGGGTCATGAATTAATCGACTCTGAGGTAGCTCAATCTCCCTATAGATACTTGCTTAAAAAAGGCAGTTAGTAACAATAGGTGTGAGTCGTACAAATCAAAAAGCCAATCTAACTCAGATTGGCTTTTTCGGTTTTGACTGTGGGTTTACGCTTAGTCTTGCAGAGCTTGTTTAACTTCTCTGAGCTTTGCTTTGATTCTGCGCATATTTTCTGGGCCGGTGCGAAGTAATTGTTTTTGTGGTGCTGCCAATTCTTCGAGTTGCGGGTCGGAAAATTTAAACATTACACTGTCTGTGAACACTTCTACGGGCACGGGTACTTCGGGTGTGTCGAGCAGAATATCTATGGCGTCAATTAGCTTTTCATTGAAGTCGTCGTCTGGGCCACTAATTTCAGCAAAAATTTCTTCAATGGCAGGTTTGTATTCTTGGTAAAGTCCTAAGAGCGACTCGGTTTCTAAAGAATCAAACACATCCACATAAGGGGTGTAGCGTTTGTAACTGGCAGGGTCGATCCAATCTTTATCGGCTTGTTTGTAGGTACGGAAAGGCTTTTCAGGATTGTTTAGCACCCTGTGGCTAGGCGAAATCGTTTCGTCTGCTAAGCTGGTGGTCGTTACTACAAACCTTTGCAACACAGAGTCATCTATTAGCAGTCTGGCGAATGCATCGTAGTCAGACAAAGAAATCAATTTGGTTTTTACCGCGCCGTCACTAAGGTCTAATGGCTCTGGCTCTGGCTCTGGTGCTTGAACTACTACAGGCGGGCTAATTTCTGGCTCTGGCGTAATGGGCTCAGGCGGTAGAGGCGGAACAATAGGGGCTTCAATAACTGGCTCAGGCAATATAGCTGGTTGTTCAACTGGAGCCGGTATGACAACAGTTTCGACTTCTTGAGGCTGCTCAGAAGGCCAAAAAAACACAGCTAAGATGACAGCGAGAATAGCGGTCCCGATAACGAAATGAGGTAGCAATGATGTTTTAGTTTTTTCGCTCATAACAACTCCTGTATAAACTTATACTAATCAGTGTGTAACCTAACGTAATACGGAAAAAGTCGGTTATACGTTTCACGATAAAATTGATCCATAGCTATCTAGACCGTTGAGACTACTTAAAATTCACGACAATTGATACGCAACTAACAAAATTATCCTGCTTTACGTTGGAGGGCGCAGTGCGGCTTTTGGTGGCAATAAGCATATCTCCACCCTCTACCATTCAGTATAGTACTCGGGCGTGTGGCGCTTTTCCGTATACTTTTTGTTCCATACTTGGTGAAATATAAAAACTTTTTAGTCATGGCGCAGCATTGAAGTCCTATTAATATAAGTCAAAATGCTGCAACAAAGAGTAAAAATCTTTTAAGACGAATCCGAAGTGACTCGCAACCAAGTTGAGCGTTTGCGCAGCATTTCTAGCGCTTTAGTACGCATTCATGTAGAACAACTACACCACAACCGTGCTTCATTATATAAATACCGCGCAACTCGCTGCAAAGCATACAGAAAAGCTTCACATGCCTTAATATTGCATTGCTATAATGTGTCATTCGAATAAATTGTTGGGGCGATTTATAGTGTGTGTTTTTGAATAATGTAACCCTAATTAATAGTCAAGTAAGGTGTGTAAATGATTGATTTATCAAAATATAAAGGGATTGTGTTTGATATGGACGGCACCCTTATTGATTCAATGGGCGCGCATATTCAGGCCTGGGAGCAAACCTGCAAGCACTATGGTTACGCGTTTGATTATGCCTTTATGCACGGATTAGGCGGAGTACCCACTGCACAAATCGCTCGTATTTTAAACGATAAATTTAGCCTTAATCACGATCCTCTCGAAGTCGCTGCCACTAAGCGACATAATTGGGCGCAGCTTGAAGATATTCCGTGTGTGATCCCAGATACCTTAGCCGTTGCTGAGCACTATCAGGGGCAGCTAAAAATGGGCATAGGAACTGGCTCTGACCGACGTCATGCAGAACATGCGATTGAACAAACTGGGTTAGACAAATTGATTTCTGTATTGGTGACTGCGTCTGATGTGTCGTTAGGTAAACCTCATCCCGAAACCTTTCTAAAGGTTGCCGAGGGTTTAGGTTTAGCGCCCGAGGAGTGTGTGGTGTTCGAAGACACACCCATTGGCCTGCAGGCTGCAAAAGCTGCGAATATGGATTGTATTTTAGTGCAAAATGGTAAAATTCAGCTTCCTGTCGTAGCCTGTTAGCTGTCTTTATTTTGGTTAAAGCCGCCCTTGATAATCAATGCTAAGATTTTCAACGGGTTCGAACGTGAGAAGTTTATGAGTACATTTAATTGGCAACGTGCTGTGGTAAAGGTGGGTAGCAGCTTAATTGCACCTAATAATAATCAATGCAGCACAGAGTATTTAGCGGCCATTGCTGAGTTTATTAAAAAGAGTCGAAAGCAAGGCAAAGAGGTGATTTTGGTGTCGTCGGGCAGTGTCGCAGCTGGCAAGGGTAAAATTGCCTTTAACCACCATCCTTCGATCGCTGAAAAACAAGCTATGGCAGCCATAGGTCAAACTCAGATGATGGCGAGTTGGGCGAGTTTATTCGAGTTTGACTGTGCACAAATACTGTTAACGTCTGACGATTTACATAACCGAACGCGTTACGTAAACATTAAAAATACCCTTAGACAGCTACTCAAAAACCAAGCTTTACCCATAGTTAATGAAAACGATACGGTTGCGGTGAATGAGTTAAAAGTGGGCGACAATGACAACTTGGCGGCCTATGTTGCCTTAGTGGCCGAGGCCGATACTCTGATTATTTGCTCTGATATAGATGGGTTGTTTGATGACAATCCGCGAAAAAATCCAAATGCAAAGCTGATCCCAGAAGTTACCGAAATCAATCAACAAATTTACGATTTGGCGGGTGGCGCTGGGAGCGATGTTGGCACGGGCGGTATGCAAACCAAAGTACAAGCGGCACATAAATGTGTTAAATCCGGTATTCAAACCCTTATCGTTAATGGCCGTGACGCCAAGGCTCTCGCTATGTTGGCTGAAGGACAAGTGCCCGGTACGCGCTTTGTGCCTAGCCAGAGCCTAGATAGCGCCCGAGATACTTGGTTAAGGCATACCCTAAAGGTACGCGGGGTGATTCATGTTGACCAAGGGGCTAAGCAAGCCTTACTCGACACAGGTGCATCTTTACTGCCCTCGGGGATTATAAATGTAGAAGGGCAGTTTGATTCGGGCGAAGCGGTGAATATTTGTTTTGAAGATACTCCCATTGCCAAAGGCTTGGTCATGTATAATGCAGCAGACTTAGCCGCTATCAAAGGCTTAAACAGTAATATGATTGAAGCGACCCTAGGCTACTCGTTTAGTGAAGCGGCAATACACAGAGACGATCTGGTATTGTTATAAAGAGGCGCTAACCCGCCAGTAAAGTGAGGAGAAGTAATGAGTTTTTCTATTGCCGAAGCAGCACAGCAAGCAAAATTAGCCGCTCGCCATGTTGCAAATTTGAATGCCGAACAAAAAAACACCTTGTTGACGGATATCGCCGCGTCTTTGGTCGACAATACGCCCAGCATCTTATCGGCTAATGAGAAAGACTTAGCCGCTGGAAAAGAAAACGGCCTAGATGCCGCCATGCTAGACCGCCTAGCACTTGACCCTGCCAGAATAAAAGGTATTGCGAATGCTGTGATTGAAATCGCTGGCCAATCCGACCCTGTGGGCAGTATTTCAAGTATTCAAACTATGCCTAGCGGTATTCAGGTGGGCAAAATGCGCATTCCTCTGGGCGTGATAGCTATGATTTATGAGTCTCGTCCGAATGTCACCATAGACGCCGCTGCTTTATGTTTAAAAGCGGGCAATGCGGTTATCTTGCGAGGGGGTAAAGAAGCCCTGCATTCAAACCTTGCGTTGGCCGAATGCATTAAAACCGCCCTTGCCAAACACCAAATCAACCCAGCAGCTGTGGTCGTGGTACCAGATACCGACCGCGCCGTGATGAACGAGCTGATGACTTTAAATGAGTCTATCGACTTAATCATTCCTCGTGGTGGAGAAGGGCTCATTCGTTTTGTTTCAGAAAACAGCCGGATCCCAGTTATTCAGCATTTTAAAGGCGTGTGTCACCTTTATGTAGACAGTGACGCAGACCTAGAAAAAGCCCTTAACCTGCTCAAAAACGGTAAGACCCAACGCACGGGCGTATGTAATTCACTCGAGACATTGCTGGTTCACAAAGACATTGCAGCCACCTTCTTGCCAAAAGCTGCGGCTATGTTAGGCGAGCACAACACCCTAGTTCATGCTTGTGAAGCCAGTATTGGTTATTTTGACAATGCCCAAGCCGCCACACAAGACGATTGGGACGCCGAATACTTAGCTATGGAAATTGCCATTAGAGTAGTTGATGACTTTGAACAAGGTATAGAGCACATCGAACAACATAGCTCTGGGCATACCGAAGTCATTGCTACCCAAGATTACTCAAAAGCTCAGGCTTTTATCCGCCGCATCAATTCAGCCGTGGTAATGGCCAATGCTTCTTCACGTTTTTCTGACGGAGGAGAATTAGGTTTGGGTGCCGAAATTGGCATTTCCACCAGCAAGTTACATGCATATGGGCCAATGGGCGCAGACTCCTTGACCACAGAGAAATTTATTGTGATGGGTGATGGGCACGTTAGAAAATAAGCTGTGACTTCATCGTGTTTAATAAAAGCCCTGCCTGCCGGTAGGGCTTTTTTTGTTTGGTCTCTTATAAATGTAATCTTACTATTGCTAGCATCGCCTAATAGTACCCCTGCAAAATTATAACAGTAAGTTAACAATTACCCTTCCTCCAACCCAATCTTAAAAGCTGCTCTCGGTCATAAATTAAGGTAAATTATTTGCTCTCTAGGAGGCGGGTGATACTAGATGGTTTGATTTTATATTTTGAGTTTATCTCATTGTATATATTGAACTTTTAAGATTTTTAAATGCTATGCCAAACACCCAATAAGCTAAACTATCTGGCTAGGTTTCCATCTACTCAATGAGTTACTTTAACTGTGGTTTGAGTGAAAACAATAAGTCTAAATGATATTTCGTAATGTTAACCAGCATTGCTCTAAATAACTAAATGTAATAGCATTTCACATGTTGTTAACATTTGTGTATAAAAATACACATTGGAGAAGCAGGTGTCTTATGAAAAAATTTAGCACAGTAAAAAAATTTCTCAGTGTAGCGTTAGGGATGAGCATACTGACATCAACTGCGAGCTTAGCTCAATCAACCTTGAACGTGAATTATGCCGACGATAGCAATCGTCGCGGTGAGATTTTTAATTTCTGGAGCGTAGAAAACAAAATTTTTTCAGGGCGCGTTGAAACCGTAGGTGAATTCAAAGGAGAAACCAGAAAACTAAACTTCATTCGAACTCTGGGTGGATGGCGAACCAGCATAGATGGAAACCCAGCCAAAGACTTTTCTGGCGATTTATATTCCAGAGAAAATGGCAGCGATGTTTACGATTTTGACCAGCTCATTGACAAAATAAGGCAGTACAGAGCTGTGGGTATTCGAGTTAATCAAATCGTTCTAGATAACCCGCCTTGGGATTTTCAAAACGACCATACATTTGTTGATAATTTTGATGGTGAAAACTTTTTACGTTCTACCGAGATCGAAACTTACGGTAACGCCCTGCCACCTGATAGAAGAAATGCATGGTCGCAGTTCATTACTGCAACGATTCAACGCTTAGTCGACGAATTTGGTGCGTCTACTGTCTCTCAATGGCGATTCCGTGTAGGCTCAGAGATTGATACTCCAGGGCACTGGGCGGGTACAGCAACCGAGTACTTTAATCACTACAGAAGAACCTTAAACGCGGTTCGTTCAGTTTTACCTAATGCCATTGTTGGCGTGCACTTCAGAGAAGCAACCTTTGCTGCCATGCAAAATGGTCAGCCAAGACTAGATTACCGAGGTAACCCTATTACCTCGTTTGGTAATCGTTTTATCGACTGGGCAAACAGAAACGACGTTGATTATGACTTTTTTGGTGTCTCTTACTATCCGTTTTTTGATCGATTAGAGGGAGGCCTAGGTGGCTTGGATCCTATCAAGTGGTTTGACGATGCAGTAGGGCCTTTTAGAAACAATCCAAATGTAAGAAGTGATGTACCATTTGAGGTTCATGAATTTTGGTTGTTTACCAACTTTGGCTCAGGTCCAATTGTCAACGTAGGCACGTCTCACGGTTCTTCGTTTATGGTTCGCCTTGCCAGAATGGCTTACGAGCGAAATGTAAGACAGATCAATCAATGGGGTAATGGCTCAATTGGTAATTTGTATTCACCGCAACGTATGGCGCTGGGTTTATTAGACACTATGGTTGGTGAAACACGCTATCGCTACACCAGCACCATAGATACCGATAACTCAAATGTAATTGACGGTATTTTTACTACAACCGGAACTGGCAACGATAGAACCTACAATGCTTTAGTGTCAAATTATAGCCACAGGCCTGCTTATGCCTCGAGTGAAGAGCGCGTTAACTTGCGTATGACACTGCCCGTTGAACCAGGCACCAACTATGAATACAGAATTATTCCTTATGGCCGAGAGCAAAGCGGTTTTAACAAGCTAAAAGATCTGCACTCTAACTACAGAACACAAGAGCGAAACGGGGGGTGGATTGACAATCGAAGTAATGCGACTTACGGCAGTACTCGCCGCTCTATCGCTGGCAGTGGCTCTGTACGTCGAGCCAGGCTTGCCCAGCTAGAAGAAGATGCAAATGCACTTGTAGAGTACAACACTATTACTCCAGGGCGTTGGATCAGCGGCAGTACCCTTGCCATGGGTAATGCAACGGGTCGTTCGTTGGCCGCTATGCACGTTAACCTAGAATCATTCATGATTGCCAAAGTAGAGGTACGTTTGGTTGAGTCGAATTCTTCTGCAAGTAATCTTGATGGCAGTTGGTACAAAGTTCGTAACGTTGAAACGGGTCGCTTTTTAGATGGAAACAACGCTAATCTTGATACCAGCACGTCTCAAAGCGGCTTTGATAAACAGTGGAGATTTATCAGACAGGGCGATTACTACAATATCGATATCAGAAAAGAAGCTGGAACTGGCACGGGTATTTTGCGCACTATTGCCTCAAGTAACACAATAACTGTTACCGACAGAACCCCAAGAAATGACAATGATAAAAAGTATGATGTAGTAGAAATAGCCGATGGTGTATTTACTATTAGAGCAACCAATACAGATCGATTCTTAGAAGACAGATCGAATTCAATCAATACTACAACCAGCAGACCTGGAAGTAACAGACGGGCGAGATGGGAGTTAATTCGAGTAGGAGGTTAACCTTTCTAACGCCGCGGTTAATCACGTAAGTGATCTTCATCAAAAGCCCTGCCTGCCGGTAGGGCTTTTTGTTTGGCCTCTTTCTTACTCGTGGCAAACAGAGGCAGCTAAATCAGTATTGATGCGTTACGGGGTTGGCAATTGTGACCCGCATTGCACAGTGGCACAACGCCTTATTGAGTCTTGATGATTGCGCTCACCTTGGAGGAGCTAAGTTTACTTTGGTGTTTGACCTCGCCCAGTAACATTTACGCCTGTTTTATGAATAAACCTCCTTTCTTAGAGTGGTTAATAAATTAGTTTTTCTGAGTGTATCTCGTATAATTCACAGATAGTGTGTATGTAAAGTGATTTTGAAAGCTTGTTTAATTATTTAAATTTTGTGTGTTTATTTTTATGTTTTGTTGGCTCTGCGGCCAGTTATGCCAAAAATCAAGTATCCGTAGGGTTTGATAATCGCTATATCAGTGAGGGGCGCGATAATTTACAAAGCGGTGGGATCTATTGGGCCTCTTGGGCGAAGGAGTTTAACGACAATGTGTTGTTTGCATCTACTTATGGCTGGTCTGAAGAAGGTAGAAGCAATTACGACGAATTGAATCTTACCCTTATTTATCAAAATTCGTGGGCAGGCATAGGCTATTCATTTAGCGCAACTCGCATTGAGTTTTTTGCTGATGATCTGAGTGATAACGAGATAGGCTTAGACTTAACTTGGTTGACTCAAAGCGGTGCTGAGCCTTTTTTCAATTTTGTATATAGCACTGAGCAAAATGGATACTTTACTACCTTAGGTGTGAGCACTCAGTATCAGATTAACCCTAAGGTTACACTGGCCCCTTATTTGTCTGGCTCATATGATAACGGCTATATTGTAGAGGCCAATAGCGGGTACACTAGCACTAATGTAGGCGCAGTCATGACCTTTTCTTGGAACCAATCACTGTTGATTAATCTTCAGCTTGAGCAGTCAATTGGTGGTCATTTAGTTAGGGTCGAACCTGAGTCCAAAAATGATATCTTTTGGTTTGGAATGCACTTAGTGACCGATTTTTAATTTCTGCGGCTAGGTAAACCTTGCGTTAGTTTGTGTTGAAATCTGGGAAATCAGCGTTTTCTCTGCTTTGAACACAGCTTTATCGCCATTATTAACCTGATAATCAGTTGAGTCGATTTGCGGAGTCTGTGCAACTCGGATTTTTCCTATTCTTCACATATGTTAGCGTCCCTCGGCATACAGGTATTTTGAAGGTGGCGTTTATGCTCTGCTATGGCTATGTATCAAACGTTCTTTAACAAAAACCAGTATGAGCTTCCAGAGTAGATTGAGTTAAAGTGAGGTGAGTGAACAGAACTTTTGCTCCAGCATAAATGTGATAAATTTGTTAATATTGTTAGTTATTTGATTTTAATATGATTTTTATTAGATTTCCTGACGTTTAGTATTTTCGATAGTGACCATCAGTTTTTTCATATGTCCCGTTGCGGGATTGACTCCTACACTTGGGGCACTTGGTTCTTAACCTTCACTCTGTAGGCATAAAAATGAAAAACAACAAACACTCAGGCATTTACGCGCTATCTGCATTAGCTGGTGGCATTTTACTCTCTCTTTCTAGCAGCTTGTATGCCCAAGAAACCAGTAAGCCCAAGGGCGCTGTGGGGTCTGGTATTACCGTCAGCGGGCAAGCCAAATCCAATTTGTTTTGGTGGCCAGAGCAACTGGATTTGTCGGCGTTGCGTGACCACGACCTTCGCTCGAACCCCTATGGCCCATCTTTTGATTATGCGACTGAATTCAATAAATTAGATTTAGACGCAGTAAAAGCCGATCTCAACAAGTTGATGACGGAATCTCAAGACTGGTGGCCGGCCGATTTTGGCAATTACGGTCCATTTTTTATCCGCATGACTTGGCATAGTGCTGGTACTTACCGCACGTTAGATGGACGAGGCGGCGCAGGTGGTGGCCAGCAACGCTTTGAGCCCCTAAATAGCTGGCCAGACAACGGCAATCTAGATAAAGCTCGCCGTTTGTTATGGCCAATAAAACAAGCGTATGGTGAGCAGTTGTCTTGGTCAGATTTGATGGTGCTCGCGGGGAATGTCGCCCTTGAAAATATGGGCTTTGAAACCTACGGTTTTGCTGGTGGTCGAGCCGATGACTGGGAGCCAGATATGGTGTACTGGGGGCCAGAGGTCGAAATGTTAGCGAGTGATCGAGAAACACGAGATGGCAAGTTACAGCGACCTCTAGGGGCAACGCATATGGGGTTGATTTACGTTAACCCTGAGGGTCCTAAAGGTGTGCCTGATCCTAAGGGCTCAGCTAAAAATATCAGAGTCGCGTTTGAGCGCATGGCTATGAACGATGAAGAAACACTGGCGTTAATTGCAGGAGGTCATACATTTGGAAAAATGCACGGCGCGCACAAACCGTCCGACTGTTTAGAGCGTGAGCCAGCGGCGGCAGGTATAGAAGAGCAAGGCTTAGGTTGGAAAAATAAATGCGGTAAAGGCCACTCGGAAGACACTGTGACCAGTGGTTTAGAGGGGGCATGGACACAAGCGCCGACTCAGTGGACCTCTCTGTATTTGAGTAATTTACTGAATTTTGATTGGAAACAAACCCGCAGTCCAGCAGGTGCCATTCAATGGATACCCACTGATGAGTCATTACACAGGGTAGTGCCAGACGCGCACATTGAGGGTAAGTTCAACCCACCCGTGATGACTACCGCAGACTTGGCGTTAAAGGCCGACCCTGCTTATCGCAAGATTGCTGAGCGGTTCCTTGCTGATCCCAAAGAATATCAATTGGCCTTTGCCAAGGCGTGGTACAAGCTTACTCACCGAGATATGGGGCCCAGTCGCAACTTCTTAGGCAATGAAGTACCTGAAGGCGAAAAGCTCTGGCAAGATCCGATTAGCGACGATACGCGCTCGACGGTTTCAGCTAAGCAGGTCGACAAGTTGAAACGACAAATTTTGGACTCGGGATTGACGACTGCAGAGTTGGTCAGTACTGCTTGGGCCTCAGCATCGTCTTATCGCGATACCGATATGCGCGGTGGAGCAGATGGCGCGCGGGTAGCCCTTGCTCCGCAAAACCAATGGGCGGTAAACAACCCACAACAGCTAACTAAAGTGTTAGATGTATTAAAGGATATTCAGCAACAAAATCACGGCAGTATATTTTCTAAAAAACATATATCTCTTGCTGATTTGATTGTGTTAGGCGGTGCGGCAGCGATTGAAAAGGCCGCTGGCGAGGCTGGATTTGATATTGAAGTGCCTTTTACCTTAGGTAGAGGAGATGCTACGCCAGCGCAAACTGATCCTAAGTCTTTTGCCTTGCTGGAATCTCACGCCGACGGATTTATCAACTACTTTGATGCACAGCACAGCTATTTGTCTCCGACTCAAGCCTTGGTCGATAAAGCGGATAAGCTTGATTTGACCGTGCCTGAGATGACAGTGTTGGTGGGTGGCCTTAGAGTGTTGAGTGCCAATCATAAAGGCGACAGCCATGGTGTGTTGACTGACAACCCGGGCGCATTGAGCAACGACTTTTTTGTTAACCTATTGGATATGTCGACTCAGTGGCAAAAATCTGAAGTGGATGGGGTTTATCAAGGGTTAGCGCGCAAAACTGGTACTAAGCGCTGGACGGCCACTTCGGTTGATTTGATTTTTGGTTCAAACTCCGAGCTACGAGCGGTCTCTGAGGTTTATGCATTTGATACGTCAAAACAGAAGTTTGTTGAAGATTTTGTCGCTGCTTGGGTCAAGGTGATGAACAACGACCGACAGTGATAAGGGCCTGATGAGCTTTTATTTGTGATTATCTGAATTCACGCATTTTAGGAGGCATAAAAGGGCCACAGCAATATTTTGTTGTGGCCCTTTTTTGTTCGTGTATCAGGGCAGAGTATCGTATAGTAACTTGCTGTTTTGTGGATGTAGTATATTTGGTTAGAAATAAGGAATGTTGATATGGCATATGAATTTGGTACCAATACCTTAGGTATCACTAACCCGTTTAAACAAGAAGGGATTGCCAAAGCGCTAAGCGGCGCGGCGATTGTCGGTTTGGGTGTATTTGCTTTACTCGGTGTGGCAATCGATTTGAAAACCAGCATTGGTTTGGCTTGGGTCGATGCGCTGCTCGGTTTAGCGTTAGTGGGTATAGGATTGCGCCACGCAGGTACTGGCGTGTTTCAACTGTTTAAGTACTTTGTAGGGCGTTCGGTCCCTACCTCTTTGGCGTTCAATTACAATCCCAGCGAAAAAGACAACGCCAACGCCGAGCGCCAACAAACTGTTTACGACGGCCAAGAGTTAGAATCCATGCTGATGGGCCGCAAGAATGCGACCTTTAGAGAGCCCGAAGGCTGGATTGCCAGACTTATCCATACTTTGTTACCGCGATTGATTTTTGCGCCTTTTCCCATTCGAAATTTTGTCCAAGATATTGCTGGGCTATTGGTATTTGCTGCCGTGGGTCTGTTTGCATTTGGCATTGCGTATTTTGTTTCGGTGTCGGGTTTAGTGGGCCAAGCTGGCTCGCTGATTACGCCAGTGCTGTCCATAGTGCTATTGCTTTACTTGTTATTTCAGTGGAAACAAGCTGCAGCTTTTTTACAGTCCAAGCAGGCTGCGCGGCTACAGCCTAAAAATGTGGCGGGGTTGGCCAAGTTACTCAGCTTCGCGATCATCGTGCCTGTTGTCACTGGGTTTGGTTACAGTCGCTTAGACACAGTGACCACTGACCGAGTTCAGCAACTGGTGGCCGATGTATTGGTGTTTGAAGCTTGGTGGAATTTGGTTGTACTGATGTTGACCTTAGCTGCAGTGGTAGGTCTGTTTTGGGTGATGGTGCGAGAGCGGTTAACTCTCGCTAAGCCAAGTACTGAGGTCAGCGAGTTTCGCGACAACCTTCAGGAGTCTATTCACCCTGACGAGATCTTTATCAACATTGAAAATATTGTGCTGGCCAATCGCCGCTACAAAGAAGTGCCGAACCGCATGTATCAAGAGTTTGACCCTCAGTTAAAAGAGCAGAGTCAAGGTAAAGGCAGCTTTAAAGGCAAGTTGCTTATGGAAACACAGCCAGAGTTGAGTACTATCAACTACAGCGCCAAGTTCAAAGCGTTTAGATTGTTGGCGACGGCAGTGGCACAAGGCATGGTGTTTGTGTCGGCGCTATTGTTGTTTTTTACGGTTTTTAAGGGTTATGAACTACAGGAGTTTGTGGTAGCCAATTTGCTTGATTCACGGGTGTCAGATGACTTGTGGCAGAAGTTTGGTTTGCAACTAAGTGGTTTTCTCGTGCTGCTGTTTAGCTGGTTGACCGTGAGTTCGGGCGCCAAGATCCTCGAACGTGGCACGCGCTTATTTTGGGCAGAAATGCAGTTCAATAGCCTATTGATGTGGATGAAGACCGACGGCACTTTCACCGAGAGTAAAGTTTCTACGGGTATGTCAATTCACGATTCAACTCGCTCTGAAAATGTGGTCGTGAGGAGTTCGATTACGCCTTGGGTCATCACTTCGCGCATTGTTACCTCTACTTTTGCCACCTCAGGTGCGTCAAACTTGGAATCTCCCCGCTACGTTATGCAAATGGATAAAAACGATCAGGAGCTACATGGCATAGTGGCCGAAATTAAACAGTTTTTGCAAAGCCGCGAGGCCTTGGCGTCTTTGACCAATGAGCGCGACTTAAGTAGTGCTGAGACCATTTTCAGGGTAAATGAGGCGAGTCGAGCCAACACCAATGGCTTGTCCGCACAGATGGAAAGTAGCGCTGATGCTGTGCTAGAGCAACAGGCGGCAGGTAAACTTCGCCAAGATCAAGAAAATTCCGATCAACAACAAGGAGCGTAAAATGAGAATGTTGAGTTATGTGGTATCGGTTGTATCAGCCGTGTTTGTTTGTGTAAGTGGTTCAACCATCGCCAGCGAGTCGTCACATTGTTTACAGCAGTCGTTTTCCGAGTATGGCAATACCGAGACCTGTATTAAGAATCTGACTCTGACTGATGCACAATTTAAGCAGGTGTGTGAGCCAGTCAGTAATGAATTGTTTACCTTTAAAGCGCGTTACCTGTCAGCTTGCCCAGCCAATTACAAAGGGGTGTGCAAAGGCTTGAAAATGCAATCTGGTGTGCCTTTGCCTTATGTGTCGTATTTGTACAAAAATGACATGGCCTTTATGCAACAGAGTTGCAGCGCTAACGGCGGCACCTGGGAAGCTGGTCCTGGCAAATAGCCTTTGCCTCGATGTTTAAAACAACTCTATTTCGGCCGACTCTGTGGGTACAGATAGTTTTGGAGTTTGCGTTGTGTCATCTATTATGGCGGTGACTTGATTTGACAAAAGAGACAGTTGTTCTTGTATGCCCAACAAAATGTCTTCTACTGCCATCATGCGTTCGCCACTTTTTTCGAACATATCGTGAAAAAATTCTTCTTGGGCTTCGGTTAAGTCTAAGTCGTGGAAGCTACTGGCGACTGAACCAATCATGTCAGTGATAACCGAAGAGACCAGTTGACTATGGCTATTCACGCCTTGTTTAACATTATGTATGGTATTGCTCAGTCGCTCGGTGACCAAGTTAAGGCCTGCTTGGCGCTTTAAATCGACGATTTTGGCTTCTAGTCCTTCGATAACCGCTGCGACAATATCACGAATTTCTCCTGCTTCAGTTTCGTCTTTAGGCATATTTTTAATCAAAAAAGATGCATGTAAGTCGTTAACCAGTAAGCGGTTGCCAAAGCTGTAAAGTCTGCCTGCGTTTTCTAACGCGATAAAGATTTTTCGCTCGATAGGCTGAATTGAATTGCCGCCGTCACAGCTATAAAACACTTGGTCGTCTAGCCTAAAGGTAACGCAGGCCTTTAATCCCCAATAATCCATAGCATTGAAAAATAATTTGGCTACATCATCAATATGGTTGCTGTGGTAGAGGTTTTTGAAAAAATTCATGATGTAGCCATAGTGAGAGGCTTGCTTCATGGATGTCATGGCCAAAGACTGAGTGTCTTTGGCGCTATTTATTAAGCTTTCGCGCTCTTCAATAAATGTATTCAAGTTATCTAGTTTATGGGCAAGTTCTGTGTCGGATAAGGGCTTACTAATAAAGTCATGTGCGCCTAGGTTGTAAGCCTCGATTTTTGTATCTATGTCGTTTTTTTCAGAGGTGAAAATGACCACCACACGTTTGCCGCATGCTAAGTTGGTTAGAGGTTGTATGGTTTTTGCTTGGCGCACTGCAGGTGCGTGAAGATCGATCAGTAAAATATCGGGTTTAAATGCGTTAGCTTTGGCTTCTATGTCTTTGGAAGGATGGACTGCCACACACTCAAATGTGTCGCCAATACCACTATTCAAGCTGTTTAGGGTGGCAATGTCGGTATCAACAATGAGAATTTTTAGCACGTATTATCCTTAATTTTTTCAAGCGCGAGTTATCAAGCTAGATTAAAAACCACACTTTTTCACTGTAAAAAGCTGTTTTTTTAATCTGTAAACTCAAGGTGAGTCTTTTCAAAATACCGTGTAAAAATTTCATACACTAGGCAATCCAATTTTTAAAAGGCATTAGGTTTGATTGAAAATTTTATTACTTTCATTTTCAAATCAATACGTTATTTCTAGTATAAGTTGTGGTCTTCAATTTGCTCAGTAGAGGTTTTAGGTTAGCGCCGATATCAAGCCTCAAAGGGAAATTCCGATGTGTAAATTTAAGAAACTAGCTTCGTGTATATGTGTGTTACTTATGTTCGGTACTATTAGATCCGTTCAAGCTGAGCAGGCAAAACTGTTACCAAATCCATCAGCCCCCCTGCTGCAAAAATTGGTGGAGCAAGCCAAGAAAGAAGCATTGCAAGGGTATCAAGCACCGAACCAGATACGGAACCAAGCTTTAAACGACCTCTCGTATGATGCCTACAGGTCGATTCGTTTCGATCCCAAAGAAGCATTGTGGCATGGTGAGCGTCCTTTCGAAGTGCAACTTTTTCATCCGGGTTTTTTGTATAAAGCCCCTGTTCGAATTAATGTGGTTGATTGGCAGAACAGAGTGAATAGTCTACCTTTCGACTCGAAAAAGTTTATTTACGATGGTTCAGCTAAGTCACTCAAAGATAAGATAGTAGAGGATGTAGGCTATGCTGGCTTCAGAATTCATTACCCTTTAAATACTGAAGCGTATAAAGATGAATTTATTGTTTTCCAAGGTGCGACATATTTTCGGATAATTGGGCAAGACCAGATTTATGGACTTTCGGCCAGGGCATTAGCCATTAATACAGGTGAACCAGAGGGAGAGGAATTTCCCTCTTTTACGGATTTTTGGTTAATCGAAACTGAGAGCGATGCATTTACGCTTTACGCGAAACTGGATAGCCCTTCGGCAACAGGTATATTTAAATTTGTTTTTAAGCCTGGGCTAAATACTCGAGCCAAGGTAGAAGGATGGATATTTGCCAGAAAAGACATTAAAAAACTCGGCCTCGCCCCTTTCACCAGTATGTTCTTATATGGCGAAAATAGCTTAAACAAGCCAGACGATTTCCGTCCAGAAGTACACGACAGTGATGGTGTTGCATTGCAGACACAAGGCCGCAATCGTGTTTGGCGACCTCTAGACAACCCTAGCAGACTTAGAATGACATCGTTAAGTGCAAACAAGCCTACTGGGTTTGGGATGTTACAAAGAGACATACAGTACAGTCATTATGTTGACCCAGAGGCAAATTACCACATGCGTCCGGGTTTATGGGTGGAGCCCAAAGTTGGCTTTAATGCTGGGCGTTTAGAAACCGTCGAGATTCCAACGGATTCAGAGACCCACGACAATATTGTAAGTTATTGGGTGAATAACGAGCCTCTACTCGCTGGCCAAAGTCATTATGTCAAGTATTCACTGATGTCCACCAGCGGCAATCACTTTGATCGTTCCCTCGCGCCAGTACTCAGAACTATGCAGGGTGCCAACCGCTTACCGGGAGAGAAGATAGAAGAAGACGACCTTTCAAGACGCTTTGTGGTCGATTTTCAGAAACCAGAAGGTGAGCTCAACATAGATAATCTGCACCTTGACCTCTTTGCTAGCAACGCACGCATTGAGAGTTCAAATTTTTATTTTACAAATTTTGACAGTGAAATAAGAGTGACCTTTTCAGTTATCCCCGACCAAGAAGATAGCGTAGTGGATATGAGATTAGCCTTGTTAGACAAGGAGCAGGTAATTAGTGAGGAGTGGTCTTATGTTTACGAAAGATAAATTGGTCTTGATGTGTAAGGGGCAGTCTTTTCGCTTAGTAATCTTGGCAGGTCTGGTTTTACCCCTGTCTGCTTGGGCATCTTCTCAGCTTTACCTAATTTTTCAGCCAAACGGGATTCGGCCTCTGGAATGGGTACAGTTAGTATTCGCTGTATTGTTATTTTTGTGGCTATCGGTAGCATTTTGGACATCAGTTTTAGGCTTTGTTTTAAATTTATTAAAGTTAGATCCTTTAACCCTAAGGGTAAACCAAGGGCAAGCAAACCCTCCGGAGAGCTTACGGGAAAGACATGCTGTGATAATGCCTATCTATAACGAAGATACCATGCGGATCATGGCGGGCTTTGAAGCCTGCGTAATGGCTTTAGCAAAGACAAAATGTATCGACAATTTTGATTTTTATATGTTGAGCGACACTCAAGAGCAAAGCAAAGTGGAGGCCGAACCCAGAGTATGGGCTCAGCTATTATCTCGTCTGCCATCAAACCTGCGAGGGCGCTGCTACTACAGGCGTCGAGAAAACAATTTAGAGCGCAAGGTAGGCAACGTTAAAGATTTTTTTGAAAATTGGGGGCATCAATATTGCGGAGTTATAGTGCTGGATGCCGATAGCATTATGGCGGGAAGTACTATGCTAGATTTGGCGGCGCGACTAGAACAAAACCCCAAGGTGGGCCTGATTCAAACCATTCCTATGCCTGTTAGGCAATCGTCGTTTTTTGCTCGATACACACAATTCGCCGCTAGCTTATATAGCCCTATGCTGGCGACTGGGCTTAATTTTTGGCAAGGGAATTGTGCCAATTATTGGGGACACAACGCCATCATCCGCAGCCAAGCTTTTTTGACGAGTTGCGGCTTGCCCTCCATCCCGGGCAAAAAACCGTTTGGTGGGGATATTCTTAGCCACGATTTTGTTGAGGCGGCCCTGCTTAGACGAAATGGTTGGGAAGTTTATTTGTCTTTAGATAAGCAAGGCAGTTACGAAGAAGTGCCTTCCAATGTAATTGATTATGCGACCAGAGACAGACGTTGGGTGCAAGGCAATATGCAGCATCTTGGTTTGCTTAACGTCAAAGGTCTAAAGACAACCAATAAGTTGCATTTTGTGTTTGGTGCGTTTGCTTACCTGTCGTCTATTTGCTTAATGATAATCTTAGCGGCCGGTAGTGCCGATGCCGTGCTTAAGTCTTTGACCGATCCCGTATATTTTCCAAATACTTATCAATTATTCCCGTCTTGGGTGATTACGCCGGAAGCACTTATGATAACGACGCTTTATGTGACGCTTGGGCTGCTATTTTTACCCAAATTAATCGGAGTGTTTTTGGCTATATTAACCCGGCACCAAGAATTTGGCGGACGCGTTAACTTATTAAAAAGTGCACTCGCCGAATTTATTTTTGCTTTGCTAATCGCGCCAATTATGTTGTTATTCCACAGCTATTTTGTGGTGAATGTGTTGGCAG
This sequence comes from uncultured Paraglaciecola sp., assembly GCA_947498355.1. Taxonomy (GTDB): domain Bacteria; phylum Pseudomonadota; class Gammaproteobacteria; order Enterobacterales; family Alteromonadaceae; genus Paraglaciecola. The sequence continues at coordinate 13,575 of CANMKA010000009.1, read as the reverse complement.
GTAAGTCTGTCGGATGGGAAGCTCAAGCTAGAGAAGGGAAAATGGTTGCTTGGCGAGACGCCGTTAAGATTGGCTGGATACCGAGTTTAATTGGCATATCTTGGTCTGCAATCACTGTGTTTTTCACGCCCAACCTTGTGCTTTGGCTGCTGCCAGTCTTAGTTGGAATGGTGCTGACTATTCCTCTCATTCGCTACACTAGTTCGGATCAAGTAGGCCTCTGGTTGAAGACTAAGGGGATATTCCTAATCCAGCAGGAAAAGCAGCCAGATCCTTGTATCAAACATGTGAGCCGAGCTATGCGTCATCTGCCATTGCAAGGCGTTAACGAGAAACTAGAGATGCCGACTATCCCTTCTGTTAAAAATCCAAGGCAAATGCAAATTCAGACCCTATTTTCAGAGGAGGGTCCTTCCAAGCAAGGTATTAAGGTTTAGCGCCTGGGGCAGTAAAAAATGGAGTACAGACTTTAATCTGTACTCCATTTTTTTGTAACCTTTTCACATAGTACTAAGCAGATGAGTAATATCTGCAAATTTCCCACAGAGTGCATGCGTAACTAACTGATTCTAAAGTTATTTTTTTTGGCATTGGATCTGCTTTACTAGAGATGAACACTAATTAAAGGAGAGCATATGTCAACTTCATTACAACCAGAATTATTTGATTCCATCGGCAGCGACAATAATCTAATGGTAAGTTTAATTGGCTCAAAAGAGCATTCAGAGCCTATGTACGCCCATGTCGAAGACAAAAATAGCAAAGAACTCTGGTTTTTTATGTCTAAAACGAACCGAGTCGCCTTGGGTGGCGATACTATGATTCAATTCGTGTCAAAAGGACACGACATGTTTGCTTGTATGCATGGTCGTTTGGTTGAAGAAGCTAGGCCAGAGTACAAGCAAAAGTTTTGGTCTAATCAAGTCGAGGCATGGTTCGAAAAAGGTTTAGACGACCCCGACTTATTAATGATGCGCTTTGAGTTAATTGATGGAGAGGTATGGAAGCAAGATCCTACTATCAAAGGTTTCGCAAAGCTCATGCTAGGTAGCCAAGTCAAGCCAGAGGAGTTGGGTGAGCATCAAGTTTTAGACTAGTTTTTGTCTGGATATGCGGTTTCAGGAGACGGTTTGCCCAAAAATTTAATATTGACGACTTTTCTTGAGCTTAAGCGCAAAGAGCATTCCAAGGTAGCTTTGCCATAAAGGCAGAGCTCCCATGCTCATTTGACGTGATCGAATTGTGACCAAAAGTCATTTTGGGGTTGAAAGCTTCAGGGTTTTCCTTAATCTACGCCCATTAATTAAAGACTAGGTAATGCGCATGCCAGATATTGTTGTAATGTTTTTTCTGTTGGGCTTAATTGCTGGACTGGTTCGCTCTGATTTGAAGGTGCCTAAAGCCACCTATGACACCATGAGCTTGTTGCTGATGCTAACCATTGGCCTAAAGGGCGGCATGGCGTTACACGGGAAGTTAACGTGGGATCTCGTTCCTGAACTCCTTTTGGTCGCATCCTTAGGCGCTATCGTCCCTCTACTCTTGTTTCCTGTTTTAACCAAGCTGGTTCGTTTGTCTTTGGCTGACGGTGCGAGTATTGCAGCGCATTATGGGTCGGTGAGTGCTGGCACCTTTGCCGTTGCCTTGGCTTACGTTGAAACCAACCAACTAGATGTTTCTGCGCAAGTTACTTTGTATTTAGTGCTGCTCGAATTACCAGCAATTATTGTTGGCTTGTTGCTATATCGCCGTTTTCAGGGCGGCGAAAAACAATCTAGCATGTCAGAACTGTGGCACGAGTCGTTTACTAACCGAGGCGTAATCTTGTTGCTAGGCGGAGTCATCATTGGTTTTATGTATGGCTATCAGTCGGGAACCGAGGTAACGGCCTTGTTCACCGGGGCGTTCAAGTTTGTTCTCGCGTTGTTTTTACTTGAAATGGGCCTAGTGGCAGCGGCGACTTTGCAGCCTATTCCGTTTCAACACTGGCGCTTACTGATTTTTGCCCTGTTAGCACCTAGCTTGCTTGCATGCTTTGGAGTGGCCACCGGGTATCTGCTTGACCTCTCTGTGGGCACAACTGTGGTACTGGCGAGTTTATTGGCCAGCGCGTCCTACATCGCTGCGCCTGCTGCGATCAAAAGTAGCATTGCTGACGCTGACATTGGCTTGGCAATGCTTGCCTCTTTGGGCTTAACCTTCCCATTTAATGTGATAGTGGGGATTAGCTTTTATCACCACATTGTCGAAAAGCTTATGGGATAAAGCCAATTTGGAGGCATAGTCTGCGACATTAAACTCGGTTTCCCTTGTTCTGGTAGCTAGCTTCTTTATACTCGTTGGCTAAAAGGGCGAAGGACTGTATGAAAAATATCGAGCAATTGTTAGACAATAACCGTAATTGGTCAGATGCAACTAAGCTGGCCGATCCTGAGTTTTTTAATCGTTTGTATGAGCGACAAAAGCCTGAATACCTGTGGATTGGATGCTCTGATAGTCGTGTGCCGGCTAACCAAATTGTAGGTTTATTGCCAGGTGATATTTTTGTTCATCGCAATGTTGCCAATCTAGTGGTTCACACCGACTTCAACTGTTTATCTGTGCTGCAATACGCAGTTGACGTACTAAAAGTGAAACACGTTATAGTATGTGGTCACTATGGTTGCGGAGGCGTTGAGGCAGCACTTGGTGATCAGCAATTTGGTTTAATTGATAATTGGTTAGGGCATATTAAAGATTTAGCCTACAAGCATAGAGATCAACTAAAGGATTTGTCGCCTCAGCAAAAATCAAACAGGATGTGCGAGCTGAACGTGTTGGAACAAGCCGCCAATGTTAGCCGCAGCAATATCGTCCGATATGCTCAGGGTCGAGGTCAAACGTTGACTGTACATAGCTGGATTTACAGCCTGAAAAACGGCCTGCTTAAAGATTTAGAAGCCTAACTCAAGACTGCCGGCAACAAGTGTTATGCTGGTAGCTCTTTTTCTGCCATTTGATTAAATTCATGTCTCAAACTTCACAATCTACTGTTAATTCTGAAAGTCACAAAATGGGTATGCTTGAGTTTGTTACCTTGATGGCCTTACTCACATCAATTGTGGCCCTTAGTATCGATGCTATGCTGCCGGCTCTAGGCCAAATAGCTGTCGATTTAGGCATAGACAATGTGCAGCACACTCATCTTATTGTGTCGTTATTTTTTGGTGGTATGGCATTTGGTCAGTTATTTTACGGGCCAATGGCTGACGATAAAGGTCGACGATACGCAATTTTGCATGGATTAGTCGTGTTTGCGATTGGCACCCTAATTTGTATGTTGTCTGAATCGCTGACTACTATGCTCATTGGCCGTATTGTGCAGGCATTTGGCGTGTCTGGCCCTAGAGTGGCAACCATTGCGCTCATTCGAGATAAATACCAAGGCGACGCCATGGCAAGGGTGATGTCGTTTGTGATGATGGTATTTATTCTTGTGCCCATGTTAGCCCCTGCGTTTGGCCAATTGATTTTAGTTTGGTTGTCGTGGCGCTTTATCTTTGTGTCTTTTTTATTGATAGGCGTAGTGTTAGGTGTGTGGTTTCATCTGCGACAAGCAGAAACCCTCACCCCTAGCAATCGTATTGTATTTAGCTGGTCGCAACTGTGGCAGTCGAGTCTGGTGATTTTGCGTAACAAACTGGTGATGTTTTACACCTTGTCAGTTGGAATTATTTTTGGCGCATTCCTAGCCTATATCAGTGCGTCCCAGACTATTTTTCAACAAATCTACGATACGGGGGGCAAGTTTCCCGTTTACTTCGCTTTGTTATCTTTTTCTATTGGTTTTGCCTCTTTTATCAATGGCACCTTAGTGATGCGTCTTGGTATGCGCACCTTATGTACTTGGGCCATGATAGGTTGGTTATGTTGCTCTGGCCTGTTATTGGTTTTGTGTCTTTACTTCCAAGGTATTCCGCCCTTGTGGATATTTGTTAGCGTGCTGTTTTGCGCATTTTTTTGTATTGGCATCGTTTTAGGCAATATCAACTCTTTGGCTATGCTGCCCTTGGGGGAAATGGCAGGGTTGGGTGCGGCCATCATTGGCTCGTTAAGTAGTGTGTTTGCTGTGGTGACCGCTGTAGCGATTGGGCATTTTATCGATGCAAGCATCACCCCTATTGCCTTGGGTTTTACCCTATTTGGTGGCGTGTCATTTGTGCTGTATTGGTTTGCTGATAACCCAAGTCATGCCTAGCGCTACATAGTCACAACTTTGGGTTAGTTACAGACCTTAAGCTTTGGGATAGGCGCAATGTCGACTTGCTTAGAGGTACGTATGCCATTTTTTATTCTGTCGTAACTAATATTTTGCATCCCTATGGATTGGCAAAATTTGTAAATCGCTTTGAAGTCGTCTTTTGACAAATCTTCATCGCTTGTCGATAAATGTGAATCTACATACATTTGTTGTCCGTTGGCAGTAAGGTGAGCAACCGCCGAATAGGGTTCGCCATGTTTTTTGACTTTCAATGCACGGACCATTTTTACCTCGAAAATCCAATCATCAATTTGTGTCGTTCGGGTAATATGTTTTTGCATGAATTGCGCTCGTATAGGATTGATAGTGCCGATTTTATTACCAAGAGCAAGCTTCGGGCCATGTGTATAAGTCTGTGTACAAGCTTTTTGTCTATCCTTGGTATGACTGGCCCAGAGGGCGATTAAAAAGCGCTATATTTTGTGTCTAACCTTTATAATCAAAACCTTAGGGGTTGGGTGGCAGCTTTATCAATTAAAAAAACCTTGGAGTGTCGTTTATCGCAGACACCTAAGGGAGTTGTTGAGCTAGCTGGGTTTGGACTTTGAGAAAAATGTGGGAGTAAATCGAGGTCAGGGCAAGAATTGTGATGAGTTGTTTGATTTGTATACAATAGGCGTGTCTGTTTTAAAAGACACATCTATTAATTGGCCTGACTTCTGGCTTATACCAATCAGTATTAGGCATAAACTCGAAAATTGTATTAAAACAGTTTGGTACTAAGCCACCTCTGCTTGCCTTCGCCTTGCCAATTCGGTGATCTCTACCATAGCTTGTCTAAGATCATAATCTTGATTGACTGGTTGCAAGAATGGCACAAAGCTTATGTGATCTGCCAATGATTGACCTCCTGATAATTGATAGTGAAACCCATGCTGAAAGCACGACAGCATTGTAACGGCACCCACTTTAATCGGCTTTTGGGTTTTTTGAGTGACAATGATCGATAACGCATCTGGGTGGTCTTGATGCATATGCTCAATCGATCCTTGGGCTTGATCTATGACGTACATTTGTTCACGCCATTCATCGCCACTGAACCAGAATATTTTGCCAAATCCACCTATGTAACGAATTTTATGGGTACGGATTAGGTAAAACCTAAAATCGTGGGTGCGGGCATAGGTTTTAGCCTGTGGAAAAAGTTGCATGTACTGTTGCTGTGTCGCCTCATCTACTTCATCAGCAGTGGCTTGGCCCAACAAAGTGACACGACCACTGGCTTGACTGTCGTGTTGTTGGTGATCGGCAATGCAAATACTCACTTTTGGGTGGGTTTGCATATTTCGAGAATGCTGAGCAATGTCAGACGCATAAATCACAATATCACCTTGCTCTGTGAGTAAAAAAGGCGTGATTGAGCCAAAAGGAAAGCCATCGCAAGAAACACTGTGGGTAGACAATACACCTGAGTGCTGGGTTCGCAACAGTAAGCAGGCTTGATGAATGTGTTGAGTTTTGCTGTTCATTGTAATTCCTTGATACAGGTTAGGTATGTAAGTGGTATCGCGACGAATTTGCATCTTGGCTGCGCAGTAGTTCGCCTTGCGTATCGAAGCACATATCGAGGTTGTGCTGAGTAAATACTTGATGGGTGGGGCCTTGGGCTAAGGTCCTGCCCTCTTTGAGTAGTAAAATAAAATCTGATAATTCAGCGATGGAATTAATGTCGTGATCGATAATAATGACTGTGCCACCGTGGGCTGAAAAGTCATGTAAATGTCGATAGAAAATTTGCGTTTGCTTGATATCGAGTGCACTAGCTGGTTCGTCGAATACTAAGCATTTTCCTTGCATAGAGCGCCCTTGGTAAAGTTGCAAATATGCGCGCACTAATTCGACTAACTGTAACTCGCCGCCCGACAATTGAGAGATGTTTTCGAGTAATAACCTACCAATACCGAGTTCTTGGGCGACATTGATGACTAGGTTTTCGGTAAACTTGTCTGACTCACGATATTGGAAGCGCGCTAAATTTAGGTATTCGATGGTTGGCATGCTAAACACAGTGGGTTTGCTTTGGGCTATGTATGCTCGCTGCATGCTTAGTTGCACTAGACTTAACTCGTTTATGGGCTGTTGATTAAACAGAATGCGTCCGTGACTTAACACGTGTTCATTCAGCAGGCACTTGATTAGGGTTGATTTCCCTGCGCCGTTAGCGCCTATTATGCTATTAATTTTACCCACTTCAAATTTTACCGAGACCTTGTCTAGCAAGGTGCGCCGGTTTTTAATCAAACTAACTTGGCTGAGTTCATACATGCTTGAGTCTCTTTTTTTCACGCATAATTAAATAGATAAAAAAGGGCACGCCAATTAATGAGGTAACCAAACCGACAGGAATTTCGGCAGGGGCGACTATGACTCGTGCCACTGTATCGGCGAAGGCCACCAGCAAGGCTCCCATAAGCATACTGGCTGGTAACAAGTAGCGTAAGTTTGAGCCTATGAGCATACGGCACACATGGGGTACGACTAACCCAACAAAACTCACGATACCGCTAAAGCTTACACAAGCCGCTATCACCGCAGCCACCACACATAAACTAATTATTCTGATTTTTTGAGTATCGACTCCTTGATACTTAGCTTGCTTTTCGGAGCAGCTCATCAGCATAAGAGGCTGGCGTATAGACCAAAAATAACGCATGCCTAGGATCAAGGGCAAAAGCACTACACTAAAGGCTAAGTAGTTGCTGCCTGCATAACTCCCCATACTCCAAAATGCAATCTGTCTTAAGGTTGCGTCGTCGACAACAAACTGCACTATGCCAAGCAATGCCATAGCACCAGCGTTAATTGCAACGCCACTGAGGATCAGCATTAACGTATTCATCCCCGTCTCAGAATCAGCGATTTTTATCAACAAACCTAAACACAGAATTGACCCTACAAATGCACTGATTGGAACAAAATAAAGGGCTAAGTCTTCATTCACTTGAGTCACGCTTAATAAAGCAATCGCCACGGCTGCGAACAGAGCAGCCGCCGACGACACGCCCACTAGCCCAGGATCGGCTAATGGGTTACGGCAAATAGCCTGTAACACAGTGCCACATAAAGCTAGCCCAGCTCCCGTTGCCAGCGTCATAAGTAGTCGGGGCATCCGGATATTCCAAATTAAGGTATGGGTTAAGGCAGACGTTTGATTAGTGAATAGTTCTTTAAAAACATTGATTTGGATGGCACCAATATTAAGTGATATTAGGCATGTTAGGCCTAAAGTCAGTATCAGAAAAATAAACTTGGGCAAGTAAGCTTGTCTGCTAGTTAGCAGGGATTTGACGACTTGTTGGCTAGTCATTTGGACAGTTTGCATGGGTTAACGATCCAAGGTGTTGATGCGCGTGAGGTTGGCATAACGTTCAATGGCTAAGGGTAACCTTGGCGTGAGCCCTAAAAATAGTAGGGGTTCGACTATATGTATGGCGCAATCCGTAGTTATGGCCCACTGCACTAAACTCGGTTTTTGGCAGAGCTGAGTTTTGTTTAGGCCGCCAGTACCGTGGGCAGCTACAAAAATATGTCGGGGGTTGATGGCTAACAAAGATTCTATGGATATGGGTTTATATCCCTGTAGATCTTGATAGGGGTTGGTGATACCCAGCACATTCATAATCAAATTGGGTACGGTATCTTGCCCTGCCGCGATAAAGCCTCTGTCGTTGGCAGCCATAAAAAATACTGCGCTATCGAAAGTTTCTTCGGCATTTGGTTTGAGCCTAGCAATGTCATCCTGAATAGATTGTTGCAGGTGTGTAGCTTGCTTGGTTAGTCCTGTGACAATTCCCATTTTCTCAACGAGCTGTAATAAGCCAGATACTGAGGTGGGTTGGTCGAACTCGTGTACCTTTAGGCCGGTACTTTTTAGTTGGGTTAACACGGCCGCTGGGCCGGCTCCTTTTACAACAAAAAGAGCAGTGGGTGCCATGGACAGTACGCCCTCAACGCTTAGCTGTCGGTAGTAGCCTACTTTAGGCAGGACAGCAGCGGATTCGGGGTAAGTACTACTGGTATCTGTGGCGACTAGGTGTTGCCCCATACCAAGGGCGTACAAGGTTTCGGTTACGCTGCCGCCTGCACTCACAATTCTAATTTCAGCACTGTTGGCTATAGCGGCATGGCCTATCAACCAAAATGAGAGGCTCAGGCATAGTCCCCACGTTAAAAATTTTTTCATTGCTTGCTCAATTGTCTTAATTAACCATTGCAAATAATAATAGTTATCATTAGCATTACGGTCAAATGATAATTAGGAAAATGTAATGAAACAGTCTTTATCTGCCTTGGCGCTCTCGCTATTGGCCTTGTCTAGTGCGCCGATACAGGCCAACCCCAAAAACATACAACAGGCGCCAGACATGGAGTCGATAGTGGTAACTGGCACCAAAACCGCTCGCCAAATTAACGAAGTAGCTGCCAGCATCACCCACATTGATAGCCAGCAAATCGACGGCCTAATATCGGCGAATATTCGCGATTTGTTGCGTTACGAACCGGGATTATCGGTGGAGGGCAGTGGTCGATTTGGTTTGTCGGGATTCAATATTCGTGGCATTAATGGGGATCGAGTATTAATTTTAATTGATGGTGTGCCCGTGGCTGATGAATTTAGTTTTGGCCCTAATTTGTCTTCTCGCCGCGATTTGGTTGATATTGATTTACTTCAATCGGTAGACATTGTGCGCGGCCCTGCTTCGACCCTTTATGGCAGCGACGCAATAGGTGGCGTAGTTGCTTTTACCACTAAGCAACCAGTGGATTTTATTAGCGGTGGCCAGTCTTTTGGGGGCCGAATTAAAGCTGGGTATGCGAGTCAGGCAGATGAGTCGGTGGTAAATGGCGTTTTGGCGGGCATATACAATGACTGGCAATGGTTGCTAAACGGGACTTACCGTGATGGCGCGCAAACCGAAACCTTTTTTGATGACGATTTACAAGGAGACATGCGCCAAAGTGCTGATCCTCAGTCAAATCAATCTGTTAGTGTGTTGGCTAAGCTGATTTACCAACCGAGTGAAACACACAGGGTTGAATGGGTAGCAGAATCGGCAACGTCAGATGCGACTACCGACTTGCAATCAGAGGTGACACAGGTCGTAAGAGGTGGATTGAACTTGTCTAGCCAAGGATTCGACGAGCAAGACAGAGAAAGGTTGTCGGTAAATTATCGTTATACGCCGAACAATATTGGGTCTCTAGTTCGCATGAACTGGTTAGGGTTTTATCAACAAGCAAATACAGAGCAGCATTCTGAGTTAACTCGGGTCTCGTTAGCACCCAACTCGTCTCCCTTTTTTCGAACACGAGACAGCTTTTTTGAACAAACTAGCTATGGTCTTCATGGTCAGTTCGATCATCAATTTAGTGGTTGGGGCCAACATTACTTAATCTATGGGCTAAGCATAGAGCACACCGAATCAAGCAGTGTAAGAAAAGGGCAAACCCAAGACACAATATCGGGGGCGAGTTTGCCTGAGTTTAGTGTGTTTCCTGCCCGAGATTTTCCTATTTCTACACTTCGCGAACAGTCTCTGTTTATTCAAGACGAAATTCAGCTTTTAGACGGTAAATTGCGTTTGAGCCCAGGGATCAGATTTGATGACTTTACCCTGACGCCAGAGCTTGACCCTATTTTTGTTGGGGCCAACCCTGGGGTCGTGGTGGCTGAATTTGCCGACCGTCAGTTTTCGAAAAAACTGGGAGCCGTGTATAGCCTTAATCCAGATTACAGTATTTGGCTTCAGTACGCCGAGGGGTTCCGTGTGCCACCAATGGACGATGTGAATGTGGGCTTTACTAACTTTCGAGGACGCTATACGTCTTTGGCCAATCCAGATCTAAAACCCGAAAGTGTCACCAGCGTTGAATTGGGCTTTCGTGGTCATTTTCAAAGCGTAATGTGGTCACTGAGTGCTTACCAAAACCGATACGACGACTTTATTGAGTCGCTGGCTTTTGTCGGGTTTGCTGAAAATGGCTTTACTCAGTTTCAGGCTCAAAACATTGATAAAGTCGATATTAAGGGTATTGAAGGGCAATTGACTTGGTATCTAGAAGAAGCGTTTACACAGGCCGAAGATTGGCAACTCATGGGTAGTTTTAGCGTGCAAGATTCGGAAAATAGGCAAACAGGTCAAGCCCTTGAGTCGATTTTACCTGCTCAATGGGTATTGGGCCTGCAGTATCAAGATCATACTGCCCCATGGCACCTTGAGCTAACTTTAACCCATGGGCGACAGGCTAAGTTACTAACGGATAATGACGATAACCTATTTTTTAGGGCGCCCAGTTATACCACGCTAGATTTATTGGGACACGTGCAGATTTTACCTGATTTGAGTGTGAACTTTGGCGTGTTTAATTTAACCGATAAGCAATATTGGATGGCCTCTGAGGTAAGAGGGTTAGCTGCCAGCGCTAATGTAGGTAGGTTTACCGCAACAGGCCGCAATGCCTCTGCAAATATCATTTTAAATTTTTAAGTTGAATAGGGTAGCTCAAGTGCGATCCCCTCTATACCAGACTTTAGCAATTTTAATTCACTGTACCCACAGAGACGAAATGATGAAAATTACTTTTATGTTTGCAGCGCTAACTGGCATGTTGGCTGTGATCCTCGACGCCTATGTAAATCATAATCTTATCTTCATCTTGACTGAGCAAGCACTACTTACATTTCAAATTGGTGTGCAGTATCAAATGTACCCTAGCTTGGCGCTTCTGCTGGTGGTCGTCTTATCCCGTAGTAAACCTGGTAAATATTTGCGATATTCGGCCAGAGCTATGATGGTGGGGATAATTCTGTTTAGTGGTAGTTTATACGGTTTAGCGTTAACTGACGCCCATTGGTTTGGCCCTGCCACACCTATAGGCGGTTTGTGTCTTATTGTGAGTTGGGGATTACTGGCTTACTCTGGATTAAAACACAAGCAAGCATGCCTGACGATAGGTTTGGTTTACAGGGCAGGGAAGCCTCAGTAATTTTTGGCAATGCTTTGTAGCTTTTTTTCGAATGCAGCAAAGTGATCGCTTGATTCATAGTCAAAATGATATTGATTGTGAAAACCAAAGCTGAGCTTCACTTGGGCGTCTTCCATATATACCGTGTAGCCATCGAAGTCGGTGTAGGCAATAACGCCTTCTAACAGGTATTTTTCGTCTTGTTTGTCGCCATGTTGGCGGATTTTTTCGAAGGTATCTAATAAAAATTTACTGTCTAAATCATTTTTCATTGATTGTTCCGTTAAACATTAAGCGCCGAATATATTTATTAATATACATGGATATGTATGCCAGTGATCAGTTTGCTTCAATGAAAAAGGTCAGCGAGTTAAGTTAGGTCTAAATAAAGCACGGTAAACTTCATGCTTTATGTGCATGTGTGACGAATGCTAGCACCATGGCGCTCAAGTGAACTTTTTTGGTTCTCACTGCTGTTGGCAGAGGTGACCACTCAAAAGTGGCGAGTCCATCACGTTATTTCTATTTAAACATAAGGGTAAATAAACACAGGTATAATGAAGTTAAATGAATAAATTCTATTTCCCTTCCTGTTAAATAACTTATCTTAGGCTCCTTTTTTTTTGGGGCAAAACACTAAGTGCTTAATTTTGTTATGGAAAATATTTTGCTCCTAGTATTTAATAGGAAGCAAATAAGTCGCGTTAAAGTCAGACTCCTTTTGTGCTTTTTAATATTTGACGATTTTTATGCGTGGCATTGTATAAAATAGTGAATAAAAACAATGAGTAACAGTTTTTATTGTGAAGATTAATAATAAATTGAGCAGTTACATATACGAAATGCTCACTAATAACTGTTATACGCATGGAGCAAACTTTTGAAATATTTAGCTTTATTAAGCTTGGCTCTGATTGTAGGTTGTTCACCAACCTCCTGCGATAGATGGGAATATGCTAGCTTCTCTCTAACCACATACTCAGTTTTTGAGAATGATGAATTGAAAGAAGTGGATACAAATGCTCTGTGGGTGACAAAAAGTGGTAACGCTTTTTTTAAGAACAACAAACTTATGATGAAAGACAATCTCAAAGAAATGAGCGATTTCTTTGGCTCTGATTCAAATCATCCGATGTCTATTTTGTCTGCGCTAGGTAAAGACACTTGGGAAGTCTACAATTATGAAGCAGAGCGTCCTGAAGTAAATCTACAAACCAAAGAATGGCAACTAAGAAGATGTATTTAGCAAATGCGTATAACAAATAAGGATAGGTGTCGCGTAGCCGACACCTTATCTGGGTGTTGAACAAGCCCGAAGCTGTGGAGTCTGCTTTATATAGTAAATTGCTCGGCTGAGCGTGAAGGGTGCGTGCGGGGTGTACTTTCTTCGGGCCGCAATAGGCCGTGACCTTATTGAAATGTCAATAATATCAACGTTTTAAGTCTTTAATTCCCTCTAATTAGCTTGATATCGCTTCCAAACAACCCGCTGAAATCAACATCCATAATAAATCGATAAGTCATTGAAATAGCAGACATGCTCAATTATTGTCTTAGCATTACAAAATTACTGGCTGAAAATGATAAATTCTACAGCTTCGTTAGGCTCTGGAGTTAGCGTTGTCAGTATTATTGGCTATTTCTTTTTTTGTCTCTGTCTTTTTGCACTTTACCACTTACCTAGGCGTCAGCATTTTCGCGACATCTAGTTATGTGCACCTAATGACAGCTTTTTCCTTTTTTGCTTTAGGGGCAACGGTATTAGTTGAACGCTCAGAAAATTATACAAACGGAAAGTTTGAAGATAAGCTAAAAAAAAGCGGCCCTTGGTATTTGGGAAAAGTCCATAGGTATCTGCGTTGGTATGTTATCGCTGTTTTCATTTTTTCGGTAATAATACTCGGTGATGGGCAGCCTCAAATTGAAAACGGAAAATATATCTTAAGCCGCCAAGGAACAACGATTAAAGAGATTTCTTACGATAGCTTTTTATTTTTAAAACGCACGGAATTAAGACTGTTCTCTAGCCTTTGGCTGAGCTTTATCTTCCCTGCGTATGTCTATTTTAAGTATGCTGTGAAAGAGCCTAACAAAAAACTGTAGTCGTTCGCTTGCGCTCACTGGGACAATAACACGTAGGCTCAGTCGCTTCGCTCCAATTTTAGCCTACGTGTTATTGCCCCTAAGTTGGGCGTTGAGGCTGTAGAAAAAGTCTAAGATTGTTGGTTTTTTAGCCATTTATTCCTTCCCCCAGATCGTAGTTTGTGATCCAATAGATAGCATCAATTAGGCACAGGAGCCTCGGTGAT
>CANMKA010000008.1 GCA_947498355.1 uncultured Paraglaciecola sp. | reverse complement strand
CTAATGTTTGCTAAAAAGCGATCCGACTTTTAGCGCACTATTGACACCGGCTGACTTATGGGTGACCCCTTTGATTGCTGAGGAATATCGGGAAGATTTAACCGAGGTAGACGAGCCATTTTCTGAGAGAAAACACCAAAGTTTAAGGCTTATTTTAATGTTATAGAATAAAGCCAAAAATCAACAACTCTGACCCCTTTGATTGAAAAAGAGCTGTCATCGATTTAGACGATTTCGAAATGCTTCGCCACGGATTTTCGCCAGAGCAGATTCGAGCGTTAAACAGTTCATCGCCTCTTTTAGCCCATTAGCTTTGGCACCAAGCGGGTTTTCATCGATCAAACAACTACTAAGTTGGAGCAAATAATGCCGACAAGCAAAATTGATTTTCACAATGCCGAATGCTCGGCCTGCTGCAAAAAGCATGTCGATATTAGAACTGAGATAGTTGCACCATCACCAGATAGACCAAACGCTATTCGCAAGAAAATTATCTTTCGATGCGAAGATCACCTCGATTGCGATGTTGATGAGATTGAAAAGCTTGCGCTAGTCAAAAAGCGTTTTCAAAATCTAGACGAAAATGACCTTGTTGATGGCGAAACATTTTTTAATCAATTGGACTCTGAAGAGATATAGCAGCGCCTGCCAGCTTTGGCACCAAACCAAGAAAGCGAACCGCTAAACGCCAGATAAAAGAAAACCAGCTCCCGCTGGCTTTCTTGATTAGAATTGCAAATTAACGTTAATAGCTACTATCAATTATGTCTTGTTTTAGCTATAGCCTGAGGATCTATATCCAGCTTATCTAAGAATTTTAAGTACCATTCATAGTGGTCACTATTTAATTTTATTCCAGCATCACCAAACATTTTAAGTGTATCTACAGGTGAATTTCCCCATTTATCTTTTATTGTCAAATCAGCACCGTTATCCAATAAGTAATTGGCTATTTCAAAGTTTTTAATCGCAATTGCACTATGAATCGGTGTTTTGCCATTTGGACCAACAGCGTTTATGTCGGCACCATAGGACACAAGTAGTTTGACGTTTTTAGGTTTTGTAGTCATGACAGCTTGGAGTAGAACCCCATATTTTAAATAGCTATCTAATGAATTTGGGTCTGCTCCTTTCTCTAAGAGCATTTGCAAGAATTCTTCATTCTCTGAAATTGCAGCTTGCTCCATTACAACCAAGCGCTCTTTTGGATTTCCCTGCTCATTTCTAAAGTTGAAAGTGGCACCATTTTCCAATAAAAACTTAAAAGCACGTAAGTCGTTATTCATTATTGCTAATAACAACAAAGAATTACCTTTTTCATCTAATAGATTTGGATCACCCCCATCTAGCACATACTTTTTTAAAGACCCTAAATCAGAGTTTTTTATATAGGAAAATGCTTTTTTTTCGCTTGAAGCCACACTCTCACCTCCGCATGACACAATCAATAATGCAACCAGCAAGACCTTTAAGTGCGCATAATTCATCTTAACTACCTTCCTGAAAACTGTGAAATTGAGTGTCTACTGAGAGGGCTATCATACCAATTGGTAGCATTATGATAAATTCGAGTCCCAACAGTATTTGGCATTAATAAACCTAGCCTTGTCCAACCATTTTGGGTGGCAGAAAGGATATCACCTCTAATAATATGTGCCCTAATTCCGCCACTAGTCCCTGTATTGTACCTTGAACTTAAACCAGCAGCATTAAATGTAATTGCTTGCCCACCAGTAGCATTAGCAGCAGCGGCAGCTAACCCGCCCCCTAATGAATGACCTACAAAAGTAACATTTCCACCAGTTGCTTGAAATACATCAGTAGCTAACGCGACTGCTTGCCCATACTGGCTGGTAGTTATGCCAGCCCCTTGAGCCAAATTTGCTAACATATCAGGGTCAATTAAACCTTCCGTTCCACGGAATGCTAGCATATAACCATCATCTGCTTTTAATAGTGAAGCTGAGAAACCATCTTTAGGGTTGTAGTCAATACCTAATTCTTTTAACAGCCCTCCATCCATATCATACGCCATTTCAGAAGCTGTTGCGGCTTGCTGATCTTTCCGAGTCCATCCTGCTTCATCATTTAAAGCTCGTGAAAAGGCACCAGTCATTGCTCCATTTGCAAATTTTCCACCAGTCAATTTAGAAACAGTTCCACCTAAGGCAGCAGATGCAACAATGCGCCCCAATTTGGTCGATATATTGCCAATTTTTCCACTCAACCCTTGTGTGAACCCAGCAGATATAAATCCATGACCGAACTTTCCACCATTCAGCACATTCCCAGCGCCACCTACTGCACCATGAAGCAATGTCTTACCTATGCCGGGATCTAAATTATGCAAGCTTCCAAATGCGGCCCCTGTAAATGCGCCAACTAATGCCCCTCTCAATGAGCCAGTTGCAACACCACCAGCAATAAATCCAGTGGCAGCACCTGCTGCCCACGTTGAATTAAAAAGTAACGCTCCGGGATTCCACCATGCTATTGCAATAGCAACAAATGGGGCAAATTTTCCAAAAAGCTTATTGATGCCCTTAAAGAGCTTATTAAAGAAATATCCTGATGGGTCCGTATATGACATCGGGTTATTGAGTACATAAGCATAACGATTGTAGCTTTGAGAGTTTTGCGGAGCCTGAATATGCGGATCAGCCTGCAAGAACCTGCCCAAGGTTGGATCGTAAATCCGACCGTTCATATGGATAATATCGGCATGGTCGATATGTTCGTGACCGGTATAGCCTCGGGTAGTGATATTCAGGATACTGGTTAGGGTTAAGGCTGCTTCGTTTTGTACTGCGTGTAGCCAGAACGCTTTATCAATTGAGTGTCGCTTACCCCAAGCATCAAAGTAAAGCTTCTCGATAATTTTACCTTGCTCATTGGTAATGGTGTTTATGCTGCCTAAATGGTCTTTATGCAGATAACGCGTTTGTACTGCGTACGTGGATGCATAGCGTGTTTGAATGGCGTCGGGAAGGTAACGCTTCATTTCACTAAACGCTCCTGCCTTGTATATTAGCTCTACATTACCTATGTATAGTGTTTTGGTTGTTATGCCGTTTTCAGTGGTTTCTCGCTTGTAACGGTTGCGGCTGTTGTCGTAGGCAAACCTTGTGGTGCCTGCGGCATTTTGAATAAAAACGGGTTTGTCGTAGTGAGCATAGCTAATTGACCGGCCCTTACCTTGTGTCATGTTGCCGCTAGCATCGTATTGGTAATCGTTTGTTGAACAGCCCTGTGAGCCTAGGCCGCTAACGGCGTGAGGGCGAGATGAACGGTAACAGTAGTAACTTGCTGCACCGTTATTCACGTCTGATTTCCATTTGATGTTGCCATTTGCGTAATATTGAACGCGCTCAACATCATTAATCGTGGTTAAGCGGTTAAGTTCATCGTAATCGAAGAGCTCGGATTGATGAGCATAATTGCTGTTTATGCTATCACGTGTACGTAAGCGTAAATTTCCTATGGCGTCAAATTCGTAGGTGTTGCTTTGAATCAAACGACCATTACTCACATTTATCCCAGTTGCATAACCGGTAATGGGGTCGTAGGCTCTGTGAGTGGTAATTTTGCTGTCATTTTGTTGAAATTGGGTCACGTTGCCAAACGCATCCATTTCAATGACTTGGTGATACACTTTAGCGTCTGCGTCTAAACTGTTACGTGCTTCAACTTGCTTATATGCGTACCCTTGGGGGTTGTAATAGTAGCGGATACCGTTGGCATCACCACTGGCATCGAATTGTTGAAAAATACGGCCATATTCATCGTATTCGGTAGATTGAGTGTACAACTGGCCATCTAGTCCAGTCGATACACGCTCAACTCGCCCTAGGGCATCATAACTAAAATGTTTTTGAGGTAAATCATTGGCGCAGTTGCCATCAGAGCCAATTTGGCACTCACGTTTTAGTTGGTGTTGTTCAAACTGATACGCTGTTATTTCATTAACCGCATTACCGTACAACACTTTACGTTTTTTGGTGCGTCCAATACTGTCTCTGTAATACTCAGTGGTAAAGCCGCGAGAGGTGGTTTGCGATATTAGTTCACCTAAAGCGTTATAGGTGTAGGTCCAATTGCCTTTATTGGGGTCTTGCATGGCGGTTTTACGGCCAAGCTTATCAAAATGGGTTATGACTGAAACATTGTCTACGCCGGTAACGCTGGTAAGATTACCCGTTGCGTCGTAGGCGTATCGGGTTTCTCCGTCATTATTATCGATAACCCTAACGACTTCTCCTAATACATTTTTTTGCTCAATATTCGACTGAGAAAAATTACTGTGCGCGCCGCCAATGACGTCTACTCGCGTGGTGGTGGTTAATCCTTCATAGTTGATTGTATTGTGGGTGCCGTCTGCTGAATCAACCTCTTGTGGTCGCCCGAATACGTCATACATGGTTATGTTCCAATGAGATGGCGTATTGGATTTACTTGGCACTGATTGCTGAACGGCTCGGCCGTATTTGTCGTAACGTGTGTATTGATATATCCACTCGTCGGCTTCAAAGCCTTGTTTAACCGCTGCGACTTGTCGTCCCGCTACATCAAAGTAGCCATAAGTGGTTGGCTTGCCGGCTGTCTCTGTACGCTCAACGAAGTAAAAAGATTCAGAAATAGGGGGCGCAGAAGGCCATATGTTTTCTGACAATCGGCGCTGAGTTTGCGTGAAGGCGCCTGCCTGATTAGCACTTGCAAATTGGCGACCAAAGCTGTCATATGCGACATAACTTACCACTCCATTTATATCTGTGCTTTGTGTTATTTGGCCATAGGCATTACGACGATTAACTGTACTTGAATCAAACAGGCCGTTGCTTGAGGAAATCAGGTAGCGTTGTTCACTGTCGTAGGTATTAATGGTTTGGCGATATACGTGATTAATATTATTTTCAGGGGCGCTAGGTGCTGCGGAGCTGCAGTTAGTTGGGCTATAGTTTTGGCTATATGTAACTTTTCCTAGGGGGGCTCCCACACTGTTATAGCAATGTAATGTAGATAGCGCTTGATTGATGCCCTGCCCGTGCTCGACGTGCTCTGTTTTAAGCATGCCAGCATGTGAAGAGCCCACAGGGTAGTATTCGAAGTTTGCAACCCGTGTTATGTCGTCAACGTTGGGGCGTTGATGGGTGACTTCAGATTGGGTAATCCGCCCTAACCACCATTCATTAAGGTTGTCCTCTTCGTAAAGGTTGCTGGTAATAACTGAGCCAACCAAATTATCGTTTGCATCTTTAGTCTCGACCACAACCCGAGTTAGGTTGGCATGATTGTCTGCAACCACTTCATAGGTTTGGGTTGTATCAACTACACTAATAGGGGATGTTGAGCTGCCATCGTCATGTAAGCTGTATTGACGCTCAACACTGCGATGTAGATAGGGGTAAATCGTTGCATTGTCGTTTAACTGTTCTGACAAGTACCAGTTGCGAGAGAATGAGAGCTTTTGATTATCTGGAACCGTTTCCCAGTTTAGGTACTTACCTAAGTAACGGCGCGTTTCTTTGGGCATGCCTGTGTATGGGAATGCTTGGTTGTAGACGGTTTCGGTGGTGACATTAGTAATTGGGTCAAAAGTGCTGATTTTTTCGAAGCCTAGCATGCCTCGGCCACCCGATTGAGCGCGCATACCTTCGTAAGTGTATTCAACAGACAGTGTATCGTTAGTGTTGTCATAACTCGGTGCATCAGACGTGACTTTACTGACTACGTGGGCAGGGCTAATAAGATCAAATACAGGCGAGCCTTTGCCGTAGTTTTTCATCATGGCAGCATCACGGCCTTTGGTGTACACATTTGGGTCAGTTAATCGTTTGTACGTTATCCGTGTTTTTAAACCAAAACCATTTGTTACTTGTCTGATTTGGTTCGCTCTTGAGCCTTGATTCCGCCTATCTGCATACATGTGAATGGTCTGAGTACTGACATCCAAATAAGTAAAGTCTATGGTGCCGTTGCCTTCCCATTCTGATAGAAAAGTTGTATCTCTGTCTTTAAACTTTGAGGAGTAATTTGTAATTGGGCCGAACAACCTAATTTTATTACTGAAATTGCCATCGTTATGTTGATACGAAACATACCAAGTTTTGTCGCCCTTATAGAAATAAGCAAGATCGACTCGACCGTCATTATTAAAATCGGCGGCCTTAGGCTCAAAAATAAAAACGTCCTCTGAGTCTCCAAACTCGATATCGGATGGAGGAGCAAAACCAAAGCCATTACCATAGCTGATGTTCCAGAATACTTTTGAGCCATAAAGCTCACGATTTTTGAACAATACATCTGAATACCCGTCACCATTAAAATCAGAAATTACTACAGACTTATCAAATGATTGGCTATCCTTAGCATTAATTGGCCCTATAGCTGAATAATATTGGTATTCTCCATCCACAAAAACAAATGCAAGGAGAAATACCACTCTTCTTTCGTTGTGATAACAATCTTCTATTGTTTGATCTGAATCGTAAAGCGTACTGCAATTCTCCTCCTCACTATATACCTCACCAGACGTGAGCAATAAATCAGACACTCCGTCACTGTTGAAGTCGTATGCACCGCTGTTAGGCGAGAGTTTAAGATGTTCTAGGCGCGATGACACTTCACCGTCAAGGGGGGTAAGTTCACGTTCAGGCATACCTACCAAGGTTACGGTTTTTGATGCTTCCCAATTAGTGTAGCCATCCTCGTGCAACCCCATGTTGTGGTGAACGGTCATTCCCCCAGTGTGTTTGTTTAGATAGCGTTTATACATGATATCGACTAAGGCATCGCCATCGACATCATAAAAAAATAAGTCTTGCGCTTTGCTGAGATAAGTCTTAGTTATATCCGCCAATGAGAATACGCGAACAGGAAACGCCCATTCTGAAGGGCCATAGCCCCAAGTATTTATCGGGCGAACTTCGGTAGTTGTGCTATTGAAATCATAATATTTCCATTCCGTACTATCTAAAAATACAATTTCAATTTGTCCGTCACCATCGACGTCGGCCGCTTTAAACTCCGGATTATCCCTTTCATGCTCAGTCGAAAAACTGTGAATTCGTTTACCAGTATTGAACATATTAGATGCTGGGCGCTCATTCATACTGACGTTAATATGATAACGCAAGCCGTCCGTGGTTGTGAGATAGACTAAGTCTGATACACCGTCACCATCAATATCTGCAGGAATTGCACCAGCGAGGCCTTCTCTGCCTGAGGGGGTTAACGCCTCTATTTCACTGTAATATTTGTAACTTGGCGCAGGAGAAAACCAATCAAATGTAGTCTCGGGTAAACAGATATCATCAGCGCATTTTTGTATAGAAATGAGTTGGGTAAGAGCAGTGTCTTGCTGACCCTGGTAGCCTAAGTTATAGACTTGAGATGCACCGTCATAGAAGTCAATATCAATTGAATCTAAGCGTGCCGTCTGCTCGACCATCACACCATGCATATACCCATAACTCACGTCTTCCCTGTCACCGAGTGCTGCGTTAGTGTTGTAATTAAACGTAACGGTATGGCCGCTATATTGTACTTTTTCTATTAATAATTCATTCTCACCAAAACTGTTCTTGTCGTAAACAAAGTTAATGGTATTCCCTATGTTGTCTTGAGTTTGATTTAGGCTCCAATTTAGTACAGTTCCGTTATCATCTTGAATAACACTGTCGTTGGTATAGCCATAGTGGCTTACAGAGCCATCGGTACGCTCTACTATAAAATATGCTGGACCGTTCCCGGATATACCCATTGATGTAACCCGAACCATACTATCGACTTCAGTCCTATACTGAGTATTGTTATCTCCGTAAGCACCGTTTACTGCAACGAGCTTTTGACCATCTAAACAAAAACGGTCTGTGTTGGTTAGCGTTATTGGTTTACTTGCGGCATCTTGCTCTAATGTTTGACGACAGCGGCTAATACCCGATAACCCACTGATATTCCAGCCCATACCCATCACGCCATTGCCTCCAGATGAGCTATATCCAACGCCCAACTGTGGTGCAATACCTCCAATTCCCTTAGGTAAATCAATAGGTACTGAGTAAGTTGCTGCCCCAGATTCATCTACCCTAAATTCACCATTTAACACGCCAACCGTTGTTGACAATGTATCTTCGATTAGCGAGTTTACGGGAACAATGCTTGGAGCCGAGGGGGTCGCAACATTTATCGGTAATACGTTAAGATTGGCCCCTCCCAGTGTGGAACCGCCAATCACATAGCGAGCTTGAGTTGGATTGTCAGTCTTAACTATTTGCTCTAGGATCCCGTCAGCGTTCAAATCTTCATATACAATCTGATAATTTGATTCGACTAGGTTTAAATTTTGATATTCAGTGTCAGTTAATAAGCGAACATTTGAAACCCCATTCACCTGCTCGAGGGCATAAACTACACGAGGGGCTTTTACTAAAATAGGAACCGTCACTTCTGAATGAATCAGCACAAACTGATCTTCTGCGTGAAGATTCTCAAGATACAAATTACCACTTGCATCTTCTACTACCTCGAAGGACTCATCTATATCCGATTGAGCATTTGCCTGACTAGAAAGCAATAAACTGCTGAGTAAAAGGATGATAAGTGAAGTGAATCGGAGAATGAATACCTTCATAGTATTGTTCCTATTTTGTAAAAATCCGTTATTAAACGTTAAGCAATATGAGTGACATCAACGCTTTTTATTCTTTAATTAATAATTATATGATCTGAGCGGTAACACATGTTCTAGCAGGGGTATTAACCGATACCACACCGCACGCAACCTTATTTGTTAGCTGCATATCGTTTATTTAATCCCAAAGTCGAGCTGTTTTTATGGAGCGATTGTCACCTTGAAACCCTTACACCACAAATTACTTTAGCAATATGAAATGGGGTTTGGCTGTTATAATTAACACAGAAAAAAGTGTAACAATTGTGATTATAATTTTTTTGAGCTATTTAGATAATAACTTTTGGATCTTGAAGTTTAGTTTTGGGTAATAAATTTTCAATTAACTACTTTTTCTTCCGACTAGGGTTAAGCTATATTTATTTGCTCAAGACTTTGGGCGCGACCAAATTGGTTTGGTCGTTATAAATACAACAAGCCTAAAAAGCCATCTTGTGGCAGTAGGTTATACCTGTGATTGGATGACTCAAACTCAGATTAGCCCGCTCACTAAGTTTTTTCATATTTGACTCTCGTAACAGTTAATTAAGCCTTATCACCATTTTGTATCAAGCCGTATTTATCGCCATTACTTTGTAAATTATTGCTAGGTATGTTCTAAAAACCTCAAAAATGTTGAAAAGCAAATTGCTCTGTAGATAAACCAAGTTATTGAGAAATTCTGATATTTAAGGCAAAGTGAGCACAAGTAAAACTTGAACTGAATTCTGGGTAAATAAGTCAGGTAACGTATTAAATTTTTAGGTTTAATTTTTTAATGAGGCTCTAATCAGAGATTTTCTCTTAGTGTTAGGCTAATTTGCATGTCAATAGTGCGCCTATTGCCAGTGGGTTTAACGCAGCAATGAGAAAAATTGCCATTAGATGTAAGCTGTTATCCAGAATTCAAATTAAATAGGGATGTAGTAAATGCCGTTTTAAAACTGACTTTTTTGCAGTTATAGCGCCAGTTTACATGGAGAGATTTTAATGAAAGTTATTTTTGTACTGATATTGAGCTTTTTACCCTTCAGTTCTTTTGCGGATCAGTGGTGTGAGGGGAAAATAAATCGGGTCTGGATTGGTCACACAGGTGCGGTGATGGCTCACTCATCATACAGAAACGGTCACACAAAAATGTGTAGCCTGAGTTCGGAATGGCAGAATATTAATCAAGATACATGTAAGGGTTGGCTTTCTCTTCTGCAGGTTGCTTATACAACTCAAAAGGATGTTGTGGTCTTCTATGAACATGACACGGCCTGTAATGAGTTGCCTGTGTACTCATCTTCGGTAAGACCGAGTTATGTGATGTTAAAATAAATATATTTTGATAGGGATCTAATAGCCGTTTGCGAAAAAAACGCCTTCAATACTGACCACATCAACAGGCCCAGCACAGTAATTTTGTGAATCGTGCAAGCTAATTGACGTTTCTGCCACTGTAGCTAAGCTTAGCCAATCATTGCGGCGCTCATGCGATGTTGACCACCCAAACCAACCGTTTCGGTTACTGCAAGTCCCGTACCTCCACTTATAAACACGCTTCCCTGATCTTCAAAAATTTGAAGCCCTTTAATTTACCATTAAACGTGCCTGCTGTAGGCATGGTGGAGATGACTGCGCTTAGTCTCGACATTAGTGATTTATTCATGGTTTCCTTTCATAAACATAACGGAAATTTACTGCTCTACTCATAATCTCCAGTGACTAATATCGCGACTAAATGATAAGTATTAACGGATGACAAGGGAAATGGCTGGATTATGTTTGGGTGTTATCTAACTTGTAAGTATTTGAAGCCACGAATGTAGTTATATGTTTTTTCATCAAATATATGGCAACCGTCTGAAAACGCTTTTATTTCTTTGCCTGCCATAAAGGTTGCTAGGATCATCGAATAAGCCAAATCAAAGCTAGGATCAGATTTCTTTAGAATTACAGCATTATCTCGTTCGCATTCGTTTGGATTAACTTTCAATTCGGTATAAATCATTAAGTCGTTGTTTTGAACTGCGAGAGTAGTGATTTTTGTCCAGCCAACTGAACCAGCAGCAACGACTCCGTCTGACATAGTGATCGCTAGCAATATTATTAATTTTTTCATTGAAACTCCTTACTTGATGTGGCGTATAACGACATTTTTTTTTAAAAGCGCTCCAACTTTACTCAGTCTGACAATTATTTGTAAGTTTAGCCTAACCTAGAAAAACTATTTTTTATGGTACCCATCAGTTTTGCAATAGCGGTGTGGGAATTTATGCCTAAAATTACCTGTTTATTTGCCGGCTGGAGCAAATTTGGGGGCTGGGGTATGGTCTTGAATAAAAGGTGTGGTCTACATTTTTTTTGATGTTATTAAGGGCTGTTAATTATTCAATCATCAATCATTAACTGATATTATTTGCCATCTAACCTAGCAAATCACTTTTCATAAGGATATGTACGTTTGAAGTTTCTAATATTGAGTTTTAGCTTTTTGTTAAGTACCCAATGCTTTGCAGAGTACAACGCAAACATTACGGGGAAAGTTAAGAGTGTTTTGACTTATACTCATGCGGCACAGATATTCTTCAGTTTAGAGAACCAGCCTTCCCATCCAACTTGTAAGAACGATTATTTTTCAATTGATGCGTCTACGCCAGATAGTATTCGCCAACAAGTGTTATCAAGGCTTTTAACAGCCTATGCTAGCGGCAAACCAGTAAACATAGGCTTTGATAAAGAAGGCGGCTGCTCGCATGGCCGCATAAAAGTTTATCGTGTAGGCTGAAATATTCAGGTTCCTTAAAATGATAATTCACTTACTCTATTGGTATTTCGCTAGGTTAAGTAGAGCACATATCATTATTTTGGGATATTGGGAGTTAAGTAGCACGTATGTGTTCGTGACTAAAGTGAGGAAAACCTTGTGAAAAAAATCTTTTTATTTTTAGCTATGATTTTATCAACATCATCTTTGGCAACTGACTGGGGAGGGCAACCAGGAACGATTGAAAGGATCTGGTTCTACGGGGACACTATCATTGTATTGCATAGTGCGCCCCCTTATGCAGGAACTGCAGGATGTAATAACAATCAAAAGTTTAGTTTTAAGTTGAGTGAATTAGGCTCTGATAGCCAGCAAAATAGAGTTTTTAGTTGGTTAATAGCTGCTAACACAGCTAAATCAAAATTTAAGCCATTATTTGATAGCACAGCATGCGGCCCGGAAAACGCCAAAAAGTTTTTAGGCAAGTTTGAAGCGTATTAGATATAATTTCCTAACACAGTACGAATACTAATGGTGTTAGTGGCACCAAAAATTTTGTTTTAAGGGGAATGGACTCAACATGAAAAAGCTACTTTTAATTACAATGCTTTTAGCCTGCTCTTCTGCAAATGCAGGAACTGAGTTAAATATACAAACGATTAAAAAGATAAACATGGGTTGGTCTGGGGAAGGCGTTTATATTTTTACGAATGAAAACTTTATCGCTGAAGGTTGTATAAGTGGTGTCGCAAGAATGCCTAATTCTCATCTGTTATTCAGAGAAAATTTATCAATCCTACTTTCGGCTTTTCATACAAACTCTAAAGTGAGGCTCTATGTTGACGGGTGCATAGGGCAACAAATGCATTTAAAGGCAGTATCGATTCAAAAATAGCTTTGCTCTTTTAGTCAATAATCGATACTGCCCATATTTCCTATTTGGACAAACCTGAAAGTGATTACGAGCCATAAATTTTAATGTTAACTGCTATTAAATGTGTCAAAACTAAAGTAGCTATTTACCCCAATCAAGCAATAGAAAAATCATTATGGAGTTGGCTATATCATTGCGAATTTGTTTGGTGGCTCATTAATTTTTATGGCATTTCAGGTAAAAAAGGCCTTCAAGACCTACCACATCAAGAGACCCACTGCAGTAGTTCATGGGCCGTAAAAAATTGATTTATTTTACGTTTAGTGACATTACCTTACAAACTGAACCCAGTAACTTTGCTGAATCATCTACATTGACGGTGATCTTTTTGCCTGCTATCCATGATGACAATAATATAGACATTATGTGTTTATCCTCTCCATCTATATCTATGGCATCTGCTCGACATGTTGTGTTTCCCCAAGTTACAGAGTTAACATAAACGCGTGTTATTGCTTTGCCAGCTGTGTCAGCCCTACTCTTAGATATGGGGTGCAATTGCTGTATCGTAACTTCTTTACTGGCTCCAGCCCCATGTCCAGTCATCGATACTGCTGAAAGTATTACTAAGCCCAAAAAACTAAATTTCAAAGTACTCTCCTTTTTAATCACAGCTAGGTTAAATCGTTAACAAAGATACACCCACAATTTTATCATCGTTTACAGACTGAAAGTATCAAAGCAACTACAATAGTCCATAGGTTAAATTTCATGATAGCGTGTTTAATAACCAAATTTTTCTCTTAAGTGATGGCCATGCTAGCGTTTTGTACTTGCCGATACTAGCGTGACCAACAACATTTAAAGCGTAAGCTTGGGTAAGAAGAGTGTTTTTTGTGGTTTTGGTCGTGGTGTGAATGTGTGTATTTTCACATCGCTTCACGTAATCGTTTGAGTTAATTTTATCGTTACGTTAATAAAAAGGAGTCGTTATGAAGTTATATTTGCCATTAATGTTTTTCATTTCCACTAGCGTTAATGCTATATGGTATGAATCTAAAGTGGTGGAGGTGTCAGTCAGTGTTCATGGGGACCTCTACATCCGCACGGAATTAAATCCTAACCCTAATGGATGTCCCGGTAAATGGGCCGGAGCTAATTGGGACTCAACGAGCAACTCTGAAAGTAAAAACCTAGCAGCTTCAATCGCTCTCTAAGCCAAGGCTACGCAGAGTGAGGTTCGGTTTAACATTGATGAAAAAAAATGTGGTACTGGTGGGCTTCCTGTAATGAATTGGATTCAAAATAGGTAGGCACTCAATTAATGATAAAGGTCTGTTTTAGCCAGAGGTAAATATACCTGACAACTCAAATTGCTAGTTTTTAACTAGTAGATCTGTAAATCACGGGAAGCTCTCGAAACAGCCTGATTCTATCAAAATAACTTGTTTATTTGACGCCTGAGCAGATAGCAGCATGCTTGGCGTCGCTTTGTCTGATACCTCTGGCGACGGTTCAAACTTTGTTTTTCTAGTCTCTTATTGATACTTCATGAATTACAGGTCGGGTATTACCCCACCACGCAATATCCGTGCACCCTAAAACCCAAAACTGAACTTGTTTCTTGGATGAATAAGCAGCCAACATCGCGGAGTAAAATCTATTACTGCCTGCAGAGTCGTCCAGTTCTTTCATATAAAATTCTCCAGCACCACATTCACCTGGGTTTATGATTTCTTCAGAAAACCTAATGCGAATAACAGCTCCATTACCACTAACGTAAAATTCACTTATTGTGCCCCAACCAGATGAAGACCCGGCTGCACTTACAAGGCTAGGGAGTATGGACAAGAATGCTAACGGTAGTATTGTTTTAATACTTTTTATTTGCTTCCTTTATAGGATTAAAGGTAATAAAATGTGGCTCTTATTTAGGGGGAAGTATCATTTTTTATAAAGGAGTAGTCAAGTGAAAAAATTGTTAGGGGCTTGTATGTTGCTATTTTCAACCAGCTTATTAGCTGGGACTTTAGTATGTAGCGGAACGGTTGAGACTGTTGCATACCATGGTAATGACAAGTTGATGGTAAAGCTGAGTTCGATGAACGGACCCATCTTTTTTTGTAATCCTAATGAACCTTGGTCAGTCTCTGGCGCACAGGGCAGGGTAATGAATCCAGAAACATGCAAAGCCGTATTTTCTATGTTTTTATCAGCGAGAGCAACGGGCGAAAATATATCAAGGGTGCACTTCGATGGAGACGCTGTTCCTTCAAGCTGTACTGAATTTGCTCCTTTTACCGATGTATTTGTCAGATATGTCAACTATTAAACCATATTCACGCTTAACAGGGACTGCGTGAATCGGGTATCTATCAAGTTTAATTCGATCTATGTTCGGCTTATCTTGTTTTAAGGTGTTTACATAAGGACTCAGCGGTAAGGTTACCGGATAGCTGTTCAAAAATTTAATGGTTGTAGGCCAAAATTGAATATGTAATTTTTTGATGTGAGGGAATAAATGCGTAAATTTGTCTTTTTTGTTGTGGCGGTTTTAATTTCTACTCCAACCTTGTCTGGCTCTCAAGCAGGGAAAGTTTTAGATATTCGGGTAAGAGATGATGGGCTTCACTGGTTTGTTTTGGAGGGGACGCATGGCGGTAGACCCAGCTGCGCTAAGTTTTCTTATTGGATGATAAAAGACGAACAGTCTGTTTTTGGTAAGTCCCAGTTCAATATGGTTTTATCAGCCTTTATGACGGGTAAAGCTGTGATTGTGGAAGGAGCAGGAAGTTGCACTCGATGGTTAGATGGTGAGGACGTCAAAACGATTCGATTAGCTCAATAGTAAGCTTATTCAATTCAAATTTTGAAATGTCTACGCAATGCCAGAGAGTATTAAGTATGTTTATTTTTTTATGGCGTGTTAATATCTAGACCGCGAGGATAGTACTTATTAAAAGGAAAGTTTAATGAAAAAAATGTTACAAACCGTAGCCGTTGCTGCTCTTTGCGCCAGTACTGTAACTAGCGTACACGCTGAAAAGAAATTAAATCCATGGCAAGAATGTGGAATTGGCGCCATGATATTCCCAGATCACGGAATAGCATCTGCAATTTCAAACATTATTTGAGATTTAGGTACTACTGCTGTTACTTCAGCCTCTGCATCTGAAGACTCTTGTGCAGGTTCTCGTGCTGTCGCTGCTCAGTTCATAAATGAAACATATAATGCTCTTGAAGAAGAAATCGTAACTGGAAATGGTAAGCACTTTACTGCTATGGCTTCTCTAATGGCTTGTGATGCAAATCAGTCAGCTAGTATCAGAAATCAATTAGCAGAAAATATGGCCTCAGAAACGTTTGCTACCCAGTCTAAAGTAGTAAAAGCAGAATCTTTATTTAACATTGCCGACGCAAGCTGCGCAAAAAGCTAAATTATTTTTTCCTCGCACTTAATGGGCCTTGTTAGGCCCATTTATTTATGTACATCACAATGATAAAACTTTTCTTTACCCTACTGGCTGTATTAGTTTCAGTATCCGCAGATGCAAACATTCAAAGGCAGTTGTCTAACGACAGAGTTTGGCAAAAATTATTACATTTCAATAATGGTTCTGTTGAAATTGAAAGCTCTGATTTTTACTTAAGTTCTCCAGAGCAAAAAGACTTTTTATTAAGTGAGCTACTGCTTACGGTTGAGGCTTCTAAAAGTAATCAACTCGATGAGCAAGGTATTTCTTTTCGTTGCCGATATCCAGCAAGGGTGATGTTTCTTGCAGAGCACCAATTAATAAAGCCTATTGGTGACGGCGAATGCGAGGAGGTTTATAAGTGGATTGGTAGCAAAGATTTTGGCATTAGTCTGGTTTATGCCGATGGTTTCTTGGGAAACCCCGCGTCTTTTTACGGTCACCTATTATTAAAATTTGATTCACCCAATAACCCTACACAACTTTTAGAAAATAGCCTTAATTTTGGTGCAATCGTGCCAGATAGAGAAAATAAGGTTATGTACATTTTGAAAGGTCTGTTTGGGGGCTATGCGGCTAATTACACGTCTAATTATTTTTACCGACACAATCTTAATTATACCGAGCTGGAATTTAGAGATTTGTGGCGATATCCATTGAATTTGAGCAAGTATCAGACAAAACTTTTGGCATTTCATGCTTGGGAATTAATGCGCAGCGAGTATATCTATTACTTTACTAATAGGAACTGCGCATACCACCTAGCCAAGACGATTGAGTTAGTGCTAGATGAGGACTTGATTGACTCGCGCCATCCGTTTGTTTTGCCTATTAGTGTTTTTCAAAGTGCTGTCGACAGATCAATCAATGGTAAGCCCTTTATCGGAGAAATAGAGTATTTACCTTCGAAGCAAACTCGGTTACGAAAACGATTTTTTGACTTGAGTGTTGAATTACAAGAAACGGTAAAAAAAATAACAACCTCTCTTGAGGTTGAATATTCTTCTGCCTTTTCACTTCAAGAACAGATGGATATTCTCGAAGTCGCGATTGAACATACTCAATTTGTCCTTAACCAAACATCTAAAAACTCAAATCAATATCAAAATTTGAATCGATTTAAGCGGCAGTTGCAACTTAAGAGAATTCGATTGCCAGCGAGGGCCTCAAAAGTTGCTGAGAATGCGAGTAACCTCAAGGTTTACCAGCCCCAATTTTTACCTCATCAAGGTCATAAAGGCTCATTACTTAGGATTGATTTAGGTGAAGTCAAAGGGGTGGATTCGTTTACTGAATTAACCTTTCGTCCTGCCTTCTATGATATCTATTCTATTGGTGGAGGAATGTTAGAGAACGCGAGTTTAACCATGGGGGAGTTGCGCATTAGGCATTTTAACGGTTCCACTGAATTGGCCAAGTTAGATTTAGTCAAAATTGAGGCGTACCCAACGGGAGGAACTGGCTTACCAAGTGATACTGATCTGAGCTGGAAGCTCCGTGTCGGTCTAGAACGTAATTATTTGGACAACTTGGCTGACATAAACGGTGCAGAGGATCTGGAGTTTTTTGTTGATGGGGGATATGGGAAGCCCATCCGATTATCAGAAAACCTTATTGGCTATGCAAATTTGAATGGGCGGCTGCAATCTCCAGATAACATAGGAAATAGAGCCTTTTTAATTCCAAGTGGTGGCATAATTTTTCGCTCTAATAAGCTCCGCATTGGCTGTGAACTTGGTTATGTATACAGCCCAGAAAATGTCGACTTTTCTCGAAGAAAAATTAATTGTGAATCGTCATTATTCCAAACACGTAGTTTTGATTTACGTTTGCAATATACCCAGCATTACAAACAAAGTATGCAGGTGGGCGTGAGTTGGTATTGGTAGTGTTCGCTACCTAATAGGCTTTAGAGATAGCCCACTCAATAATGAGGGGGCGGGGTTTCTTCTTTTTCTGAGGCCATGTTACTTGGCTCTATCGCACTGACTTTTGCTGACAGCTTTTTGAAGCTAAAGTGTAAATCGTCGATTTGTTTTTGTTGCTGAATGAGGGCTTGGTTCAAGCTTTCTATGGTGTCTTCTTGAAACGCGACTTTCATTTGAAGTTGTTCGATGTCGTCTTGTATATCACTCATGGGTGGTCCATTTTTCGGTTAAGCCGCTGCTGCTGGCAGAGATGACTTGTTGGTTGTCGGTAAATGCTACTGAGTATACTACGGCAGTGGGTGGTTGGCTGTTTTCGCGAGGCGAAACATACCATTCGTTTAACTCGTCGCCACTTTGTACGTCCCAGCGATTGATACGTTTTGAGGGTGATCCTGTAAGTAGGTACTTGCCATCTTCTGAGAACACGGCTGTCGTGAATATTCTTTGTCTAGCCATGTAATGTAGATTGCTAATTTCGCGGCCTGTGGTTAAGTCCCAAATTCTGGCATCGCGTTTACTGTCTGCGGTAAACGCGTAGCGCCCTTGGTCGTCTAATGCGACTTTGGTCACGCGGCTGGTGTGTTCGAATCTGTGCACGACTTGCCCAGTGCGTGTGTCCCATAAATATGCTACGTAGTCGTTGCCACCGCTTAGGGCGTAAAAGCCATTGGGTGAGATATCTAAGCTGTTGACCTTCTCTTGATGCCCTAAAAATTCCAATCTTCGGCCTGTTTTGGGTTCAAAAAACATGACTTTGCCATTGCTGCGGCCAATCAAAATGCCTCGGCCTTGATTAGATACTGCAACGTCTCGTATGGTCGATTCGTCAATGCGCCAGAACCCTTCTGGTTCGCCTAGGGTTAAATCCCATAGGGTAAAGGTGGTGCTATCGGCTGTTACTACATAACTATTGTCGTAGGCTATGTGTATGGTCGTGACCACATTGATGCCTTCGCCTTGATGATTCCACGCATACTTTTGCGTATTTTGCGTGAGATCCCAAACGGTTATGCCGTTTTCGATATTGGAAATCACTGATAAACGACCGTCGGCAGAGATATTAGCAGCATCGGCTATTTCGTTAGCCTGTTTGTATGAAAATACGGGTTTATCACTGGGGTCAATGCAGGCAGCCAAACACACGCAAAGGCTTAGTATTGCTAACCATTTTTTCATCTTGCTTGATGCTGTGTTCATTGGGTGTCCTGTGTATGGCTATCTTGAAATCAAATTACGCCTAAGTAGACATATCGGCCTTACTGCAAGGTTCTGAAAAAATTCACTAAGCGCTTGGCTTCGTCTTCTACTTGGTAGTGCGCTTCTACCCTTTGTTTGGCAGCTTTACCCATTTTTTGTAATTGATCTATGTCTGATAGCATTAAATCCATTTTACTCGTAATCGCTGATTGATCGTTAACTGGGACCACATAACCATCTTGCCCTTGGCGTATAATCTCTTCCCATGCCCCTGCTTGAGTGGCCAGTACTGGGGCTTCGCAGCTCATTGCTTCGAGGGCGGTTAAGCCAAATCCTTCATTGTCACTTAACGCACTTACCAGAGACAATGCGCTAAAAATTGGCGGGATCTGGGCAAAGTCTAATTCACCCGTAAAGTGAATGCGTTCGGTTAACCCTGCTTGTTCTATTTTAGCTTTAAGATCGTCTACGAATTCTTGATTACTAGTTGAAATTGCGCCCACTACTACAGCATTGAACTCTGGGTATTTGGGTAAGACTTGAATGCAGGCTTCGATAAATAGGTGCACACCTTTTTGTTTGCGAACTCTGCCAAGTATGCCAATCCCGTATTGACCGCCAAACCCCAATGCTTGCCAAGCTGCTTGTTTATTGGGTGCGGGGCAATATTTCTCGATTTGTATACCATGGGGGCTGATTAGGTCAGGTGGTGTATGTAAGCATTTTGCCGAGCGTTGACTAATGGCGATGACGGCGTCCATTTTGTCTGTTAACCACTTTGTTGAGGCGGAACGTTTACGCTGGGCTGCGGAGCTAAATACTAGCTTTATCTTGGCACCAAAAAGATACTTTAAGATAACACCTTGGATCATTTCGTCGACTCTGCGGGCGTGAAATATCCGCCACTTTCCGCTTTTTAGGGGCTTGCGACAAAGTTTTACGGTTTGCCAAAAACTGATGACTAAAGTCGAATCGGGTACAAAATGTTTGCCCATTATGCGTAAGTTAAGCAAAGATTGCTGGTAAGACATTACCTGTAACATGGTAGATGTCACCCCAGAAAAGTTGGAATTAGAATTGCCTATGATGAGTTCGATTTCGTCACTTGCAGAGGAGTGTGGCTGAGTCATGAAATTTGAATGCCTGCGCAAAAGTCTGTTGAAGGTCGGTGCGTGTAAAGCTCTGCAAGCTGAGCAGGATCCTATACAATAGCGCCGACCGTTTAATTGGAGAAATTGTAGCATGGCAAACATTCAGGAAAAAACGCTAGGCTCAAAGATAGTGCTGTTTGATGCTGAATATTTTCCCGCGCCAGATATTCGTATGTTTTCGGGCCAATATTGGGCCGAAAACAAGCAAATTATTGGTCAAGCTCATGGCCGAGGTACCACCTATTTTTTCGCTTATCAGCAACAAGAGTTTGTATTGCGTCACTATTTACGTGGTGGCTTGATTGGCAAAGTATTAAAAGACCAATATTGGTTTAGCGGCTTGAGTCGCACTCGGCCTTGGCAAGAATTTCATTTGTTAAAGTATATGCGAGCTAAAGCCTTGCCTTGCCCGATACCTGTGGCAGCTCTTGTGGCAAAACACGGAATGACGTATCGGGGCGACATCATCTTAAGTAAAATCCCCGGGGCGCAAGATGTATTTACCTTGCTACTTAAGGCAAGTTTAGGCGCTGATGTTTGGCAGAATATAGGCCAAGTGATCCAGAGGTTTCATCAACATCAGGTTTATCATCACGACCTAAATATTCATAACATTATGCTCGATGAACAGAGTAAACCTTGGTTAATCGATTTTGATAAATGCGAAATTAGGCAAGGTGATAAATGGAAAGCGGCTAATCTGGCGCGCTTATACCGCTCGTTACAAAAAGAGTTGGCGGCTAAACACATTCATTGGTGTGACGCAGATTGGCAGAGTTTGCGCAAAGGCTATCAATGCTAGATAGCCTAGCTTTGCTGAATTAATTCAATCTGTATCTGAGTTTGGTATAGATAAGGCCATGGGTTTCGTCTTGGTCGTCGACATCGCCTTTTTCTACGCTCGCTCCGAGTTTAATTAACCAGCCTTTGTATTGAGTTTGATAAAACCCCGATAGCCTAACTAAGTCTTCTGTATTGCCATTAAGGACAGGCGAGGGTAATTGTCCGTCTGGATTGAGTTCTAGCTGAGTGAGTTGAATGTCGAGCAAATCGCCATTTTTGTATGAGCGTTGTAAACCTAAAGCGAGCATTTTGCTGTCGCTGTCAAATGTGCTGCCTATCGCCCGATCGTAAAAACGATACCCGCTGGTGTATATGGGGTTTTCGTAAAAACAATTTTGGCTTGTTTGCACGCCTGAACTGCAATTGACTTGGGTATCACTCGACTCAAGATAGATTTTATTGCCCAGTATATAACTCGAAATACCGAATAAATTAGCAGCGTCGATAATATGTAAATGAGAACGTTTGTTTTCACCAATACGCTGAGCATAAAGGCTGATGGGCCGATCAAACATCACTCTAGTGTAACTAATATCAAATCCTGCGTGATGATTGCCCTGAGGCGACTTTTGGCTGTCGTCACAGGTTAAATTATCGGTAGGGCAAATATCTCGCAAGCTAATCACATCAACTAAATCAGACAAGCTACTGCCTTGGCCGTCTCCGCCCCACATAGCGTTCCATGAGATGCCCAGTTCTAACCCAGATACAGGCTTAAAGTTAAAGCGAGTGCTCCATATACGGGCATCGGGCACGTCACGACTTGACTCTAGTTGACCTACTTGCATGGTAAAAAACCAAGGGCCAAGGTAACGCAACCAAGCATTCTCTGAGCGAGTAGCTTGGGAGCGCGATAGGGCAATCGAAGGAATGGGCCGAGCGTTATTTGATAGGATTAAACTGCTTGATTGCCCCGGGCCCCACCACTGGCTCATACTACCTAAACGTAAATTCCAGTACCCAAATTGATAGGCGATAAAGCTTTCGTCTAAGTGTTGTTCACCCCGCGTTTCATGGTTAACCGACAATTGCCCCGCCCAACGGCCTACATAAAACTCTTTTGTCATATTCAGTTGAGCATTTGGCGCTTGTTGTCCCGAAAAATCGGTAAAACGACTAGTATCGCTGGCAGCATATAAACTAAGAATTGACTGGCCTTTTTGGGTTTTATGAATATTTAGGTAATGCTGCAAGCGTTTCGCCGCAATGGCCGGTACCGAGGGTAACTCGGCTGCGTTGATTTTCGAAAGTTGCTGAGCAATGCCTTTCCAAGGCACAGGAAAACTGGTGACTGCTGCGTCAACTACTCCCCACTCACTAAGGGTCACTAAATCTTTGTGCAATTGAGGCTCTAAGGTCCCTATCCAAGGGGAGGAAACACTTTGATTTGACCAACAGATGCTAATTAATAATAACCAAATCAAGCATGTCTTTAACAATTGTTTGCCCCTAGTACCTTGTTTTAAAATTATTTTTTTCGCGCAGCGTATCATAGCAATTATCTTGGGCACCCAAAACCTTTTCTACTTGTCTCTAGTCAGATTTATTTTTTGTGTTTGCGCATCACTCGACCTTAATTCGGATACCTTTTAAGCAAAATTTTTAAGAAATGATGCACCAGCTTTAGAATGTCAGTTGCAACTGCGCCTCGCTGCGTTTATTGTTCGCAAATTAAATATACTCAAGTCAGAAGGCACTAATAGATGAGCGATTTTCAATACGATTATGTGATAGTGGGAGCGGGTCTTTTTGGCGCTGTTTTCGCCCATGAGGCCTTACAAAAAGGCCAGAAAGTATTGGTGATTGATAAACGAGAACATTCTGGCGGAAATATTTATTGTGAAAATATTGAAGGGATTAATGTACACAAGTATGGCGCACATATTTTTCATACCAGCAATAAAGAGGTGTGGGATTATGTTAATCAGTTTGTCGATTTTAATCATTATGTGAATTCTCCTGTAGCGAATTACCGTGGCAAACTCTACAATCTGCCATTTAATATGAACACTTTTTATCAATTGTGGGGAGTGAAAACCCCCGCAGAAGCCAAAGCCAAAATCGAAGAGCAGCGAGCACCTTATCGAGACATTAACCCTCAAAACTTAGAAGAACAGGCACTTTTTCTAGGTGGTAAAGATTTATATGAAAGGCTAATAAAAGGTTATACCGAAAAGCAATGGGGCCGTCCGGCAACCCAAATTCCTTCGTTCATCATTAAACGTCTGCCTTTTAGATTTACCTTCGACAACAATTACTTTAATGATTTGTACCAAGGTGTGCCCATCGGTGGGTATAACTCTTTGATTAATGCTTTATTTGAAGGCACAGAAGTGCGCACGGGTGTTAATTATTTTGAAGAGAAAGAAACATTCGACAAGCTTGGTCGCAAAGTTTTATATACTGGTAAAATTGACGAGTTTTTTGAATGTCAGTTAGGTCAATTAGAATATCGTAGTTTGCATTTTGAAACGGAAGTGCTGGATTGTGATAACTATCAAGGCAATGCTGTGGTTAACTACACTGAAAAAGACATTCCTTTTACACGAATTATTGAACATAAACATTTTGAGTTTGGTATCCAAGAAAAAACAGTGGTGACTCACGAATATCCGCATGAATTCAGTCAAGATAATGAACCTTATTATCCGATTAATGATGAAATCAATAATGCGCTGCTTATTCGTTATAAAGAAATGGCTTTATCTGCCTCTTATCGCGATAAATTTGTATTCGGAGGGCGGCTTGCTGATTATAAATATTACGACATGGATGACACTATTGAAGCCGCATTATCGTTAACAAAAACCGAGTTGGACAAATAACATGACTGAAAAGGTATTCATTGCCCGAAACTACCGTTCTAAATTTGATGCGGCTGGCAAAGCTAAAATGGATTGCGAAACGATTTTAGAAAATAATGGTTGGCGTAATATTGGTTTTAGGCAGACTTGGATAGCGAATTCTTTACTTGGCACAATTATTAGCGCCCTAGGTGTAACGTGGGGATTGCTTAGATTAAAACGCCATGCTTACTTATGTTTGCAATATCCTTTTAATAAGTTTTATCGTTACTGTTTGTGGGGAGCAAAAATTAAAAAGTGCACGGTTGTGACTTTAGTCCACGACGTTAAAAGCTTGAAAGGTAAGTATAAATTCTCCCAAGATGAAGTTGATTTATTGGGGCAATCTGAACAATTGATTGTGCACAATGCTTCTATGGCCAAGTGGTTTAAACAACAATTTATATCTTCGCAGTTGTTTCAAATCGAAGCCTTTGACTATTTGCATACGCCTAAATTAACTATTGATAAAGCGCCTATTAATTTTGATAAAGTGCGGATTGTCTTTGCTGGCAACATGGGGTCAAAACGTAGTTTTTTGTATGATTTAGATACCTTACCTGAGAGTAATTATGCCATGACTCTTTATGGCGTTGGGTTTTATCCCAATAGTGTGAAGAAACAAACTGGCTCGGTTTTAGATTATAAAGGGGCATTTCCTGCTGATGAAATTATTGATCGTATTGATGGTGATTTTGGCTTGGTATGGTACGGTGAATCAATTGACTCATGTGATGGCTTGACTGGGCAATATTTACAATACAACAACCCACATAAGCTCTCACTGTATGTCTTATGTGGCATGCCAATTATTATCTGGGATAAAGCCGCAATGGCTGACTTTGTTGTGAAAAATGGCATTGGCTTTACTGTGTCTTCTTTACGGGAGCTACCAGAAAAAATGCAGTCGTTAACTATAGAAGATATGCAGCGATTTAAAGATAATGTAGCCAAAATTAAATGCAAGATGGAAGCTGGGAAGTTTTTAGAGCAATCACTAAACTTAGCGGTGCATGGGAAAAGTGATTAGTGTTTTGTGCCGACAAGTTAAAACATTGGTATAAAATAAGCTAGACGCAGATTGAGAAAATGATAGAGTGGCGCCCACATATTAGGTGACACAGGGCGTGATCAAGCACGGCCTACAAGTAAGTTTTTATTATGCACAATAACGCAATTTATCCAGGTACTTTTGATCCCGTTACGAATGGCCATGCCGATTTGATTGAGCGGGCAGCTAATATGTTTAATCACGTAGTGATTGGTATTGCCGCCAACCCCAGTAAAAAACCTCTGTTTTCCTTAGAAGAGCGTGTTGAGTTAATCAAACACGTTACGGCACATTTAGATAATGTCGATGTAATAGGCTTTACCGGCTTACTGGCTGATTTTGCAGAGCAACAGCAAGCCACTATTTTGATTCGAGGTTTACGAGCCGTATCGGATTTTGAATACGAGTTCCAGTTGGCGAATATGAATCGCCGCCTTAACCCTAATCTCGAAAGTGTTTTTATGACGCCTGCTGAAGAGAACTCTTTTATCTCTTCAACCTTAGTCAAAGAAGTCGCCTTGCATAGAGGTAAAGTGCAAGAATTTTGTCATCCAGCCGTGATAGACGCACTGCAAAAAAAGCTGCATCCATAAATACGCCTAGGTGAAACGCTAAGTTCAGTGTGTTGGCTGGTTTTTCACCTAGAATGACGTTTATCTATTTTTGGCAGGTGCGACAAAAGAAGGTATTGCGTTGGCCGATAGTGACAGATTGAATTTCTGCAGAACATGCATCACAGGACTCCCCCGCTCTGCCATATACCAATAATTGTTGGGCAAAATAGCCTGGTTTACCGTCTGCTTGGGCAAAGTCCTTTAATGTAGTGCCTCCTAATTCGATGGCACTGGCGAGTACTTTTTTGATGATATCGGCTAATACTAAATAACGTTTTTTGCTGACTTTATTGGCGGGTTTTCTTGGGTCGATTCCGGCAATAAATAATGATTCGTTCGCGTAAATATTGCCTACTCCTACCACTACCTTGTTATCCATAATGAAATTTTTGACCGCCAAGGTTTTCGTTCTAGATAGTTGGTGTAAGCGATTGCCATCAAAACTGTCGGTCAGGGGTTCTGGGCCTAAGTTATTGAGTAGGGTCAATTGAGGTTGGTTTATGTCTTGCCATAAGCACGAACCGAAGCGCCTTGCATCGTTAAAGCGCAAGCATTTTCCACTCTCTAGTACAATGTCAATGTGGTCGTGCTTTTTTACTTCAGTATCACTATCCAGTACGCATAGCTTTCCAGACATACCTAGGTGCAGCACTATGCTGCCTTTAGCAGTATCTAAGAGTAAGTATTTGGCTCGCCGCCTCACTTGAGTAATGACTAGGCCTTCTGCTTGGTGCACTTCATCGGGCACCGGCCATCTAAGTTGAGGTTGGCGAACGATTATTTGTTGAATAATTTGCTGTTCTAAGTAAGGGCTGATGCCCATACGGCTTACTTCGACTTCTGGCAATTCTGGCATGGATTAAGGCTCAACAAATAATTGTGAATAGTCATGGTTCGACAGTTGATACGTTTGCTGGTGGACGTTTACCAATACTTTGTCGGCCAAAGGTAAAAAACGATAAACTTGGGGTTCAGCTTGCCCAGCTAACCAAAGTGTGACAGAAATAGCTTGGCTGTCCCAAACAACTGGATGAGAAAACGGTTCAACTTCGGTCTCTTGCCACCTTTGAGGGATTTGAAATAACTGCTCTTTATTCAAATCTTGGCTGTTAGTACGCCAGCCTTGGCCAATTCGTTCAATCTTATACTCTGGGTACTCTATTGTTGTAATGACTTGGTGAGGGGCGACTAGGTGGCCAATATCATTAACTTCGATATTTCTATTTAAGAACTTGCTGCTAAAGTTGAAGAGTAAAATTAAGCCTAACGTGACAAAGATGATCACGTTATTCCAACCTTTTTGAGAGAGTTTAATCATAGTTTGGGTTAGTCACCGTATTGGAGTACTAGTATTGCACATCCGTTAAACGCAAAAAACCCGACATAAGCCGGGTTCTTCAGGAGACAAAATCAATCAATTACTTGATTTTGGCTTCCTTGAACATAACGTGCTGGCGCACTTTAGGATCAAACTTTTTGATCTCCATTTTGCCAGGCATATTACGTTTGTTCTTATCAGTCGTGTAGTAGTAACCAGTTCCAGCACTAGACACTAATTTAATTTTATCGCGCATAATCTGCTTCCTTAAATCTTAGTACCGGCGGCACGCATATCAGCTAATACTGAATCGATACCTTTTTTATCAATAATACGCATACCTTTAGTAGATAAACGCAGCTTTACAAAACGGTTTTCACTCTCAACCCAAAAACGGTGAGATTGAAGGTTTGGCAAAAAACGACGACGAGTCGAATTTTTCGCGTGAGAACGGTTGTTACCTACCGCTGGACGCTTGCCAGTAACTTGACATACTTTGGCCATGGCCTTTGTCTCCAAACAATCTAAAAAATTTAGCTCTGACTAAGTTCAACTTAATCGTAAACTCGGTGTCAGCTAACGCTATTAACAAGAGGGCGCATTTTATACAGTAAATACCTCATCAGTTCAAGAATAATGTGCATAAAACCCGCTATTTAATCGTTTTAGGGGGTGGAAGGGTAATAAAGTCCATTTATCCAAGATATAAAATGGTGAGCCTTGAGCTCAGATAAGCCCCCTTTGTGCGAAAGATACCGCGACGCCGTCACCTATGACCATATGATCCAACACCTTAATATCGACTAAGGCAAAAGCCTGAATAATGCGTTGCGTAATATGTTTGTCTGCTTGGCTTGGTTCGGCTACACCTGAGGGATGGTTGTGGGCAAGAATTACCGCAGCTGCGTTGTCTTTTAAGGCTTGCTGAACCAAGACTCTTGGATATACAGAGGCTGAGTCGATTGTCCCGTAAAACATAGGTTTGAAATGAATCAGTCTATGCTGACTGTCGAGTAACAGCATAGCAAAAATCTCTTGAGGCTGGTCGCGTAGTTTGGCGATTAAGTATTCTTGAGTTTGTGCTACTGAGTTGAAGTTATCGGTTCGATTAAGTTTTTCAGCCATATAGCGTTGACTCATTTCTAAGCTAGCTTGTAACTGCACAAATTTGGCCTGCCCCAACCCCTTTATTTGGCAAAAATCTTGCTGATTTGCATGGAACAGTGCGCGTAAACTGCCAAATTTTTTGAGCATAATTTGCGCCAGCTCGATGGCGCTGCAGCCAGGAACCCCAGTTCGTAAAAAGATTGCCAGTAGTTCTGAGTCAGATAGGCTGGATGCACCTTGGTTTAAGAGTTTTTCTCTGGGCCTGTCTTGTTTTGGCCAGTCGGTAATCTTCATGCATCCATGCCTCGATTAGGTGAAAAGTCATTTGGCTAAGGTAAAAGGCATAGGGCTTTATTGCCTGTAATTAAAAATAAGCCTAGCAAAAGGGGCCTATTCCGGCCAATAATAGCGGCTATTATTTAGTTGTCATTTTTATTAATTCCCCATGCAAGTTCAAAATATCAATATCTTACTAGGTGTAACCGGCGGTATCGCTGCGTACAAAGCTCCCGATCTCGTTCGAAAACTCGTGGCTAAAGGAGCCAATGTCAGAGTGGTGTTAACTGACTCTGCCGCTGAGTTTGTGAGCCCTTTGTCATTGCAAGCCGTGTCCGGCAATGCGGTTTCTACTAGTTTACTCGACAAAGATGCTGAAGCGGCTATGGGTCATATTGAGCTTGCTAGGTGGGCAGATAAATTATTAGTGGCCCCTGCTACGTCAAATTTTATGGCTAAACTGAGCCATGGGCTGGCAGATGATTTGTTGTCTACTTTATGTTTAGCCACCACGGCTCCGATTTTTCTGGCGCCAGCTATGAACCAGCAAATGTGGCAAGCACAAGCAACACAAGACAATTTAGCCATACTGCAAAAACGAGGTGTTGAGTTACTCGGCCCAGCGCAAGGCGAGCAAGCTTGTGGAGATGTTGGCCCAGGGCGTATGTTAGAGCCTCAAGATATTGCTGATTTAATGCTCCCGTCTACACCTCAAGTATTGGCAGGAACCAAAATTACTATTACGGCTGGGCCGACCCGTGAGGCAATTGATCCGGTTAGGTACATTAGTAATCACAGCTCCGGGAAAATGGGCTATGCCCTTGCTGCGGCTGCTGAGCAAATGGGGGCGAAGGTGACGTTAGTAAGTGGCCCAGTTAACTTGCCTGTGCCAGCTAATGTAGATTTGATCAAAGTATCTAGCGCAGAAGAGATGCGTGATGCTGTGATGTCAGATATTCAAAGCTGCGATATTTTTGTGGGATGTGCAGCAGTTGCTGACTATAGACCAGCACAACAAGTCCAACAAAAAATCAAGAAGTCGGACCAAGAGTTAACACTTACTTTTATTAAAAACCCTGATATTCTTAGTGATGTAGCACATATCGCTAATCCGCCTTTTACCTTGGGTTTTGCGGCAGAAACGCAAAATCTTCGTGAATATGCTCTAGGTAAATTACAGCGGAAAAAGCTTAATATGATCGCCGCCAATGATGTGTCGGATACTAATATCGGTTTTAACAGTGAACAAAATGCGCTCACGGTTTTTTGGCCAGAGGGTGAAAAACAGTTAAATGTTGCCGATAAACGATTACTCGCCAGCCAATTGTTACAATTGGTTGCGCAGCGATACCATCAAAACCCGTAAACGACTGACGCCACATTCGCTTAGGACAACATTATGCCAGCAACAAAACGCCCCAATCGTCGCGCGCAAATATTACAAGCGTTAGCGAGCATGCTTCAAACAAATCCAGGTCAACGTATAACCACGGCTAAACTTGCTGCGCAAGTTGGAGTATCTGAAGCCGCGCTTTATCGTCACTTTCCAAGTAAAGCACGTATGTTTGAGGGGTTAATTGAATTTATTGAGGAGACTTTATTTTCTCGTATCAACAAAATTATCAATGAAGAAAAAGACACGGCCACCCGTTGCCAACTGATCTTGCATCTTATTCTTGGATTTGCTGAAAAGAACCCAGGGATCACACGGATATTGAATGGCGATGCCTTAATGGGCGAGCAAGACCGTTTAAGAGAGCGTATTGCTCAATTGTATGAGCGTCTTGAGACTCAAATGAAGCAAGTATTACGTGAGCGAAAGCTGCGGGAAGGCAAAACATTACCTGCTGACGAGGGCATTATTGCCAATTTATTGGTGTGTTATGCCGATGGGCGAATTAACCAATTCATTCGCAGCGAATTTACCCGCAAACCGACAGAGAACTTTGCCGAGCAATGGCAGTTTATCAATAAGCAGTTTTTTCAATAAGATCTGTTGGTTCAAGCACTGCTTACCTTGACAGACAGCAGTGCTGAGCTAATCTAAAAAGAACGTACGTTCTGGTAGTGTCATCATGTCTCGAAAAGCCCAGTACAACCTTGACGATGTATTAAGTCAGTCCATTGATGTTTTTTTGGAGCATGGCTACCATGGTGCAATAATGGATGAAATTATTGCACGCACAGACTTTAATCGCCGTGGGTTTTATTTGGAGTTTGGCAGCAAACAAACGTTTCTTTATACGGTGTTAGCCCATTATCAAGAAACCCAACTCAACAAAATCATGCATCATTTAGAGTCGAATCAAGGCTTGCCATCGATTCAAGCTTACTTTGCTGATTACGTCAAACACGTAAGCGGTAAAGGTTGTTTATTGATCAATACGATTACCGAGCTTGGTTTTGATGACGAAAAGGTCAGGGAAGTCGGTCGGCATTATCTAGATCGTTTGCAAATAGACTTTATTGGTTGCCTAGAAAAAGCGGCAAGTCTAAAGCAAATCACTCCTAATACGAATATTGAATCTACTGCCCTACAATTAACCAGTTATGTCCAAGGCTTTGCGGTTAATGCAGTATTGGCTGGCGATACAGACGAATTAGAGTTAGCGACTCAGGCATTACTTGGGCCCCTTGCCCGATAACATCAGCTGTTAAGGTAAGAGTACTATGGCTATTGCTCCCTTAGCCTCTTACGCTTTATATCTTTAACCCTAGTACCATATGTAATTAAGCCAATGGGATTCTCTTGCTTTTTTTGCAACTAGCCCAATCTCCCCTTT
This sequence comes from uncultured Paraglaciecola sp., assembly GCA_947498355.1. GTDB lineage: Bacteria > Pseudomonadota > Gammaproteobacteria > Enterobacterales > Alteromonadaceae > Paraglaciecola. Next base: position 100,000 of record CANMKA010000008.1, on the reverse strand, counting down.
GTTATACCTTTTTACTTGGGTGTGCCTATCAAGGGGTAACTCAATAATTTTTATTCATTCAATATACACAGGTAAATAAAGATAAATGGCTGAGAATAAACACTTATTTCGTGTTCAGTTTGTTAGTAATGGTGAGCGTTACGAGTTGTATGTCAGAGAAGTCAGCCAGGGCAGTATGTTTGGTTTTGTCGAAATTGGTGATTTTGTTTGGGACTCTCACACTAGCGTAGTGGTTGATCCTAGTCATGAAAAGCTTAAATCAGAGTTTTCGGATGTCACCACTACTTACATTCCGATGCATAGCGTGCTCAGGATCGATGAAGTGAAGAAGCAAGGTACATCAAAAATTAGCAAATTATCAGATAAGGTGACTGCTTTTCCTTCGCCGATTTATACGCCAAAGAACTAATTGCATTAGTTGGTGTAAGTCGGCAAAAATTGGATTGGGCATAGCCCTCATTGCATACCTGTAATAGAATCAAGAATCTAACAAGAGGTGGTGAGTCGTGATTGAATTTGGTGTCATTGGTTTTTTAATTTTAGTTTTAGTGTTTTTCGTGACTAAGTCGCAAGGTGTACAGCGCGAATTAAAACAGGCGCAATCGTCGTTAAAAACAATACAGTCCCAGAATAAACAGTCATTAGATATTGTGATCATGACTGCAACCCAGTTACAAAGGATGTTTCAAGGGCAGCTGGCTGCTAAACATAAACACGGTTTAATTAGCCAAGCAGATTACGATATTGCTAGTTTTGTCTTTGAAAACTTTCAATACATAGTCGTTCAGTGCTGCCAGAACAACGAAACCGTAGAGGTGGCAGTGAAAAAAGCCCTGAAAGGGCAAATTCTAACTATTGAAGAGATTAGTCAGTTTGTGGCCCGCCAACCCCCAGAGGTTAAAGTGCCTTGGTGTAAAAATACCATAGACGGATTTGTTGCTGCGTGCCGGAATTTAGTGGCAGAGCAAAAGAAGCAGGCGGCACCAACCGAGCAACCTGCGAGTCAGTAATGATTGCTTTACAGTGCGCTGGGCTTTTGCTGTAAATACACGCCGCACTCAGCATGGTGGGTATAAGGAAATTGGTCAAATAATGCAAACCGTGTTACTTCGTGGGTCTTCAGCAGTTGCTCTAAGTTGTGCTTTAGCGTCTCTGGGTTGCACGAAATATATAAAATATTTCCATAGGCCTGAACCATCTTTATTGTTTCATCATCTAGCCCCGCTCTTGGGGGATCAACCAAAACAGTCTGACAATTGTAACTGTTTAAATCTGTGCCCTCCAACCGGCGAAATTGCCTAACACCTTGAGAAGCTTGAACAAACTCCTCACTCGACATACGCAGTATCTTTAAATTATCTATCTGATTGTCTGCAATATTGTCTTGAGCTGCGGCAACTGAGGTTTTGGAAATTTCGGTAGCCAATACTTGCTTAAAATTTTGCGCCAAGGGAATAGAGAAGTTACCTGCCCCGCAATATAACTCAAGGAGATCTGTATCGTTTTTACCCGTTACATCTAAGGCCCACTCTATCATCTTTATATTTACTTTGGCGTTGGGTTGAGTGAAGCTATTTTCAATCTGCTTAAACGTGTACTCGCGGTCATTTATGGTTAGAGATTCAGTAACAAAGTCTTTGTCGAGTATGACTTTTTGCTTTTTAGCACGTCCAATAATATCGATATTGAACGTCTCTCTCAATTTAGCCCGTAAGGCTTGCATCTCTGTTTGCCATTGCTCAGAAAGAGGCTTGTGATAGAGCAAAGAAACGATGATCTGGTCGGTCAAGGTTGCCATATAGTCAATTTGAAATAGCTTGCGCCGCAATTCTTCATGCACCTTTAGGTGTTCAATCAGCGCAGCCATGACTTGGTTGATCAGTTTACAAGCCGGAGGAAAGTGACCCACTGTGTATTTCTCTTTGGTGTTTTGATCGAACATAATATGCTGCAAATCGTCGCCATCATGCCAAACCCTAAATTCAGCCCGCATTCGATAGTGTAAAGGCTCTGAAGCAAAAACTTCTAGTTCTGGCATAGGAAATTGCGCAAAGTCACTGTTCACAGATTGAACTTTTTGTTGCAACTGGTCGGCGTATTTCTCAGCCTTTATTTCGGTTGGGCGCATAGAATCGATTTCGCATTAGACATAAAACCGGAAAACTAAAGGGTTTTAGACCATACTGCAACGAATAATCCTTATCCTTTGGTATTTTTTAATACGAATGGAGACTGGTGCTTAGCTTGGTATAACTTGGCTCTTATGCAAAACAGTGAATGCGCTCTATAAATTCTCCGGTGGGGCTGCCGATACATAGTTGAGGGTATAGAGGTATTTATTATGAACATTAATCAACTTAAGGCTTTTTTTGATGAAAAGCCCCAGCATTTAGGTGATAAAAGTAGCCTACAGAATCAATTGAGAGATTCTGGTCTTAAACAAGCTGCTGAAAATCAAAGTAATTTTGTTTCGCTTAGATCAGACAAATTTAGCTCTAGCGCGACCTTTGGCGTTCAGGTTTTTTCTAGCGCACTAAGTAATAGTTTAGAAGTGAACAGCCAAAAACCTGATTTTTCCCGCAAAGGACCAACAGCATCAGAGTCTTCACTTTTTGATTTTGAAGAAGTCGCGAAGAATGTGTTGAATTTTGTTGGCGGCGCAATTAAAAATGCCCAAAACAAAGGAGCCGATGAACAAGCGTTAAACGCATTATTTGAGCAGGCGACTTCAGGGGTGTTGCGAGGTATAAAATTAGCCGAAAAAGACTTATCCGGTTTTTTAAACGAAGAAATTGAAATCGGCATTGCCAGCAGTAAACAGCTTATCGATCAAGGTATTGCTAAATTAAGACAAGAGATTTTCAACCCTGAGGCGACTCAGTCGGAAGTGGCGAATGTTGAGTCAGTTCAAGCCAGCTATTTAAAAGCTGAATCTGGTGAGTTAACCATACGCACTAATGATGGTGATAGAGTCAATATTCGATTTGAGGATTTACAGGCCTTTCAGGCTAGCCAACAACAACTAACAAGTCGTGTTGAGCAGCAAGAATCAGCTGCCGATATACCGCCAACAACAGCCAGTTCAGTCAGTACCCCCCAGCAAGCTCAAGAGCCCTTAACTGAAGGTGCTTTAGGAGCGAATGAGACCCTTGCAGCCGAACCAGCTCGTCAGCCACAAAATTTACAAGCTGCTACTACAGAACAATCCCAGAGCGATTCAATAGAAGAGCCGCTAGTTCAGGAAGCGGAAAGTGAAAATCTCCAAAGCGCAGTATTCTTTCAACAACAATCTTTGTCATTTTCGGTGCGCGGTGAGTTAGACGAAGAGGAGTTAAAGGCGATTGGACAGTTGGTTAATGATGCTAATAGCTTAGCCGAAGAGTTTTTTAATGGGGATATTGAGACAGCATTTAATCAAGCCCTTGAATTGGGCTTTGATGAGCAAGAGTTGGCGGGCTTTGCACTGCAGTTAACCAAAGTCGAAAATACTCAAGTCATTAAGGCCTATGAAAATATATCTCGGTATGACGAACAAAGCGACAGACCCGATGAGGCAAGTCAGGCGGCTAAGCCTATTGCTAATTACGTCGATAAACTTCTAGATGTGTTTGATCAGGCAACACGAAAATTAGAGGACAAGGATGCCTATGACTCTCTTATTGCTGACTTGATTAATCGATTGGGAGATGAGGTTGCAACGCCTGATTTAATTAGCGCGATTAATCGGTTCAATGGTTTTAATCAGCAACTATTAGATAATTTACCCCCTGGTTTTCAACCCAAAGCCTAATCACCTGACCCATACTAATAGAATTATTTAGCTTAGTATGGGTTACTTTTTATCAGGTTTAAGTATATTAAACATGAGATATTAACCTGAATTAAACAATTTTTTTTCTTACATTTCACACACTTAAAATATCTAAATAAAATCCCTTCTAACCTTTGAGTTCTGGTTGGACTTCTTGCAAACTGCAAAACGGTTTTTGTATCTACTGGACAAAGTAATGAGTGAGTCTTGGCTGCTGATATCAGCCTTTATGGTGTTCCTGATGCAAGCTGGGTTCTTGTGTTTAGAAACAGGGAAAATTCGTAGTAAAAATAGTATCAACGTTGCTGCTAAAAATTTATCAGATTTTATTTTATCAACCTTAGTGTTTTGGCTGTTCGGGTTTGGCCTAATGTTTGGCGATTCCTATAATGGATGGTTTGGCACCTCTCAATTTATATTTGGTGAGAACAGTTCTTCTGTCGACATCAGCTTCTTTATTTTTCAATTAATGTTTTGTGGTACGGCTGCTACTTTACTTTCAGGTGCAGTGGCAGAACGTATGACGTTTGTCGGATACTTGTGGGTAACTTTGATCATGGCGAGCGCTATCTACCCCATTGCTGGGCACTGGGCATGGGCCTCTTATTTCAACCCAGAGAGTCAAGGCTGGCTTCAATCAATAGGTTTTATCGATTTTGCAGGCTCAACAGTGGTGCACTCTGTTGGCGGCTCAGTTGCTTTGGTCGCTGTGCTTATGATTGGCCCGAGGTTAGGTCGCTTTGATAGCGAACATAGTATGCCTAGTGGTAGCAGTTTACCTTTTGCAGTTTTAGGCACGCTGTTTCTTTGGTTAGGCTGGATTGGCTTTAACGGAGGCAGCACTTTTGAGTTTAATTCACGAGTTCCGTTAATTGTTCTCAACACCTTTGTTGCTGCCGTATGGGGCGGCCTGTTGAGTTCAATTTGTCATTACCTGCGATACAAATATATCGATGTAACTTATGTATTAAACGGCGTACTAGCAGGATTAGTAGCAATTACCGCAGGATGCTTTGCCGTTTCGCCATTAGATTCTGCTGTTATTGGCGCCATGGCTGGTTTGATTTTGTATTTTGGCACTCAACTAATGGATAAGCTTAAAATTGATGACGCTCTGGGGGTTGTGCCTGTGCATTTGTATGCTGGCGTGTGGGGAACCTTGGCTGTGGCGATTTTTGGCGATTTATCTGCTATTGGCACTGGACTCGAACGTGCTCAACAGCTTGGTGTGCAGGCCATAGGTATTCTGGCTATTAATGCGTACGCTTTGGTGGTGAGCTATCTGCTATTTAAGTTAGTGTGTCGTTTTGTGGCAATGCGAGTCACCCCAGAGCAAGAGATGCAGGGCATGAATGTTTCCGAACACAGAGCATCGACAGAGTTAATTGGTTTGCTGGACTCTATGCAAAAACAGCAAAATGACGGCCAGTTTTCATCCCAGGTACCCGTTGAACCCTTTACTGAAGTAGGACAAATTGCCCAGCAATATAATGCAGTAATCAACCGCGTGAACAGCGAGATAGGTAAGCGTGATAGTGCGATTGATCGCTTTAGAATGAGTGAAAAGCGCAAAGCGTCGATTTTAAATGCGTCCATGGACAGTATTGTGAGTATTGACTTCGACGGTAAAATTATTGAATTCAATCCAGCCGCAGAAAAAACCTTTGGTTTGTTAAAGTCCTCTGTTACCGGAAAAAACTTTATTGATTTATTTGTTCCTGAGGAAGATAGATTAGTTGCCAAAACCAGCTTATCTCATAAGTTTACGGTTTCTCAGGGGCTGCTGTATAACCGCAGAAATGTCTGTTTTTTACTTAGAAGCACAGGCGAAACCTTTCCAGCAGAAGTGACGATAACGGGTGCAAACCTAGACAATGAGCTACGTGATGAGTTTACCTTATATATCAGAGACACGACCCATCAAACTAAGTTACAAACACGTCTCAACCAATTGGCTTATAGCGATCCCCTAACAGGCTTATATAACCGCACCTATTTACTCGAAAGCCTTCGGAAAATGCTTAATGCCCAGCCACTCATTGAGTTTGCTGTGGTTTTCATGGATTTAGATCATTTCAAAGAAATTAACGATACTTTAGGTCATGGGGCAGGAGATAAATTACTCAATGAAGTCGCAGCACGTTTAAGCCGTGTGACTGAAGACTCAGACATTATTGCTCGATGGGGGGGAGATGAGTTTATCGTCTTATTAACTGGTGCACCGACCGTAGCAGATGTTCACGACAAGGCTCAGCAAATGCTTAGTCACTTGCGACAAAGCACAGTGTTAGAAGGGCGTGAAATTACTATTCAGGCCAGTATTGGGGTGTCGTTATCTGAATTTGAGAGAGATCCATCCAAGCTGATTCAACAAGCTGATACCGCTATGTACCACGCTAAACAGAAAGGTCGCGACAACTACCAAGTATTTAGCACCGAAATGATGCGCAACTCTGTACGTAAGTTTAATTTTAACCAAGAGATGAAAAAAGCGCTGAACAGCGACGATCAAATTCAGATGATGTTTCAGCCTAAGGTTGATAGTGATGAAAAAGTCATCGGCCTTGAGGCCTTAATACGTTGGTATCATCCAACAGGAGGATTTATTTCGCCAGCAGAATTTATCCCGCTCGCCGAAGAGTCGAACTTGATTATCGACATAGATCGCAAGGTGATTGACTTAGTATTTAAGCAGCTTTGCCAATGGCAGCGAGAGGGACTCGACTTAGTGCCTATTTCAATTAACTTGTCGGGTAAGCATTTATTATCCGGTGATTTAATTGAATATGTTAAATCTAAATTGGAGTTCTATCGTATTGACGGGAAGAGCATTGAGTTTGAGATTACTGAAGGCGTGTTGCTTACCGATATAGAGCGCTGCATTGCGGCTTTGACTGAACTAAAGCAGTTGGATATTACTTTGTCGGTAGACGACTTTGGTACTGGGTATTCGTCTTTAAATTATTTGAAGCGTTTGCCGCTTGATGTATTAAAAATAGATCGGTCTTTTGTTGATGACTGTGCCAACGCGGTAGAAGACGGACAGATTTGTGCAACCATTATTAATTTAGCCCAAAACTTAGAGTTGAAAACCGTTGCTGAGGGCGTTGAAAACCAGCAGCAACTGGCCTTTTTAATTGATAAGGGCTGTAACAATTTCCAAGGATTTTATTTTTATCAGCCCATGTCTGCGGACAAAATTAGACAGGTGTTGTTGGGATGATATGTTGATTAAACGTAAGTTAGGGTTGACCCACATCCCAAGCTTGCTTATAACAGAGCTTCGCTCTTTGACTAAGTGGATTGAATGTCTGTAAAACACCCTATTATTGCTATTACTGGTTCATCTGGTGCGGGCACCACTATGACCACTAATGCTATTCGACACATTTTTCGTAATTTGTCGGTTAACGCTGCGGTAGTCGCGGGGGACAGCTTTCATCGCTTTACTCGCCCAGAGATGGAAGTTGAAATCAGAAAAGCGCAAGAGCAAGGTAAGCACATCAGTTATTTTGGTCCCAAGGCCAATGATTTTGAGATGCTTGAATCTTTGTTTACTGAATACGCCCTAACGGGTAAAGGCAAGCATAGGCAATACTTACACACATTTGATGAGGCTGTGCCATTTAATCAAATGCCTGGTACTTTCACGCCTTGGCAAGATTTGCCGGAAAACACAGACGTGCTCTTTTACGAGGGACTACACGGTGGGGTGACCGATGGTGAGGTCGACGTTGCCAAGCATGTCGATTTATTGGTAGGCATGGTACCTATTGTAAATTTAGAGTGGATCCAGAAAATAGTTCGAGACACCACAGATCGTGGTCATTCTCGTGAGGCCGTCATGAGCAGCATAGTGCGCAGCCTAGACGATTATTTTAAATACATTACTCCGCAGTTTTCTCGCACCCATGTGAATTTTCAACGGGTGCCTACTGTCGATACATCAAACCCATTTAGTGCTCGTGAGATCCCAAGCCAAGACGAAAGCTTCGTAGTCGTAAGATTTCGCCGAGAGATGAAAACCGTCGATTACCCTTACCTACTAAGTATGATTGACGGCGCGTTCATGTCTCGAATCAATACTATAGTGGTGCCCGGCGGAAAAATGGGCCTAGCCATGGAACTGATTTTGATGCCTTTACTGGAAGAAATTCTGGATAAGAAGCGTCGAGCAGGTTTTCAAATGGATTGGGTTAGTCAAAAGTCTTAATTCGAATATGTGGCCATCGTCGCCTCCATGTCACACCGTCAATGTTTGTTAATGACTCATACCAACCGTCATAGAACCGTTCAATGCACAGCGACGCCTAAATAAAAAGCGGCTGGATGTATTCTGAGTGTCCATATTTCTATGCGGATTAATGGTATTATTTGTGCCGAACGGCATAAATTGTCGGCCTATTCAAAACTCCAATGTTCTCTCTATTGAAGCCATCAGAATGAGCAGGTTTAATGATGGGAACTTTCTCAGCATGGACCAATCGAACATACGCAAATATTGATTATTTGTATGAGAACCATAAGGATAGAGCTGATTTCGAAAGGTAGGGATAATGATAAAAAATTCAAATAAATTTAACGTAAAAGCAGTTCCAATTTTTTTCGTACTGTATTCTTTTTTGTGTAGTAATTCCGTTTTTTCAGCCAACCAATTAACTAAACAAAATGTCAATAAAACGACTGAAATTGAGTGTCCTGGGTATTTTAGCGTATTGAAAGACCCACAAGTAGAGCAGGTTAAATGTATTGAATTACATAACGGTTTAAAAATCGCACTTATTTCGAATCAAAATTTGACGGCCTCATCAGTGGCTTTGGCTGTTGGTGCTGGCTTTGTTGATGGTGATAGGGAGTTTCCCGGATTATCTCACTTTGTCGAGCATGTTTTTTTGTTCGCAGGCGGGGGGGAATCCCTTTATCGCTATGCGTTTAATTTGGGCGGAAGTAATATTGGCCAAACTCTTTCTAGCCATACACGATACGGGTTTAACATCCCAGACGACCAGTTGGCCAAAGTATCAACCGTCCTAGCAAAAGCGATTATCAGGCGCGACTATGATCATAAGCTTATTCGTTCTGAAGTTATTGCGGTAAATAATGAATATGACCTTAAAAAGGGGCGTGTTGGTAACATAATTGATAAAAAAATTCTTACTCAATATCACATTGACCACAAAGGGCATGCCCTAGATAGTAAAACCCTTATTGGTGATAAGTCTCTGTTAAATTATGGCATTGATAAGCTTAGAAAACAGGTGATTGCCCATCTTGACCAATATTATGTCGCTAACAATATGATGCTGTCGGTTGTTTCTGGTAAAAATCTGGATGATTTAGAAGAGATGTTTTCTTCTAGATTTGACGCCATACCCAGCGGTAAAGTTAATAATTACAGGCAGTCGTATAGCCCTTTTTCTTTTAAAAATAACCAATTTATGCTCACTTCAGCGAGTAAAAATAGGAACAGTGTTAATTTTCAATTCCCTGTGCCTCGTCATTTAGTGGGTGATGATAAACAGAAAATAGGCTACATCGCCTCAAAAATTGAGCATGACAAAAGGCTCCAACGCATATTAAAGGTAAAAGGGTTTAGATTTACTGAAAAGCCTGCTGTGGGCTTTCACTGGAGTGGAGACGCCTATTTAAACTTTACTCTGGAGCATAAACATGAACCAGAGGATGTCCTTGAATCGGTTTTTTCGTCTAGAAACAAGATAGCTAAGAAGACTTTGAGAAAAACAACAGATATATTGTCTTGTTATTTTGATTACCTTAACTCTAGTGATATTAAGGCCGCCCTAAATGCCGAATTTAATTACGAGAATTACTTAGGAAAAAGCCTGAGTTCGTTAAAAGGGCAGAGTAAATTGAACAAGCTGGTTAATTTAACTGAATACAGTATGTTTGACACTGGCCAAATGGCGTCTGATTTTTCTAGCAAAACGCCAGTGGATAGTGTCTTGCCCTATGTTTCCATCAACAATGCATTCATTACATATAACGAGCGAAATTATAAAGGGAAAGAAGACTATAGATTTCTTGAAAGGGATGAAGACACATCCTGTAAAGGCAACAATAAATTCAAATTTAACACGAGATTCCCCAAGCGGGACCAATCAGCAGACAATTACACTAAAATTGAGGGCTCCGGTCGTGGTGTTGCCGTAGCTATCTTCTTGGATAAAAATGAGAAAGACGACGCTTTTTTTATCAATAACAATCTTTTTTTGACGGAGCTACAGGAAAACCGTGAGCGGATAGAGCGGCTGCTTAAAAGCGAGGGGTTGAAACTACGTTGGAATAAGCACGATGGAAAGAAGGGCAACATATCTTTCTATCTTCAGGAAGTTCGACCGCAAGATAACTTTTCTGGGAAAATCGATAGGGTTATTAGTCTTATTAAAGACCAGTTAACCAATAATAATTATCCCAGATTCGTTAAATACAAGCTGAGGAGTATGAAAGCGAAAAACTACGGAGAATTACCAAGTATTAAAGCTGATTTGAGAAAAGTTCGCTATTCACTTGGTTATTATTATGCCGCAACATTAAATTCGGCATGGATGCCAGATAGTCTTAAGTCTCATTACAAGCAGTTCGACAAAGAATATTACAAAGCATATAAGAATGATCACTATCGCAATGCGAAAGTGAATATTGCTTATTATGGTGATTTTTCTAAGCAGGAAAAAGCGCTCATTCAAAAAAGCGCGAGGGATGCTTTTCCTGCTGTATCTTCAGCCACTAATAAATCTAACTTTTACGATGTAAGCACTATTGCCGCTAAACCGGTTTACGTTGAAATGGACAATGTGAACGTTTCTGCAGTGCGAAATATACTTGTCGTAGCTGACACAGATAAAAATTATTTTACTCTTAAGCTGTTGAAGTGGGTTTTAAAAGAAAAGCTTCTCCACAAAATAAGATACGAAAAAGAAGTGGGGTATATAACGAATGTCAATATTGATGCCGATAGTGAGCATGGTATTTTGACACTGAGCCAGTTAATTACCTCTTCATATCTAGCAGGAGAGCAAATACAGCGCCATCTCGATATTGCTAACCAAGAGATAGCAGATGAGATCCGCACTTTTTCAGAAGGGGATTTTGAGACAATTCGCGGCGATGCAATATCGTTTTTACAGGAAGTAGATGACGCTGAATACTGCTTATCGCGAATACTGGAACGGCTCCCATATGAGGCTAACCCTGAATGTGGAGGCTCTGCTGGATATGATGAATACCTGAAAAACTTAGAATTTGATACTTTTATTGAAAATGCTTTGAATATCCTAGATAGAAAAAAACAGCAGGAATGGGTGTGGGTTGTAAATTAACAACTGAGTAGGCTTGTTTATACATTCCCGCTTAGAGGTATAAATTTATGCTGCTTGTTAAGAAAGTAGTCGCACGGTCTAGACTGTCTATAAATGGATTGGGTTAGTCAAAAACCTTAGGGCTTTGTTAACATACCAACCACTACTTGTGCTGCTCTGTGTACTTCTAACGTTTGCTGTTCTGAGTCTGTTGTACCTGCCATGCCCAGCAAATTCTGCATATGGGTTTCACCTTTTAAGATATTAAAAAATGCACAGGCCCAATACTCTGCGTCTTGGGTTGTGCATTGAGTGTGACTCTGAATAATATGCGCTAGCATTTTTATCGCAGGCCTTGGCCCTGCATCGTAAAATAATTGTGCGACGTGAGGCGCGCTGCTGGCTTCGGCAATGAGTACGCGATACATAGCAATGACTTGTTGATCTTGCATCAAGCGGCAAAATTGTGCGCCTACTTTAATCAAAATATCTTCAAGGCTAAGAGCCGAGTCGAGTAAATGCGTGTTGTCTAACTGGTACATGGCGCACTTAAATTCAATGACGGCACTAAACAAGCTATCTTTGTTGATAAAGTGCGAATATACGGTTTGTTTGGAGACATTTGCCTGAGTCGCAACAAGATTCATCGACGTGCGGGTATAGCCTAACTCTAAAAATAGTTGAGTGGCGGCAAGTAAAATATCCGTTCGTTTTTGTTGGCTTTTAGGTCGGCCTGCTTTAATCAATGTCAAAATAAAACTTCACAAATTTAATTATCATACTGGACGGTCTAGTATTTATATAATAGTCTAAGTCGAAAATTAAATCACCAACAATACTGTTCGTAATTGTTGTCTTCGCGCAAACCAACAGAGTCCTGAAAAATGCATAACACCCCTGTTAGTCGTCGTCCAAAGTCTTTGGGGCTGGCTATATTGATTATCGTGCCTTTTGTGGCTGTCGTGTTACTGATGCGCGCTGCGGGTTCGGGGCAAGTGCCGCCAGCGCCTACCCAAGCAAAAATCCATCCGGTAACTATCGCTCAGGTCATATTGCAACCCAGCTATGTGCAACAGCATCTTGCCTATGGGCGAGTTGAAGCCAGTGTACGTAGCCAAATTGGTTTCGAGTTAAGCGGTAAAGTGGTGCAAATATTGGTTGAGGAAGGGCAACAGGTTAATCAAGGGACGCCACTGGCTAAATTAGATACTCTTAGGCTGGAATCATCCATGCGTGAGTTAGATGCCAGTTTATCTCAAGCTGAGGCGGATTTACGGCTAGCTAATCAGTCTCTAAAGCGCATAAAGGAGCTAGTCGCTAAAAAACTCGACTCTAAGCAGAGGTTAGATGATATTACCGAGGCTGCGGCGTCTGCCCAATCAAAAGTCACTCAAGCCCAAGCGCGCAAAGCAACATTGCAGGTCGAGCTAGATAAGTCGGTTTTGTACGCGGATCAAGAATATGTGATTGTTGAACAACCTATAGACGTAGGAACGGTTGTGAGTGCAGGTCAACCTATTTTTACTGTGCGTAATCTGCGTGGTTTACAAGCTCGCATCGGAATGGCGCAAAAGTTGGCTGATAATTTTATTCAGGGCCAATCTTATCCTCTTGTTTACGAAGGGCAAACTTTGCAAGGTAAAGTGGTATCCGTTTCGCAGCAGCGGGCGTTAGCCACACGCACTCTAGATGTATTGTTTAGCTTAGAACATCAGCGAAGTCTTGGGGTCGTGCCCGGAGACTTGATTGGTATTCAGCACCAAGAGCGTATCGATCAAGCTGGGGCTTGGGTACCTCGCAGTGCTTTAACCAGTGGCATTCGGGGGTTGTGGACGCTGTTTGTGGTGAAAGGTTCTGGGCAGCAAGTACTGAGTTCTAAGTCTGTTGAAGTCTTATACGCAGAATCTGACCGAGTGTTTATTCGCGGGGCATTAAATGCTGATGATTGGCTAGTGGTAGATGGTGGACATAGGTTAGTGCCAAGTCAACTTGTGGATGCAAAAGTCAGCGAGGACTTAGACTAAGATGCACACCCATGACTCAAAAGCTGATACTGGGCCTTGGTATAGTGCATTTTTCAATAATGGGTATTTGTTAGGGTTAACCATACTGGTTATTTTGGTTGCAGGTTTGTCGGCTTTGTCTTCGCTGCCAAGATTAGAAGATCCAAGGATTGATACGCGTAATGTTCTAGTATTGACCTCTTACCCTGGCGCCTCAGCCCAAAGAGTCGAAGCTTTGGTCAGCGATGTCATCGAGGATGAATTACGCCAGCTATTTGAGATAAAAGAGATTAAATCGACTTCCCGAGCAGGTATCTCGATATTGAATATCGAGCTACAAGATTGGGTCGACGGCACAATCAATGAGCAAGTGTTTTCTAAAATTCGCGACAGGCTAGATGCCGCAGGTCAGCAATTCCCTTCAGGGGCAATGCCATCGATTTTGGATGAAAAACGTGGGGCGACCTCCTTTACCCTACTCGTCGCGATGAAATCACCAGCAGGGTACGACACACCAATCTCGATACTTTCTCGCATGAGTGAAGAGGTGGCAGATCGTTTACGAAATGTGCCAGGTACCGAGCTGGTAAGAGTCTTTGGTCAGCTCGAAGAGGAAATCAATGTTAGTGTCGACCCTCAAAAGCTAGCAAGTGCTGGTTTGTCTATTGCTCAAGTGAGCCGTGCTATTAGTCAAGCCGACCCTAAAGTCCCTGCGGGTGTGGTCAGGACAGATCAGCAAAACATACGCTTACAAGTCGCACAAGAGCTAGATAGCTTACAGGTTATCCGCAATATTCCTATTGCAGTTAGCAATACCAGTCAATTTTTAAGAGTCGGTGACATTGCTGAAATTTCACGCGCTTGGTTGTCTCCTCAAGCTGATATTGCCCTAGTCGATGGTCAACAAACGGTATTCATTGCGGCGCGCATGCAGCCTACTTTACGCGCCGACACTTGGACTCGCGGTGCCTTAGACGCCCTTGAGAGTTTTAATCAATTGTATAAAGGCTCAACGGTTGCCGAAGTGATATTTGAGCAAAATCAATACACAGAATCTAGATTGCTAGAGCTTACCGAGAATTTACTTCTTGGGTGTTTGGTTGTGATGTTGGTGGTTTGGGTGTTTATGGGCGCAAGATCGGCTTGGATAGTCGGTTTATCACTGCCCTTGAGTGCGGCCTTTACTTTGTTTTCGTTAAGTTTTTTCGATGAACAAATTCATCAAATGTCGGTATTTGGGATCATTATTGCCATTGGTTTATTGATCGATAATGCGATTGTTATTACTGATGAGATCCGTGCCAATTTACTTGAACAAGATGCTAGTCGTTTGGAGGCACTAGTAACAGCGGTCTCTCACTTATTTAGCCCGCTTTTAGCCTCAACCTTAACCACTATTTTGGGCTTTATGCCAATATTCTTGTTGCCCGGCAATATAGGTGATTTTATCGGCTCGATTGCTATCAGTGTGGTGATGGCATTGATTGGCTCTTTGTTTATTTCTCTTACTGTAATTGCCGCGTTGGCAGCAAAGTTTTTGCCTAAAGGCCCAGCTTTAGCCAAACAGGCAAGCTGGTATAAAAGTGGAATCGACTTTCCGAGTATGTCGATTTGGTATAAAGGCTTTATTAGTCACAATATTAAAAAGCCGCTGCTGGCGATTGTATTAACCGTGAGCCTGCCGATGCTGGGGTTTGTGCTGTCTAGTCAGTTGGGGAACGTATTTTTTCCTAGTGCTGATCGTGATCAGTTCGAAGTCTACGTGTGGATGCCAAATGGCACCTCCATTGAACAAACCAAACAGGTAGCCTTAGCTGTCGATGCGAAGATTAAGAGCCATGCAGACGTTGAACAGATAAATTGGTTGGTAGGAGGCTCTGTACCGTCTATTTATTACAATCAAGTTATGAACCGAGATAATACTCCGCACTATGCTAATGCCGTGGTAAAAACCTATAGCGTTAAGCAAGCGGGAGCCTTGATTGAAACCTTGCAGGCTAGTTTGGATGCTAGCTTTCCACACAGTCAAATCATAGTGCGCGCCTTTGGACAAGGCCCGCCAATTTCTGCCCCGATTGGCGTTGAGATTGTTGGCCCAGATTTAACGACTATCTATCATCTAGGCCAACAAGTGCGCCTAGCCATGTCTCAGATTCCGGGAGTAGTGCAATCTACAGCAACTATTACTATGGGAGAGCCAGAGTTAAGGCTTAATGTGACCCGAGATATAACGTCTGTGACGCATACCACCCTGAGAAGCTTATCAGCAGACCTACAAGGGGCATTAGATGGACAGCTAGGTGGATCAGTTTTAGAAGGAACAGAAGAAATCCCGATCCGCGTACGAGCCACGCCAGAAAGTCGAGCTGGACTGAGTCAGATACAAGCCTTACCTGTAGTTACCAGTCAATTAGCTGCTACTCACGAATGGCTGCCCATATCGGCTTTGGGTGATATGACGTTACAGTCGAGTATTGCCAGTATCACCCGCAAAAATGGTGAGCGGGTGAATATTGTTGAAGGCTTCTTGGTACCCAGTGCTACGGCTGTTGATGCGGGCATTGCTTTACAAAACAAATTAGACGAGATTGGCTTTGAATTACCAAAAGGCTATCGCATTAAATTGGCGGGTGATGCAGACGAGCAACAAGAGGCGTTAGGGTTACTTGCCACGTATTTACCCGTGTTGCTGGTATTAATGCTAACTACGCTAATTTTGACCTTCAGAAGTATTAAGTTGGCTGCGCTAATTGGTTCGGTAGCCGTATTGGCTGTAGGCTTAGGCATGTTTAGTTTGTGGATATCGGGTTTACCCATAGGGTTTAACCCGTTACTCGGTTGTGCGGGTTTAATTGGTGTTGCAATCAATGGTTCGATCGTGGTGATTGCGGCAATTAAGTCAAACCCACAGGCACGAATGGGCGATATTGAGCAAATAGTCAAAGAAACCATGAGTTGCAGCCGACATATTTTGTCCACGACTTTTACTACCTTAGGTGGTTTTATTCCGTTACTACTATTTAGTGAAGGTACGTTTTGGCCTCCGCTGGCCGTAGTATTAGCTGGTGGAGTAGGGTTCTCTGTGATTTTGTCGCTGATTTTCACTCCTGTAGTGGCAGGCCGTTTGGCCATTCGAGCTGGTCGCAAAGCCCAGCAAGACTAATTTAACTAATCTGACAGAGGACATGTCTTGATGTGACCAAGACAAAAGCCCAGTCACGAAAGATTTTGTAACAAAGTAATGCCTAGCTAAGAACAAGCATAGCTTTTGTATTGGAGAGCTATCCCTTATAGTCTTGGTCATCAATGATATTGCCTAATTAGGGACGGTAAATGGGCCAAGAAACTACTAAGATTTTGGTTGTCGATGACGACATGCGTTTACGCAACTTACTAGAGCGCTATTTGGTCGAGCAAGGGTATCAGGTAAGAGGAGCTGCCGATTCTGAGCAAATGGATCGTTTATTGGCCCGCGAAAATTTTCATTTGTTAGTCTTAGATCTGATGTTGCCCGGCGAAAATGGCCTATCAATTTGCCAACGCTTAAGAAAACAAGAGAATGACATCCCAATTGTTATGTTGACCGCTAAAGGGGACGAGGTCGATCGGATTATAGGTTTAGAAATGGGGGCAGATGACTATTTGCCTAAGCCTTTTAACCCAAGAGAATTACTTGCTCGTATTAAAGCGGTACTCAGACGAAAAACACCAGATATTCCTGGTGCTCCCAGCCCAGAAGAGCAAACTGTGACATTTGGTCAATACTCCTTGAATTTAGGCACCCGAGAAATCCAGTTTGGTGAGGAAGTTGTGCTCTTGACCAGTGGTGAATTTGCGGTACTTAAGTCATTAGTTTCGCACCCCAGACAACCTCTTTCTAGGGACAAATTAATGAATTTAGCCCGTGGGCGAGACTACAGTGCCCTAGAGCGAAGCATAGATGTACAAGTGTCTAGGTTACGCCGAATGCTCGAAGAAGATCCCTCCAATCCAAGATACATTCAAACCGTATGGGGCCTAGGTTATGTATTTGTACCTGATGGCGGTTCGGTTTAGTATTTACCCCTGTAATACGCAAAAGACATAATCAATGTGAGATGGCTTCCTAACACCAGTTTTGGACAAACTATATTACTGATTGGCGTCTTGCTCTTGGTTAATCAAGTGGTCTCTTTATTGTCAGTGAACCACTACTTTGTTTCGCCTAATGTTCAGCAGATAAACACTCTCCTTGCTAACCAACTTAAGCTCGCTATTAATGGTGGTTTACTCGACCCAGAGCCTACAGAAAATCAGTTAGTTTTTGCTGCTACTGGCATGAAAGTGCTAAGCCAACAACAGGCTTTGGATAAAGGCTTGGATGACGCAATCGAGTACGCTTCTTGGTCTGAACAAATGTCAGCTCACTTGGGTGGTCCAGCTGAAGTGCGGATTACCCTAGGTGATTTGAATATTTATTGGATTCGGCCTCCTCATAATTCTGATGTATGGATTTCGGTACCTATTCAAGGGCTTGGTGACCAAGATAGTCATGCACATTTAGTGTATTTGTCTATTATTGGGATCTTGAGTGTGGCTGGAAGCTTGTGGTTTGTACGACGTATTAATCGTCCATTAAAAGCCCTTGAAGTCGCAGCCCTCGAAGTCGCTAAAGGCCGAGTGCCTGAGCCAATTCAAGAAGAAGGCGCAAAAGAGTTAATTTCAGTGACAGCGTCATTTAATCAAATGTCTCAGGGAATTAAGCAGTTAGAAAAAGATCGAGCTTTGTTAACCGCAGGGATCTCCCATGATTTACGTACTCCCCTGACCCGTATTCGGTTAGCAACGGAAATGCTACCAGATGACCAAGACTGGATAAAATCTGGTATTATCGACGACATTGACGACATGAACGAGATTATTGACCAGTTCATTAGTTATGTTCGTCAGGACCAACAAGAAGCCTTGACCAGTATTGACTTAAACCAATTGGTTAATGATGCAGTACAAGCTAGAAGCCTAGACAGTGAATCGAACATTGAGCTTACGCTAACTAACTTGCCTGAACTGTCTTTGCGCCGAGTTGCCATGCGTCGAGTGATCGAAAATCTAATTGAAAATGCCTTTCGCTATGGCAGCAGTCGTATTCATATATCAACTCAATACGATAAACATAAACGCCAAGTGAGTTTGTCGGTTCGAGATTACGGGGCGGGTATTCCGGCCGATAAAATTGAAGGGTTATTTGAGCCTTTTACGCAAGGTGATTTGGCCAGAGGGAGTATGGGTTCTGGCCTGGGTCTTGCCATTATCAAGCGTATAGTGACTATGCATAAGGGTACAATACACTTGTACAACCATGGCTTGGGTGGGTTGGTTGCGACAATCACTTTAAATGCTAATTTGAGCACTAATTCTTCGAAATAACGTCCTGACAATGCCTTAACAGAATAGATAGGCACCTATGGGTTGAACGTTAGGGTGCTTCGGTTGGCTAGCCTTTGTGTTAGTATACAAGGATAGAAAAATAAGCTGTCTGTTTAAATAAATGTCGTTCGAAAAGTCCTTGGAGCCTGTTGTTGCTTCGCACGGTGAAATAGTAAAAAGTCCCTTTAATCCCCCTTGGTGGGCCAAAAATCGGCATGTACAAACGATTTTCCCGCGGTTTTTACAGTTACGCGCCTCGTTAACCTATAGTCAAGAGCGCCTAGTCTTACCTGATGGTGATTTTATTAACTTGATTTGGGCAGGTGAGGTTCACACTGCTAAAAAACTGGTGGTGATGTTTCATGGTTTGGAAGGTTCAATAAAGTCTCACTACACCAACGATATGGCCGCGCACTTGATTAAGCAGGGGTATGCTGTGGTGTTGATGCACTTTCGGAGTTGTGGTGGGGAGTTAAACACGCAGCCTAGAGCTTATCATTCTGGTGAGACCCAAGACGCTTGGTATTTTCTAAATTGGTTAGAAACCAAATTTCCAGATATCCCTAAAGTTGCAATGGGCTTTTCTCTTGGTGCGAATATGTTGTTGAAACTACTGAGCGAGCATACTGATCAAACTATTCTGCGGGCAGCTATGGTGGTTTCGGTTCCGTTTTACCTAGAACAGTGCGCAGATGCGGTTAATCAGGGGTTTTCACGGGTATACCAAAGTTACCTGTTAAAAAGTATGGTTAGTAACTTATTAGCTAAGATGCGCACTATCGACTATTCGAATTTGTTACACGTGACTCCTAAGCAAATTAGAAAGTTTAAGAGTTTCAAAGAGTTTGATCAGCATGTTACTGCGCCTTTGCATGGCTATACAGGTGCTGACGATTACTACAAGCAATGCAGTTCAGCTTATTCATTACAAAACATAGTTACACCTACGTTAATTTTACACGCCCTAGATGACCCCTTTATGAAAACTACTATTGTGCCCCCTGAGCAGGCCCTCTCACCTAGCATTAGAATTGAATTAAGTGACAAAGGCGGTCATGTTGGATTTTTAAAGGGTACGCCTTGGCGCCCGAAAATTTGGATGCATGCTAGGGCTTCGGCTTTCTTGGAACAGTGGTTTTCAACGTGTTCGCAAATTGAGGGTAGAAGATGATTATTCCCATTCAAGAAGTAGACAGAGAAACCTTGTGCAACATAGTGGAAGGGTTTGTATTGCGAGAAGGAACCGATTACGGTTCCTTGGAGTTCAACTTACAAGATAAAGTCGAGCAAGTCCTTGGTCAGTTAGAAAGTGGTGATGCGCTATTGGTTTATTCTGAGTTGCACGAAACCGTGAATATCGTGCCCAAAGCGCAGTTCATTCCAGACAGTCTGTAATACCTTTTACCTTTATTGTAATTGTAGGTTAAACGATACCGGTACTGTGTGACCAATACTCGGTAGGCCTGCCAATTTTTGTAATATATCTAGGCCCTCGGTTAGGCCAAAATCTTTGGCCGAGATTAGTATTGGATGGACACTTGTGGCTAAGTAGCCGCCACTTTGTGTTTTAGTGACTTGTAAGGCGACTTTAATAGACTGAGTTTTGCCAACTAACGTTAAATCAGCGGTTAAGTCAACTTGCTCTGTTTGGCCAATTTGTAACTGCATAACAGATTGAGGTAACTTTGCGCTGATATCCGCAGAGGGAAACTGGGCCGCTTTGAACAAGTGTTCCTGCATACGCGTATTGCGGATATCGATGGCTGTTTCTACCGAGCTTAAATCGATAGTAAAACTAAATTCACCGTTTCTTGCTAGGTTACCCGCTACCTGCTTAAAGTGATGGATCTCGGCAATATGCTCGGCCTTGACCGAAATAAAATGCACCGATGATTGCTCGTTATTCACCGACCAATCAGCCTGAGCTAATTGACTAAAAGACAAGCTGCTAACTATACCCATTAAAGCTAAATATGACGTTTTCATTCAATTATTTTCCTGATTGATATTTGACAATGGAGGTCCAATCTACGTTTTTATCGCCCATAACGATAAAATCTGGGTTGGTCAGTTCTTCTCTTTGATTATAAGTCAGGGGAGCAAAATCGTGGGCTAAAATGGTGCCACCCGCTTCGGAGACGATACACTGAGAGGCGCCTGCATCCCATTCTCCTGTTTCCCCAAAACGCAAAAATACATCAGCTTTGCCTTCGGCAATAAAACACGCTTTTAATGAGCAACTACCTAAGGGTAGAGTTTGATAGGTTCGACTATCACTCATGCTGTTCATGACTTTTTCTCTGGCTTGCCTGCGGCTGATAGCAATCATAATCACGTCTTGTTCGACGTCAGAAAATGGCCTAACGAATATCTGCTTATTTTCAATTGGACTGGCTTTAAACGCGCCTTGACCTTTTTGAGCAAAGTATAAGGTTTCTCCCGCTGGCCAGTAAATGACCCCGATAACTGGTTGGTTGTTCTCGATAAGTGCGATATTCACTGCAAAGTCACCGCTTCTAGCGATAAATTCTTGCGTGCCATCAATAGGGTCAAGCAACCAGTATTTCGACCAAGCTTGCCTATTCGCCAACGGCCCGCAATCGGTTTCTTCAGACATGATCGGGATATCTGGCGTCTCTCGTTGCAAGATATCCATAATGACTTCGTTTGACTTGTAGTCAGCGGTGGTGACGGGTGAATTGTCTTCTTTTTGGTAACTGGTAAAGGTACCTTGGTTATAGATATCTAATACAATATCTCCGGCCTTGACGGCGGCCCGTTTAGCGACATCAAGTAGTTTGCTGTAATCGGTTGACACTTAGGGTCCCCTTTTCCATTTTTCGACAAGTAATAAAGCAGCAATACACCTTGCTTCGACAAAGTCTTCTCTCGCAAGCAGTGCATCTAGGTCGTTAATCGACCATTTTATTACCTCTAAAGGCTCAGGCTCGTCGCCCTGAGCTGATTCTGGGTATAGATCTTGTGCAATGAATATGGCCATTTTGGCATTAAAAAAAGCCGGAGCCATACTTAAATCTCTCAAGAAGAGTAAGTGGTTAGCGCCCATTCCTACTTCTTCTTTAAGTTCGCGGTTGGCAGCTATGTCTGCACTTTCACCTGGGTCGATCAGTCCTTTAGGAAAGCCTATTTCGTAGGTGTGTGTGCCTGCGGCATATTCTCTCACTAACAAAAACTCGTGATCATTAATAAAAGGCACCACCATGACAGCGCCGCGGCCACTGCCTGTCATGCGTTCAAAAAGTCGTTTTTCACCATTCGAAAACTCGAGATCTACCTGCTCAATTTTGAATAGGTTGCTCTTAGCGATGATTTCGCGATTATGGATTTGCGGTAAGGGCTTGTCTTTGTTTATGTTGCTCATTGAATTTTCACGTTAAACTAGCACCGACTAAGAACACATGTAAGATTCAATAAATATACCTGTTAAATAGAGGACACGCCACTTGTCAGCACTTTCTTGGAAAGATATTCACACGGTTTTACTCGATATGGACGGCACCTTGCTAGATTTGCATTTTGATAACCATTTCTGGATGGAGCTATTGCCTAAAAAATACGCACAAAAGCATGGACTCCCTTTGGATCAGGCCCATCAATTTATGGCGAAAGAGTATGAAAAGGTGATGGGCACCCTGAGTTGGTATTGTTTAGATTATTGGGCAGATAAATTGTCTATAGACATAATGCAAGCCAAGCGTGAGGTCGAGCACTTAATTAGCATGCGTGAAGATACTTTGCCATTTTTAGATGCTTTAAAAGCTTCAGGCAGAGAAGTGATATTGGTGACCAATGCCCACCCTGGAAGTTTATCTTTAAAGGTTGAGCATACCCAGTTAGATCAACATATAGATTGCTTAATCTCGACCCATGAGTTTGGGGTAACCAAAGAGTCTCAGTTACTTTGGCAAAAATTACAGGAAAAGTTGGGATTTGAGCCAGAAAAAACGTTATTTGTGGATGATGGCGTAGCCATATTGCAGGCAGCCAAAGATTTTGGTATCCAATACTTATTAGGAGTGAATAACCCAGATAGCCAGCAGCCGAATCGCAATATTACTGAGTTTCCAGCGACCCATGACTACCGTCAATTGATCCCTGAGATTATCGCAAATCCAGTGCTGGGCAAATTAAAAGGATAGAGGGTAATAGCCGTCGCTGCCAGCTTGGCCAAAGAATTGAGCCGCTTGATGGACCTCTTTAGGGAGGTTTTGAGCGGGTTTAAAACGACCATCTAGCGTAAACTTAAGATTGGCTGGGATGCTGGCCTTGGCCGATAACCCCAAACTGTTAGGTTCTTGTACCGACACTACAACATTATTGTTATCACAGCTTAATAGGGCGTTGAAACTGCCCAAGTTAACTGCTGTACTCACGCCATCAACTTTAGCATTGAGCCATTGACCGTTTCCGGCTAACTGCTGACAACCCTGATTAAACTCATAGTCGAGTTGTTGAATGTCCAAAACTAAGCGACCTTGGGCCTTCACTGGAACCGGCAAAGGTAAACGGCTAAGAGCTGTTTTTGCGGGTATATAGACTTTTAGTTGGCTTGCACCTATTTGTTGATTAGAAAGTATCAGATTACCCGATATCGAAATGTCATCGACTTGGCGAATATTACCGCCTTTCAGATCCAATTCAACTTGCCCAAATAATAAAGGAAATGCCGATAGCTTCCACTCGATTGGGCTAACGGCTAAGTGTTGATAAGCCACACTGGTCGCCTTGCCTTGCCAAATTGTTCCGCTAACGTGCTGTAAATTAAGTTCTGGGGGGAGTGAAAATTTTGAGATAACGTGGACTGCGGGCAACTTTATAACTAAAAAGATAATGTATACCAGCAGACTTAGGCTTATCCATTTAAACGTTGACTTCATGCTTTTCCTAATTTCAAACGGCGGACCTTGATATACCCTGCTTCATCCGCTTCTGCTATGTCTAAATCGAGTACAGATACTCCTGATTTTTCGAGTGTTTGCAACCAGCTGAGTAAGGTGTTGAATTCAGCCTTGTCTATCCAAACTTGCAGTTCGTCTGCTTGAGGTTGCATGCGTGATATTTTGATTTGTAACCGAGCGGCAGATTGGTTAACAGCTTGGGGTAAAGAGCCTGTGAAACTACTGCTGATCCCAGCTGTTTGACGCAATTGAATTGCTCGCTCGCTATTGTTTTTAACCCAAGTTAACAGAGCCTGCTGGCTTGCTAGATTTTTTCTGCCATTCTCAACCGCTTGGTCTAGGGGTTGCCAAATGAGCCAATAAAACAAACCAATAACGACAAAAACAGCGCAAAAGGTGACGAGTAGTTTTTCACGAGCATTGAGCTGGGAAAATAGTGTTTTGAGTTTATCCATATTAATTTTTAATCGACAATGTGCCGATTACCTGATTATTTTTCTGATTAATTGCGCCTTGCTGCACGGTAAAACCTTGTTCTTCGGCTCGCCCTTTAAAGGCATCTAATGCATCAAAATTTTGTGCTACAGCTTGAATACGTAACTCTGAACGTTGGCTGTCGAAACGTAAGGTTTGAGGCTTAATTTGTGAGACCCTAAACGCAGGCTGTAGTTGTGCCATCATGCCTAATACAGAACCACCGCCAGACCCTTGCTCCAGTTCGCGTATTTTACGTTGCATGGTCTTTTTTAAGTTTCGATACGCACCGGCATTGGGAAACGCACGTTTATACTCTTGGTCTATCTGCTGTTTTAGCTGGGCTAATTGGGTGTCGATGCGGTTAATTTCTAGCGCATTGTCAACTAAGGTGGTAGCAAATAACAAAACCGCTAAAACCGCAGCCACACGCCACTTCTTCCAATCAGTGGTTGTCGTGTTTTTGGGCTTGAATTCACCTTGAAGTAAGTTGAAATTAGCCTGTTGCGCACCTTGAGCAAGTAGCTTAATTGGCAAATCTAACGGCATACTCGACGTATCGATATTGTTCATAGTCGATAAGTCGAGGGCCGAGTAACTACTAATATGTAATGGCGTACCTTCTTCGGCATATTGGCGATTTGCTTGGTGTTGAATGGCTGGCAACAACCATTGACTCTCGCCTTGTAAGCCTAACCATTGATCTTGACGAACTAAAAGTTGCTCACCTAGCTCAAGTATACTCCAGCCTTGTTCTGCTTCAGGTAAGGCCAAGACATCGGGTAGCATTAGATTACAATGTAGGCCAGCTTGTTCAATCAGAGCTATCCAAGTGTGGAGTTTTTCTCGATTGATTACGGCGACACCTTGCTGCTCGCCAACTTTTGGGCCTATGGCAAAAAATTGGTCGTTGATATCTCCACTTATGTCTTCTTCTAACATAAAAGGAATAGCGGCCAAGGCTTTGCGGGCAGCTTTAGGGGGCAAAGTTACCCACTTTAAAAGCAGCTCGCTGGCAGGCACTAACACTGTTATCGGGCGCTGACCTGCTCGATCTTTTAGAGTCGAAAGCTGCTCGGTGTTTGTTAACTCACCGGATGCAATGATTTCGTCTTCTTGATCGGACCATACTACCCAGTAAATGGTATCTTGGGAGCTGGCACCAAGGCGTACTACTAATCGTTCCATAATGATCTTATCGCTCTGCCATTTTAGTTTGCTTATCTATCATGAGGGGCCTTAAAATCCACTAAATTCTCTGGTTAACACTCTAACATTTTTATCAGAGTCAATCTTAAATACCGTTTGCATGGCAAAGGTGGCGTTATTGTATTGGGTTCGGGTATGTAGCACAAAATGACTGGTAGATACGTCAAACCACTGCCTTTGCGGGTCGGTCAAAGTTGCACTCGCTAGTTCTGGGGTGGCAAGAAAGTTATCTGTTTTTTCAAAACCGTCTTCACCCCTAGCCCCGAGTGCAGATTGCGCCTGCGAAAGGCTGATACCGGTAAGTGCCGCGATAAGATTAGCGTTGTCTTCGTCTACAGTATTTACATTTATTTTCATGATGGCATCCCCTGGAATAACACATAAGGGCGCCAATATTTCATTCAACCATGCAAGGTTGACCCCGTTAATTAGGCGCAATTCAGATAAATGTACCATGAGATTATTTGCTGCTAAATAAGGAAACTGCTTACTTTCGTATTCGCTGTCTTCTGCTCCTAGAGAACCAGGAGAGCTGTCTGGATCTATCCAGTCGACGATAGAATCACTCAAGGTATCTATGTCGTATGAGGGTATGTCTAGTTCGAAGTTTGTTAGTAAAGTTTTAAAGGCCTCTTGGCGCTGTTCTAGGTCGGTTTTCGACACTCCGCCGTTCTCGCCCCCACCGTCTCGAGTACCACTTGGGTTTTCTTGGTTGTTTCCACCTTCTGAATTGGTCAAAACCGCTAAGGCGTTTAGATTTAAGCAGGCTTGCAAGTCTGTAAGTTTGGCCTGAATACCTCCTCCTTCTATGGGGAAGGCGAATTCTTGATTCCAATCTTGGTTTAAATGAATCACGTCGTTGTTTTCTACTAAGGTTTTGAGAGAAGCCTGAGCAAATTGTTCTGCGCCCATGGCATACCAATATGCTTGGTTATTATCTTTGATATTCGAAGCTCGCTTAACCTGTAGTTGCAAGCGGCCACCCATTTCAGTCGCAAGCACACTAACTATCGCTACTATCAATAACACTATTATTAGGGCGACCCCCCGCTCCTTAGAATAAACTGGGTTCATTGGGCATTCGCCACTAAAAATTCGCGGCGAATAGTGCCAAAGGTTGCCGATTGCAACGTAATAGAGATTGCCAAGGGCAAGGTGCCACTTGCGTACTCATCTTGCCAAGCTTCGGGTTCGTCGATATTTTCATTTTGGATCAAGGCACTGACTTGGAAATCTTCAATATCTGTGAGGAGTATTTTAGTTTTGGGTTCAAAACCGATGACGTTATCGACAAAATTAGAATATAAACGCACTAATTGGTTGTCTTGTAATCTGTAACCTACTGATTGTAATTTGCTTCTTGGCAGAATAAGTTGGGGGTTGTGCCAGCCGCCTCGAATAAAACCCATACCGTCGGCTTCGCTGCTAAGGGTGCCATCACCTATTGCCATAACGGTTTCGGTTAACTCGCCATTGACTCGAGTAGGTCTGGGTAGGGCTTGTAAAATATCCCGCTCCATTATTAACATGGCGCGTTGCAACACTTCCAATTGCTCTACCCTTTGTTTAGATTGCTCATTGCTGTCGATGACCGAGCTAACCACACCGGCACTGGCTAATCCAATTAAGCTAAAGATAGCCATGGCGACCAAAATCTCGATTAAAGTAAAACCAGAATTTGCGCGAGGGTGAGGGTGAGGAAAAGATAGCCAAGTCATATGCTTCATTTTCTCGTAACAAAAGCAGTGACAGAGGTTACTGAACTTTCGACTTTCTCGTTTTCGCCAACTAATACGGTGACTTGCACCATGTTCTCGTCATTCGTTTTTTCTACTTCTTGACGCCAAAACCAAGTTTTACCTGACATTTCTTCAGAGCCTGTTTGGTTATTTTTTACTGGCCAAGTGGGCTCTACATGAAGGCGAGTGAGTCGATTATTAGCTACCCAAGTGGCAAAGGTAATGCTCTCGATTTGCCCAACACCACTAATATTGTCGCCCGCCGCCTTTACTATGGCAGTAGCCGTTAAGGAAAAAATCAGCAAGGCAACCATTACCTCGATCAACGTCAGACCAGATTGGCGATGTAAGGGGGGGCTAGGATTAGTTGAGCGCATCAAGAGGGCCCTCAATAATTAACGGAATGCTGTCTTGGCCGTTTAACCTAAAGTGAACGGGAAGATCACGACTAAACTCAGGTTCGTAACTAAGGGCCAGAGAAAAAGGCGTAATTTCTCCACTTGAGAAAATAAAAATTTGTGGAGGATCGAGCTTTTTCTCTTCTTCTTGTCCTATTTCTACTCGGTCGTTATCTAAACTGAGCTCTTCATCTAAGCCATCACTACTGAACAAGTTGTTATCATTTTCCCAAGGTAAATCGGTTAATGATAGAGACAAGCTGAACGATTCTGGAAGGGTGTGCTCCTCGAAAATTTTATCTTGGTCTAACTTAACCCATTCTTGCTCTTCGTTGAGGGCCATAAAGTAATAACTATTAGATTCTTGATCGACGCGCAGGCCAAGTTGTCGTTGATTTAACACAGCAAAATCTGATGCCATGTTAAAAATAACCGCAGTTCTTTGGGTTTGTTTTTTTAACGCTTGCTCTGGGGATTCTGAAGAAAAGTTGAGCACCACAGCGCTGGCCGCGATACCCATAATAAATATCACGACCATGACTTCTATTAGGGTAAACCCAACCGCTTTAGAGTATGAAGTGCGCATAGTCATGAAGAGTATTGAGGTTACAGGTAGTCGTTAATATTCCAATTGCCGATATCGTCTTCAGTACCTGGTTCGCGATCAGGGCCATTAGAGAAAATATCGATTGCGCCAATTTCTCCTGGGCTCAGGATTTGATAATCGTTGCCCCAAGGATCTTGAGGTAGGCGTTTGATGTATCCACCATTTGGATAGCTGCGCGGAATGGGGTCAATAGTAGGTTGTTGAACTAAGGCTTCTAATCCCTGTTCAGTGGTGGGGAAAGTATTGCTGCTTAACTTGTAACGCTCTAGGGCGGTTTCTAATTGCTGAATATCAACAGCAGCCTTTTTCAACTGGGCTTCTTCTTGGCTACCTAAAATTTGCGGCGCAATAAACGCTGCCATCATACCAATGATAAGTAATACCACCATGACTTCGATAAGGGTAAAGCCTTTAGCCGCTTGTAAGGTTTTTGAGGAAGATTGAGTCATTTTCATTAGATATTCACCATAGAGTTTAACGCCATAATTGGCTGAAGAATTGCCATTACGATAAAGAATACTACCGCGGCCATTGTTAAAATTAATACTGGACCAAAGACTTTTAAGGCAACCCCGACTTGGGCTTCAAATAGCCTGTCTTGGTTGTCGGCTGCTCTGCCAAGCATTTGCTGTAATTCGCCACTTTGCTCTCCTGAAGCAATCATGTGCATCATCATGGGCGGAAACATTTTTGTTTGGTCTAGGGCAGCCCGTAAGCTGGAGCCTTCTTTTACAAAGCCTGCGGCTTGTTTAATTTGTTCTTTAATGTGCAGGTTTTCGAGTACATTGCCTGCAATGTGCATACTTTCTAAAAGGGGAACCGCACTAGACGTCAGTATACTAAGGGTGCGGGCGAATCTCGCGGTATTCAAGCCACGAGATACCTTGCCAATGATGGGCAAGGTAAGTAAATGTTTGTGATAGCGTTTTTTCATCAGGGGTTGTTGGAGTAGCCGATTCAAACCAATGATAATCGTTATAAACGCAATAAATAAAAATAAGCCATAATCTCGCAAAAAGTCACTAATACTGATCATCAATTGGGTAATGGCCGGTAAGTCTTGACCCATGTGTTCAAATTGCCCAACGATTTTAGGTACCACTTGGGTAAGTAGCAAAATGACGATCCCTAACGCCACAAACATCATTAAACTGGGGTAGATGAGGGCTTGAGATATTTGGCTGCGAGTTTGTTGACGATTCTCTGTGTAATCAGCGAGGCGATTTAGCACTGTATCTAAGTGACCAGACTTTTCACCTGCTGCCACCATGGCACAAAATAGATTATCAAAAACATGGGAAAACTCGCCCAAAGCATCGGCTAGGGTATGGCCTTCGACAACTTTACTGCGAACGGCCATCATCATATTTTTTTGTTTAGGCTTTTCGCATTGTTCGGCTACCGCCAGCAAGGCTTCTTCAATTGGCAGTGATGACTCGACTAGGGTGGCCAATTGCCGTGTCAGTAAGGATAAGTCTGCCGCCGAAATAGACGGTTTAAATAAAGTTAATGACGTTTGCGAAGCGCGTGATTTTTCGGCAACTTGCTCAACCTGCATAGGGATCAAGTCTAGCTCGCGAAGTTGTTGACGTATTTGCCTCGCATTGTCTCCTTCGAGAACGCCATTTTTAGTTTTGCCCGTTTTCTCCATGGCTTGGTAAGTAAAAGCTGGCATTAGTCTTCTCGCGTCACGCGTAATACTTCTTCAAGAGTCGTGTGACCTAGCAACACTTTGCTACAGCCGTCGTCTCGAATGCTTGGGGTGGTTCTTCTGATGTACTTTTCTATGGCCTGTTCGCCTTTACCATTGTGAACCAGTTCACGAATACCTTCGTCTACTACTAATAACTCATGGATACCGGTTCTGCCCCGGTAACCGGTTTGGTTACAGGCCGCGCAACCTTTGGCCATATACACTACAGTATCATTGCGTTTGGCGGCCTCTACCCCTAATACGTTACATTCTTGTTCGCTAGGTGTGTGCGGCACTTTGCAGTCGGGGCATAAGGTTCGCACCAATCTTTGGGATAGCACACCTAATAAACTGGATGATAACAAGAAGGGCTCTATGCCCATATCTTCTAAACGGGTGATGGCACCGGCAGCCGTGTTAGTGTGTAGCGTCGACATCACTAAGTGACCAGTCAAACTGGCTTGTACACTGATTTGTGCGGTTTCTAAGTCTCGAATTTCGCCAACCATAACCACATCTGGGTCTTGCCTGAGTATGGCACGTAAGCCTCTGGCGAAAGTCATGTCTACTTTGGTATTAACTTGAGTTTGACCAATGCCTTGCAAGTCAAATTCGATAGGATCTTCAACTGTGAGTATGTTGCGATCTTTGGAGTTGATTTCGCTTAGCCCAGCGTACAAGGTTGTGGATTTACCAGAGCCAGTTGGGCCAGTCACCAAAATGATGCCATGAGGTTTACGTACTAAGCTCGAAAAACTGTCACGGTTTGCTTGAGTCATGCCCAAGTCTTCTAGATTCAGTCTTACGTTATTCTTATCTAGCAATCTGAGTACTACGCGCTCACCATGACTTGAAGGCATAGTCGATACCCTTACATCCACAGCTCGACCAGCAATACGTAAGGTAATTCGGCCATCTTGTGGTACGCGTTTTTCGGCTATGTCCATTTTTGACATGACCTTAATTCGAGATACCAACATAGACGCCATCTTACGATTGGGCTTGAGGATTTCGCGTAGTACACCATCGACCCTGAACCTTACCAATAGTTGGGTTTCGAAGGTTTCAATGTGGATATCGGACGCGCCTTCTTTTATGGCTTCGCCAAGCATGGCATTGATTAGCTTGATAATAGGGGCATCGTCTTCGCTTTCGAGTAAGTCTTCTGTATCGGGTAACTCTTCGGCAAGACTAAATAAATCGCTTTCGTTGCCTATGTCTTCCATTAACTGCTTGGCTGCAGAGGAGTCACGCTGGAAGGCGTTGGTTAGTAAGGATTCAAACTTTTCCAATTCGATTTGTTGTAAACGAAATTCACTGCCCAAGAATCGCCTAACCTCAGCAAAGACTTGAAAGTCTGTTTCTTTGGTATGAAACAAGATAGCAGGCGTTTCTCCCGTATCGAGTAATACCTGAAAGCGTTTTGCAAAGCTAAACGCCAGCTGTTTGTGCTGCTCGTCTTCGATAGGCGCATCTATGTCTGTGCCAGACTCGATTAGCGCTTGTTGTTCAGCTTCTGTGGTATCTACCAAAGGCGCAGGCATAGCTAGTTCTGATCCTTTTTATTTTTGTTCATCAAGTATTCTTCAAAATTAGGTGGTAGCGTCAGTTTTTCGTTCCACTCTGGTAGAGTAGGTCCCTCGGTACGAGGCATTAAAGGAATACCTTGAGATTGACGTTTAAGTTGTTCGCCACGAATATATTGATATTTGCGATGGCTAATTTCGTTCATAGTGGCGCCATCGCGCACGATAGTCGGACGAATAAAGACCATAAGATTACGCTTAGTTTTACTGGTGGTAGTCGACTTAAATAAGTTGCCAATGAAGGGGATATCACCAAGGATTGGCACCTTTGAGACACTTTCTTGGACATCATCATCGATCAAGCCACCTAGAACGATTGTACCGCCGTCATCGACAATTACAGAGGTTTTAATTTCGCGCTTGTTGGTAATAATATCAACACTGGTTGCCCCACTTATACTAGATACTTCTTGTTCGATAAGTAGTTGAACAGCATCCCCTTCGTTTATTTGTGGGGTAACTTTCAATTTAATACCCACTTCTTGTCTATCGACTTGTTGGAAAGGGTTGGCATTGTTTGAGCCTGTCGTCGAGCCAGTAATGATTGGAACTTCTTGACCAACAATAAAGAAGGCTTCTTCGTTATCCATAGTGGTAAGGTGGGGCGTTGCTAAGATATTAGAGTTGGTATCTGTACTAACGGCCTGTACAACCGCTGCCCAGCCTCCTTCAACAAATCCTGCGATTAGGCCATTGACGCCGCCTAGTAAAGCGCCAAGGGCTTGGGTGTCGCCTAGTTCAGTTCGTTCAGTAGGCACAACAACAGGTGTCCCGCCATCGGTAGTTGTAATTGAATCAACGATAATTTCATCTCGAGCTGTGTCAGCTGCTACTGCTAATGACCCTATACCCACTACGCCATTAGTAAACTGTGTCCCGCCGCCTTCTTCACTGCCGACTTGTACACCTAAGGTCACACCATCACCTTCAAAGACTTCAACTATGATAGCTTCGACTTGGACTTGTGCTCGGCGTATGTCGAGTTGGCGAATCACTTCTTCGAGAGAGCGCATCATATCGGGCTCAGCTGTAATCACTAAGGCGTTAGAGTCTTCATGTGAATCGATGCTTACCGCACGATTGTTATTTCCGCTTCGGGCATTGCCAGCTGCAGCACCGCTGGCTTCGGCTTGAATGCTAGAACTCACGCCGTTGAGGACTTTGACGAGGTCTTCTGCTTTAGAATAATTTAAAAAGATAACTCGGGTGTTGCCACTGGTCTCTAGTTCTTGGTCCATACGTTTAATGAGGTTGACCAAACGTAATCTGGCTTTTGAACCGCCACTGACAATTACGCTATTAGTACGGTCATCGGCTACTAGTCTAGGGGCTGCTTTGCTATTTGCAGCAGGGGCATTACCCTGTGATTTATTAATACTCTCGACGATTCTGACCATTTCTGAAGCTGAGGCATATTGAAGCTTTATGATTTCGACTTCTTCATCACCGGCTTGGTCAACCCGTTCAATGATTTTAACTAGACGATTCACTAACGCTGCTCGGCCGGTCAACATCAGGGCATTTGACGGGTCATGACTGACTACGTTTCCGCCGCCCGCTGTGTCTACCAACTGCCTAAGTAGAGGGGCTAAATCTCTACTAGGTACATTGTAAATAGGCATCACTCGGGTGATCATTTCGTCACCAATAAATTGTTGGTCGTCGACAACCGGGGTATTTGATGCCTTGGCATCTTTTGAGCGAATGACTTTTAATATGCCGCTGGGCATTTCAATAACAGAGAATCCGTAAACTTGCAGGACGTTTTGGAAAAACTGGTAATACTGTTCTTCGTTAAGTAAATCATGGCTACGTACCGTCACTTTACCCCGTACATTAGGGTCAACTATGATAGTTTTCTTGAGACTTTTGCCCACGATATTGATGAATTCACCAATCTCAGTATTTTTAAAGTTGGGTGAATAGTCAGATGCCGAAATGCTCGTAGAAACCGCAAAAAATGCACTCCCCAGGGCTATAAATAGCTTTCTGAATAAAAATCTGGGTTTGTTACTGCTGAAAATCATGTTTAACGGTCCTCGCCCTGCTCGGGTAGATCTAAATAGATGGTCAAAAGTTCGTCTTTACGCATTAATGTCATTTGCAAAGACTCTAATTGTTTTAACATATTCATAGCTTCGATTGATTGTTGTAAGTCAGTTAAATCTAAGCCGTTGATACTGGTTACTATGTCGCCTGCAACAAGCCCTGCCTCTTTGAATAATAGCGGGCTTTTCCCAGGGCGCACACGATAACCTACTAGCTCACCATCTGGTCGATGAGGGGACACTGAAATGAAATCTGCAAAACTGGTAGGTTGAGATTGTAGTTGTTTGGAGGCTTGTAATGCTTCAGGAGATAGAGAACGCCTATTGGAACTCGGCGCTCGAACAGGCTTAGGTTGTGGCGCGGGCTGACGGACTTCTCTTGAGAACTCTTCACCATCTAGCATCAAGGTTTCGTGGCTGATGCCATTTTTAATAATTACCCGGTCGGCGTACACTTCTTTAAGTGTTGCATTGGTGCCTTCTATTTTTTCTCCTACACCATAGGTTTGTTGCTGGCTACGGTTTTCTATAATTGCCGCACCTTGCTCGGCATCAGCATTTGCCACTACACCTGTTAAGGTTAAGTTTAAACGGGTTTCTGGCGCTGAGGTGATAGTGGGTTCGACTTTTTCCGGCTTGGCTTGAGCGTCACCAAAAAGATTGAGTTGTTTAACAGCAGATAAGTTTATTTGCTTGCTTGGTGAAGGGTTAACTGTGCTGCTTAGGCTTGAAGTCGCTCTTTGCTTCTGTTCTGGCAAAGGGAAAAGCCGCCATGTTAGCTCTGCTGCATAGGCGAGTAAGAGTACAGCTAAAATAGCTACAACCAAGATATTTAGCTTGTCTTGGTTTTTAACTAATTGGAGCCAGATTTGATTAGCGTTATAATGGATGCTTGTCATTATTTCTCGGTAGGATACTTAAGTACGTATAACCCTCTCATCATAACCAGTACGTAGGGGGGCTACAACTCCAATCCATGCTGCGTTTAAAAAAAGTTACAAATTTCCTAATAATGTTTCATTAAGGCGTTATTTATGTCAAAAAGCGTTGATTTCCCCCTTGGGGTTCGGTTAGACAAATGGTTATGGGCAGCGAGATTTTATAAAACGCGTTCACTCGCTAGAGAGGCAATACAGGGCGGTAAAGTGCATTATAATGGCCAAAAAAGCAAACCCAGTAAGCTAGTAGAGCTTCAAGCCTGTATCAAAGTTCCTCAAGGTTACGACTTTAAAGAAGTAAAGGTTTTGCAATTAGTAGACAGAAGGCAGGGCGCTGCAGTCGCACAACTCATGTATGAAGAAACACAAGGTAGCCAAGATTTGCGCATGCGTAACGCCGAAGCCAGAAAGCTCAGTGCATTTCATAGCCCTAAACCAGACAATAAACCCGATAAAAAGCAACGTCGGCAAATTATTCAACTCAAACATCAATGAACACGTAAGGCAATTAAATGGCATTTGACCAACTACATAGATATTTATTCGATAAGGGCAATGTAAGAGGAGAGCTTGTTAGGCTTGATAAAAGCTATCAACAAATACTCGCTTCGGCCGAATATCCGCCTGTAATCAAAACCTTATTAGGCGAACTGATGGCGGCAACTAGTATGCTGACCGCGACCCTTAAGTTTGAGGGCGATATCGCAATTCAAGTACAAGGTGAGGGGCCATTGAAGTACGCGGTCATCAACGGCACTCATAAACAGGCATTACGTGGCACTGCAAGATGGGATGAAACTCTAGATACACTTCCTGATACGTTTAGCGAGCTATTTGTCAAAGGTGTACTTGTGATTACCATTACGCCAGCCCAAGGCGAGCGTTATCAAGGCATGGTTGCGTTAGATAAACCGACCTTAGCTGAGTGTATTGAGCAATATTTTGAGCAATCTGAGCAGCTTGCTACTAAAGTGCTGCTTCGCACTCAGCTTGATACTGGATCTGAATGTGCTGGTGGCATGTTTTTGCAAGTGCTACCCACAAGCAGTGAAGCAACGGATAAGAGCACTACAGCATTTGAACATCTGAGCCATTTAACGAGTACAGTCAAAAACGACGAGTTGTTTTCATTGTCAGCCCAAGAGATTTTGCATCGTTTATACCATCAAGAAGATGTAGAGCTTTTTGAGGCTACGCCAGTAATATTCAAATGTAGTTGCAGCAAAGGCAGAAGTGCTGGGGCTTTAATGAGTGTTGAAAAGCAAGAGTTGTTAGACATTATTCAAGAAGAAGGTTCGATAAATATTAGCTGTCATTATTGTAATGCCAATTATTCGTTTAATGCAGAGGATGTTGAGACTATTCATCGTGAAACTTAATTTTTTAAAGTCTTGCTGTGATAACAACGATAAATAGGTGTGAGTATTGCTGTTCATACCTATCTTTTTTATGAGGTTGCTCATTTTAAGGGCAGCTGCTACTTTTGATACGGGGCTATATTTTTTAACCCTAATGTAGTCTAAGAGTATTTCTTCATCGTTTTTAGTGTGCGGATATTTGTCTAGCCTATAGGTCTATTCATAGTTACGTAAAATTTTAGTTGGAGCAATTTTATGGTTAGGCAAAAAGGATTGTAAATATTGAGTGATTTTATCTCAAACCAAAAAGAAACGATTGGTGATTCGTTAGTCTTGATTGTTGATGATGATCCTATAAACGCCTTAGTTATCGAGCAATTGGTTACTGAGTTTTACCGTACACATAGCGTTAGTTCGGGTGAGGCGGCTCTTGAGTATTGTTCTAACACTATTCCTGACATTATTCTGCTAGATGTGATGATGGAAGGCATGTCAGGATTAGACGTTTGCAAATTACTCAAGAAAAACGCCTGTACTAAGCATATTCCTGTTGTTTTTATTACTTCTATTTTGGATCAAAATAGTGAGAACAGCTGTTGGGATGCGGGGTGCGTAGATTTTGTATCCAAGCCAGTAAATGGTATTACCTTACTCAATCGGATTAAATCGCATCTAACATTAAAGTTTCAGGCTGATTTACTGCGTAGAATGACGTTTTTGGACGGCTTAACCGGCTTGTATAACCGCCATGTTTTGGAGCAAATAACCGATAAAGGTATATTGCACGCTAAGCGTTCAGGTCACCCCTTAAGCATATTCATGATAGATGTTGACTGGTTTAAAAAATATAACGACCACTATGGGCACTTGGCAGGTGATGAGTGTCTGCGGCAGGTTGCCGATGCTCTGAAAAGTGTATTTAGGCGTCCAGCAGATGTTTGTATTCGTTTTGGTGGAGAAGAGTTTTTATGCTTTCTGCCAGAGACTGATCATCAGGGAGCAAAATATTTGAGTCAGGCGCTAATGGACACGATAGATAAATTATCGATTGAGCACAAAGACTCTTCTTTTGGCACAGTAACAGTAAGTGTTGGCTGTGTGACAGTAATGCCCTCGCAGAGCAAGGTTGAGCTCAATATTGTTGAAGCAGCGGATGCTGCTTTATATCGTGCGAAAGCCTCAGGTAGAAATCAAGTTGCTTTCTCAAATGTTTAGTATTCAGGTACTTAGATGATGGATAGTATTCAGGGAAGAAACTATGTTCAAAACAATCCGCTCAAGTAAGGAACAATGGAGCCACCAAATGATTTCTTTGGTGGTTCTCGTCATTTGTTTCATTTTGATCGTTTTTATTGCTGTTTTTGAAGCCAATTTAACCTCATCTGTCAGAATTATGCTACAAACTCGCATGCAGGATACGTCTGAGCAAATCGATTTACACCTGCATGATCGGCTTTCGAAATACCGTGCAGATATCCAATTTCTAAATCGCACTCCCCCTTTGTTCGACTTGACTAAAAACTACGATGGATTGGTAGCGACCGCTAGGAATCGGGATTTAGCTGAACAATGGGCAAGATTGAATAGGACTTTTCTGGCCTTTTTAGAAAGTAACCGAGACTACGAGCAGTTAAGAGTTATTGATATTGAAGGCATGGAGTTAGTCAGAGTTCAAAGAGCTCAAAGTCAAATAGAGATAGTTGAAGACGGTCGATTACAAAATAAAGGGGATCGTGAGTATTTCGCTAAGAGTATCAAATTGAATGAGTCTGAACTCTACGTATCGGATATTTCGCTAAATCAAGAATTTGGAAAAATTGAGTTTCCCTATCGGCCGACGTTAAGAACTTCGTTACCTATATTTGATAGCAACCGCCAACGTTTAGGATTTGTAATTGCCAATATTAATATGCAATTTGTGTTTGAATCTTTGTATTCATTTGTTGATTCCGCACATGAATTAGTCATCACGGACAGTGAGGGCTTTTACTTAGTGACATCTGATGATGAGCGCAGATTTAGCCGAGATCTTGGACTTCAGTACAGATGGCCACTTGATTACGCTTTAGTTTCTAATATTGCCAATAATTTTTCAAAAGTCCAAAAGCAAGGGCCGAACAACACTGAGTATTTAGCTTATTCTAAAAAAATTTGGTTCGCAGGCAATAGGGAAAAAGATTTTTACACACTCAAAATAATGGTACCCATGAATGGGGTGCAGGCAATTAAGATGCAACGCCGAATCGGTGTCTATGCATTTGCATTTGCAATTATGCTTATCTCATTAATCGTCTTATTTATTCTTTACAGAAGTATGCGGCGGGGCTATCAATTGGCAGATGCTAGAGCATTATCTGCGGCCATTGTGAGTGGCTCAAAAAATGCCATTATCAGTACTTCTCCTGATTTTAAAATTACTAGCTGGAATCTGGCAGCTGAACGAATGTTTGGTTTTAAAGAAATTGATGCGATTGGCCAAGATATAGATTCCCTCACATTATTTGATGACTTACAAATTAAACACTGTATTGCCCTTTTATCTCCAGAAAACCCTAGGAAAGAAAGCCAAGGCATGATTTATAGCGATGACGGTAGCCCTATGTACCTGTCCTTATCTCTTTCGGCGATTATTGGTGAAAACCAGTCTTTTAACGGTACAGCTATTCTGGTCAGGGATGAAACATTAGAGCGAATTTCAGATGCAAAAATTAAGCAAGTTAATGCGGAACTAGAACAAAAAGTAGCAGAGCGAACGGCGGAATTGCGAAGAGCCAGCACAGTCAAAAATGCATTTATATCTAATATCAGCCACGAAATGAGAACCCCTCTAAACGGTATTATGGGAACCCTGAGTCTGGTTCAAAAAGAGCCACTTAGTGCTAACCAGAAGCGATTTTTAGAGATGACAGAAGTGAGTGTGAATACTCTCGCGGTATTGATCAATGACATACTTGATTTGTCAAAAATCGAGGCTGGAAAATTAGAAATAGATAATAAAGCGTTTAATCCTATTAGGTTACTAGAGAGTTTGTGTGGGAGTCTGGCTGTAAAAGCGCAAGATAAGGGACTTGAATTTATCTTGGATATAGTCGATTTGGAGTTTGAATCAATTACTAGCGATCCATACAGAATTTCGCAAATTATGACTAATTTGGTCAACAATGCGATCAAATTTACTGATTCTGGGTTTATTAAAATAACGGCCTACAGTCAGAATATGGGGGATAGGTGTAGGTTGTGCTGCGCGGTCAAAGACTCGGGTATCGGTATCGCAAAAGAAAACCACAACAAGTTGTTCAAAGCGTTTTCTCAAGAAACCACGGCTATTGCAGGTAAATATGGGGGGACTGGGTTAGGGTTGTCTATTTGCAAGCAGCTTGCATCTCTATTGAATGGCGATGTCGCTTTTTCGTCGACTGCACATACTGGCAGTGAATTTACCTTTTATATCGATTTCCCATATGAGCAGGCGAAGTTAAAAGTACCCGAACCTAGGTTGCATCATAAAAATTGTTTGGTGATAACCGATAGCCCCCCATTGACTGAATCAATTTTAAAGTTAGTTACGCACTTTTCTGGTAATCCGGTAGATTCTGGTGCTTATGTGGCTTGGTTAGAAGGTCAAGGAGAGCCGCCTGAACTACCTCTGGATTATGTTTTTATTGATGCCGATTCCCCTTATTTTCAACAATGGAAACGGGACTGGAAAAACTGGGCCGCGATACATATTCAGCTCCCTATGTTTTTGGTTTTGCATAACAGTGGCGAACCTGTTCAGATGTTTGAGGGTATGAATATAATGCCTATAGGTAAGCCAATTTTGCTATCTGATTTTTTACAAAAAAGTGTCGATGCCAGAGTTGTAAATATAAAGGCAGATGCCCCTAAACGTGACTCCGACACTAATTATGAGTTGCCTCCTGAAGATATTAAAAATATTACAGGAGCGAATATTTTAGTGGTGGATGATAACGAAATTAATATCGAGGTTGCGTCTGGAATGCTCTCAAGCTTACCAATTAATATCTCAAAAGCGGCGGATGGGCAGCAAGTATTAGATATCTTGACCGCCCATGAACAAGTATTTCACTGCATTTTAATGGATTGCCAAATGCCAATTTTAAATGGTTATGAGGCGAGTAGGGCGATCCGTAACGGTGAGGCGGGTAAGGTTTACATGGATATTCCAATTATTGCCATGACGGCCAACGCTATGTTAGGAGAGCGCAAGAAGTGCACGGACGCAGGTATGAGTGACTACATCACTAAACCGATTAATGTTGAGATTTTAATAGATAAATTAACGCGTTGGACACTCTCTACTTATATGGCTTCAGAAAAAAATATACATGAATTAAATGATATCTCTTCAAATGAAGATGAGTGTTGGGACAAAAAGTCGGCTTTGATAAGGCTGATGGACAATGAAGAACTGTTACGACAGATATGTAGGATTTTTATTGAAAAATCTTCGTCTCAGATAACCTTTTTGGAAGATAGTCTTGTGAATAATGATATGGACGGTGTGAAAGCTAAAGCACATACATTGAAAGGTTCAACTGGCGATCTAGGTGCGACGATTTTAAATCGACTTTTTAAGGAAATGGAAGAAGCTGCTATCAAGCAAGATATGGATGCCGCTAATATCTTATTATCTAAAGTGAAGAATTATTACCCTAAGTTTATCGAGGTTATTACTCTGTATAGCACCAAAGATTAACTTTTCTTATATATCTTCCTGTACCAATATACCCCCTAGCCAGTTTAAGGTTAAGTCAATAAAAAAGCCTAGGTTCTGTGTAAACAAATACCTAGGCTTCTGAGGATTTAGCTTTATTAGCTAAGTTAAATTTACTTGGTTAATTTAACTCTTTTACTAGCAGATACTTCAGCGACAATTCTACGGTTCACTGTGTGGGCCGCTACTGTGTTTGATGTATCTAATAAGCGAGTTTCACCATACCCAACAGCAGTCAGACGGTTAGCACTGATCCCATACTTTTCGATAAGTAGTGTGCGTACGGCTTTCGCTCTCTTTTCTGACAACATCATATTGTACGCTGCATCTCCAGGAGCAGATGCGTGACCTTCGATTACTGCGTCAGTTGAAGGGAAGCGTTTCATGAAGTCAGCAAATTCTTGGAACTTTTGCGCATCA
Organism: uncultured Paraglaciecola sp.; assembly: GCA_947498355.1. Lineage (GTDB taxonomy): Bacteria > Pseudomonadota > Gammaproteobacteria > Enterobacterales > Alteromonadaceae > Paraglaciecola. Next base: position 59,334 of record CANMKA010000008.1, on the reverse strand, counting down.
GGATTGCTAATTACAGAGCTATTATTTGCAAATAATACTCTTAGATTTTCAGACACTTTTTCTTCTTCAAAAATGCTACAGCCTGTTGCATCAACTTTGTCTGTTGATGGAGTGTTCGCACAGCGGTCGATATTATCAGCAACACCATCGCCGTCAGCATCGCTTACAACGGCAGCAGATTTAACTTCGCAGCCATTGCTGTCTACTGTTACGCCGTACGGTGTGTTAGCACATCTGTCTTTGCCGTCTAATACTCCGTCATTATCACTGTCATTCGAGGTGTAAGAGGCTACTGAACTTGAACCGCCACCAAGGTTGTATGTGAAACCAAGTTTAACGCCTACATCTGTTGAGCCATTATGAAGGTTTTGATAACCAGCAAGCTCAGTAACTACGTTGAATTTGTCGTTTATCGCCCAATGCTTACCTAAACCTATATTTAAGAAGTTTTCTGGCTCAACCAAGTTGGTGCGTTTAAAACCGGTAAATACATAAAATTGATCTTCTGGTAAGAAGTATAAAGCGTCAATTCCTACACGGCTGCCTGTTTCGTCTTCTGGTTGAGCATCAACATCAAGCCTAGAGAATTCAATTCTCGCCGCCCAATTTGGCTTAAATCTATGGCCAAATTCAAAGCCTATGCCTGTGGCGTTATCTAGAAAATTTGGTGCACCACTTAATTCTTCATCTGTTGAATAGTATTCAAAGAAACCTCCAACCCAGCTAGAACCTTCTTTTTTTGCATCAGCATATGCTGCTGGTAGCATAGCGAGTGAAATAGCACTGGCGATTAAGAGTTTTTTCATTACATTTTCCTTAAATGTTGAAATTTTTGATATTTTGATGATTCTACCACTAATTTTCAAATACAAAACGAACTTTTATTGACCATTTATAGTCGCAAGTAATATACGACTTCCTGCTCGGTTTCTGTGTTCTCCTAAAACTATACCTTGCCACATACCTAATGCTAACGCGCCATTGGATATGGGGATAGACAGACTAGAGCCAATTAAACTGGCCTTAATGTGAGCGGGCATGTCGTCGTCGCCTTCGTAATTGTGCAGGTAGTAGGCCATATTGTCAGGAACCATTTTGTTTATATGGGTTTCCATATCTTGTCTTACGGTAGGATCGGCATTTTCGTTTATCGTTAAGCTGGCACTAGTGTGCTGAATAAACAAATGCAGAAGACCTACGGATACTTGGCCAATACTGGGTAACTGCTGGACGACCTCGTCGGTAATTAAGTGATAGCCTCTCGATTTTGGGGCTAGGGTGATTTGGTATTGACTCCACATAAGCGCTCTACTTATTGAAACACATTTCTAAATATAAATTGCCCGTTTCGTGGGCAAAAGGCATAACCATTTTCTTGCCGTCAACTTGATGGTCGATAGTGTGGTCTTTTCCAGACACTACCATAGGGGTTGCCATACCAAAATCAATACCTTTTTGGTCAAGCTCATTTTTGGCTCCCCCGCAGATCATGTTTGTTATTTCACCCACCATGTCTTTTACTTCAGAATTGACCGAGTCAGGTTTCTCTCCCAGCATTTTGTGCATAATTTCGAGTACTAGGCTTTCTTCGAAAGAAATAGACAGGGAGCCTTGAATATTATCCCCAACCATTCCAATCAGCCCAGATACGTCACCTCTGGCTTTGTCGTCACTTTTTTTCTGAGGTTTGCCTGGCGTTAGCTCAGTTTGAGCCATAGTGGTCATTACGTTTAATAAAGCGCTAATAAATGGGTTAATAAATTCTGCATTCATAAGTGTTTGCGTTCCTTCTGAGAATTACTGGCACCGTGCACAAGTGCCATGAGCCTCGATTGTTTGCTTAATTACGCTAAAACCCACTGTTTTAGCCTGCTTATTTAACGTATCTTTGAGTCCGATAGACTGAATTTCTTCTACTTCACCACACAAATCACAAATCAAAAACTGGACTGGGTGGTGGCAATCAAAATGATGGCATGCAACAAATGCATTGGTTGATTCAATTTTGTGGATTAAGCCAAATTCCATTAGGAAATCCAGCGTCCGATAGATAGTTGCGGGTTTCGCATTGCTTTCAGTCACTTTTAATTCATCTAATAGCTCGTATGCGCCCACAGCACCATTATGTTTAATCAGGAGCTCATAGACTTTTTCGCGTAATAAGGTGAATCTTGCGCCCTTATTCTCGCAATACTGTCTGGCTTTGAGTACTTGTGAGCCAATCGTGTCTTGGTTGATAAGTGTCACTTAATGTCCAATATTTGAATTGAGTAGAACCAATTTCTAGTCTACCAAATCTGAATCGCAGAAGAAATTTCCACATGAAGTTATGCTAATATTAACATCAATATCAAGTTAATTAGTACTTCTATGATCGAACAAAGCATTTCTATTACACCTGACACTAGAGCAATTTGGCTAATTTTCAATGGTGAAGAAATTTTACTGCCGGATTCAGGCCTGCATTTTTTAGAAACAACCTGGGCTGAGCTTCCATTTGCCCATGCTTATCAGCAGCAAATTATTAAGGTTGGCGACTACAACCAGCTCCCCTGCTTGCTTATCGATATGGGCAAAGAGCATATTGATAGCGAGCGTTTTAGCCTAAATGGTTTACGAGCCGCCCTCAATGAGAGTTGCGACGAGCTATTCGGGGTGGTTTCTCGAGCATGGCAGGTTGCCTTGTTCATTCGTACTCATCAATTTTGCGGTAAGTGTGGAAGCAAAACTCAGCAAGTGGACTGGGAAATGGCAGTGCAATGCAGTCGTTGTCAGCATAGATGTTATCCCCGTATATCGCCCTGCGTTATCGTGGCTATTCGTAAAGGCAGGCAGCTTTTACTGGCTCAGGGCAAGCCTCATGCATCACGTGATTTGTTTTCGGTTTTAGCTGGATTCGTTGAAAGTGGTGAAACCCTTGAGCAAGCTGTTCATCGTGAAGTATATGAAGAGGTGGGCGTTAAAATTAAAAATTTACGCTATATGGCTAGCCAACCTTGGCCTTTTCCACACGCCTTAATGATGGGGTTTATGGCGGATTATGATTCTGAGCAGATCAAAGTCGATGGTAAAGAAATTCTAAAAGCTGGGTGGTTTGATGTTGATAACTTGCCCATTATCCCTTCGAAAGTCTCAATTGCAGGAAAGCTTATTGAACAAGCCTGTGTAGAAATAGACCCAGCTTGTAACCCTTATACTTAATGTTTGACATTATATACCTTTGTTAAAAATGAACCAAAACGTGAGTTTTGCACTATATCAATCAATTTGGGCTAGTCTCGGCCGGCAAAGTCGTTACAATACGGGCATTTTACGCTTCGTCGGTTGTATCTGCGATTAACGAGGAAAGTTATAATTATGATTGAGGTAGCGAATGCACGAATTGCAGAATGATCGATACTTAAGGGCCCTGTTACGCCAACCAGTAGACGTAACACCCGTTTGGATGATGCGCCAAGCTGGGCGTTATTTACCAGAATACAAAGCAACCCGAGCTGAAGCTGGGGACTTTATGTCTTTGTGTAAAAATGCTGAGTTGGCATGTGAAGTGACATTGCAGCCCTTAAGGCGCTTTGAACTAGATGCGGCTATTTTGTTTTCGGATATTTTAACTATTCCAGATGCTATGGGCTTAGGCTTATATTTTGAAACCGGTGAAGGGCCAAAGTTTGAGCGTCCATTGGCGACCCTTGCAGATATAAAGAAAATCGCTATTCCTGATCCAGAAGATGAATTGGGGTACGTAATGAATGCCGTTCGTACAATTCGTAAAAACTTGCAAGGTCAAGTGCCCTTAATTGGTTTTTCTGGAAGTCCTTGGACGCTAGCTACCTATATGGTTGAAGGGGGGGCAAGTAAGGCTTTCACTAAGATCAAGAAAATGGCGTTTAGCGATCCTCAAGCCTTGCACTTACTTTTAGACAAATTGGCCGACTCGGTTATTTTGTACCTCAACGCGCAAATCGCAGCAGGGGCGCAGTCTGTAATGGTATTTGATACTTGGGGTGGAGTGCTATCTGGTCGCGATTACAAAGAGTTTTCGTTGCAGTATATGCACAAAATTGTAGACGGCCTGACTCGTGCGTATCAAGGTCAACGAGTACCGGTAACACTCTTTACAAAAAATGCAGGTTTATGGTTAGAAGCTATCGCAGATACAGGTTGTGATGCGGTTGGCCTAGATTGGACAGTAGACATAGCCGATGCCAAGCAGCGTATTGGTCATAAAGTGGCCCTGCAAGGCAATATGGATCCTTCAATGTTGTACGCTCCAGCATCACGAATTGAGCAAGAAGTGCAAACAATACTCGATGGCTTTGGCCATGGAGAGGGGCATGTATTTAATTTGGGTCACGGTATCCATCTAGATGTGCCGCCCGAAAACGCTAAGGTGTTTGTTGATGCAGTGCACACCAGAAGTAAAGCCTTTCATCAAGGCTAGTCTTTAGCCTTATTGTCGCCTAACAATTTGCGCGCCTGAAGGCGCAACATTTTGACGCAACCATTACCTTTCAGTATTGGTTGCTTTTTTATTGGCTTAATCAATGACGGGTTATTCAGGATCGCGGACAGTAAATGTTATCTTCTCTCCATCCGCGGTAAGTTGCATTGCTGCTACGTTTTCGCAGTGTTTATCTACCGTAACTAGCCCTATTCCGGGGGCATTTAATAAGGTGCGCACAGTTTGGCCTTCTGGTCTTCTATGTCGAATGCGCATGTTGCGCCTTTTGGTAAACCAATTTAACGGTGAATAGGGCCCGTACAATACTCTGTTAATCTTATCTAGCCAGTTTAATAAAGTGGGTGGAAACTGGTTTTTAATACCGCTGCTGGTGATTTGCGTGATATTAGGACTATTTTGCCTAAAGCGTAGACTGACATCGTAAACAAATGAGTAGTGTACATCACCAGACAAAATGACAAAATTGGGCGGAGTTTTACGGTTTCTAAATATATTCAGTATAACGCTAGCGGTACCCTTATGAGCCATCCAGTTCTCAGCATCAACTGTTAGGGCGTGTCCGAAGAAGGTAAAAACACGCTGTATAGTTTCGATAAACTTCACCCCAAATATAGGGGCAGCCGAGACCAAAATAACTGATGGCTCGTCTATTAGCTCTTGCTGTAACTCAGACAAGGCTTCCCAGTCCATTAAGCCTGAAGGCTTGGTTAAGCTAGACTCCGAACGCCACCTTTGGGTGCGAGTGTCGAGTACGACTATTTTAGGCATGGTATCAATACAATAATGCCATGTTTCCCATTTAAGTAGTTTATCGATCAATTGGTCGTGTTCGGCAATACCGTTGGCGGTAAAATGCGGTGCACACGACGAATACAAAGGCTCGGTTGCTTCTGGGTTATTGCCCCAGCCTTGACAAAGCCAATAACCAATCAGTGCATTGCCAACAATTCGTTTTGCAAAGGCGTCTTGATAAACCGCTTGTTCCCACCCTCTGGTCAGGTTCCAGTCGTCGGTTACATCATGGTCATCAAAAATCATGTACACGGGTATGTGGGCGAGGGCTCTGCGCACCTTGGGTAAGGTTTGGCAAAAAGCCTCAATCACTTTTTGCTCTTGGTTAAACTGCTCTAGATGCTGAGGTTTAATGGATTGGCTATTAATCTTAATTAAAGGCCATACTTCAGGTGACCACACCAATATATACATGGCTATGACTTCGGCAAATGAAATGAGGTGATTATTGGCATTGACCGAGGTGAAAATAGGTTTCTTTTTCTTGGCGAAAAATGTTTTTGCAATATGTTCGTTGGCGCTGGTATCCGGTAGCAGGTCTGGGCGCTCATAGTAACCATTAGAGTGCTGGTACAAATCATGACTCTGAGAAACCGCAGCTCCCTGTAACGCTTCATTGAACAGCCCAAGCAGAGAAATAGTTTGTTCGATTGCATTGAGCATAGGCCCAGCGACGTCGTCGACGTAAACTTGGTCACCAGACATAATCAAAAGATCTGGCTGTTTGCCTTGGTTTACTATCGCAGCGTTTATTTCGCTGTCCACACAGACTAGCCCGTCTTGGCTGTCATGGTGAGGTTTACGGCACGAGCCATGTAGTACATTTTGAATATGCTTAGATACAATAAAACTGGGGTGTGATTGCTTGGGGTAGAGCAGATCTGCGCAAAGCTCATGAATACTGTTACGCTGCCCATCGGGCTGAACAAGGCTCAGGTTATAGTGAACTCTTGCGCCATCTCGAATCGTCGACTTAGGCTTGATTTGAATGAGATTGACATAGGCATGGCTACCTACTTTTACTTGAGAAAGTTGAGCAGGGCTTAGGTCTTCATCGAATATTGCTGAGTCGTCGAAATGCAGGGCTAAATGTATAGCTGCCGGTTTGCTGGTAATTAACCAAAAGCACAGAGTTTGATTATGTACCTGCCTGACTATAGGGCCTGCTAACACGTCAGGTAAGTTTATTTGGGTGTATTCTGTGGTTTCTGGACTCAATTAAATACTCATCTGGTTATTTAAATAGGTGATTCAGATACGCTGCGATTCTCACGCCACCTTTTTGTAACTGGCTGTGAATAGTTGGAATATGATCATATTGGTAACCCCAAGATATGTGCTTTTTCTGAGGGTAAACATTTGCGCGAATTTCAACGCTTTCGGCCACCCAAATTAAAGGATTCGGCTCCATCCAAGTATTCGCTTGCTGCTCTGAAATGCCGCGCTTTAGGCGTGTTGACCACTCAGTATATGAAAGCTTTTGTCTGTCAATCAGGCCAGAATCCCAAACTTGGTGTAGATTAGTATCCTGTCCAAAAAAATTCACTTCGATGGTGTTGCCTCCTCTGTCTTGATCAGTACCGCTGTGTAGGGGTTGATGTAGATCACCAATAATGTGTACGATAAAACGCAGAGCGACTTGTTTGACGACCAAGGGGGTATTGGGGTCAAGTAAGCGGGCTTTGAATTGATTTAGGGCGCTGACGGCATCACCTTCTAGTGGTGCTTTTTCATAATTTTTGCCGAGATACACATTAACATAATGCCAAGGTGTACTGGTTTTTTGCCAAAATTCGCTTGGATTTGAGCGCATTTCGTCGGCAAATGTCGATGCTTGGGCTAGGTCTTCAAGTGGCAGTAGCTGGGCCACTGCTGCTCGGGCTTTCGGTGATAAATAGTATTCGGCAATCTGCCCTGTCACTCTATGACCTGTTTGCCCCCAGCTCCAAACTTGGCTGCTAATCAGGGCTGAAGCAACGAGTATTAGTTTAAACAGTATTCTCATTTTACCCTCTTAGATTGTTGTCGTTTATTTTTTCTTTTACCGGTTATTTAAGGCGTTTAGCAGCGTTTGATGAATACCACCAAAGCTGCCATTGCTCATAATCAGCACATGACTGTTTGGACAGCTAAGCGCTAAGATTTTATCAATCATAGTGTCAATATCTTGGTACAAAGATGTTTGAACCTGGCTATTTTTTATTAGCTGGTCCAAACGCCATGTTAAATTGTCGGGCTCGAGCACTAAAACGTGGTCAGCTTGTTGCCAAGCATTAATTAATTCTTGTTTATGTACGCCCATTTTCATGGTGTTGGATCTGGGCTCGAGAACGGCAATAATTTTATCTTTCCCAACTTTAGCGCGCAAACCAGCAATAGTGCTAGCAATGGCCGTAGGGTGATGAGCAAAATCATCGTATACGGTGACCCCGTTTACTTGGCCTTTTATCTCCATGCGGCGCTTCACGTTGACAAATTGGCTCAAGGCCTCAATGGCTACAATGGGGTCAATGCCACTGTGCCTAGCCGCTGCAATTGCCATTAAGCCATTGTTCACATTATGTTGACCTATGAGCTGCCAGTTAACCTGCCCTACTACCTTATTGTCGAGTACGACATCAAACACCGAACCATCTTGCTCAACAAGAGGAGCTTGCCAATTGCCTTGAGTTGTTTGGGTAGGCGTCCAGCAGCCCATGTCGAGCATGTGCTGTGCATTGTTGTCATCTTTGGGGTATAGCACTAAACCTGTCGCTGGCACCATACGGATCAAGTGATGAAATTGTTTTTGTATGTCGGATAAATCAGAAAAAATATCGGCATGATCAAACTCGATATTATTCACTATTAAGGTTTTGGGCCGGTAATGGACAAACTTAGAACGTTTATCAAAAAATGCGCTGTCGTACTCATCTGCTTCGATGACAAAGAAGGGACTGTCGCCCAAGCGCGCCGATGTACCAAAGTTCTGAGGTACTCCACCAATTAGATACCCAGGATTAAATCCCGCGTATTCTAAAATCCAAGCCAACATGCTAGATGTCGTTGTTTTACCATGGGTGCCCGATACCGCTAGTACCCAACGGTCTTTTAAAACGTTTTCTAAAAGCCATTGAGGGCCGCTTGTGTAGGCCATGTTCCTATTAAGAACATACTCTACAGCTGGATTACCTCTAGACAAGGCATTGCCTATTATTACTAGGTCGGGTTCTTGGGTAAATTGCTCGGCACCATAGCCTTGATGTAATTCGATACCGAGTTCGAGCAATTGGCTGCTCATGGGGGGGTAAACGTTTTTATCTGAGCCTGTAACTTTATGACCTAAGGATTTGGCGATAGCTGCAATGCCGCCCATAAAGGTGCCACAAATGCCTAAAATATGTATGTGCATAGTTAGTTGATTTGAATATTCTTTTTGGTAGATTATCAGAACTCATACTAAACCGCATGCTGGCTGGCTATATATTTGTGGGGAATAGGAGCGATTAGATAAACCTGATTGGAGGTTATGACTATCAATAGTTCAGGCTAACCCGTAACGCCACCCTTGCTTATTCTTCAAAAATGGCGCGGTTATCGATCAATATCTTTGAATCCAATTAACTAGCCTATATAATTCTGCCAAATTATTAATCAATTAAGGTTTTCTTATGAGTTTGAACTCTGTGCCAGCTGGCAAAAATGTTCCAGATGAAGTTAATGTTATCATCGAAATTCCTGCTCACGCAGATCCCGTTAAGTATGAAGTGGATAAAGATACAGGCGCCATTTTCGTTGACCGTTTTATGGCAACGTGCATGCATTACCCAACTAATTATGGGTACATCAACGAAACCTTATCTGAAGACGGTGACCCAGCCGATGTGTTAGTAATGACACCTTTTCCTTTGTTGGCCGGTAGCGTAATTAAGTGTCGCCCAGTTGGCGTCCTTAAAATGACAGACGAGTCAGGTACAGATGCAAAAATTTTAGCCGTACCTGTTGATAAACTGTCTACTATTTACCGTGGTATCAATGATATTGATCAAGTGCCAGAGTTACTTAAAAATCAAATTCAGCACTTTTTCGAGCACTACAAAGATTTAGAGCCTGGTAAGTGGGTTAAAATCGACGGCTGGGAAGACGCCGCTGCGGCAAAAGCCGAAATTGTTAACAGCGTTAAGTTGTACAACGAGTCAATTGCATAATTTGTAATTGTTTACGAAAAAAGCCGAGAATATTTGATTCTCGGCTTTTTTGTTTGAGCTACTTACATGGAGTCGTAAAAAGGCATGTTTCTTTTTAATCTACGCAAAAATCCTCAAACCATTTTACTGCTTATGGCATTTGTTATGCCTTTAGTTTTTTCGGTTTGGAATGCCCTGTTGAATAACTTTGTTATCGAAAAAGCATATTTTAGCGGTGCTGAGATAGGGATGTTGCAAAGCTTAAGAGAAGTGCCTGGTTTCTTAGCTTTTACAGCAGTATTTGTGTTGTTAGTGTTAAAAGAGCAAGTGTTTGCCCTACTTTCTCTGGCTATTATGTGTATTGGTGTGGCCATCACAGGGTGGTTGCCTTTTGAGATAGGCCTATATTGCACAACCGTTGTCATGTCTATTGGTTTTCATTATTTTGAAACCATCAATCAGTCTCTTACCCTACAACTTATTGATAAAAAGCACACAGCTCACTTTATGGGGCAACAGTTGGCGGTGAAAAGTTTTGCGTCTTTACTGGCGTACGCAAGTGTATGGGTGGTAATGGAGTGGCTCGGCTATTCTTATGCTTTTATGTATATGCTAGCCGGTGGGATAGGACTATTAATTGTCATCTTGCTTTGGGCTAGTTTCCCAATATATAGCGGCCAAACAGTACAACATAAGCGGTTGTTTTTACGCAAACGTTACTGGCTGTACTATGCGTTAGTTTTCTTTAGTGGAGCGCGGCGTCAAATATTCTTAGTGTTTGCTTCTTTCATGATGGTAGAAAAATACGGATATTCAGTAGGCGAAGTCAGTTTATTATTTATGGTGAACTACTTATTCAACCTCTTTTTTGCGCCTAAGATTGGAAAATGGATCAGTCGAATAGGTGAACGACGCGCCTTAACTATTGAGTACATTGGCTTAAGTTTGGTGTTTGTTAGTTATGGGCTTGCAGAAAATGCCTATGTTGCAGCGGGCCTATACATAGTTGATCATCTGTTTTTTGCTATGGCGATTGCCGTAAAAACCTATTTTCAAAAAATCGCTGATGAGCAAGACATTGCCTCTACTGCTGGAGTGAGTTTTACCATTAACCATATTGCCGCTGTAGTGATCCCCGCGTTGTTAGGTGTGGTTTGGCTCTCATCACCTAGCTTGGTTTTTTATATCGGGGCGGGCTTTGCTTTGTGTTCTTTATGTTTGGCACTCAATATTCCCCACATGCCTGCAAAAGGACAAGAGGTCGTGAGAAACCCCTTTGCATGGGCAAATTAACAACAAAAAATATCTGATTTCGCTGTTCTAAAATCGGCTTAGAGGCAAGTTGCCGCAAGCACACTGAAGTTTTTAAAAAACGAGTCGATACACTCTATACAGTAATTGTTGTGAAATTGGCTTTGAGTAAACTTAGTCAAGCTGCTAAGGCCTTAAAAATCCTCATCAATGGCTACTAATCGAACAAAATTTGAGCAAAAAACTTAGCATTGGTCATGACTTAGTGGTAAAAATGCTTTGAGTCGGTCTATACTCGCTTTGGGTAACTGTTTGATCGATCATTGCCTAGGCTTATAAAACTTAAAACAGGAAGACAGAGATATGAATTTTTTACAACGATTATCGATTGCCCAAAAACTCTACTTGATCCCGATAATCGGTACGCTTGGCTTCTTAGCTTATTTGAGTTTGACTACTTATACTGCATTGAACAACGTTGATTTGTTAGAAAACGTTAAAACGATTCAATATCCAGCGTTAATGGAGACTAAGAACGCTGCTGTGCGTATGGAGAAAGTTAAAGATACCTTGAGTGCAGCCGTGACAACAGGTGACGAAGAGGCCCTAGCCAACGCCAAGACTTATGCCAATCAGACTACATCTTTATTGAATAAAGTTAAGACCATTGACCCATCTTTAAGTACCGACATTGATTCCATTTCCCGCTCGTTTAGCGCGTATTTCTCTCTGGCTTATAAAGTTTCGCAATCTATGGTGGATGGCACTGCGGATTTTTCCAAATTAGCTGACCAATCAGCAAGAATGAATCGCAACTACGAGGATGCGGTAGAAGCACTGGCCTTGTTTGAAAGTAAGCGAACCAAAGCTTTTCAAACCGATATTGAGTTGGTCGGTGAAAGCGGTCAAAACATGATTAAAGTTGGCGCAATCATGGCGTTTGGTACCATTGTCTTATTGTTCGCCACTGCTATCCCGATTGTGTTTGGTATACGCGGCAGCATAATAAAAGTAGTTGAATCATTAAAGGACATTGCTCAAGAAGATGGGGATTTAACCGTTCGGATTAAGTCGACTAGTAAAGACGAGATTGGAGATTTAGTGCATTGGTTTAATCAGTTTATGGAAAAACTGCAGTCAGTGGTTAAAGAGGTGGTTAATTCTTCTTTGCCTCTTTCGGAGTTAGCGCAAAACTTAAATCAATTGACAGAAGACACTAATAACACAATCGAAGTACAAAAATCGTCAGCAGGACAAGCAAAAAGTGCAGTAGATGATATGTCGTCCAGCGTAGTTGCTGTGGCTGAGAGTGCCGCAGAAGCTGCCAGCGCTGCGGGCGATGCGTCAAATGCAGCTGCAGACGGCCAAACCGTGGTTAACCATACCGTACAGAGTATTCAGCAATTAGCAGCTAATGTTGAAGAAACCGCCGAAGTGATTAGAAAGCTAGAAGACGACTCAAATCAGGTTGGCGTAGTGCTTGACGTAATTAAAGGTATAGCTGAGCAAACTAACCTGTTAGCACTTAACGCAGCGATAGAAGCAGCTAGAGCCGGGGAACAAGGTCGAGGCTTTGCAGTTGTTGCAGACGAAGTACGTACCCTAGCATCAAGAACGCAACAGTCTACGGAAGAAATTCAAAAAACCATTGAACAGCTACAAGGTGCAGCGCGCTCTGCGGTGAGCGTTATGGCTAAAGGTACTGAACAAGCCACTAGTAGTGTAGAAACGGCTAATAAAGCGGGCTCTAGCTTAACTGCAATTACCGAAACCATAAGCTTGATAACTTCTATGAATGACCAAATTGCGTTGGCTACGGGTGAACAGCAAACCGTTGCTAAAACCATTAGCAGTAACGTTGATGAGATGAATCACAGAACTGAAGAAACCGCTTCTAGCTCGAAAAAATTAGCATCAGTTAGCTCTGAATTGGCCCAACTTGCTCAGCATTTAGAGGGTATTACTAAGCAATTTAAAGTTTAGCATTAGGCTAACTCTCGCCCAGAGCTCAGGTTAAATACAAAAAACGCAGCGTATCAGCTGCGTTTTTTTATGAGTGAATAACGTGATTGTACAAAATATCACGCCCTCAGTCGTTTTTATTTCTATTGATATTATTTCATGCAAGTAAAGGCTTTAAGAAGCGAGCTGTGTGAGAGCCTTCCACCTTCACCACATCTTCTGGGCGACCTTCAGCAATAATTTCTCCCCCCCCAGAGCCGCCTTCTGGGCCTAAATCAACAATCCAGTCTGCGGTTTTAATCACATCAAGATTATGCTCGATTACAACGACAGTGTTACCGTGATCACGTAATTTATGCAGTACCTCTAACAACAGTTTAATGTCGTGGAAATGCAGACCTGTGGTTGGTTCGTCCAAGATGTACAGAGTTTGACCTGTATCTCGTTTGGAGAGTTCTTTGGCCAGTTTAACTCGTTGTGCTTCACCGCCCGATAAAGTGGTGGCAGCTTGGCCTAAGCGAATGTATGACAAGCCCACATCCATTAGGGTTTGCAACTTGCGCGAGATGGCAGGAATCGCATCAAAGAAAGGGCGTGCATCTTCAACAGTTAAGTCTAAAATTTGATGGATATTTAAGCCTTTATACTGAATTTCAAGGGTTTCACGATTATAACGCTGACCCTTACATACATCACAAGGCACGTATACATCGGGCAGAAAGTGCATTTCTACCTTAATAACGCCATCGCCTTGGCATGCTTCACAGCGGCCGCCCTTAACGTTAAAACTAAAACGTCCGGGTTTGTAGCCTCGAGAGCGTGCCTCTTGTGTACCAGCAAATAACTCACGTATGGGCGTGAAAATGCCCGCATAGGTTGCTGGATTCGAGCGAGGAGTGCGGCCAATTGGGCTTTGGTCTATGTCGACTACTTTATCCATGAACTCAAGGCCGGATATTTCTTTGTAGGGCGCAGGCTCACCAGTTGTCGCATTGTTTAATGCATGGTGTGCAAGTTTGTAAAACGTATCATTAATCAAGGTCGACTTTCCAGAACCCGATACGCCTGTTACACAGGTCATTAAGCCGCATGGTGCCCGAAAAGTGACGTTATTCAAATTGTTACCAGTCGCACCTTTTAGTTCTATCCATTTGTCTGGATCAATCTCAGTACGTTTTTCAGGAACAGCGATTTTCTCTCTACCAGATAAGTATTTCCCTGTAAGTGAGTGTTCGCTTTTCATTATATCGTCGATTGTCCCTTGGGCGACGACTTCTCCTCCATGCACCCCCGCACCTGGGCCAATATCTAATACAAAATCGGCCTCGCGAATCGCATCTTCGTCGTGCTCTACGACCAAAACTGTGTTGCCTAAATCCCGCAAATGAATAAGGGTTTTTAAGAGTCTTTCGTTGTCTCTTTGGTGCAAGCCAATTGAGGGCTCATCGAGTACATACATGACTCCTACCAAGCCCGCGCCTATTTGGCTAGCTAAACGAATACGCTGAGCTTCGCCACCGGATAAGGTATCGGCGCTGCGTGATAGCGTAAGGTAATTTAGGCCTACGTTGACTAAAAAGGTTAAGCGGTCGTTGATTTCTTTAAATATTTTTTCGGCAATTTTTTCGCGTTTACCTGTAAGACTAATATTTTCGAAAAAATGCAAGGCATCGGCTATCGACATATCGGTAACCTGGTGCAGTGGAGTTTGTCCAATAAACACGTTACGAGCTTCAAGTCGTAAACGTGAGCCTGAGCAGCTCGAACAATGTTGTTGGCTTAAGTATTTGGCTAGCTCTTCGCGCACTGCATTAGATTCGGTTTCTTTGTAGCGGCGTTCCATATTGGGAATTATCCCTTCGAATGGATGCTTGCGCTCCATAATATCGCCGCGGTCGTTAATATATTTGAATTTAAGAGACGTACCTTTGCTGCCGTTGAGTACCACGTCTTTGGCATTGTCATCTAGCTCTGCAAAGGGCACAGTGAGATCAAAGCCGTAATGATCGGCAACGGCTTGAAGCATCTGGTAATAGTAGTAGCTGCGCTTATCCCAGCCGCGAATAGCACCTCCAGACAAACTAAGCTCATCGTTGCTGATGACTCTATTAGTATCAAAAAATTGCCTAGTGCCCAAACCATCACAAGTTTGGCAAGCTCCTGCAGGGTTGTTAAAAGAAAACAGTCTAGGTTCTAATTCAGCCATGCTGTAACCACAATGTGGACAAGCAAAGTTTGCAGAAAAAACCAGCTCTTCTTTTTCTGGTTCATCCATGAAGGCAACTTTAGCGGTGCCGCCAGATAAACCTAGAGCAGTTTCGAATGACTCGGCCAAACGTAATTTTAAGTCTTCGCGCACTTTAAAGCGGTCGACTACCACCTCTATGGTGTGCTTCTTATGTAAGTCGAGTTCCGGGGGATCCGATAAATCGCATACATTGCCATCAATACGGGCTCGAATAAAACCTTGGGCAGATAAGTTTTCTAAGGTTTTAACATGTTCGCCTTTACGTTCTTGCACCACTGGGCCGAGTAACATCAATTTACTGTCTGCTGGCATATCCAGCACCCTGTCGACCATCTGGCTAACGGTTTGGGCATCTAGAGGGACATCATGCTCTGGGCATCTTGGCTCACCGACTCTGGCATAGAGTAAACGCAAATAATCATATATTTCGGTAATGGTTCCCACAGTAGAACGAGGATTATGAGAGGTAGATTTTTGTTCGATAGAGATGGCCGGAGATAGGCCTTCTATGTGGTCAACATCGGGTTTTTCCATCATAGACAAAAATTGTCTCGCATAAGCTGACAATGACTCTACGTAACGCCTTTGCCCTTCTGCGTAAAGTGTATCGAATGCAAGGGAAGACTTTCCTGAACCCGACAAACCAGTAATTACCGTGAGCTTGTCGCGGGGGATGTCTACATCAATGTTTTTAAGGTTGTGGGTTCGGGCGCCACGTACTTCAATTTTATCCATGGGGGCTTCTGTGTTACACAAAAGAATCAGTATTACATACTCTGCATAGCAGCTCTACGCTAGGTATCATTATCTTTGATATTATTCATATAAATTGAGCTTAAAAATTAAACCTTTGGGAGTGATCCAAGTCGTCTTTTTCACTACTGTTTAAGCATTAAAACTGCTACACTTCTCGGCCGTTTTTGATACTGATTCCGTACCCAATTTACAAGCAGATGTCATCTTGAATTCTACTGAACTTCGCACCGCTTTTTCACTCGCTTTTGTATACGTATTGCGCATGCTCGGCTTGTTTATGGTGATGCCTGTATTAGCGGTCAGTGCGCAACATTATCCAGACTACTCAGCTTTTTTAGTTGGGTTGGCGATTGGTGGCTACGGATTAACCCAAGCGCTACTACAAATACCTATGGGGGTTTTATCCGACAAAATAGGTCGTAAGCCCGTTATTGTCATTGGGCTACTGATGTTTGCTCTTGGCAGTATAGTGGCAGCCTATGCCGAGTCTATGTGGGGAGTGGTGCTTGGCCGATTTTTACAAGGGGCGGGAGCCATTGCTGGCGCAATCATGGCGTTAGCTGGTGATTTGAGTCGAGATGAGCAACGCCCTAAAGTGATGGCGATTATCGGTATTTCCATTGGTTTTTCATTTTATCTCGCGTTATTTTTAGGGCCTTTGATGGTTGCCGAATATGGACTAAGTGGGATCTTTTTGGCGACAGGTGCTCTAGCCTTACTGTGTATTTTGTTAGTGACTTTGGTCGTACCTAGTGCCACCAATATAGCGCCAAAAGGTGATACCTTACCTATTCTTAGTGACGTTAAGCGGCTGGTTACGCAAAGCCAGTTATGGCGGCTAAATATCAGCGTATTGTTGTTACATATGCTAATCACCTTATTATTTGTCCAAATACCGAATTTGCTCGTTGAGTTGAACTGGCCTCTGGCCCGACATTGGCAAGCTTACGCAACTGTGCTGGTGGCCTCTATTTTAGGTCTGGTGGTGTTGATGGGTATAGCTCGAAAGCAGCAAAGAATAGTCATGTTACTTAGTGTTGTAGGCCTAGGTTTAGTGTTTGCACTTATGGCGCTAGGCACTGCCAATATTGTGTATCTAATCGTGATTGTTAGTTTATTCTTTACTTGCTTCAATTATTTAGAGGCTAATTTACCTGCTATGGTGTCGAGTATTTCCCCAGCGGGTAAAAAAGGGTCGGCTATGGGCATTTACGCCAGCTCTCAATTTTTAGGCGCTTTTGTCGGCGGCCTGCTATCCGGTTCGATTACCCAGTGGATAAGTAGTCATTGGGTGTTTGTTTTGGCCAGTGCACTTTGTGTAGTATGGCTGCCCATCATTGGCGGAATTTCAGCGACTGATCGCTTAAAAAGATATACACTAAAAGCATCTAAAGACACCTCAGATCAAGCATGTCGTCAATTGTCTGAGCTAAATGGTGTAAAAGATGTGACCCATGTACAGCACGAACATGTGGTGTATTTAAAGGTAGATGACAAACATTTCGACTTAACACAGGCCAAGCATGTGTTGGGCATACAAGGCTAGTGAGGAGAGTAAAACCATGGCAAGTAAGGGCGTTAATAAAGTAATTTTGGTTGGCAACTTGGGTAAAGATCCTGAGGTGCGATATACACCTAACGGTAAAGCCGTGGCTAACCTGACGTTAGCCACCTCTGAAAGTTGGAAAGATCAAAGCGGTCAAATTCAAGAAAAAACCGAATGGCACCGCGTTTCTATGTTCGGGAAACTAGCAGAAATCGCTGGTGAATACCTACGTAAGGGTAGCCAGATATATGTTGAAGGAAAGCTGCAAACCCGTAAATGGCAAGATCAACAAGGTCAAGACCGTTACACAACAGAAGTCGTGCTAGACCCCTTTAATGGTGTCATGCAAATGTTAGGTGGCAAGTCAGGTGGTCAGTCTGAAGGTGGATTTCAGGGGCAACCGCAACGTCAGGCTCCTCAAAATAATCAAGGCTATCAACAGCCCTATCAGCAACAACCGCCGACACGTCAACAAGCTGCACCTCAAGAAAGCCATGGTTTTAACCAAGCGCCTCAAGGCCAGCAACCAGGAAAGCCTGCTCCAATGGCGGAACCTGATTTTGACTTTGACGACGATATTCCTTTTTGACCTAAGACAAAAAATAAAATGTTGAAAAATTTTTTAGAAAGCCGCTATTAAGCGGCTTTTTTAATTGTAAGCTCTCTTTGAGAGTAACCCTTTAAACCTCTGTTTGTTAGCTAACTTATTATTTGGAGGTCAGGTTACTCATTACGAAAATGTTGTTTTTATTTGTTGCTTAGCCAACAAAATTAACCCTGAGTAATAGCGGTTTATTCTCTGGTAAACTTAAATTTTTTCCCACCTTGATTCAACTCAAATATTGAATGGTCGACTTTGTTTTCAGTACTTTCAAAAAGCATAATAATTCCTGCTGGGTCGAAACGAAAATCTGACCCTGAGTAGGGTGTAAGCCCCAGAGCACTTTGGCCTGTGGTTTGAGCTGTTAACTGCCCTTCTTTTACTTTAAGTGTAATTTTGAGGGGTATTTGTTGGGATACAAATACCCCTTCATATTTGCTTAACTCCTGTTTTGATAAGGTTATCGGTTTTTTCTCAAAGTTTGGAATATCGTAAGGCATCCCAAAGTAAATACTTAAAATGGCAATACTAATATCATTCATCGAGTGGTTCACACCATTCGACGTAAGAGAAAAAGTAACGTCATCGGATTCAAAGTACCCTGCTCGAGAACGAAAACCATCTATGCCCCCGTTATGGCCATATGCCCGCCTATCGTAAAACGGGAATTGAAACAGCCCACGCCCAATGCCTTGATTAATGTCTTTCATCTTAGCTACAGATTCAACCGAGATTAGCTCTCCTGCTAGCAGGCTGGAGAGAAATATTCCAACCTCTGTAGGAGTGGATATGATGGCACCAGCCCCGTGAGGTAAGCTCATATCTGTCATGCTACTTTCGGACCATTGAGTAGCATTACGAACATAAGATTTAGCCTGATTGTTACTTGTATCGATAGGTCCACCGTAAGCTGTTCTTTTAAGGCCTAGCTTGTTGCTGATACGTTTTTGTAACTGGTTTGCGAAGCTGTCTTTAGTAATATCTTCAAGGATAAAGCCAAGTAATACATAGCCGCTATTGGAATATTGAGCTTTGCTGTCAGGCTTAAAGTCACTCTTTAAGTTGGCGATTAAGCTGACCATCTCAGCCTTTGTTTTGGGCTGAGTCATGTATTTTTTGTACTCTGAGGTATGGGTAAAGTTTTGAATTCCGCTTCTGTGATTCAACAGCATTGAAATGGAGATTTTTTTTGCATTTTTCACTTCTGGGTAGAATTCAGCCAACTTGGTGTTCAGAGACAGTTTCTTTTCTTCAATTAGCTGGAAAATCATCGTGGCGGTAAACACTTTGGTAATTGACCCGATGCGATACTGAGTTTCTTCGTTTGCTTTTTGCTCAAGTTTTACATCTGATAGACCAATAGACCTCTGAAAAATAGGTTCGCCACTTTTGATGATTGCCAGGCTAAACATGGCCTTGTCGTTTGCATTTAGAGCTTCCAAATAACTGTCGAGTTTGGCTTTATCAAAGTTTTGAGCTGAAGCGCTATAAATGCAAGTAAGAAGTAGTAGGCTAAAGAGTTTGTTCATGGAGGTATCCTTAGTTATGGCCGAAAGAAAGCCGCCTGGGTCAGACCTTTCCCTAAAAAAATCAGTCCTGATTTCGGTTTTTAGCCTAGCTTAATTCTTTAAGTGCTGTCTACTATTTATGCCAAATTTGGGTTATGTATATAAGCCTCTAGGTCGCTGGTTCTTTTAGCTATTTGAGTAACCACGCAAAGGAGTTCATGTTTTTGATAGGCAATACGCTTACTTTGACTGGAATTACTCAAGTGGTTGATCAAAGTGACTCTTAATCCCTAAATCTTTCGTATCCACTTATCTAATAATATTCCTCACTACAGATTTATCTGGGGTCGAAATTGAAAAAATCACTTATTGTCTTTTCGTTACTTATTCTGCTTTGGGCTGTATTTAAACTGGTTAAAGATCCGTCAGGCAGTGGCTTATGGATTGTGAATAAGGCTGCATCATGGACAGCTAATTATTCAAAAACTTCCAACCTTCAATATGGCGACCAAGATTGGCAAGCATTAGACATCTATCAGGATGACGTAAACGGCGATACGTCAAAAGGGGTGATAATCTTTCTATATGGTGGGGGCTGGACCTCAGGTGATAAGTCTGATTATGAATTTATCGCTCAAGCATTTGTAGCAAGAGGCTACCTTGTTGTTGTGCCTAACTACGTCTTATATCCAAAAGGAAAGTTTCCTCAGTTTATTGACGATACAGCACAAGCGGTTGCTTGGACCTTCGAAAATATTCAGCGCTATGATGGAAACCCAGACAAGATCTTTTTGGTTGGTCACTCCGCTGGGGCCTATAACGCGGCTATGGTGGCAACAAACGACAGGTATCTCGAAAAGATTGGGCATTCTACAAACATAATTAAAGGCGTTGCGGGTATTGCTGGCCCTTATAACTTTACACCTAAGGCCCAAGAGTATGTGAATATTTTCGGAGAAGAAAATTTTGCAACCATGCAAGTAAGGCATCATGTCACTGGAAATGAACCGCCCATGCTGTTACTTCATTCTGAGGGAGATGACACAGTAGGTCTTTTCAATCAGGAGACCATGCTAAATGCTCTTCAAGCGAATCAAACCAAGGTACAAAGCAAAATCTACTCAAAAGATCTGAGCCATGTGCGGATACTGCTGAATATTCACCCTTGGTTTGCAACTAAAGAAAACGTTGGCCAAGATGTTGATGACTTTTTAATGGATATTGGGCTATAGGCGAGTGTTAGGGAAACTCTGCTTGGTTTATAGATTGAGTGGTGTGTTTTGCTTTCTATTGTCCAAAATCAGTGGGTTGCGCCTACTGGTGTCCTGTAGGCGCAACCCACTTATTGTTAAGAATGTTGCAACTGCTAATTATTTTTTGCTGCTGGATCTGGGCTGCGATAGATGCCCGGAGCTATTTTTATATCGATAGTAGCATTGTTTTTAGGCCAAGCCAGAACCACTAGTTGTTGTCGACTTTCGTCCCAAATAAAGGCGCTAGGGTCGGTATTTTGGCTTGAGCTATGTACCCTAAAACCGCTAGATATCGGGCTTTTAGTTAGAATCAAATCTTCGCCAACGTGCACCGAAAAGCCGTCTGGGTAGTGGCGGTCAGCGCCTACAAATAGGGTAGATGCGCCTTTGCTGTTGTCGGTTTTGATGGTCAAATCTAGGGTGCGGGTCGCAAAGTGGAACATAAATTTATGAATGTCACCGGCAATCAGTTGTGGATATGGACGGGCGATAATATCTGTAATGTATTTGCGCTCAACTGTGCCTACGGCTTGTTTGTCGGCAAAAATTGCCCAAGTTGATTCTCCCCCAGGTAAAAAGTTTTGGTAACTGCGATTACCCAAGAACCAAGCTTTGATAGCGCCTATACCCATGCGGTCGAATACTTCTGCGGTGCGAATATAAAACTCTATGTAGTTGAGTTGTTCTTTTAGTGAATTATCTGTGGTGACGTATGTCGGAAAGCCCCATTCGCCGACTAAAATCGGTGCGTCTAGCATATCCGATTCTCTATCGAAACGGTTCATTGTGGGTTCAATATATTCTAGGTGTTCTTGATAGATATGAGGGGCAAAGACAATATTTTTGCGCTCAATTCTTTGCTTAATTTCGGCATATTGATTTTTGTCTATGGCTTCGCCTTTGTTCATGAAGATGGTTTGGATCAAAAACTGTTTGTTTTGGCTGTAAGGCACAGCTGCATCGATGATTTTCTCGTAGAAGGGGATCAAGTATTGGTTAGTTAGCTGGTCGTAGGTTATATCCATATCGAGTTTTCTGGGTTCATTGACTAGGTCGTAACCAATCACAAAGTCGTCGTCTTTGAAGGTCTCCCAAACGTGACGCCATGCATTGATATAAGTGGTATGTTCATCGTTTTTGTTATGCCACAGGGCCTGCCACGAAAAACCTGTCGCTCCGTAAACTGTCATCTTAAAAACAGTTTTGATGCCAGCTTCGCGGGCAAGGCGCGTGGCTTCTTGCAAACGTTGTATATAGGCGGGTTCTAATTGCGAGTCACCAAAGGTACTTAAACGGCCCATCTCAAGGCGCACGACTTGCACGTTAGCTCCCATACGTACCATGCGCAAGTAATCTTCAGGGGTAAAGTCCACTGGGCCAGCGTGGTCATTGGTGTTAGCTACATAGCCTCTCGGGATCATATGCCTGTCTTGTCCATCTCGCAGTCCGTGTTTGATCATTGCGGAGCTGATGCTGCTGGCAGTTAGGCTCAAGGTTGCCAGTAAAATAATGAAATGACGAAGCATAATTTTTCCTCTTTTTATTCGAATTAGATTGCTCTATTAAAGTACAGTTCGCTAGCTGTGATATTGGCGACATGTTGCATATAAGCCAACGTATCTTGTTTGAATTTTAGACCTTTGACCATGCTTAGGTTTCTGAGAGTGGGAAACAAGATAATGTCATCAATGCTCAAGGTGTCGTTTAGCTCAGGAGTGCTTAACTTGGCTAATACTTGATTGATAGGCTCTAAGTGTTGCTCTGACTGCGCCGATGCTTGTTCAAAAGACATACCAATCATTTTTTCTTTTTTGTGCTGAAAGTAATCTCTGGCTGATTGCGTAGCAAATTCAGGTAAGCCAATACTGATCGTTCTTGGATAAGTCACAATCCGCATGTCACCTTTTATGTCTGCAAACAGTTCATCGAATTCGGCACTGGTAACTGATGGGGAGAGGAGTTTTTGGCTATCGCCTAACTCGTCGAGTTTATGTACTATGTCTAGGCTTTCTTTCATCGCAGTTCCATCATCGAATTGTAAAATGGGTACTACCTTCGCATCGACTACATCAAAGCAGCTTTGCTCATCGTCGTTAAGTAAATACACTTTTTCGTGAGGCACATTTTTGTAATTCGCCACCATGTCGGCACGAACGCAGTATGGGCAGTGGTGGTATTGGTAAAGTTTCATTGAGGTTCCTGTCGATAAAAATGGGTTGAGGCGAGTTGATGAGTGAGAGGCTTAGTCGTCTCTGGTCAACACTTCTAAAAGTTCAATTTCAAAGGTAAGGTCAGAATTGGCTGGGATCATATCGCCAATTGCTCGTTCACCGTAGGCTAAATGAGCGGGAACATGAATTTTTCGTTTCCCCCCTACTTGCATACCCTGCAAACCAATAATCCAGCCTTGAATCACGCGTTTGTTGCTAAGTACTACCTGAAATGGCGCGTTCTTCTTATAAGATGAATCGAATTCACTGCCATCGGCTAAGTAGCCTCGGTAGTGAGCAGTAATAAGGGCTCCACGCTCTGCAGCTTTGCCTTGGCCCAGTGTTAGGTCTTGTATAGTGACGTCTTGTTGCACGTGTTTACTCTTTTAAAAATCGATCAATGCTTAATCGACATAAGCTAACATTGTTTTTGTTCTTAGGCATGTAAAAAACGGGTTTTGCTTTATTTGGGTTACAGTAAGCGTTTGATTAGGCCTAATTTAAGTTTACTAAACGGTGGATAACGTAAAACAGGATCAATCCAGTTTGCTCGCTTCATTATGCTTTTTAGGTGACTGAATGTGTCGAAGCCAGTTTTACCGTGATATTGGCCCATACCACTGTTACCCACACCTCCAAAGGGCAAACTAGGATTAGCCAAAAACATCATACCGTCATTAATGCACACATTTCCCGATTGGGTTTGGGAGACTACTTTGTGCTCTAATTCTGTGTCTTGAGTAAATAAATAAAGGGCAAGAGGCTTAGGTTTTTGCTTAATTATTGGAATAGCTTGAGCAATCTGATCGATACAGATAATAGGTAAAATTGGCCCAAAGATTTCTTCTTGCATTAGAGCGCTATCAGGATTGGGGTCGACAACAATAGTCGGCGCTATGTATCTAGACTCAGGATTAACTTGACCCCCAACTAGCACGGGTTGTTCGGTTAAATAATGGGTCAGTCTTTGGTAATGTGCTTGGTTAATGATCCTGCCATAGTCTGGGCTGGTTTCTATGCTTTTGCCATAAAATGCGCTGATTTTGGCTTTTAATGTATCGACGAGTTTATCGACTTGAGACCTTTCTACAATCAGGTAATCTGGGGCCACGCAGGTTTGCCCAGCATTGGTCCACTTGCTCCAAGCAATACGGGCTGCGGCGACTTCTATGTCTGCAGTACTATCGACTATACATGGCGACTTGCCACCTAGTTCAAGAGTGACTGGCGTTAAGTGTTTAGCAGCTGCGCTCATGACTATTTTGGCGACGGCTTCGCCTCCCGTATATAAAATATGATCAAAGGGCTGTTGTAGTAGCTCAGTGGTTTCATCAACGGCTCCTTCAATTACGCAAATCCCCTGATTGTCTAAATATTGGGGGATTAGCTTGGCGAGTAATTCAGAACTATGGGCGGCAAGTTCCGAAGGTTTTATTACCACACAGTTGCCTGCTGCAATGGCCGCTACTAGGGGGCCTAAGGTCAATTGAATGGGGTAGTTCCAAGCGCCAATAATCAATACTGTGCCCAAAGGCTCTGGGCGTATATAGCTTTTCGCTGGTTGCGCAACTAAAGGGGTGCTGACAGGGCGAGGTTTCATCCACTTTTTTAAGTGTTTTACTGTGTGTTTTATTTCGCTTAAGACATAGCCAATTTCTGTGGTCCAAGCTTCTTGTTTGGGTTTAGCCAAATCTTGATGTAGCCCTTGTATAAATGCGTTCTCATTCTCAATCAACATGCGTTTGACTTGTTGTAACTGAGCAATACGCCAGTCAAGCTCAGCAGTTACAGCTGTACGAGCATAATGTTGAACGTGTTTGACCTGCTCTTCGATTGTCTGAGTGCTGGTGGTTTGCATAAGATTACTCACTTTAATGCTGATTGGATTTTGCCGGATATTACATTCACGTCATGCTTTCTCTTAACGTGGAGGGCAGGAGTCCAAATTGTATTTTAAATTGGCGACTAAAGTAGCTGTGCTCTGCAAACCCACATCTAAAAGCAATTTCAGAGATGGGCAAGGGACTTTCAATTAATAGCCGTCTGGCATTCTCTAACCGCACTTCGTTAATAAATTGTTTGGGTGTTTTGAGCAGATACTTTTTAAAGCGTCTTTCTAATGCGCTTACGGAGATAAATGCCATTTCGGCCAAGTCTTTTACGCAGATATCTTTATGATAGTTTTCTCTCACAAACTCGATAGGTTCTTTTATGGCGTCAATACTGGACAGCACTTTAGAGGCTTTAGATAGTAATTGCGTAAAACCAAATGAGCCCACGATACGCTGTTGCTTATTGAAAAGTGGTCGTTTAGAAGTGGAAAACCAAGCAAATTCACCAGATTGCAACATGTTCAACTCAAGCCTGTCGGTAATGACTTGTCCGTCCATTACACTTTGATCGTCTGTCATAAATTGCTTGGCAATATGCGGAGGGAAAAAATCCATATCTGATTTACCTATCACTTGGCGTAAGGTTTGAAAGCCCAAGTGTTCAACAAACTTTTTATTAGCGTAAATAATTTTGCTGTCAGTGTCTTTAATCCAAAAAATCACGTCTGTCAGTAAGTCAAACATCCCAAGTATTTGCTCAAAGCCTACGATACTTTGTAAAAAGTCTGATTCCGTGTTGATTGGCATGTCCTCTGGAGGTAAGTCGGTGGTACTCACAAGTTCTCAACGCTTAATTAATTATATTGATAAATGAGTATACCAATAACCTCTGATGGGGTGACATAAAAACCAGCACCCTCTAGTGCATAGGATTATTTCGAAAGAATTGTCATTTTTAAAGATGCCTTACCTTTACTCATAAAAGATTACTCGTAAAAGCCGCTTGCTGATATTAGCCGAAAAATTCGCAGTGTAAGCCGATATTTTTGTAAACATTGAGTGGCTTTACAGGTACACTTTTATTGTTAATATTCTGTAAACTCGGTTCCAGAGTCTCTATGCTCAGGACCCCCAATATTGGTTAGACTCAGGAGAGTGGGTAAGATTATGAATTTTATATCTATAATTCGTTCAAAAATGAAAACGTTATCAGCGTTAGGCTTATTATGTGCCATAGGGTTGCCAGCTAACGCACACGAGATAGGCATGCAGCTTTACAGTGTGCGCAATCAAATGGAAAAAAGCGTGCCTGACACTTTAGCCGAAGTTAAGAAGTGGGGCATTAAAGTGGTTGAAGGAGGGGGTAATTTATACAACCTACCGGTAGAGCAGTTTAAGCATGAGTTGATCCAAAATGATATTCAGATTGTGAGTGTCGATACGTCATATGAAGAGCTGCGCGATAATCCTATGGCTGCCGTGTATAAAGCACGATTCTTTGGGAGTCGTTTTGCGACCTTTTATTGGATCCCCCACGACTATCAAAAAGGTTTCACTATCGAAGACGCTAAGCAGGCCATAGATATAATGAATAAAGCAGGTCAAGTTCTTAAAAACAATGGCATAACATTGCAATATCACCCCCATGGTTATGAATTTTTACCTCATGGAAATGGCACCATCTTAGATTATATCTTAGAGAATACCCAACACGCGGCTTTTCAAATGGATGTGTTTTGGATGAAGCAGGGTGGAATGGACCCAACTAAAGTCCTGCAAAAGTATCCGGGACGGTTTTTGTCGTTACACTTAAAAGACCGTAAACACGGTACGCCGAATTCTTCTGATGGGAAAGCCGATGTCGAAACGAACGTAGTTCTGGGAACGGGCGATATTGGCATTGCTAATGTGGTTAAAGAAGCTAAAAAGCAAGGTATTCGTTACTTCTTCTTAGAAGATGAATCGTCTCGTGTGATGCAACAAATTCCCCAAAGCCTTGAGTATCTTAAAAGTTTAGACAAACACGCTCACTAAAATTAATTTAGGATCTAGAATAGGTCGCAGCCTTAATTTTAGCTGAACATTTAAAAAAAGCGCTGTGTTTAACAGCGCTCACATACCCAAACTTCACTACAATTTTAAATGATAAATCATTGGAATTGTTGCAAAAGCTACTATTTTTGCGAGGATTTTCTGCTGGCGCTTTGTAGGTTTTTTTGCTGTAATCAAGAGCAATAATAAGACAACCTTCTGAGTGTTATGGATATTGGCTGGCGCGAATATATCAAAAGCCGTTTTAGAAAGGCCTCATCTTTTCATGCGATAGGCATTGAACTAGGTCTTCATGAGTTACATATATCATGTTTAAAGCAGCGTAAAGGTCAATTACGGTGGGCGCGCCAGCACTCTATGCCGTTAGCCAACTGGCAAACTAATCTGCGTGAGTTTGTTGAGCAAAACAAACTCACTAACACGCCTTGTCACTTTGTTTTGTCAGCGGCTAAATATCAAATCTTACAAGTCGAGAACCCTTTAGTCGAAGATAATGAGATCCTCGATGCCCTGCAGTGGTCAGTTAAAGAGCAGTTAGGCACCACTGAACCTATTGTTATTGATTATTTTGATCCTCCAGCATCAAATGCCGCGGTTAAAAAGCTAAACGTGGTTGCCTGCCCTGAAAAAGACATAATCGAGATCCGTGACGGCATATTAAAAGCTGAACTTAACTTGATCAGCATTGGTATTGAAGAGCTAGCTTTGTGCGGTCTTTGGGCTTCTTCTGATGACGCTATTCTATTTCTTAAACAAGAAAAAAATGGATTACTTAACTTAGGCATTGTTAAGCAACAGCACTTGTACTTTTCTCGTCGCCTAAAGGGCTATGAAAGCTTGCATGGCTTGTCTGAAGCTGAATTAGCTATGGGGATTGCTGATAATTTGAGCTTAGAAGTACAGCGCTCTATGGATTACTTTGAGAGCCAATTACGTCAAGCACCGGTTAAAAAAGTGTTGTTAGCCGTAGACACGCCTCATCCGCAGGCCTTGGCAAAATTAATTAATGACAACGTTTTTATCGCGGTCGAACAACTCGTGCCAGAGGTTGAACATAATGGTTTTACGCCTACGCCAGCTTGCCTAGTAAGTTTAGGGGCGGCTTTACATACGCCAAGCGGGGCAGTTTAATGAAGACTCAGGTTAATCTGTATTCGCCTAACTTACATCCTCGGCTGCGCTTGCTGACCTTGGCCGTGGTGTCGATTATTTGGCTGATTTTTCTGCTGCTTGGCCTTGGACTGTATGCTTATGTTGAATATCAAAACAGTCAACAACAAGGCATGCTAACAAATATACAACAGCAAAATGCTAGGCAAAGTGAAGTCGTCGCTTCCTTAGAAACAGATTTAGCTAATTTTAAAGCCGATCCGATTTTGGTTAATCAAGTCAATCAAAAGCAACAACAGGTATTAGGTAAAGAGCGAGTGCTGAAAGAGTTAGCAGGGCAGTCTCACACCGAGAAAAGTGGCTTCGCGTTACTAATGTACGAGCTTGCCAGTCAACATCACAAGGATATAGGGTTGCAACACGTTATGGTCGACCAGCGAAATATTGTGATCAAAGGCGTAGCTGAGCGTGCGTCTAGTGTGCCGGTTTGGATGAATCAGCTTACTAATACGCAATTTTTCGCGGGGAAAACCTTCAACCAAACCAATATCACTAAGACTGAAAAACAACTAACATTTACGTTGTCTAGTATGACAAATGCAGCGGCGACAGGGGGAGCGGGATTGTGACTGATATCCGCGAGCGGCCGTTTTTAACTCTACTAGCGATCAAATTTTTATGTTTGACGGTTCGAGAGCAAATACTAATTTTATTGGCAGGCTTAGGCCTGATGGGTTGGTTGCTCTACATATTAGCTATCGAACCTTCATTCAAGCAGTCAAAATCAATCGCTGCAGAGTATACTGCGGCCCTAGAAAAACAAAATCAATTGACTCAAAACATCGCCAACATTAATGCTAAATTTAGCCAAGATCCGAATGCGCCAGTTAAGCAAAAAATTGCTTTGCTCGACCAGAAAATTGTAGAGTTAGATCGTGATTTGTCTAACCAAACAAAGAACCTAGTTCCGCCAGAGCAAATGGTTTCTATGCTTAGGGGGGTGTTGGAGGCGCAAGATAAGGTTGAGCTGGTTGCCCTTGCCTCCATCGCACCTACCCCTGTGTTTTTAACTCAGCCTAAAGAGGGCGAGCAACCTGAAGCTGACTTGCACCGCCATGGCGTGAGTATTACTGTGCAGGGTAGTTATTTTGATATTCACGAATATTTATCTAGGTTAGAAGCCTTACGCTGGGAGTTCTTTTGGAAAACCTTTGATTATCAAATAGCCACCTATCCAACGGGTATAGTGACATTTGAAATTTATACGTTAAGCACTAGCTCGGCATTTATAGGATTATAAATCATGACTAAACTGTTAGGTGTCGTATTAATAGGGGTGAGTGCAAGCCTTGTCGCTGAACCTTTACTTGACCCAACCAAACCTATTAATCCTGAGCTAAATTCGAAGAGCACACACGAAACCAGTGAACAAGTTCTCATCTTAGATGCAGTTTTTATCTCAGATACTATGCAACAAGCCGTCATTAACGGAATAAATTACCGTGTAGGAGCCCAAGTAGGCCAAATGTACATTGAACAGATTACTCCTGAATTTGTGGCTTTGCGTAAAGACCAACAAGTCACTAAACTTTTTATTAGCAATGTGACAATAAAAAAAGACTCAAACCATGTATTTTAAAGTAAGTATTTTTATCAGCGCATGTCTACTCACTATGGCTTGCCAAACCCCTCATCATGGTGGCGTAGCGAACAAGGCGCTCGATCAAGCTATTGCAGATTCTGGCTCGGAAAAGCAGGCAGATAAACGGCAACTTGTAACACTTCCAGATTCGGTAAATCAAGCCTTGCAGCCTAATTCGACCCCACAAGGCAATGCGCCCTTATTTGGCGAGAAAAAATACGACATCAATGCTCAGCAACTCCCTGCGCGGGTGTTTTTTCAAAGCATTGTGCAAGGTACACCTTATAGTGTGGCGATACATCCTGAGGTTGAGGGCGAAATATCTCTCGATTTAAAGCAAGTCTCTTTGTCTGATGCCTTTGCTTTGGTGTCGGATTTATATGGCTATGAAATTCAGCGAAGGCAGAATATTTACCGTGTTTTCCCTTCGGGGTTGCGCACTCAAACTTTCGCTGTGAACTATTTGCTCATGATCCGCCAGGGTATTACCCAAACCAGTATTACCTCAGGTGGAGTATCGCAGGTTGACGGTAACAACAATAATGGCGGTAACAATTCGCAAAACGGATTTAGCGGCAACAGTAGCCAAGGTGGTAACGGAGTAGGAGGGAATGCTTCCAATAACATCAATGGCACCAATATCTTTACTAACACCGAAACGGATTTCTGGCGAGACTTGTTGGCTACCCTAGAATCTATGATTGGTTCAGAGGAGGGAAAAAGCGTAGCTGTTACTCCACAAGCTGGATTGGTTACTGTTAGAGCTATGCCTGATGAAATTCGTGCAATTAAAGCGTTTTTGGATGTCTCTGAAGAAATTGTGCAAAGACAAGTGATTTTGGAAGCGAGGATCATTGAAGTATCGTTAAATGATGGGTTCCAACAAGGCATAAACTGGGGGCAGATATTAGCAAACAGTGGTTCGACGGACTTTCAGTTTTCGACCAATGGCGGCTCAATAGGCGATTCTATTTCTGCCACTTTGGGCAATGTCACTAGTTTGTCATTTATCAATAAGGATTTTTCAGGGGTACTATCTCTACTATCCACTCAAGGTAACGTGCAGGTACTTTCAAGCCCTAGAGTCACTGCCACTAATAATCAGAAAGCTGTGATAAAAGTCGGTGACGACGAATACTTTGTGACTGATGTGTCTAGCCAAAGTACAATTTCTGCGAGTGCGACGTCTATTACTCCAAATATCGAGTTAACTCCGTTTTTCTCGGGAATTGCCTTAGATGTAACACCGCAAATTAACAAGCATGGTGAGGTCATGTTGCATGTTCATCCTTCTGTAATCGAGACAGAAGAACAAGAAAAAGTTGTCACCTTAAATCAAGAGCAGTTTGTGTTGCCTCTGGCTCAGAGCAATATTAGAGAGTCTGATACTGTGATCCGCGCTAAGTCAGGCGAAATAGTCGTCATTGGCGGCTTAATGCAGTCCATTACCTCGGACTCTGAATCTCGTACCCCTATTATTGGCGAAATACCGATTTTAGGGCACTTGTTCAAAAGCAAACGCACTCAAGAGATCAAAAAAGAATTAGTCATTTTAATTAAACCCACAGTGGTGAAATACGACACTTGGAAGAATCAGTTAGACCAGAGTCGAGAGCACATGGCTGACTGGTTATTAGTGGAATAGAGTATGTATTTATACCACTATGGTATTAAAGAGTTACCTTTTACCTTAACGCCTAACACCAGTTATTTCTTTGGGTTGCCTAGCCATAAAGAAGCCATTGATGTGCTATTGGTTGCGTTAAAAAGTGGCGAAGGCTTTATCAAGGTGACTGGAGAAGTGGGCACAGGTAAAACGCTGATTTGCCGTAAATTTTTGAATGAGTTACCGCAACATTTTGTGACCGCGTATCTACCCAACCCGTTTTTAAATCCGGCCGAATTACGCCGTTCTGTTGCTGCTGAGTTAGGTGTGACCTTAACCGATTCGGTTGATCAGCAAGAGTTCACTCAGATAATTCAGCGACGCTTAGTAGAGATTAGCCAGCAAAATAAGAGTGTGGTGTTAATCATTGATGAAGCCCAAGCTTTACCTGTTGAAAGTATTGAGGCATTGCGTTTGATCACTAATTTAGAAACAGAAACGCGAAAACTTATCCAAGTAGTGTTATTCGGCCAGCCTGAATTAAACGACAAGTTGGCCTTGCCCGAACTCAGGCAATTAAAGCAGCGTATAACGTTTGCGTATAATTTGCAGTTGATGAATGCAGACCAAGTTCACCAGTATGTAGCCCATCGTATGCGCGTATCAGGTTATAGCGGCATTGAGTTATTTGACCGTGAAGTCAGTAAATTATTGTTTCGAGCCAGCAAGGGCACTCCGCGTATTGTAAACGTGTTGTGCCATAAAGCCTTAATGCTGGCTTATGGCGAGGGACAAAATAAGATTTCTGCCCAGCATATCAAAGCCGCAGTAAAAGACACAGAAGCCGCAAATTTAGGCCTGTATCCTATGACATTAAGTATCAGTGTAGCGGTATTGCTTAGCGTTTTGGCTATCGCTGCCTATGGGGTAATGGCAGGGCTTGAGTTATGAGCGTAATAAATAAAATGCTTAACGATCTACAAAGTCGAGATTCTACACAAGGGCCGATTCAGGCTGATTATGTCCCCCCTAAAAAAAATCGACTACGAATAGGGATTTATACTGGCCTTTTTATTTTGGTCATTATGTTAGCTGTATTGTTGTATTGGCCAAGTTGGGTCAAACAAGCGGGATCTATTCCTCAGGCACCAGTACAGGCTCCTAAAACGCCTACTGAACCTATTCAGCAAGCCCGGCTTACACAGGCGAATACCAGCCAAACTAATCCAGCAGAAGTCAATCAATCAGATGAACCTGACGAGGGGCTTGAAAATGTTTCTGAACAACCGTTAGCTTCGAATGCGGCATTACCCTCGGTAGAACAAGACGTTGCGAGTGTCGCGCAAAAGGCCCCTCCCATTGAAGATACGTCCAATCAGCTTAGTTCAGTGCTTGAGAGTCCATCTAATGTCGATCAAATCGATAACTTGGATAGTGAAAACGGCCCGGATGATATACCAAAGTTTAAAATGGTTAGAGCAGATGCCGCGCAAGCTTTAGCAGGTTTAAAGCAAAACCTTGCAACAGCCATTGCAGAAGGCGATAACTTTGCTGCGATTGACTTGTTGACTCAATTATTAAAATTGGAACCTAGCAACGTGAATGCGCGCAAAAAGTTGGCATCTATCTACTTTTCTCGAGGTAAATACGCTTTGGCTAAATCCCTGTTAGTGGTAGGAGTAGAGCAGTTTCCCGAGCGCAATGATTTTAGGCTAATGCTAAGCCGTATTGACTTAGTTAAACAAGACCAAGCTTCGGCATTTAGTTGGTTAGAAGGTGTATTGATTGAAAATGCCGATCAAGAATTGCTCGATATGCGAGCGTCTTTGGCCCAGCAGTTAGGTAAACTGCAATTGGCAGCTAATGATTATCAGCTGCTGGTTGATCTGTCCCCAGACAATGCTAAGTGGTGGTTAGGATTAGGCACGGTACGCGATCAGCTAGGCCAAACCGAATTAGCAGTGGTGGCTTACAGAAAAGTGCTCGAGTTAGATTTGCTTTCTCCACAAGTGAATGAATTTGTGTTGCAACGCATTGCATTACTCTCGGAGGAACAATGAAGCCTAAAGCAAAAATTAGACTCGGCGACTTATTGGTTCAAAACAATATTATTGACGAGCAGCAGCTTACCGAGGCCCTGACTAAGCAAAAAGAAATGGGCCGTCGTTTAGGCTTTATTTTGGTTGAGTTGGGCTTTGTAACAGAAAACCAACTTCTGTCGTTCTTGTCTCAGCATTTACAGGTACCTTTAGTTGACTTGGCGCAAGTTCAAGTGTCTCCGGCTGTGGTCAATCTGCTGCCCGAAGTGCAAGCTCGTCGGCACAGAGCCTTGGTTATCGAAGACAAGGGTGACAGACTCTTGGTTGCCATGAGCGATCCTGCAGACTTATCTACTGTTGATTTATTGTCTGCGGCCTTACCCAAAGCCATAGATGTAGCTGTGGTTAGCGAAAGCTCATTGTTAGCCGCGTTTGACAGGCTTTATCGGCGCACCGAAGAAATCGCGTCTTTTGCCCAAGAGTTGGCTGAGGAATATCAAGATGTTGCCGACTTTGACTTAAATTCTAGTTTAGATGAAGAGCAAGATACGACGGTTGCAAGATTATTGCAGTCAATCTTCGAAGATGCACTGCAAGCGAATGCCTCAGATATACACATAGAGCCTGACGAGACTTTGCTGCGAATTCGGATGCGCATAGACGGGGTACTGCAAGAGAACATTATTCAAGAGAAGAATGTCGCGTCAGCCTTAGTCCTGCGACTCAAGTTGATGTCTGGATTAGATATTTCTGAAAAGCGTTTGCCTCAAGATGGTCGAGCGACCACACGGATCAAAGGACACAATATTGATGTTCGGGTCTCGACTATGCCTGTGCAAAGTGGCGAATCTGTGGTGATGCGCTTACTCGATCAATCTGCTGGCTTGCTGCATCTTGAGCAAACGGGCATGCCAAGCGTGATGCTTACTCGCTTTAGGCATTTACTGCACCGGCCCCATGGCATGATCTTGGTTACTGGGCCAACAGGTTCAGGTAAGACTACTACTTTGTATGGTGCGTTGAGTGAACTAAATCAGGCATCGACGAAAATTATTACGGTTGAAGATCCTATCGAATATCGTTTGCCGCGAATTAATCAGGTGCAAACTAACAACAAGATAGGGTTGAATTTTTCAAACGTGTTGCGCACGACCTTACGTCAAGATCCAGATATCATAATGGTGGGGGAAATGCGCGACCAAGAAACCGTCGAAATTGGTTTGAGAGGTGCCCTGACAGGGCATTTAGTTTTATCTACCTTACATACCAATGACGCTATCAGTAGTGCGGTACGTTTACTCGACATGGGCGCGCCTGGGTATTTGGTGGCCAGCTCGTTAAGGGCAATTATCGCCCAGCGTCTGATTCGAAAAATATGCGAAAGTTGCAGTGAGGCTTATCAGCTCACCAGTGAAGAGGCCTTATGGCTACAAAGTCTAGACGATCAATTGCACACCCAAACCTTTAAGAAAGGACGGGGCTGTCACACCTGTAGTCATAGTGGTTACAAAGGTCGAGTTGGGGTTTTCGAGCTGTTAGAGATGTCCGAAGCCATGATGAATGCCCTGAAAAAGAATGACACGGCTTTGTTTACCGAAGTCGCAGCGAAAAGTCCAAGATTTGTTCCGCTCGCTAAAGTTGCCTTGATGCATGCCAAAATGGGTGTGACCACCATAGAAGAAGTGCTGAAGTTAATTGAAATTGTCGCAGACGACCCAGTAGACCCTTTATCAACTAAGGATATTGAAGCGCTACCAGAAGATATCACTGGGACCCAAGCCGAGTCAGATCAGACAAATCAAAATACTGGGTCTCACACCCCTTTATCTCTAATGGATGACGACAGTGGCCCAGTTTAGTTATAAGGCTAGAAAACTAACAGGAGAGCTTGCCACAGGGGTCATTGAGGCCGCCGATGCGAGCGCTGTCGTTAAAATTTTACAAAATCGCAGTTTCACCCCAATCTCGATTGCCGAACAAACCAGCGAGACAAGCCAGCAAGATGAAGAGGTTCAAATATCGATCTTCACCCCCAGAATTACCTTAGAAGACTTAGTTATTTTTTCTCGGCAAATGTACTCTTTAGCGAAATCCGGTATCCCAATTTTACGTGCTGTTAGAGGCCTAGCCGACTCTACAAATTCAAAGCGCATGGGGATTGCATTATTTGATGTAGCAGAGCAATTAGAGCGCGGTCGTACCTTATCGTCGGCACTTAATATGTATCCTCAGGTATTCAACCGGCTATTTGTGAGTATGGTTCATGTGGGGGAAAATACCGGTAAACTAGATCAGGCATTTGAGCAGTTGTCTTTTTATTTAGAAAGAGAATTAGAAAGCCGCAAGCAGATAAAATCTGCTACTCGCTACCCTATGTTTGTAGTTATAGCCTTAGTCATTGCTATGATTATTTTGAATATTTTCGTGATCCCTATGTTTGCCAATATGTTTCGGTCTTTTGGTGCTGATTTACCTGCCATGACTCAGATATTGTTAGCCACGTCTAATTTCTTTATCACTAAATGGCCCTATATGCTCGCAGCCATTACCTTGATGGCGTATCTTTTTTATCGGTATATCAATACTTTGCTAGGTAGGTATCGCTGGGACAAATTAAAGCTATCTTTTCCTATTATTGGCAGTATTTTCGAGCGTACTCTGTTGGGGCGGTTCTCTCGTAGTTTTTCTATGATGTTGTCGTCTGGGGTACCTCTTACCTCGGCTTTGGTATTAATTTCAGAAGCGGTAAACAATGCCTTTATGGCTGATCGTATTTTGGCTATGCGGAAAAACATCGAAAAAGGCGAGAGCTTATCTAGGGTGGCTGCCAGTAGTGAACTTTTTACGCCTTTAGTGTTACAAATGATCAGTGTAGGCGAAGAGACTGGGCGTGTTGATGAGCTGTTAGCAGAGGTCGCAGATTTTTATGAGCGAGAGGTAGACTACGATTTAAAAAGTTTGACCTCTAAAATTGAACCCATATTAATCGTGATTGTGGCTTTGATGGTGTTGGTTCTAGCCTTGGGGATCTTCACCCCAATGTGGGACATGATGAACGCAATTAGGGGATAGTTTATGCTAAGTAAAAAACGCCCAGCTGACGGTGGCAGAAGCCTATATATCAATTTAACGGTAGTGGTGGTGTTTGTTGCGGTTATGTTGGGGTTTATCCGTTACTTAAACGATAGCACGCCTGATATGCGCCGCTTAGCTTTAGAAAGTTTGGCTGAGCGCTTCAATACCAGTGTGCACTACGCGCATTGGCAATGGCAAGCTGAGGGGCGACCTGAGATTATTATGTTAGTAACTTATGCTAACCGACTCGACAATGATGATAAGTTGGTAGCTACCGAGCGTCAGCCAGTCTTTATGGATCATCAAGGCTGGCCAAAGTCAGATGCAAGCTCTAAAGGCTGTGCAGAAATTTGGAAAATGGTGTTAAATCTGCCACTAGAAATAGAGGGTTTTAAGGTCATAGCTGAGTACTTTGATGGTGACAAAATATCGGGTAATCCATTAGATTCCAGTTGTCGTTTTCGACTGTCTACTGGCCCTTATTTCGAGTATATGGTCAGTACTGGCCAAGTCACAAAAGTGAAATCATAATTTTTTAATTGAGGTGATACATGTTTAGTGGGAAAAATATAATCGGTCCCAGAGCCAATGCTCAAGGCTTTACCCTTATTGAGCTAGTGATAGTAGTGGTAATTTTAGGCTTGCTTGCTGCCACGGCTTTACCTAGATTGCTTGATGTTACAACGGATGCCGAAGACGCCACAGTAGAAGGGGTGGCGGGAGGCTTTGCCACAGGTGTTGGGCTAGTCAGAGCCCAGTGGGAATTAGAGGCTAGACCTCGTGAGAATGCGGGTGCGAATGCCACTTTTGTCACTATAGAAGGGATACAAGTCGGAATTGATCAAAATACTGGGTATCCCACAGGCCAATTAGATACAGATGCCAGTAGCGAAGACGACCAAGTGAGCGCCTTAGACTGCGAAAGTATTTTTAATTTGATTATGCAAAGCGCTCCAAGTATTTCTTCCGATTGGGCTGACAGGCCTTTTGAAGATTTTAGATACTTTACCAATGTTGATACGGGCGCAGGCTCTGGCGGTAATGACCTGTGTTATTACTATTTAACTCAAACCATTAAAAACGAAAACACAGAGCCAACAGACGATACTGTGGGTAATGGCTTTATTTATGACCCAAGAATTGGACAAGTAGTTGTTTTCAGTAATAATTAGTTATCTATAGGTAAATAATTACATACCTTTAAGCAGTAGTATTTAGCTAGCTAAAAATGATATAACAATAACCATACACATTATTAAATTAATAATTCCTCGAGGGGACAACATATGCAACAGCAACGCGGTTTTACACTAATCGAATTAATTATCGTCATCGTCATCTTAGGTGTGTTAGCCGTCACCGCTGCCCCTAAGTTTATTGATATTCAAAGTGATGCCAGAGCCGCCACTTTAAATGGGGTAAGAGCTGCCCTACAAGGTGGTGGCCAATTAGTCTACGCTAGATCGGCGTTAGCTGGGGTACAAGGCAATGCAGCTACAGATCCGGCCACTACTGCAAACCAAGTTACAGTGAGTGGTGTCACTATAGCTACAGATTTTGGTTATCCAAGTGCAGCAACCTTTACTGCAGTAAGAAGTGCGCCTCTTGTAGCTACAGACGTAGCGACATTTGCTGAGTTAGAAGCCACGGATTGGACTTTTACCGCAGGTGCAGGCACTGCAGTAACTGCCTCGCCAGCTTTGGGCAGTTTTGGTATTTCGCCAGTTAATTCTACAGTCGATTTTTCTGTCACAGCAGTCACTGGGGCGAGCTGCCACGTTTTATATACAGACGCTGCCGATGCAAATACTCCGGCTGTAGTCACTGTGGTCACAGGCGGCTGTTAAACCATTTTAGGTATTAAGGGGCTGCTGTAAGCCCCTTTTATTTTGTATGAAATTGCTTGGCGATTATCTCGATTTTTATCAAGGACGCTACAATTCTGCTCAGGGTTTTTCACTCATTGAGCTAATAGTGGTGATTGTAATTATTGCTGTGCTGGGTGTTTCAGCTTATGCAAAGTTTTCTGGTACCGCCGGATACACAGATTACACTTACCAGGCTCGGTTGATTTCGGCTTTACGCAGTATGCAAATGCGGGCCATGCACGATACCCGCAATGACAGATGCTACCAGCTAAACCTTATTGCCTCTCCCCCGCAATTCGGCCCCCCTACCTCAAGTGAGTTAGCTACTTGCACTCTAACTTCGAATATTGATTATAACCGCGATGATTTTTTGCGAGTCGACAGCCCTCAACAAATGACTACAGATAACGTTAGCCTGACTGCTGAAGACAGTGGTGTGGCCTACGAATATATTCGGTTTGATGCATTAGGCCGCCCCAGTACCGCTGGTCCAAGCTGTGCTCCTTGTACCCTGACGATCAGTGGTGAAGAGACTTTACAGATTTGTGTCGAAAGCGAGGGCTATATCCATGCCTGTTAATAAAACGCTCGGATTTACCTTGGTTGAGTTGGTAACTGGCATAGTGGTGCTGGCCATTGCTTTGTCGTTATTTCTGGCTTTTTTGGTGCCTTTGTCGGTACGCAGTGTTGACCCTATTTTTCAAGTGAGGGCCGCTGAGCTAGGCCAAGCTTATATGAACGAGATCATGAGCAAGTCTTTCGACGAAGAGTCAAGTCGTGATGGCACTGGTTTAAGATGCAATGAAGTGGGTGCTCCCCTTTGTCGTGCTATCGACCCCAATTCAACAGTTGGCAATCGCCTAGTGTTCGACGACATAGACGATTACAACAATATCAACGTAACAGGAGGCCAATTATTAAATAGCTCGAATCAAGCTATTTTAAGGTCAGACGGTCGTAATTTGTATGAAGGCTTTAGTGTCTCTGTCACCACCTTTTATGACGACGACTTTGACGGCGTTAATGATGGGGCGTCTGTGATTGGTAATGTGAAGTTAGTGACCTTAACCGTTACCACGCCAAACGCTGAGCAGGTTAGTTTTTCTGCCTACAAGACGAATTACTAATGCTTAGCCAGCGAAAGCATTCTGCACCCGGTTTTACCTTAATTGAGTTGGTGATTGTTATCGTCATTTTAGGCATAGTGGTGGTGGGCTTGTCTGGTTTTATTCGCAACGGAATGAGCATTTATACAGACGTGGTGGAGCGGGACCAAATACTCAATGACAGCCGTTTTTTTGTTGAACGCTTGAATCGCGAGTTGCGTCAAGCTGTCCCAAACAGTGCAAGAACAGAGTCGTTTGGAAATACCCAATGCCTCGAATTTGTACCTGCATTGTGGACAAGCTTTTATACCTCTTTGTCTGTGTCTTCCAATAATGGTTTAGATTCATCGGCTCAAGGGACTATCGTTGAGGTAGCAGACAACCCTTTTGGTTATCAGCTTACTTCTAGAGCTTCAGGTGTCGCTGGAGACTTTGCCTTTGTTTACCCTCTTACTAGTACCCATATTTACGAGGTTGAGAGCACAGCATCCGAGCCGAGGCGACGAGAGATATTAAGTTGCACTGAAGCGACTAGCGGCGATGGGGATTGCAACACCGACGATGAACCCAACAATACGGCTACTTTAGGTTTGTCTGGGGCATTTTTTCAAGATTCGCCTGCTTCAAGGATGTATTTTGCCCGAAATTCTACCACCTACTGCGCTTTGGATAATGGTCAAGTTTGGCGATATCAAACTGAGATTGCTGCTACTCAGCTTCTGCCGAGTAGCGGTGGAGTGCTTATGGTAGAAGGCCTAACCAATACGGCGCCTTTTCGAGTGGATAATCCAACTTTTGATAGAAATGGCATCATTAATGTTTTATTGAGCTTCGACAGAAACGACGAAACCGTTGATTATAATTTAGAGATAGGGGTGCCTAATGTTCCCTAGTCATAGCCAAGCTCGCACTTTTTTTAAGGTTCGCCAGCAAGGTGGAATGTTGGTCATTGCCTTATTTATTATTGTGGTATTTTCGCTCTTGGCATTGGCCTTAACTCGCCTGTTGTCAGCGTCGTCTGAAAATGTCGTCTACGAAGTACTTGGCGCTCGTGCACTCAATGCCGCCAGAACAGGACTAGAGATATGTTTAGCGAGAGAGTACCCTCTTAACTTGTCTCCACCAGTTGCGGTTGCGCCTTGTGGTAACCCCGAAACTGGCGATTTTGCAGCTTACGAAGGATTGCAACAAGGTTGCAGTTTTAGTGTTTCTAGCCTGTTAGATAAAAACGTAGTTGATGGTCCTGACACCTACAGCTATTCACGGTTTGTTAGCACAGGTCGATGCGAAGCAGGTGACGTTGTAGTCACCCGCAGAATATTAGTTGACGCTATTGAGTAATGTTTATGTGCTGTAAATTTAAACTTATCTTTGCTTTTTTATTACTGCTGTTTGTTAGCGGTTCGGCAT
The DNA here is from genome assembly GCA_947498355.1 of uncultured Paraglaciecola sp. Taxonomy (GTDB): domain Bacteria; phylum Pseudomonadota; class Gammaproteobacteria; order Enterobacterales; family Alteromonadaceae; genus Paraglaciecola. Next base: position 18,839 of record CANMKA010000008.1, on the reverse strand, counting down.
ACAGTATTGATTGCATAAGCGTGTTCCCAACGGGTGTTCAGGGCAATACCAACACAAGTAGCATATCACTGAGTAGTGGTGTTCAAATCAATAATATTCCTTTTACTGAGTTACCCTTTGCCTCTGGCTCCAATGCTTCGACGAGTGGTGACTCTTGTGGTAGTTCTGATTGCAGTGTTATTGGTAGCGCGGCTGAATCTATTACTTTGCCCGCATTTCCCGCCAATGCTGCTACTTTAGAGCTAACCACTACCAATGGCACAGTTGGTGAGGGAGGGTTGAGTGCGCAGAATACTAATAGTTTTAAAGAAGTGACGATCAATGCAGGCACTTCGGATTTTTCAGACAATTTCGACGAGTACTTTATTGGAATATTAAATTTAAGGAACGGCGCAACCCTCAGAATCAAACCCGGTAATTATTGGATTGGCAGTGTAAATTTGTCGTCAGCTGGCTCTGATGGTATTGCCGTACTAGAGGTTGAAGGCACGGGAGTGGTTAATCTTTTTGTAGAGAACAATATTCAGGCAAATAACCTCTCTGAAATTCGAGGCATCAGCGCTACGGCTGTCATTAACACTATAGTATATAACGATTTTACTTTGGCATCAGGGGCCATGGCGAGCGGCGTTGCCTATACCCAAGGCGAGCTTAGATTAAACAGTAATTCTGTATTTACGGGTACTGCGTCGGCAGGAACCGTTGATCTTAGGGCCGATTCGACGGTGAATTTCAACCCAGACTTAATTAACGATTTTGACTTGTCTGAAACCTGTGAACCCACCTTAGATGAGCTGCTGGTGCATTATCAATTTAACGATGCGATTGGTCAAACCGTGAGTGACGCCAGTGGTTTTGCGCGAGATGCATTATTAGGCACGACAAGTGCGGTAGAGTCTGTAGACCCGAGTTGGCAATGTGAGGCTAGAGGTGCCAATTTAGTTTTTGATGGTTCGGCACAGCAGCAAGTCACGGCCCCAAGTTTTAAGCCCCCGAGTAAAGGTGTAGTAGCCTTTTGGATGAAAATTCCTAGCTTACCTGCTACCCAAGAGCGCATTTTCGGCTTTAGTGGTGGATTTCAAATGCGCCTGCGAACTAACGGTGATTTGCACGCTGACCTGAACATCAGAGGTTTTCAAAGTACTGTCTCGACCAGCTCTGTTATTTCTGGGGCTGAATTAGGCACTTGGCTGCACTTTGCATTTGTTACCGACATCACTAACGGCAATTGGGCGATTTACAAAAATGGGAACTTGGATGCCAGTGGCACAACGACGTTAATTACTCAGCCTGCAGCGCCTTTGCTTATTGGCGCGAGTTCAGCAAGTGCATCTCAGTTTTTTAACGGAGAACTTGATGATTTTCGAATATACAGTGGTGAGTTGAGTGTTGCTGCAATTGAGGCTTTGGCCGCTTCCGAAAATAAACCTCAAGATTGTGTCGATGAATTAATTTTGCACTACCCCTTTGATGAAGGCAGTGGGCAGTCGACAGCTGATCTAGGCTCACTTAATCTTGACGGTCTATTAGGGCCAACCAGTGCTGAAAATAGTCAAGATCCAACTTGGGTATGCGAGGTGAATGGGGCCTATTTAAATTTCAATTCTGCCAACAACCAAAGAGTAACAACCGACCCTTTTCAACCTCCGGGTAAGGCTGTCGTCGCATTTTGGATGAATATTCCCTCTTTACCCTCATCGTTAAATAGAGTGTTTGGTTCAGGGGATGGTTTCGAGGCAAGGCTAGATTCTAGTGGGGTAATTTTTGCCGATGTAAATAAAGCTGGAGCCAATACCACAGTGCGTACTTCAGGTGCGATTACCGACTTCAATACTTGGATGCATATCACCATAATGACAGATGTATTTACTGGGAATTGGGCGATTTACATTAATGGCGAGTTGGATAATAGTGGTAATGATAGCTTTACTATCCGCCCCGAAGAAGCGTTTCATGTAGGGGGCCGAGCTACTGATGAGAGTAGTAATAGCTTTAACGGCTCTATTGATGATTTTAGGATTTATTCTGGATCGTTAACGCCAGCTGAAATCGACGCTTTGGGAGACCTGTCTCAAGCTCCAGTTGAGTGTCCAGCTATCGACCATTATGAGCTCACCTATGCTGTACCTGCTGTTACCTGCGAGGCGGCAACTATCCAGATTCGCGCTTGTGAAGATGCCGACTGTTCAAGTGTTACTGGCCAAGCTGTGTCAGCCGAGGTGTTTGCAGATGATGGACAAATCGCAAATACCACTTTTACTGGCTCTACGTCTTTTGATTACAGCAATACTGCACTCGAGACGGTGGCTTTGACTGTGCCTGCCCCGTCTATTGCTGCGGCGAACGAATTGCGCTGTAACGGCGTAACCGCCTCTGAGCCAGGGGCATGTCAGCTTGAATTTGTTGACTCGACATTTCAGTTTTTTGGCGCTAATTCAGGTGACCTGCCTCCGGATCAGCTAGCAGAAGCCAATTTTCAGGACTTAAATCTCAGAGCGGTGCAAACCAACACGGATACAGGCGCTTGCCAAGCCAGTTTAACGGGTACTCAAACCATTACCCTAGGTTACGATTGTATTGACCCTGATATTTGTTTAACTAGTTTTGCTGGAGCGAGTGTACCATCGGGGAGTGCGGGGGAATTGAATGCAGAGGTCGAATTAACCTTTGACGGGGCAGGCATTGCTTCTTTGAGTACTCTTAGCTACAACGATGCGGGGCGTATTCAATTAAGTGCGCAAAGTGCGGCTCATCCGACAATTAATAAAGGGTTTGGGCTGGTGGATGTGTATCCCAGCTATTTACGCTTAAGTATTACGGATAACGATCTAGTGTATAACCCAGGGACAGGGGATCCAGATGTATACTCGGCGGGAGAAGCGTTTGAATATACGCTTGGAGCTTATGGGGCAGCCGACAACCTGTTGCCTAACTATCAAGCAGGCGACTTAGCGTTATTCTTACAAAGGGATTTTCCGACTGGCACAGGCCGAGTTGATGGGCAGTTCTTATACAATACAGGGTTAACTGTGACAAGCTCAGCGGACGCCGCTGCCTTTGTGTCTGTGACCAACCCCAACTTTACTGGAGGCCAATTTACTTTCTCCAATGCTCACTATACTGAAACGGGGCGTATTATTCTGGATGTAAGGGATAACGACTATTTAGGTAACTTAATCTCGTCCGAGAGTGATGTGTCTTTGGGAACCTTTATTCCAGCCTACTATTTTGTCTCGGTAATTGGCAGCCCTTTGCTGCAAGACGCCCAAGTGAATGCCTCTGATGATGATTTCACTTACGTAGGGCAATTCACTGGATTCGCGTCAGAGCCAAGCTTATTAGTTTCTCCTAGAAACGCTTTGGACAACGTAACCAGCAATTATGTGATAGAGGGTTGGGTGTATAATCCAGATTTGGCTGCTCTTAACACTGCAAATAATGTGTTAGTTGAAGACAACTCAACATACACAGGAGCAGCTTCAATTGCTCATGAAAATGCTCCTGACGTTACCCCAATCGTTGCCTCGGGCGGGCGCAGGGTACGCCTAAACGGCACTCAACTTCGTTATGATAAAGTTAATCTAGATGAGGTGGGCAGTGACAGTAACAGTGACAGCGGTATTATGTATTCACCCGTCGCGCCTTTTGGCGCTGATCTTGATTTAACCTTTTCTGCCACTTTTTTGACTGACATTAATGGCCGCTGTTTCAGGCAATCTAATGTCGATCCAGATTGTGACTCGTTCACTATAAGTAATATCTCGGGAACGACTTTACGGTTTGGGCGTTTTGTTTTGGAGAGTAATTATGGGGCAGAAACTGATGATTTAGTGGTGCCAATGCGAGCCGAATATTTCGATGGTAGCGCATGGCGGCTAAACACCTTAGATAACCACACCTTAATTGATTTTGATGAAGCACAGGGGCATGTAATTTTGACTCCTATTGGTACTCCTGATTTGACCGATGCAATCAATAATCTGGACAGTACGGGTGTGCTGCAAAATGGTTTGAGCAATACTTCAAGCGATATGCGTTTTAATAGGCCTCAGTCTATTGGGCAGTTACAACTGAGCTTAAGCCCCTTGATTGATCCCACTGTGTTTCCTTACTATTTAAACTTTGATTGGAACAATGATGGGGTAATTTGCAACGCTGCGACTTGTCCAGACACTGATGACGCAGGGAGTAACCCACAACAAACCGACTTTCCAAGTGCTATTGTAACGTTTGGCCTGTATCGAGGGAACGACAGGGTTATTCAATGGCGTGAAGTATTCAATTAACCACTTTGACTTAAGTTTGTTTTTGACTAAGGTCAATTAAATGAACTTTGCAGGGTTATCGCCCTTGCGCTTTTTGTTGTAACTCAATAGCATAGAGTGACAAAGTTGTGACTGGCTAACTGTCGGCACTTAACGACACAACAATAAAAAATAGTTGCCCAAGGCAATCAGTTTGGAACCAAAACATGAACCGTATCGCTCAACTAACTTTTTTTGCATCTCTTTCTCTTAGTCAATATGCATTGGCGGCGCCTTTGTCAGTAACTGATATTGAGCAGAGAATTGCAGCTAAACAGTCTGACTTTGATAATTTTAATCGGGATTTACAAGCTCAAGTCACCTTAGCTCAAGGGCTAGAGCAGCAACTAGCTGAGTTACGAGAAAACGTAGTTAAGGCTGATGAAAAGCGCCAAGCAGCCTTGCGTGTAATGAATCAGCAATATGAAAAGGTCGTTGATAACCCAGAGTTAGATATTACGTCTGCCATAAGCGCTTACTCCAAAGCTGTGACTGCCCATAAGAATATGAAAGATGCGATCACTAACAAATACAACGAATGGCAGAATAAACTGGTAGATGTTGAGCAAATGCAGGTGTCAAAGCATAGCTTGTTGAATACCATTGAAGGGCTTAAAGAGCAGTACAATAGTGCAAGAGTGGACCGGTTATACAAAGAATTTAATCAAAAGCAAACCGTAGCAGTGAGTCACAAAATCACTTGTGACCAAGACGAAACCTTTAGTAAATGTACTGCTCGCGGCAAAGCTCTAGCCAAACAAAAAGCGTCTAAGCGCTTTTTGGACAGTGTTTATGATAGTTTAAGTGAGTCGGCAGAAGCTCAGAAAAGACGCCCTACCTCAGATGCTTCTGTGCAAGTATTGCGTAGCGAAGTGGCAGATAGCAATTTTAGCGGCCAAGGCTTGTTCAATATAAAAATGAACTTGCAATTACAAGGCAATTTAAAGCGCTCTGAAGGGTGTGCATTGCTAGGGTTGGACAACCGTTATTGCGTCAACTTCAAAGGCCAAAGTGTTACTCAGGTTGCACCAGTCAAACCTTTGGTTAGTAACGACGAGTCAGTTATGTATGAGCTGACAGTGCGCTCAAATGTATTCGATGATGAAGTATTTATTAATGGTGTGAGCTATGGGTCAACTAAGTTACAAATTATGCTTCCATCGGGTGAGCATGATGTAGAAGTCGTAAAACGTGGCTACGAGGCTAATCGCCAGACAATCAAACTTACCGAATCGAAAACCGTTAAAGTTGACTTAAACAGAAACCAGTATGCGTTCAGTAAAGGCGAACGTATTCAGGATATACTGGCTGGGGATACCCCAGGGCCAGATCTAGTCGTGGTGCCTGCAGGTAATTTCCGAATGGGTGATATCAGTGGTCAAGGTTTAGAGAACGAACGCCCAGTTAAAACCAAAGAAATCAAACAGTCTTTTGGGATCAGTGAGACAGAGATTAGTGTCAAAGCCTTCGAAACCTTTGTTAAAGCCACCAGTTATGTCACTGACGCAGAAAAAGACAAAGGTTGCGCGTTTTATGAAGACGGCAAAGCTGTGTATCAAAGTGACAAAAACTGGCGTTCACCAGGCTTTCAGCAATCCGACAATAATCCAGTTGTATGTGTAAGTTTGGCAGACGCTCAAGCCTATGTTAAATGGTTATCAAAAGTCAGTACCCAGTCTTATCAGTTACCCACAGAAACGCGCTGGGAATACGCTGCCAGAGGCGGAAAAGAAGGCGACTACTGGTGGGGAAATGGTATCAAAACTGACAATGCAAACTGTGGATGGTGTGGTAGCCAATGGTCCAACGTAAGTACCGCTCCGGTTGGCTCGTTTGAACGAAATGATTTTGGCCTATTTGATACTGTAGGCAATGTTTGGGAGTGGACCTTAGCAGACAACACCAATAGCGGTGCTGTGGTAAGAGGCGGCGCTTGGAACTTTGCCCCACGTTTGGCTAGGGTGTCTACCCGAATGGAGTTAGATCCGTCATTTAGATCAAATTACATCGGCTTTCGAGTGGTTAGAGAACAATAAGCTAACGGTAAACAAATCAAACAAAAATCCCAACTTTACGTTGGGATTTTTGTTTTATGCCCTTTGACGGGTAAAAAACCAGTTTTTATAGCCTTGTTTAAGCTCTATGCTTGCCCATTGCTAGGCGCGTTGGTAAAGTTAACGGATATAACAAAATTACCATTCAGGATGCGGTTTTTACATGTTTAAAAAACTTAGAGGGATGTTCTCTAATGACTTGTCCATTGATTTGGGTACAGCCAATACACTGATCTATATCAAAGACCAAGGCATAGTGCTAAACGAACCCTCTGTTGTAGCTATTCGCCAAGAACGAGCGGGTGGCCCTAAAAGTGTTGCTGCTGTGGGCAGCGAAGCGAAACAAATGCTAGGCAGAACTCCGGGCAACATTAAAGCTATTCGCCCTATGAAAGACGGTGTAATTGCCGACTTTTATGTCACAGAGAAAATGTTACAGCACTTCATTAAACAAGTTCACGACAACAACTTTTTACGCCCTAGCCCGCGTGTTTTGGTGTGTGTGCCTTGTGGTTCAACTCAGGTAGAGCGTCGTGCAATTCGAGAATCTGCTCTGGGTGCCGGTGCCCGTGAAGTTTATTTGATTGATGAACCTATGGCTGCTGCTATTGGCTCAGGTTTACCTGTATCTGAAGCGACCGGCTCTATGGTGGTAGATATTGGTGGTGGTACTACAGAAGTCGCGATTATCTCATTAAACGGTATCGTCTATTCATCTTCGGTACGTATTGGTGGCGACAAATTTGACGAAGCGATTATTTCCTACATTCGTCGTAACTTTGGTTCCCTTATCGGTGAGGCAACAGCCGAACGCATCAAGCATGAAATAGGTGCAGCATACCCAGGTGAAGAAGTTAAAGAGATTGAAGTCCGTGGTCGTAACTTGGCTGAGGGTGTGCCAAGAGGCTTTACCTTAAACAGTAATGAGATACTTGAGGCCTTACAAGAACCGCTTACTGGGATTGTGTCTGCAGTAATGGTGGCGCTTGAGCAATCTCCCCCAGAGTTGGCCTCTGATATTTCGGAAAGAGGTATGGTGCTAACAGGCGGTGGCGCTTTATTAAAAGACCTTGACCGTTTACTTATGGAAGAAACGGGCATTCCCGTTGTGATTGCCGATGATCCTCTAACGTGTGTTGCCAGAGGAGGCGGTAAAGCCTTCGAAATGATCGACATGCATGGCGGAGATTTGTTTAGTTACGAATAATTCCTGAGGCAGGCAGTTAGCCCCTGCCTGCTGATTTAAGATGAATGTGTGGCTTTATATTGCTTAATCTTGCATACCATTAAGGTTATTTACTTACCAAGCTTACTAAACCTTTTAGTGTGCTGTTTGAGGGAAGTTTAGGTAAACAATGAATTTAATGTTTTCTCGTGGTCCCTCCCTGCAAAGCCGACTCGCATTGGGATTGGTTTTGTCGGCTGCCCTCATGTTGTTTGATCATAAGTTCGATGGATTTGGTTCGACACGGGTTTACCTCAACTCTTTGGTCAGCCCTATTCAATATTTGGCCAATCTTCCGGGTGAGATGCTAAGTGCTAGCGCAAGCCGTATCGTTTCTCACGAAAAGTTATTTGATGAGAACGCCAAGCTCACCCACGAAGCTTTGCTGATGCGTGAGCAGTTGCAAAAGTTAGAGTTTTTGCAACAAGAAAACACTCGTTTGCGCAGTCTGCTTAATGCCCCAGTTAACAACCATACAGAACGTTTAGTGGCGGAGTTGATGGCGGTTGATAACAATCCGTATAGTCATCAAATTATTATCAATAAAGGCGCGATTCATGGGGTTTTTGAAGGCCAAGCAGTGCTCGACGACCAAGGGATAGTTGGACAAATTATGCAAGTGAGTTCAACCAATAGTCGAGTGTTACTCATTGCAGATGTGACCCATGCCATCCCAGTTAGGGTAGCCAGAAATAATGTGCGTTTAGTTGCTGCTGGTTCGGGTAATTTTGATGAATTGTACATCCCCCATATTGCTCATAGCACTGATTTACAAGAAGGAGATTTACTCTTGTCTTCTGGCTTGGGTAATGTTTTCCCGGAAGGATACCCTGTGGCAAAAATTCACTCTATAGTCCGAGATGAAAGCCAACCTTTTGCTCAAGTTTATGCGCAGCCTATTGCTAAATTAGATCGTTTAAAATATTTACTGCTACTTTGGTCAAATCAAGAGCCTTCCCAAGCAATTTCCCTGAAGCAAGGCACAAAATGAGACTTAGAACCTATTCCATTGCATTAAGCATTTTGGCTGCTCTGGTATTACAAATAGTGCCTATGCCAGCTAATTTTGACTTGTATCGCCCTGATTGGGTGATGCTAATTCTAAGCTACTGGGTGCTAGCACTGCCTAACCGGGTCAACGTGGGTGTGGCCTTTATTGTGGGCTTAATGTTAGATATTTTGCTTGGTACAACCTTGGGTGTGCACAGTTTTGCCATGTGTTTGTGCATTTATGTACTAGCTGCTAACTACCAGCGTTTGCGTAATTATTCTGTGTGGCAACAATCTGTGATTATTGGGGTGCTAAATGCGCTATACAATTTAGTTGTATTTTGGCTGCAGCACTTAATTACCGATATTTTGTTTCTGTTTACTTACCTTTGGCCTGTGGCAAGTGCTGTCGTGATGTGGCCTTGGCTATTTTGGTTGTTACGTAAAATACGTCGCCAGCTAAGACTTAACTGATGTTGATCCTTGCCTCGCAATCTCCTAGACGTGCTGAACTTCTCACTCAAATAGGCGTCAAATTCATCCAAGAGAGTTTTGATATAGATGAAACGCCTCGTCCTAAGGAGCAGCCCGTCGCTTATGTAAGTCGTATGGCTTTAGAAAAATCAAATGCGGCATTAGGGAAATATAATAGCGGTCAAACCGTTCTTAGTGCAGACACTATAGTGGTGAGTCGCGGTCAGATTTTAGGTAAGCCCAGAGATCAACAGCACGCTTTTGCCATGTTAAAGGGCATGTCTAACTGTACCCATAAAGTGATTACTGCAGTATGCGTAGCGAATCACGAGCAACAAGAATTGCGGGCAGTAGAGACCGAGGTGACGTTTGGCTCTCTAACCGATAAGCAAATAGATTGGTATTGGCATACCCAAGAGCCTCAAGATAAAGCCGGTGGTTATGGCATTCAAGGTTTAGGTGGGCAATTTGTTGAAAAAATTAATGGCAGTTACAGTGCGGTTGTAGGCCTACCTTTATACGAAACAAGATTACTTTTGCAGAAATTAGGGGCGTTACATGAGTGCTGAGTTGTTGATCAATGTCACGCCTTCTGAATCAAGAGTGGCATTGATTGAAAATGGAATTTTGCAAGAAATTCATATTGAACGACATACCAAACGGGGATTAGTCGGCAATATTTATCGTGGTAAAGTGAGTCGAGTGTTGCCGGGAATGCAGGCCGCATTTGTGGACATAGGCCTAGACAAAGCTGCGTTTTTACATGCATCGGATATTGCAATACACAGCGAAATAGCAGGTGAAGTATCATCTAGCCATATTCAGAAGCGAGACATTCGTGAATTGGTGCGAGATGGACAGAATATTGTTGTGCAAGTGGTAAAAGATCAAATTGGTACTAAAGGTGCCCGCTTAACCACAGATATTACTATCCCGTCACGTTATTTGGTGTTTATGCCTAGTGTTGAGCATGTTGGCGTGTCTCAGCGTATAGAAGATGAAGCTGAGCGCGAAAGATTAAAAAATCTGGTTCAAGATTTTTGCAGTGAACATGGCGGTTTTATTCTGCGAACAGCGGCTGAAGGCGTAAAAGGACAGGAGTTGACCCAAGATGCAGATTTTTTACGTCGTCTATGGGATAAAATCCGCTCACGCATGAAGAATAAGTCTCATGTTCTATACGAAGATTTACCTTTGGCGAGACGTGTACTTCGAGATTTTGTGGGTACTCAGCTCGATAGAATTCGGATTGACTCGAAACTGTCGTTTAACGAGTTGCAGCAATTTACCACCGAATATGCCCCAGAACTGAAAAGTTTGTTGGAGTATTACAAAGGTGAGCGGCCGATTTTTGATTTATACGACGTTGAAAATGAAACCCAGCGTTCTTTAGAAAGACGAGTCGATTTGAAGTCAGGTGGGTATTTGATTATCGATCAAACCGAAGCCATGACTACAATAGATATTAATACTGGGGCTTTCGTAGGCCACAGGAATTTAGAAGAGACCATCTTTAATACCAATATTGAAGCGACTCAAGCCATAGCTAGGCAACTGCGTTTACGTAATTTAGGGGGGATGATTTTGATTGATTTTATCGATATGACCAATCAAGACCACAAACGCCGCGTTTTACACAGCTTAGAGCAGTCGACAAGTAAAGATAGAGCGAAAATCAATATTCATGGGTTTACTGCCCTTGGTTTAATTGAAATGACCCGCAAGCGCACGCGCGAGAGTTTAGAGCATGTGTTATGTGGTGAATGCCCAGTTTGTAAAGGCCGAGGTTCAGTTAAAACTATAGAGACGGTTTGTTTTGAAATTATGCGTGAAGTAGTAAGGGTAAGCCGAGCCTACGACGCCGATAAGTTTGTGGTTTACGCTTCACCGAAAGTGGCAGAAGCCTTATTAGGTGAGGAGTCCCACATGTTGGCTGAATTGGAAATGTTCGTTACCAAGCAGATTAACGTGCATGCCGAGGCTTTATATAGTCAAGATAAGTTCGATGTGGTGATGATGTAGCATCACCCATGGTTGAGAGGGTAGTCCAATCGCAACAAACAAGGCACAGCAAAAAGGGGGATCCTATTACACGGCTTATTGGTTAAAAAAGCTGTGGGCCTTTTTTGCCATTTTGGTGGTGACCCTTGCTGTTGTAATCAGTTTAGTGCGCTACTCCCTACCTTATTTAAACAATCAAAAACATCATGTTGAATCTTGGCTCTCTACTCAAGTAGGCGCGCAAGTTAAAATTGGTACTATTTCCGCTAAGTGGCAAGGAAATGGGCCTGCCATTGTCCTCGAAAACCTCGAATTAGTTACCAAGCGTACCTCTGCCGTACAATTGGCTATTCAAGAGACTGCCATTGAAGTCGATTTCTGGCAATCCATACTCGCTAAACAAGTCCGTTCCAATTTGTTCGATTTGCGTAATTTACAACTTACCTTAGATCTCGACTTAATGGGACAAGGTCAAGGTGATTACCAGTTGGTCGATGCCCTTGAAAAATTGTTTCTGCAACAGCTTCATCTCTTTTCTATTAGTGACAGCCGCATTATTCTTAACACAGGAGATGAGCAACAAGTTGTACTCGTTGATCAAGTATCTTGGGTAAACAAAGATGAGCATCACCAAGGCGTCGGGCAGTTGCAAATTGAAGAAATTGCGAGCAATTCTGCATCCTTCATTCTTGATTTATACGGTGGTAAAGAAGACCTAGAAGGTACGTTTTACGCTAAGGGAGAAGATGTCGATTTATCTCCTTGGTTAGAGCAAGCCAGAGTCAATTCTGGAGAGTTAATCGAAGGCCGGGGCAGTTTTGTAATGTGGGCATCTATTGACCGTAATGCCTTGCAGTCTGTCCAATTGGATTTATCGAATAGCCGAGTTAAGTGGCGTACCGAAGAGGGGGAAATTTCTGCGGCAATTTTAGGTGGGCGCTTAGTTGCTATGCCTGAGCAATCGGATTGGCTAGTTAATCTTAATAACTTAACGACTCAGTTTAATGACCAAGTATTAGTCACTCAGTGGGCTGGCAAGTTAGATTCACAAGGTGGATGGCAACTTGCCAGCACAGACAAATTTAATGTGTCTCCCATTATTGAGCTTTTACCCCTTGGGCTTAATAGTCAGCAACTGCAAACCCTAGACATGCTTAGTCCAGAAGCACAAGTCGAGACTTTACAGATTGTTAGCAGCCAAAAGCAGGGATTTATTATAGAGTCGCAGCTTGGCAATATCACGTGGCAACAAACCTCAACGTTACTCGGCGTAGAAGACTTACAAGCGAATGTAAAGTGGCACAATAATGGCGGTCTAATTGCGGTTAAAAGTAAATCGGGTCATTTTTTGGTAGATAAGGTTTTGCCAGACGACTTGGCCTATCAGCGCTTCTATCTAGATATGTATGTGCAACAGCAACAAGACGGTTGGCAATTATTTTTTGATAATGCACTTTTTAAAAGTGAGCTGGTTACTGTTAAACCACAGGGCTTTTTTCGCAGTACAGACGGCTTCATGTCGTTATCGGTAGATATCTCTGATATTGCCATTGCAGATTTATCTCAGTTGTACCCAACCCACGCCATGGGCGAAGGTACTAAACGTTTTTTGAATCGTGCGGTGCAAGGTGGGGATATTGCAAAAGCACAGGTTATTTGGTCTGGTTCACTTTCTCAGTTTCCGTTTGAACAGAATCAAGGGGTATTTCAAGCGAGTATTGATTTAAAAAATGGGCAGTTCAAGTTTGCACCAGATTGGCCCGCAGTTACCGATTTAGACATGGCATTGTTATTTGAAAACCAAGGGCTGTCCTTTCAAACGTCACATGGACAGTTGATGGAGGTTGATATACTTAGCCTCTCGGCGCATCTGCCGGGTCTCACTGCTTCGTCGGTCCTCACTATAGATGCCAAAGGCAATGCTTTTGGCCAACAAGTAACAGAGCTTATCGAGCAATCTAGCTTGGCGGATACTCTAGGTAAAACCCTACAGCAAGTTCAAATTAAAGGGCCGGTTGACACAGATCTAACCTTACAGATCCCCTTAACAGGTAAAAATATAGTGGCATCGGGCCAGGTGCATTTAAATCAGAACCGGATATTGATACCTAATTTAGATTTCACCTTGGAACAAGTTGTGGGTGTGGCAAGGTTTAAAAACGATCAAGTTGAGTTCGAGGAGATAACCGGCAATTTGTTAGGTCAGCCTGTCGTCACAGGTTTCTCGGGTGCTCAACAACCACAAGGTTATCAAGCTAAAGTCAATCTGGGCGGGAATTGGGATGTGTCGCCACTGTTAGCGGATTTCTATCCAAATTTAAGCCCCTATTTAGTCGGACGAGATGCGTGGCAAGCAGAGGTTGACTTAACCATACCTACTCAAGGGTTTGTCTATTCGGCCAAGGTTTTTACTGAGTTACTGGGAGTGGAATCATCGCTGCCCGAGCCGTTTAACACATCAAATGGTCAGCCCTTGCCTTTAACTTTGCTTAGTCAAGGTAACCAACAGGCATCTTCGGTTAAGATTACCTTAGGTAATGAGGTCCAATTTAATGGCAATTTACCCCATAAAGATATGCAATTTTCCCGGGCACATTTAGCAGTAGGTGAGTCAGAGCTAATGAGAATGGGACTAGGGTTTAGTGTGTCTGCTAATGTCGCCGAACTTGATGCGGATCTTTGGTATCCGGTAATTGATAAAATAGCAGGCGGAGATTCGGAGTCGGGTAAGTCTTTGTTGTCTGCCCCTAGACGTATTTTTATTAATGCCGATTCGGCTATTCTGGCTTCTCAGCGTTTGTCTAAATTAGCTTTAGTGGCGAAAAATACCGATGAAGCTTGGATGTTGGATGTCAATGCCAAAGAAGCGCGTATGGAAGTCGTATTTTACAAAGACTGGTTGAATAAAGGCGTAAATATTGACGCAGACTTTTTGAATTTGGCTCGATGGGAGCAGCGTGATAATCAAAGTGAGCAAAAAGGTAAAGGGTTTACTCCTGAGTTGGCTAGCTTACCGCCAGTCAATTTTACCTGCCGCGATTGCAAATTACTTGGTCAGTATTTAGGTAAAATTGATGTCTCTCTGAGTAAAACTAACCAAGGGATGCGTATTGAGCAAGCGCGTTTTAAAACTGAACATGGTACCTTGTTTGCTGAAGGGGATTGGTTTTTATCTGGAGGGCAGAGCAGTACGCGTTTAGCCGGAGAGTTCACCAGTGGTGACTTTGGCGCTTTTTTGAAGGAATTTGAATTAGACTCGGGAATCAAAGACTCTAAGGCCTCTAGCGAGTTTGACCTAAGTTGGCAGCACGCGCCCTACGAATTTAACTTTGAGAGCCTAAACGGACAGCTCAATATGTATTTGAGTGATGGTTATTTAACCGAAGTCACAGACAAAGGATCTCGAATATTTAGCCTACTCAGTTTAGAGTCTTTGGTCCGTAAATTGAGCTTAGACTTTCGAGACGTATTCGCTAAAGGCTTCTTTTATGATCAAATTAATGGCAGCTTCCAGATTGAAAATGGCATAGCCAGTTCTCAAGATATTTTAGTTGATGGTGGCGCGGGTGATATTGCTATGCGTGGCAGTACTGATCTTGTGGCCCAGCAATTAAATTACCAAATTGATTTTACCCCCAAAGTTACCTCTAGCTTACCTGTGATTGTGGCATGGATGGTTAATCCAGCTACTGCTATCGCGGCTTTGGCGATAGATCAGGTACTCACATCGGCTAAGGTGATTTCTAATATTAAATTCTCTCTGACTGGGCCATTCGACGAGCCCAAGTTAGAAGAGCTAGGGCGAGATAGTAAAGACATAGTGCTGCCTGCTAGGGTTCAGCCGACAACGGAGCCTGACGACGTGCCTATGGAAAGTGATTTAATCGATCCTAACAGACTGCCTATTAATTCTGCACCGGTTAGTGAGGGAGATGTCACGAATGGCTAATCTAGTGGCGATTCAAATGACTTCTGGGCCTGACGTTGGGGCTAATTTGGCGTACGTCGAACAACAACTTAGAAGTTTACCCCCAGAGCGCCCCTGTTTGGTGGTGTTACCCGAATGTTTTGCCTGTTTTGGCGCATCTGATACGCATATTTATGATCTCGCAGAGCGAAAAAATGCAGGGCCAATTCAGGCTAAGCTGGCCCAACTCGCAAAGCAATTTGAGGTGTGGCTAGTGGCTGGTAGCTTTCCATTACTTTGTAGCACCCCAGAAAAATACACAGCATCTTGTTTAATTTTTGATGATCACGGTCGACTGGTCGATGAATATCAGAAAATCCATTTGTTTGATGCTCAGGTTGCTGATAGCACTGGCAGCTATCGAGAATCTGACCGCACCCAAAAGGGTCAGCGATTGGTGGTGGTCGATTCTCCTTTTGGCACCTTAGGTGTGGCAATTTGTTATGATATTCGTTTTGCAGGCATGTTTGCGGCAATGAGCGAAATTGCCCCTTTATCGGTATTGGCGATCCCTGCGGCTTTCACCTTAGCAACAGGCAAAGCCCATTGGTATCCATTACTCACTGCTCGCGCGATCGAAAACCAGTGTTTTTTGGTAGCCGCTAATCAAACCGGAACCCATGCAAATCAACGACAAACATTCGGTCACTCCTGTATCATATCTCCTTGGGGAGAAACGCTGGCAGAGCTACCGCATCATACAGGTAGCATAGTGGCACACTTAGAACCCGACGACTTACACGATATTCGCACTAAGATGCCGATACGTCAGCACAATCAATTCAGGAGTTACCTTGGCTAATTTGGTAGAAGATAATTTACTTACCGCATCGAATTTAGATCGCGACACTCTCGCCTCTGCTCTGGACACCATACATGTTCATAATAATGATTATGGCGATTTGTATTTCCAGTCTAGTCAACACGAAACCTGGGTCTTAGAAGACGGCATTATTAAAGAAGGCAGCTATAACATTGAACGAGGAGTTGGGGTACGTGCTGTAAGCGGTGAGAAAACCGGATTTGCGTATTCAGACGATATATCGCCAGCTGCTTTGTTAAAAGCTGCGAAGGCTGCTCGTAGCATTTCGCCTCAAGGAGGCAGCCATAAGGTGGCTGCATTCAGTGGCTGCTCTGCCCACAGTCGCTATGCCTCAGATAACCCCCTATTGGGTATGCAAGAGCAAGAAAAAATTGCCTTATTACGCTTAGTTGATGAGTATATTCGTTCTCAAGAACCAGCCCTTACACAAGTGGTGGTGAGTTTAAGTGGCGTGTACGAAGAAGTCTTAATTGCAGCAACCGATGGCACATTTTGTACTGATATTCGTCCACTTATTCGCTTGAATTGCTCGGTGTTAATGGAACAAGACGGTCGCAGAGAGCGTGGTGGTGCAGGTGCTGGTGGGCGCTACGCTTACGATTATTTTCAGGCTGATGATGAGGGTCGCCCTCGTTTTCAACAAATTGCAGACGAAGCAATTCACATGGCACGAATTAACATGCAGGCTATCCCAGCGCCCGCCGGACAAATGCCAGTCGTTCTAGGCTGTGGTTGGCCTGGCGTGTTATTACACGAAGCCGTAGGACATGGCTTAGAGGGAGACTTTAACCGTAAGGGAGCGTCTACCTTTAGTGGTCGCGTAGGTGAACAAGTCGCCGCCAAAGGATGCACAGTGGTAGATGATGGCACCTTGGCCAATCGCCGAGGCTCCTTAAGTGTTGATGATGAAGGCACGCCTACTCAATACAATGTACTGATTGAAGATGGCGTACTCAAGGGATACATGCAAGATAAAATGAATGCGCGCTTGATGGGAGTACCGGCTACAGGAAATGGCCGTCGTGAGTCATATGCCCATTTACCTATGCCAAGAATGACCAACACCTACATGTTAGGGGGGAAATCTGAGCCTGAAGAGATTATCGCCTCTATCGAAAATGGTATTTATGCCCCCAATTTTGGCGGTGGCCAAGTTGATATTACCTCTGGGAAATTCGTTTTTTCAACCTCAGAAGCCTACTTGATTGAAAAAGGTAAAATCACCTCGCCGATTAAAGGCGCAACTCTAATTGGCAATGGCCCCGAAGCCATGCAAAAAATCTCTATGATAGGCAATGATTTAGAGTTAGACCGAGGCGTGGGTGTTTGTGGTAAAGACGGGCAAAGCGTGCCTGTGGGTGTAGGCCAACCCACCTTGAAAGTTGATGAGTTGACCGTAGGCGGCACAGCTTAACGCTATTTTTCTGAGTTGAATGCACACAATAAACAAAGCCTCGCAAGCTTAGGTCAGCGAGGGCGAGGCTTTGGATTTAACAATTCTACTGCTCCTTAACCTACAGATTCTCTGTGTTGGGTTTCAAGCTTTTTATTGTCATAAAAATTACAGTGCAATAAAAGCAGCAACTAAGTTTATCTCAATTGAGAAATCCATTATTGGTCGCTTAATGCAGTGTCCTGTTTTACCGGATCAGATCAGCATTTAGAGTGGTATTAGTTAGACGCTTTCTTGGCTGGAGAAGCTGATTTTAAAAGAGCATCCCAATCATCTGGTGGGTTACCTGAGGTTAGCATTTTTGCGAAGATTTTATAAGCATCGTTTTTGCTTTCGTAAGCACGTTTAGTGCTCTCATCGTTGACCCATGCGTAGACAATTACCTTTGATTGTTGGTGGTATCTAAAGAATAGTCTGTATTGTTGAAAAAATTTTGCTCTAAACCAATGCTTGTTGGTTTCGCCTAAAGTAGTACCTTGGCGGTATTCAGACTTAGTAGGGTCTTGCGGGATTATTTCAAAGGCCAGTTTATGAATAGCTGCCAATCGTTTAGTGGCATTCTTCTTCACATAACCTTTCGGGTCTTTTGCTTTCAGCTTCTCGACTTTGTCAGTCAATACTTCGAATTGCTCAACGAATAAAGGATGGGCATAAAGCGTCCAACCATTGACAACAATAGGCAGTGTATCAGGCAAGGTTATTCATCGTCTTCTGAAAGCGGTGCATCCAAGTCAATCTCGACATCAGTAATCAATGACGCGGCACTATCTTTCATTGAAGCACTGAGAGGTTGAATTCGTTCTGGATGGTTTTGTATATCATGACCTAAAAATGACAAAAATGCATCAAGGGCTGGGTCAGTTTCACTTTGCTCAGCACGAGATAATGTGACGTTCCCATCCGCTTGGACAGTAAACTTAATCTTGTCTCTTTTACCCAAGTGCAATGCTTTACGCACAATACTAGGCACTGTCGTCTGAAAGCGCTCAGTTAAAGTTGATTCTGTTTCTAACGGTAATTGTGGCATAACAATGTCCTCAATTGGTCGAATGAAACAATGGTAATGCATTTGCATTACCATTGCCAGTATTGATTAATATAGACGCTGCTCACTCAACGCTCATGGATGACTTTTATTGTACACCTCCGTCAGTTTTGCACGAGATACATGTGTATATATCTGAGTAGTCCAGATATCGGCATGACCTAACATCTCTTGTACATGACGAAGCTCTGCGCCGCTAGCCAGCATGATAGTGGCCGTAGCATGTCTAAATAAATGACAAGCACCACCTCTTTTCATACCGCTGAGTTTCACATACCTACCATTTCAGACAGCTTACCTTCCTTATAGCGCCCCTGATAACCGCCTATCGATTGCTTTAGTTACGTTATGAACAAAAGGTGCCAACCAACCTACATCAAACCCGATACGGACAAGGCTATGATAAACCGCATGGGTGATTCTCAGTTTTAGGGTGTGTAGGTTCGTATTACATCAGGGGCGCTATAAAATAGTTAAGCCCGAATATATGTCAGAGCAATACA
>CANMKA010000007.1 GCA_947498355.1 uncultured Paraglaciecola sp. | reverse complement strand
ATACAAGAGCCGTATACGAGGTCCGTACGTACGGTTCTGTGAGAGGGATGAGGCGGCAACGCCTCACCCTACTCGATATGTCTTGATAAAATAATGCTGAAAATAAGTTAATACTAATCTGTATAAATATTTAATTGATAGGCTTTTAAGCCGCAATTCTGATTAAAACCTTAGACTATTCAATTCAAGTTATTTAATTCAGCGCGGCGCATAGGCATCAAACTGATGTCGTTAAACGCATCAGTTAGTTTAAAGTCAATGTTCTTGTATTTATGTTTTACCCTGCCATCTAAGCCGACCAATAGAACGTTGCCTGAAAACTCAGTTAATAACTCCTTAATTTCTTTGACAAGTTCATTTTGTGCTAGCTGCGTGCTTGTTAGTTTGTTGCCGTGTATTTGTATTGAGTATAGGTTAGCGTCTAGTTTGACGAGTGAAATGAGTTTATTGTCGGAAAATTGCTGAGCATTGCGTGCGATAGTCTGTTTTATTCTTTCTAACGCAGAGACGTCATGAACTTCTGTGATAAGTACTCTGTTAACCCAAATAAACTCTCTCATGTTTTGCACGTGTGTAGCACCAGCGTGCCTCACTCCAGGGATTAAATACAAACAAAGTAATATGACTTTTACCCTTATCATAGTTATGCCTTTAAGTGATGGGCCAACAGCTGGAATGAAGTGTTAACCACGCTAGCATTATTGAAAATGGTCAAAAGCTCGCTGAAAAGTTCAGTAATTCGTTCTTGGGTAGAGGTTTGCTAAAGTAATAGCCTTGAACGGCATCGCAATTTAACTCTTCTAATAGGGTGAGTTGCTCTTTGGTTTCTACCCCTTCGGCAACTACGGTTAACCCTAGGCTGTGTGCCATGGCAATGGTTGCTTTAACCAAATTAAGATCTGCTTGGTTGGAGCTGATACCGTTGATGAAGCTGCGATCTATCTTAAGTACGTCAAAGGGGTATTGCCTCAAATAGCTGAGTGAGGAGTATCCAGTTCCAAAATCGTCCATAGACAAGTGGATCCCTGATTCCGATATTTCTATTAGGGTGTTGTGTATGTCGGCTTTGCCATGTAGCAAGACGCCTTCGGTAATTTCTAATTCCAGTAGTTTGGGTGATAAGTCGTATTTCGAGAGAGTCTGCGAAATAAATTCGTAAAGTCGATTGTCCCTGAATTGGCATGGAGAGAGATTGACTGCCATTGTGTACTCGCAATTATCTTTTGCCTGCCATTCAACTAAAAACGTTAAGGCTTGCTTCAGTACAAACTCGCCTATGGGGATAATTAAACCTGTCTGTTCTGCAATTGGAATAAATTCATCTGGTGTAACATTGCCTAAAACGGGATTGTGCCAGCGAAGCAGGGCTTCGGCGCCAACTATTTTGTGACTTTTAAGGCAGATCTGAGGCTGAAAAAACAGGGTAAACTCTTTGCGTTCGATGGCGACATGCATTTGCTCTTCGATTTCGAAGCGGCGTTGCATGACATTATTCATTTCTTGGGTAAAAAATGAATAGGTATTACGGCCGAGAGACTTTGCTTGATACATAGCAGTGTCAGCATTACGTAGTAAATCAGAAACAGTACAACCATTGTTTGGATACATAGCCACACCTATGCTTACAGTAAGAACCAATTCTCTATTGTCTATGTTAAACGGTTGTCTAAATGCTTGGAGTAAGTCTTCAGCAATAAGGGTGGCGTTGTGATGTCCACCTATACCCTTAAGTAAAATAATGAACTCGTCACCTCCTAAGCGACCGACAGTATCTTGATTCTGCAAAAACTGCTGAAGTCTCTTAGAGGCGTGAACGAGCAATTTGTCACCTATCTCATGGCCCAGAGAATCATTTATTTTCTTAAAGTCGTCAATATCCAAGAAAACAACCGCAGCTTTTTCGTTGTTTCTCTCAGCTTCCAACAATAACTGCGACAGGCGGTCTAGAGATAAAAACCGATTGGGTAACAAGGTCAAGCTATCGTAAAAGGCTTGATGGCGTATGAGTTCTGCCGATTTGTGTTGTTCAGTTATATCCCGAATGATAACCATGATTTGGTTGTATTTTTGTAGGGTATTAATTCTCGCTTCAAAATGCGTCAGGTCGTCTTGCTTAGGGAGGGAGTACTCAAAGCTTATCATTTCTCCTTGGAGTAACGCTTTGGCAATATTTGTCTGAAATTTGTGGGTGATGACATCAGGTAAAATATCAGTAATAGTTTGCCCTATAAGGCTTTTAGGTACAATTTGATGATTATTTTCGGGGTTAACATGGTAGTCGATGATAGTGCCGTCTGTTTCGACCAGAAAGAACATATCAGGGATTGCTGCAAAGATGGTTTCGAGCATATGTTGTTTTAACATAGCTTGAGCTTGCGCTAATTTGACATTAGTCAAGTCAATGTCGATGCAGTACATTTGTTTTTTACCAAATTGATTGGTAAACAAAACGTGGCTGGAGTACACAGGAATATCTTGTTTGCCTTTTCGCCACAAAGTGAGTTCGGCTGCGGGTATTTCAATCCCTTTACTTAGCCAGTCTCCATGGGCAGAAATGACTATCTCGCGCATGGCATCGGGTATAATTAGGTCTTCTAATTTTTTGCCTTTGGCCTCTTGTTCTGTATAGCCGTACACAAGTTCGCTGCCTTGATTCCAATAGATCACTCTGCGCTCTTCGTCATACCCCTGCACTGAGATAGCATCAACTGCATTGAACAGCTGATGCAAAGGGTCATTGAATACATATTGGTGTGTTAATAAGGTATCGATTTTTTCTAAATCCATTCAAGGCTTCTCAACGGGTTAGCGTGATTGTATTTATAGTAGACAAAAGGGCTCACTTTCGCAGGTAAATATTAGACAACTGGAGTTCCGGATAAAAACTTGCGTGCTAGTCGCTGACTAGAGGAGCATTAAAAAATCGAACTAAGAAGCTCAATATACCAACTAGTTTGCTATCCAGAGTTCAAGTTGACTAGGTATAGCTATTTTTAACTAGGCTGTGAATTAGACTTTAGGGGACTGTCGTGTTTATTCACCCGTATTTGTTGTGACTAGGCTCGCCACTTCACCATCGACAAAGCGAGTGATAAGTTCATCGCCTTTAGCGAGTTGTTGGCTGCTTTTGATAATTTCGCCTTGTTTGTAACTTATGCTGTAGCCTCTAGCTAGAGTCGCAAGCGGACTTACAGTGTCGAGTAAATGGCTATTATTGGCAAGTTGCTGTTTTTTATTACTTATTAGTTGTTCGCAGGCGTGTTGCAAACGTTGTTGCTGTTGCTCAAGTTTGTCAGAAAGTTGACAAACTGTATTTTTAGGCGACACATGGTTTAAACGATTTTCGGTTAACGCCTGCTTTTGTTTAAGCTGCACAAATCGATTTTTAAAACAGAGGTGTAGTTTTTCCTCTAATTGATCGACCAGCTGAGCTTTTTGTTCGAGTTGTCTTTTGGGGTGATTTTGCAACAAGCCCTGAAAATGCAGCTTGTAGACTTGTTGATAAGCGCCTAATTGATTGATGAAAGCAGTGTGTAAGCTTTGCTGTGCTTTTATAATGTTACTCATTAAATGGCTTTGATCTGGGCTAACTAATTCTGCTGCTGCTGAGGGCGTTGGCGCCCTCACATCGGCGACAAAGTCTGCAATGCTCACGTCTACTTCGTGCCCAACCGCACTAACAATAGGTAAGCGCGAGTTGAATATAGTGCGCGCTAAGGTTTCATTGTTAAAACACCATAAGTCTTCTAAGGAGCCGCCGCCTCTCCCTACTATTAATACATCTACTTCGTCCCTTTGATTGGCTATGTCAATGGCATTACACAACTGGGCTGGTGCTGCCTCACCTTGCACCTGAGCTGGGTATAGAATGATCTCAATTGCTGGATTTCGCCTATTTAATACCGTAAGTACATCATGCAATGCGGCACCAGTGGCCGAGGTGACTATTCCAATGCGGGAAATTTTAGCTGGGATCGCTTGTTTTTGTTCGTTGGCGAATAATCCCTCATTGGCTAGTTGTTGTTTTAAGCGCTCAAACTCTTGCTTAAGCTGACCTTCACCTTCGGGTTCAATATGTTCGACGATTAACTGATAGTCTCCCCTTGGTTCGTATAAACCAATATTAGCCCGTACCAGCACCTTATCGCCTTCTTTAGGCTTAACTGCAACACGCCTATTAGCACCTTTAAACATAGCGGCTTTTACTTGCGCTCGATTATCTTTAAGGGTGAAGTACCAGTGGCCTGAGCTTGCTGCTACAAAATTAGATATTTCGGCGGTTAACCAAACTTGGCCAATTTCTGTTTCTAAAACTGAGCGGGCTAAGCGATTAAGTTGACTAACAGTAATAATGCTTTTCGATGGTGAAGGTGTGTTAAACATAAACCCAAAAAAGATGAACAAAATGTAATGATAGAGAGTTTACCTGATTTGTGCCAATTAGTCAGGATTATGACTAGACTGAAGTGTGCAAATCCTCTAGAATTGCGCCGCAATTAAAACCCCTATTTCAAGGTGATATTGCATGTTAAGGATTGCTAAAGAAGCCCTTACATTTGACGATGTGTTGCTCGTTCCGGGCCATTCAAATGTCCTCCCTCATACCGCTAGCTTAAAAACACGATTAACCCGTGGAGTTAGTTTAAATATCCCCCTTATTTCTGCTGCTATGGATACAGTATCTGAAGCACGCTTAGCCATCGCTCTTGCCCAAGAAGGTGGAATTGGTTTTATCCACAAAAACATGACGCCTGAACAGCAAGCAGAACATGTTCGAATAGTTAAAAAATACGAGAGTGGGGTGGTTAAAGATCCCGTTACCGTTTTACCTACCGCGACCATAGGTGAAATCAATGCGTTAAGTCAACGCCACGGTTTTTCGGGTTTTCCTGTAGTAGATGAAGACAACAACCTGATTGGGATAGTCACTGGGCGCGATCTCCGTTTCGAAAACAGTCTAGATGAACCTATCTCTAGTGTGATGACGGGTAAAGATGATCTAGTAACAGTTAAAGAAGGAGCGCCGTCTGAGCAGGTACTCGATTTGATGCACGAACACCGTATCGAAAAAATACTGGTAGTCGATGATGCGTTCAAATTAACAGGTATGATCACAGTTAAAGACTTTCAAAAAGCGGAAAGTAAGCCTAATGCCTGTAAAGATGAGTTAGGGCGTTTAAGAGTGGGAGCTGCGGTAAGCGTTGGTGCTGGTACTGATGAGCGAATTAAGTTACTAATCGAAGCTGGCGTAGACGTTTTACTTATTGATACCTCTCATGGCCACTCTCAGGGCGTAATCGATCGCGTTAAGAAAGTTCGAGGGGATTACCCCAATGTACAGTTAATTGCAGGTAACGTGGCAACCGGCGAAGGCGCAAAAGCCCTTGCTGATGCTGGAGTAGATGCCGTTAAGGTTGGAATTGGTCCAGGTTCAATTTGTACAACTCGTATTGTGACAGGTTGTGGCGTACCGCAAATTACCGCAATATCTGATGCCGTTGAAGCGCTAAAAGATAGAGATATTCCCGTTATTGCTGATGGTGGTATTCGTTTCTCTGGTGACATAGCTAAAGCCTTAGTTGCTGGGGCTAGCTCAGTTATGGTTGGTAGTATGTTAGCAGGGACCGAAGAAGCGCCGGGTGAAGTAGAGTTATACCAAGGTCGTTATTACAAGTCTTACCGGGGTATGGGATCTTTGGGCGCAATGGATCAAAATAATGGTTCGTCTGACCGCTATTTCCAAGACAGTAAAAATGCAGAAAAACTGGTGCCAGAAGGGATTGAAGGCCGAGTGGCTTATAAAGGGCCAATTGCCAATATCATCCATCAACAAATGGGCGGCTTACGCTCGGCAATGGGCTTGACGGGTTCTGAAACTATAGATGTATTGCGCACTAAACCTCAATTTGTGAGAGTGACTGCTGCGGGTATGGGCGAGTCCCATGTGCATGATGTGAGTATCACCAAAGAAGCACCAAACTACCGTTTAGGGTAAACCTAAGCGTTATCAAATACTGCCAATAATTATGGGGCGTTATGCATGTATGCGTTATGCATAGTGTAACGTCCCTATATTTCTATCTAATAAAGAGAAACCTGATGAGTAAAGATATTCATGACCAACGTATTTTGATCCTAGATTTTGGGTCGCAATACACACAATTAATAGCCAGACGTATCCGTGAAATTGGCGTTTACTGTGAGTTATGGGCTTGGGATGTAAGCGAAGCTCAAATTCGTGAATTCAATCCTAATGGAATTATCTTATCAGGTGGACCTGAGTCTGTGCATGCCGACAACTCTCCTCGAGCACCTCAATATGTGTTTGATGCTGGCGTCCCTGTTTTGGGGATTTGTTACGGTATGCAAACTATGGCCGAGCAATTAGGCGGGAAAGTTCAAAGTTCAAATTTGAAAGAATTTGGTTACGCTCAAGTAGAAGTGATTAACGATATGGCTCTGTTTAGCAATATTGAAGATCATGTTGGTGGTAACGGCAACGCTTTACTTGACGTTTGGATGAGTCATGGCGATAAAGTCAGTGCAGCACCTGAAGGCTTCGTGACAACAGCAAAAACCGATAGTTGCCCGTTTGCAGCGTTTGCCAATGAAGAAAAGAAATTCTACGGTGTGCAATTCCACCCAGAGGTCACCCATACCCGTCAAGGCGAGCGAATTTTATCGCATTTTGCCCTTGATATTTGTGGTTGTGAAAAGCTTTGGACACCTGCGGCAATTATTGAAGATGCCGTTGAAAAAATGAAAAAGCAGATAGGTGATGACCAAGTGATTTTGGGCTTATCTGGCGGCGTTGACTCGTCTGTAGTCGCTATGTTGTTGCACCGTGCTATAGGCAAGAACCTTACCTGTGTATTCGTTGATAATGGTCTGTTACGACTTAACGAAGGCCAACAAGTGATGGACATGTTCGGTGACCATTTTGGCCTAAATATTCGCAAAATCGAAGCCGAAGACCGTTTCCTAAAAGCCATGGCGGGAGAAGCTGACCCAGAAGCTAAACGTAAAATTATTGGGCGAGTGTTTGTTGAAGTATTTGACGAAGAGTCGAGAAAGCTGGTTGATGCAAAATGGTTGGCACAAGGGACCATTTATCCAGATGTGATTGAGTCAGCTGCATCGGCGACGGGCAAAGCTCATGTTATTAAGTCTCATCACAATGTAGGTGGCTTACCAGAAGACATGAAAATGGGCTTAGTTGAGCCATTGCGTGAATTGTTTAAAGACGAAGTGCGTAAAATTGGATTAGAACTCGGCTTACCTTACGACATGTTATATCGCCACCCTTTCCCGGGCCCAGGCTTAGGTGTGCGAGTGCTAGGTGAGGTCAAAAAAGAGTACTGTGACTTACTTCGATTAGCAGATGCTATTTTTATTGAAGAGCTACATGCGGCAGATTTGTACCATAAAGTGAGTCAGGCCTTCACGGTATTTTTACCTGTGAAGTCGGTGGGTGTGATGGGTGATGCGAGAAAATATGACTGGGTTGTATCTTTGCGAGCAGTCGAAACCATTGACTTTATGACGGCACATTGGGCGCATTTACCTTATGATTTCTTAGGCAAGGTCTCAAATCGTATTATCAACGAAATTGATGGAATTTCTCGTGTTGTGTACGACGTATCGGGCAAGCCTCCAGCAACCATTGAGTGGGAATAATAGACTGATTCACCAGAGCATAATCATTTAGGTTGGTTTTTTATCAAAAAAATTCGTAAGAGACGACCTGAATGATTGGCTTAATACTTAACAAGCTTGAATGGTTTTCATAACTCAGGAGGAGAGATGGCGATAAAAGATGTTGTATTACGCTGTGCAAACTTAGACGATTTGCTCTCTTTGCAAACATTTGAGCAGGGCATAATTGATGCTGAGCGGCCGTTTAACAAAAGCATCAAAAAAACAGACGTCAATTATTACGATCTGGCGGATATTATCCAAAATGTTGATTCTGAAGTAGTAGTAGGTGAACACTCGGGCCAATTGGTGTGTTCTGGGTTCATTCAAACTCGTCAATCCAAATCTCATTTTGAACACAGTCACCATGGTTATCTCGGCTTTATGTATGTTGTTGAAGAATTCAGAGGACAAGGCCTAAATCGCTTAGTGATAGATTACCTAGTGAACTGGGGTAAAAAGCGTGGATTGTCTGACTTTTATCTAGAGGCCTACACAGACAACACACCAGCTATTCGCGCCTACACAAAAATGGGTTTTGAACCATCCAAATTATCTTTAAAGCTTTCTGTGTAATTAGGCTGCACATTAGGGCTTCACCACTGGGATACTATTATGGCTTTAAAGCCAACTATCTATAAATTTGCACTTTCTTTATCTGATCTTAACCACGACTTTTATACCAATATTAATTTAACTGTAGCCAAGCATCCATCTGAAACCCTAGAGCGTATGATGGCCCGCGTTTTGGCTTTTTGTATTCATGCCCACCAGGATAGCGATGGGCGTATGGTGTTTACTAAAGGCTTGAGCTCGGTAGACGAGCCTGATATTTGGATAAAAAGCTTAGACGAGCAAATCCAACTCTGGCTAGATGTTGGCGAGCCGTCTTATGAGCGAATGAAAAAAGCCACCCGACAGGCAAAGCAGACCTTGGTGTACTGCTTTAATTCAAAAGCTGACGTATGGTGGCAACAATCACAAGCTAAGCTTTCGGGGTTAAATTTACAGGTATTGCAATTTAATTGGGCTGATATTCAAGGGGTTACCGCTTTACTTGACCGCACTGTTACTTTATCTGTCTGTATTAGCGGTGATGCTGCATTTATTGCAGGCGAAGAAAATCAGCGAGAAGTGAATTGGCAATGTTTGCAAGAAGCCAAGTAATTATCGCTTAATAGCTTGTGTGTGAGTGTAAACTGAGCCGACCTTTATTAAAGCGTTTGCCGTTATTCGGATTTATCGGCACAATACGCGCCCTGAATTACTAAGTATCTGTGTCCATGTCTAGCAAGTTTGATTCTATCCGTCCTTTTGATGATGCTGAATTGCCTTCAGTATTAACTAATTTGTCGAATAACCAAGAGTTTATCGACAGCATAGTGGCATTTAGATTTGCGGCGTGGCCCAAATACCTGTACCCGTTACTCAAAATCGCTACCCGCCGGTATATTTTGCATAAAAAAAGAGGCATCGCAAATTTGCGCGATTTTCAGCGTTTAGTTGAGCCTTACATCGAACGTATGATTAAAACGACGACTGAGTCGTTAACGATTACAGGCATAGACAAGCTAGATTTATCGAAAGCGTGTTTATTTGTCAGTAATCATAGAGACATAGCCCTTGATCCTGCTTTTGTAAATTGGGCGTTGCACATCAATCAGCAAGATACAGTAAGAATTGCTGTGGGTGATAACTTACTGCACAACGAATGGGTGGCAGATATCATTCGTTTAAATAAATGTTTCATTGTAAAACGCTCTGCTACCGATAGACGAGAAAAGCTCAAAGCTGCTAAGTTATTGAGTGAGTATATCAATCACACCCTTAATCACGACGCTCAGCATATTTGGATTGCACAAAAGGAAGGGCGGGCCAAAGATGGTAATGATTTAACGAATCCTGCTATCGTTTCTATGTTGTGCTTAAACAAGCCTAAAACCACTGAATTTGCTGACTATGTCAATCAGTTACGTATTGTACCTGTGTCTATTTCGTATGAATTCGACCCCTGTGATGTAAGTAAAGCCAGAGAGTTAAGACAGCTCGAGCAAGAAGGCAGCTACGATAAACCCGACAACGAAGACATGCGCAGTATTATCAATGGTATAACAGGCCAAAAAGGTCGAGTGCACATTCATTTTGGTGAACAACTACAAGGTCAATATGAAAACGCCAAAGATGTTGCCGAGCAAATAGATCAACAGGTACTTTCGGGCTATAAGCCTTTTTCAACGGGGGCAGTTGCCGCTGCAATGCTAACGCCAAATAGTGATAGCCAAAGTGTGTTTGAGAAAAATCCGAAAACCTACGATTATTTAACGTCTCGCTTACAGTACTTAAGTCAGCCTGAACAAACTAAGTTACTGGCTATGTACGCTGCACCATTCTTACGTCAGCAATAAATCAGTTACGGTTTAAAGCAGAATGAACATTAGTCAGAGAGTGCCGAGTCTAGTATTTATTCTAACGAATGGTGTATTTGATGGATAACCCTCTGATGCAACAAGATGAAAAGTGGATGATGTACGCCTTAGAGTTGGCAGATAAAGCCGCTTCTATGGGGGAAATTCCTGTTGGCGCCGTCATTGTCAAAGAAGGCAAGGTAATTGGCGAAGGTTGGAACCAGTCGATTGCTTTGCATGATCCTTCGGCTCACGCAGAAATGCTTGCGGTGCGTCAAGCTGGCCAAAATCAACAAAACTATCGAATTATTGATAGCACTTTGTACGTTACCCTTGAGCCATGCTCTATGTGTGCAGGATTATTGGTACATAGTCGCATTTCGCGGGTTGTATACGGTGCAACAGACTTAAAAACTGGTGCAGCAGGCAGTGTAATGAATATTTTGCAACATGCTCACCTTAATCATCAGATTGACGTAAGTGGTGGCGTGTTAGGGGAGTTATGCTCGAGTCGACTGTCTGAATTTTTTAAAGCAAGAAGAGAAGAGAAAAAGCGCTTGAAAAAGCAAAAGCTTGAAGGCTAATTAACAAGCTTTTGCATAGTCTTCTGCCATTTCTGTTACTTGGAACTGTTGTCGTCTGGCAATGACTTTTTGATGAACTCGCTTAAGAAGCTGTCGTCGTTTACTGTTGCTGCTTAGGTTGCGCCTAGCAGAAAAATTGTTATTTCGTTTCATTTATTTTCCTCGATAAGTTAATGCTTTTACATAGACCTGCTTTTGTCTATAAAGTTTCACCCTGCTTAGTCTTATTTATTACCCAGAGTTGACTATATTCAAGCTAAAGTGGTTTTGTTACCACAATGTGACACCGGCCTAAAAAACGCTATATTCTGGCGTTTTATCACCTAAAATCCGGTTTTCTCTGGGTTATTGTGCAGAGTTGGGGGCTTTGAATTCTTGCTCGAGTAGTTCAGATGGGTTTTCATCTAACCAAACTAAGCTATCGTAGTAACGACGAATGTTATCAACATAGGCGACCGCTTCATGTCCACGAGCATAGCCATATTTTGTTGTTTTATAATATTTCTTCTGCCTTAGTTGCAGCAATCTACTTTTAACATCGACCCACATATCAGGGTTTCCCCCCTGACGTTCAGTTAGCACCCGCGCATCTTCTAAATGGCCAAGTCCGACGTTGTATGCAGCAAGCGCAAACCAAGTTTTGTCTGGCTCTTGAATGCGAGCGGGTATTCTGCGTAATATTTGGGCTAAATATTTGGCTCCGCCTTTAATACTTTGTTCGGGATCTAAGCGTGATTTTATTCCGAGATCTCGCGCTGTACCTAAGGTCAGCATCATCATTCCGCGTACGCCTGTAACCGAGCGAGCGTTGGGTTTCCAGTGACTTTCTTGATAACTCATGGCTGCAATGAGTCGCCAGTCTAGGTCGCCAGCATATTGTATGAACCATTCTTTAAATTGGGGCAATACTGTCTTGGCAGCACGAATAAATTCGCGAGTATCCACATAATTGAACTGACGAACATGACCAAAGTACTTATCTTCTAGTGCTTTAAGTGTGCCGTTTTGCCGAATCACCCCAAAGTATTCGATTAGGGCGGCAAGTAGTGAGTCGTCTTGGTTAATGTCGACTGCCCAAGCAATGTCTTGCTTTTGTCCAACAGAAAAGCCTATGGCTAATTCTGGATGTCTGCGGCGCATCAAGGCTAAGATATTCGAATCGGCTAGAGTGAAATCTAGCTCTTCGTTCAATACCATTTCCAGTAGCTCTTCGACGTCTTTTTCGTTAGTCGCTTGCCAGACTAAGTTGGCGTATTTTTGGTCTAAATTAAGCAGTGCTTGGTGCTGATGACTATCATCAACCACCATAATGCTACCGTTCAAATCTTCAATCTTTTTTGGCCATTCTTTACCCTGTTTAAACATCAGTTTTTGACTAGTTTGCTGGTATGACGGCCCAAATTTAAGGCTTTGTTTACGCTGTTCACTAACAGTTACATTGGCGGCAATTAAGTCAAAATGTTGATCTTGCAAGCGAGGGAATAGGTCACTTAAATTGTAATAAGGAAAGACTTCTAAACTGACCCCTAGGTAACTAGCAAAACCTTGAGCTAGTTCATACTCAAAGCCCTCAGGGCCTGAAGAACCATAGTGATAAGTAGTTATGCCATAGTTAGTTCCGACTTTTAATACGCCTGCGTCTATGATTTCTGAGAGGCTAGAGGGTGTTCTGTCATCATTACATCCCAAGAGTACCCCAATGGTTAGGAGGATACTCAGGTGTAATTTGTGTTTGGCCCTAAGGACTTTCAATATAATTGGCTCTTTCACTTTATGGATGACTTAGATGCATTAATGCGTACAAAATTACCAGATTAGTTTAGTTCTGTCATATCGGCTTGTTATTCGTGGTGAATACCAAAAGAAAACCAAGATTAATCGCTTACGCGACTTATCAATGGGATGAATTTACCCTATAATTCCGCGCTGAAATTTTCCTCATTAATTGATTCGTTATGCAATTCGCTTGCGACGAACTCCGCTACAAGGTGATGACATAATGTTAGTGCTTCGCGGTACGCCTGCTTTATCCGACTTTAGAGTTAAAAAATGCCTGTCTCAGTTTGCTGAATTAGGGCTTCCTATTACTGACATTTACGCAGAATATATGCATTTTGCGGATGTTGACGGTTCGCTTTCGAGTGAACAACAGCAAGTGTTAGACAAGCTGTTAACTTACGGCCCAACTATTACTGAGCATGATGCTGAAGGTTTGTTGCTTTTAGTTACGCCAAGGCCGGGTACAATTTCACCTTGGTCATCAAAATCGACTGATATTGCGCATAATTGTGGTTTAGAGTCGGTTAAGCGATTGGAGCGGGGGATTGCATATTATTTACAAGCTCCAGAGTTAACCGAAGCGCAACTCAGTAGCGTAAAAGCCGTTTTGCATGACAGAATGACCGAAGTCGTGTTGGCAGAACCCGCACAAGCAGCGCAATTGTTTGTCGAAGGACAGCCGGCTGAGTTAACCTCGGTAGATATCTTATCTCAAGGTAAGGAAGCGCTAGAAAAAGCAAATGTCGCGTTAGGATTAGCCTTGGCCAGTGATGAAGTTGACTATCTATATGATAATTTCTTGCGTATGGGGCGTAACCCAAACGATGTTGAATTATACATGTTTGCCCAAGCCAATTCTGAACATTGTCGTCATAAAATCTTTAATGCTGATTGGACAATTGATGGCGAACAACAGCCTAAATCATTGTTTAAAATGATTAAAAATACTTATGAGCAGTGTGGTGAAAATGTTCATTCTGCTTATAAAGACAATGCGGCAGTTATGGAAGGGTCTTTTGCTGGGCGTTTCTTCCCGTCTCCTGAGAGCAATCAATACACTTATCATCATGAAGATATTGATATCTTGATGAAAGTTGAGACGCATAATCATCCAACGGCGATTTCACCGTTTTCTGGTGCAGCAACAGGTTCGGGCGGAGAAATCCGAGACGAAGGCGCAACAGGCCGTGGGTCAAAACCAAAAGCAGGGTTAGTGGGTTTTTCGGTATCGAATTTACGTATTCCAGGGTTTGCTCAACCTTGGGAAGCCGATTATGGTAAGCCTGCGAGAATCGTCAACGCCTACGATATTATGATCGACGGTCCTCTGGGCGGTGCCGCATTTAATAACGAATTTGGCCGCCCTAGTATTTTAGGGTATTTCCGTACTTACGAGCAAAACGTAAAAAGTTTCAATGGCCAAGAGGTTAGGGGATACCACAAGCCCATAATGCTCGCCGGTGGCTTGGGTAATATTCGTAAACAACACACGCAAAAAGGTGAGATCACAGTTGGCGCTAAGTTAATCGCTTTAGGTGGTCCTGCTATGAACATAGGCTTAGGTGGTGGAGCTGCCTCATCCATGGCCTCAGGACAGTCCAACGAAGATTTAGACTTCGCCTCTGTACAGCGTGGAAACCCTGAGATGGAACGCCGTTGCCAAGAAGTTATTGATAAGTGTTGGCAACTAGGTGAAGACAATCCAATTCAATTTATTCACGATGTGGGTGCGGGTGGTTTGTCTAATGCTTTCCCTGAGCTGGTTAGTGATGGTGGGCGTGGCGGGAAGTTTGAGCTGCGCAACGTTGCTAACGATGAGCCGGGAATGACACCACTAGAGGTATGGTGTAACGAATCACAAGAGCGTTACGTGATGTCGGTTGCGCCTGAAAACCTAGCTTTATTTACCGAAATTTGTAAGCGTGAACGTGCCCCGTTTGCGGTAGTAGGTGAAGCTACCGAAGAACAACATTTGACCTTAAGTGACGAGCATTTTGATAACTTGCCTATAGATATGCCGCTGGATGTATTGCTTGGTAAAACCCCTAAAATGCACAAAGACGTTACGTCCCTAACATTAGAAACACCAGCCATCGACACGAGTAAAATACAGCTTGGTGAAGCGGCTGAGCGTATTTTGAGTTTGCCAACTGTCGCCGAAAAAACCTTCCTAATTACGATAGGCGATCGCTCGGTAACGGGTTTGGTTTGCCGCGATCAAATGGTTGGGCCTTGGCAAGTGCCTGTTGCTGATGTGGCAGTTACAGCTACCGCGTTTGATACCTATCAAGGTGAAGCTATGGCGATGGGAGAGAGAACCCCAGTTGCACTAATTAATCATGCCGCATCGGCAAGGTTGGCTGTGGGTGAGGCATTAACTAACCTTGCAGCAGCAGATATTGGCGATATGAAGCGAATTAATTTGTCTGCAAACTGGATGTCAGCGGCAGGTCACCCAGGCGAAGATGCAGGCTTGTATGAAGCAGTAAAAGCTGTGGGCGAAGAGTTGTGTCCTGCGCTGGATATTACGATCCCAGTGGGCAAAGACTCGATGTCTATGAAAACCACTTGGCAAGACAATAACGAAGAAAAAGCCGTGACATCTCCCTTGTCATTGGTGATCACAGCGTTTGGCGCAGTACAAGATATTCGTAAAACGTTAACGCCTGAACTCAACACCCAAGTTCAAGATTCAGAGTTGCTGCTTATTGATTTAGGCCAAGGTAAAAATCGTTTAGGTGCATCATGTTTAGCCCAAGTTTACCAGCAGTTAGGAAACGAAGCGCCCGACCTTGATTCTGCGGAGTTGTTGAAAGGCTTTTTCTTAGCTGTGCAACAACTGGTAAATGAAAAAGCAATATTGGCTTACCATGACCGCTCTGACGGTGGTTTGTTTGCCACCTTAGTGGAAATGGCATTTGCCGGAAAGACAGGTCTACACATTAGTTTAGATGCCTTACAAGGCGACCCTATTTCGATACTGTTTAATGAAGAATTGGGTGCGGTATTACAAGTTGCGAATGACCAAAAGCTGCGAGTACGTGAAGTTCTATCTGAGCATGGTTTAGGTGATATTTGTCATGCTATAGGCACGTTAAACAGCACGGATGAAATTGTATTTAGTGTTGACGGTGCCCCTGTGTTGCAAAACTCTCGCGTCGCGTATCGTCAAATGTGGGCGCAGACTACTCGCCATATGCAAAAGCTGCGTGACAATCCAGAATGCGCAGAGCAAGAGTATGCGGCAAAAGCTGATGTTAACGACCCCGGTTTGCATGCCGATTTAAGTTTTGATCCCAAAGAAGATGTTGCTGCGCCATATATTGCAAAAGGTGTTGCGCCTAAAATGGCTATTCTGCGAGAGCAAGGTGTTAACTCCCATGTTGAGATGGCGGCAGCATTTGACCGCGCTGGGTTTGCTGCAATTGATGTACACATGAGTGATATATTGTCTGGTAAGCAGTCCTTAGAGGAGTTTAATGGTTTAGTTGCATGCGGAGGCTTCTCTTATGGCGATGTTTTGGGCGCCGGAGAGGGCTGGGCAAAGTCTATTTTATTTAATGCCCAAGCCCGCGATCAGTTTGCCCGTTTCTTCGAGCGAGATGGAACCTTCTCTTTAGGCGTGTGCAACGGTTGTCAGATGATGTCTAACTTAAAATCTCTGATTCCGGGTGCAGATTTATGGCCACACTTTGTTACTAACCGCTCTGAGCGTTTTGAAGCTAGGGTTTCTATGCTAGAAGTTAAAGAGTCTAAGTCTGTATTTTTCCAAGGTATGCAAGGTTCGCGTATGCCGATTGCCGTGTCTCACGGTGAGGGCCGTGCTGAATTTTCTACCTCTAACGGAGCAGAATTAGCCTTAGAGCAAAGTGCAGTGGCATTACAATATACCGATAACTATGGGAAAGTTACTCAACAGTACCCATCTAATCCTAATGGTTCTCCCCTTGGAATTGCTGGGCTTACCAGTAAAGATGGGCGAGCGACTATTATGATGCCTCACCCTGAGCGTGTCTTTAGAACAGTAGCTAATTCGTGGCATCCTGATGATTGGCATGAAGACGGCCCTTGGATGCGTATGTTCAGGAATGCACGGGTAAACTTAGGTTAATCAATCCATTTAGCATTTTTTATTAAAATATGGCCGCAAAATCATTATGGTTTTGCGGCTTTTTTATTGGGGTTGAGACAAAAAGCTTCGCAG
Source organism: uncultured Paraglaciecola sp. (assembly GCA_947498355.1). Classification (GTDB taxonomy): domain Bacteria; phylum Pseudomonadota; class Gammaproteobacteria; order Enterobacterales; family Alteromonadaceae; genus Paraglaciecola. Next base: position 132,381 of record CANMKA010000007.1, on the reverse strand, counting down.
TCTGAATGATATTTTTTTCGTATTATTTAACTGTTTATCTAAATGTCGGGCGGCCCAATTTTACGCTAATAATTCACAACTATTTAACAAGTCAAGGTGAATAGTTAAATATTTTGTTTTTCTTATAATAAATCCTTGTATATCAGTTGAATACAAACTAACATCGTTTTACTAGTTGACAAGGACTTTGACATCTGCATTTTCGGTAGGACTCAACGATTTAACAAACATAGATGAATAGCAAGAGATAGATATGAATCGGTCAAGTAAAGGGTTTGGTTTAGTAGGCGTGTTAGTGACAGTAATTGTATTAGCGGTTGCTGCGGTAATGAGTGCTTCTGCCTCGTCTACAACAATGCCTGAGGTTGGCTATTCTGTTACGGCAACCAGCTACACTCACTCTAGCTAGTTTATTTACCCCCCTAAGTTTCGCCAATTAAAATAGAATTCTATATCTTAGCTAGATACATTTCAGCGTTTGCTATGCTCTTCTCTGTTTTTGGCTTTTTCACTCGCATTTTTCTTTAGCAATACATAGGTGCCGCCATTTCCGCCGTGTTTGGGTAAGGCTGAGTGAAATGCTAACACTTCCTCTAACTGCAACAACCAAGTGTTCACGTAAGTTTTTAAAAAACCCGGGTAAGGTTTATTGTTCAAACCCAAACCATGCTTTATTAGTATGCATCTTGCGCCTTTCTGGTGTTGGTGTAGTACTTGCTCAAATATACGCTGCCTAGCCACTTCAAATTGAATATTTTGTAACTGAATAACACTATCAATTGCGTACTTTCCTAGGCGTAAGTTTTTGAATACACCCTGTTGAACCCCGTCTTGTCTGTAACTGATATGATCATAGGGATCGAGTGGCGGTAATGCCGATGTAAGCAAATAGTTGTTCGATAGTGTGTGGTGTTTCTCTAAGGCCTGCCTTTTCAATTGTTTAGACAATAAGTTTGTTCTATTTGAGGTGAGTACTCGATCATCATTTTTGATTGGCACTACGTCTTTAAATGCTTCAAAAAATTCATTGATGCATAAATCACTGTCTTTGTTTTTCATTATTACCTTCGCTAACAGGGTTGGGGAGCGGGGGAATTTCAATTATTTATACGCGGTACGGCCACTTTTAGGTGACAAACTTGAACCCTAGATTATGTGTAGATCATTTTAAATCAACACTTGATGTTGCAATTAGTAATGATGCTTGTTTATTAGATTTTCAATAACACGATATTTATAAATTATACCAGTTAGTATTAATAGGATTTTTACGAGAGATTGGCCGTCAGAGAATACTTTAGGTTGTAGTAGGTTTGCTTGTTTCTTTTGATAAGCTACTTGAGAGCCAATTGCCAAGGCTAGGGGCGGATATTAGGTTACTAACATTAGAATGGTCAGAGGGTTAAAACTTTTTAAAGAAAATAAGAACAAAGCTTTTATAGATGGGAGTGCTTGGCTTTTATGCCTAGCAAACCTCTTTAAATAGTAATTCGTCGACAATAGTGTTATCAATAATACTTTGTGCCAATTGAATACAGGTTCCGCACTGAGAGCCAACACCTAGGCGTTTCTTAAGCTCACGCATGTTGCCCACACCGTGTTCAACAACAGATTCTTGAATGGCTTTGTCTGTAATGCCATGACATAAACAAACGTACATACTATGCCCCAGTGGTTTAGATTAATTACATTAATAAGAATAATTGTTATTTACATCTGATGCAAGCAGTAAATAAGAATAATTCCTACTTAGAATTAATATTGAGTATCTCAAGATCAGATTAATTGTTAATTATCAAAGTTGTACTAGTGCTTTGAAGTTAACTAAATCTGTAATTTATTTTTGAGCGGCTATTGTTTTTTGCGGCTATCGCACTCATATGCACTACGTTGTAACACTTAAATATGTGGGTCTGCCCACTTTTTGAAACAAACCAGTCGGAGATTTAAATGAGCGTTTTAGTTAGTCGTCCAGCACCTGATTTCACAGCAGCTGCAGTTTTAGGTAGCGGTGAGATAGTTGATAGCTTCACTCTTAGCGAAGCAATTAAAGGAAAAAGTGCAGTAATCTTTTTCTACCCACTTGATTTTACCTTTGTATGCCCTTCTGAGCTAATTGCTTTTGACAAGCGCTACGAAGAATTTCAAAAGCGTGGAGTAGAAGTGATTGGCGTGTCTATTGATTCACAGTTCAGCCACAATGCATGGCGTAACACACCGATTAACGATGGCGGTATTGGCCCAGTTAAATATACTTTGGTTGCTGATGTTAAACACGACATTTGTCAGGCATATGACGTAGAGCATCCAGATGCAGGCGTTGCTTTCCGTGGTTCGTTCTTAATCGACAAAGAAGGTATCGTTCGTCATCAAGTCGTTAATGACTTGCCTCTTGGTCGTAACATTGACGAAATGTTACGCATGGTAGATGCCCTTAACTTCCACGAAGAACACGGCGAAGTTTGTCCTGCCGGTTGGCAAGAAGGTGCTAAAGGTATGGATGCAAGTCCTGAAGGCGTTGCAAGTTACCTTTCAGAGAATGCTAGCGATTTATAATTCGTTACCATTGTTTACACATAAAAAAGCCGCTTGTTAGCGGTTTTTTTATACGTAAACATTGGCATTACTTATGGTATTCAGTGGTTATGTCCAACTACTACGCTAATTTTTACTGAAAAAACACTCGGTTTGCACGTTATACAGTCATTCCACCTAAGCGTTGCCATTTATTGACGATAAAACAAAACAACTCTGCGGTACGCTGGGTGTCGTATAAGGCCGAGTGTGCTTCTTTTTGATCAAAAGGGATCCCAGCTGCTTCGCATGCTTTAACTAATACGGTTTGACCGAGTGCTAAGCCTGCGAGTGAGGTTGTATCAAATGAGACAAAGGGATGAAAAGGGCTGCGCTTAATATGGCTACGTTCAATCGCTGCATTAACAAAACTTTGATCAAATGAGGCATTGTGAGCCACTATGACTGAGCGTTGACAGTCTGCAGCCTTTTGTTCTTTACGGACATTTTTACACAGGTCTTTCATTACTTCAGATTCATCTAGCGCGCCTCGTAACGCACAGTATGGGTCAATGCCGTTAAAATCCAAGGCTGCCTGTTCAAGATTAGCATTTTCGAAAGGTTCTACGTGATAATGAAAGGTTTTATCAGGGTAAAGTAGGCCGTTTTCATCCATTTTTGTGGTTACGGCTGCGACTTCTAACAATGCATCCGTTGCAGCGTTGAAGCCGGCAGTTTCTACATCAATAATAACGGGAAAGTATCCACGGAAGCGGTTTTTTAGTTCTTGGGTTTCTGACATGGGAGTCTACATCGACATTACTTACGGTGATTATCGCAAGGTTCAGAGTGGGTCGCTAGTGACGATTCAACTTAAATCTCCATTACTTACCTCAAATTGCCTTAAGTGTTTGGTTGTTTTTGTCGATACTACTTATATAAGTTAGGCCTTGCTGGCTATAAGTGATAAATTTCATTGACGCATTCATACTCGGGAGTCCCAATACATGTATAAATTGAACGTCAGATTTTGGCTGAGCACTGTATTAGTGGCGATCAGTTTTAATAGTGTCGGGGCCCTCCGTCATTACACTGCAAAGATCGAGCAGTCGAATTGGATGCTAAAGGAAAAAAACCGTTTACAGTGCACCTTGAGTCACCCGTTACCAGGTTACGGTGAGGCGATGTTTACTAGCTTTGCATCTAAACAGCTAAATATGGAATTTGAGTTAGATATGTTACGTCTTCCAAAAAATATGGGAGTAGCGGCTGTCTATTCAGTACCACCCAAATGGATGCCTGGTCAAGTTCAGCGCACCATTGCTGATATGACAATTCGCAAGCAGTATAACGGAGATTTACCCGAGCAAGCAGCGTGGACTATGTTGACGGAGCTAGAGAAGGGGTTTTGGCCAACGATTTACTATCAAGATTGGTATAACGAATATGACCGAGTTGCGGTTGGCCTGAACGCCAGTAATTTTGCTGGACCTTATCAAGAATTTGCTGAGTGCGTCGCAAACCTATTACCTTATTCTTTTGAAGATATTGCCTATACGGTACTGACCTATCAATTTAATAATACCGTCTTAACCAAATACTCTCAAAAACGCTTGGCCATGATAGGCGAGTACCTTAAAGAGGACAGTGATTTGGAGTTGGTGTTGTTAGATGGTTATACCGACAGTTACGGTAACCGTGGTGTTAACAGGCAGGTTTCTATTCGCAGAGCCGTTGAGATAAAAGCTTTCTTTAGGTCTATGGGCGTAGAGCCAGATAGAATTGAAGTGACCGGACATGGCGAACGTCGACATATTTCACCAAACTCGAATGACAGCGCCCGAGCGAAAAACCGTCGAGTTGTAGTGAGAATGTCAAAGCCTTGAGTATGAGCTTATGGCCCAATCACTCTCGAGAGTTAGCCCGCTAATGTCTTTATGGTTTATGAATAAAGTCTAATTAACCCGAGTTCAGGTTAAGTAGACTCTGTATTGTAACTGACGGAGAGTCTAGGTAATTAGGTTAAGAACGTTTGATTTCTTGGGTGCTTAAATTTAAATATGAAACGAAAATATCCGCCCAACCTTTGGTCAAACGACTAAACAAAGCGTAATTCGTTGCTCTGTCGGTTTCAAATATGCTTGGCGTTAGTCCACCTGCATTGCGGCTATCTTCAATCGCAAATATAGCCTTACCATCTGTCCCTTTTACTTCCATTGTTACGCTTGTTTGGCCAACGCTGTGCACTAAAATGTGTTGCTTGTTAAGTTGACTCGGCCCATTAATGTGTAGATCGTTAAGTTTAGCTATTAAGGTAAGGGCGTCGCTATTTGGTTGGTCAATTAAGGTCCAGCCATCATTGCTTAACGCCACCTCAAGATGATCATTTAACATCTTGGCATATTCTTGTTTAATGCGTTGACGATAGTGTTTCGTGGTCGCGCTTTGAAATTCTGATAGCCAATTTGGACTAAAATTCACGTCAATCTCGGCTATATAAACATGGGGGGCCCTAGGCAACGCCGCATTATTGGCAACGTGTACTGAATCAAAATGATCACTTGCAATAGGTTCAAGGGAGTAGGCATCTTTATGATTAGAGGCCTGACCTTGGGCCGAAAACGCAAGTAATATAAGTAGAGTTAACCTAAGCGATTTCGTTAAAACCGAGAAGGGCAAAAATGTAAGTGGTTGAAAGTAAATTCGCTTAATCATAAATATCGCCTCGTGTTTAGGGAAGAGCTACCCACTCAGGACAATTGAATCCTTTATACCAAGACAGCACAAATCAACAGGCTCTGATATGAGTATAACCAGTTTACAATTTAGCGTACGTTCAAAAAACAATTTTTGCTCTTAAGAATAGCTAACCAAGTTGATGTGAATAAGATTGTCTAAACATTGATTGACACTTTTTCGCGTTACTTTGGCAGTGTGTTCAAAAATGTCTTTGTGGTGTCTGGAAAGTCGCTAAATAGCCCATCTACTTGCAACTGTTCGAACAATATTTTTTGAGTTTGAGTCAGGTTTACCCCAGCTGGCAAGGCATCTTGTCTAAAGGTATAGGGGTGAACGGTTAGCCCCAACGCATGAGCTTGTTCAACTAGACCAGTAGATTCCCCCTCGGAAAAGTTAGCGATATGAGGCAGCCAAGGGCCTATGCCGTGGGCAACCTCGGCGATAGCTTTTAATCCTTCTGGAGTGACTAGCTTACTGAAATCTGTAGGGGCTTCATTCCACTCATTTTCTCCAATAAGCTGAATAAGTTTAGCCTTAGCCCCTAGCTGATATTTTAGGCGTTTGGTCTCGGCAAAGTCGAAACATTGGATATACACAGCTTGCTTGGGATCATCCAGTTTGTGTTTTCTGAGCGTGTTTAGCACTAGTTGGCTAATGTCTACTCCTTGGCTTCTGTGCCAAGCGGGGGCTTTGATTTCGGGATAAAGCCCGACATTTTTTCCAAACTGTTTGTTGAGTTGTTGAATCAACTCTATCTGCTCTGAGAAGGTGGAGATTTTGAAGTCGGCTGTGCCTCTATAACGCTGAGAGTAAACCATTTTCCCTGAAGGCGTTTGGCGTTCGTGAACGGTCAATTTTTTGAGTTCGATAAGAGAGAAATCGATTGCGTAATAGCGTCCATCGTGGCGTCTACGATCAGGGTAGACTTGCTCAACATTGGTGACGGTTTCTAAGTGAATATCATGCAATACAATTAATTTGTGATCTTTACTAACGACTAAGTCTTGCTCGATATAATCTGCACCTTGGGCGTAAGCTAGGGTAACCGCTTCTAAGGTATGTTCGGGAAGATAACCAGATGCGCCTCTGTGGGCAATAACCAGAGGATTAGCATAACTAGTTGTTACGCTTAAAAAAACAAAGATGACAACAATCCACTTAACCACAATAGCTCCTTTCGTTTGCTAGCAATAAATACATATGACTCATTATGAGCAAGTATCTCAAAGTAAAGTAACGTATTTATGACAAGGTTCGGAAGCAGTGGGCTTGCTGATGAACCGTATGTGCGATCGGCTCATTAAATTAATAAGACCTCAGCATGAAAGGTTAATACCTGACGTATCTTCGAACACGCCGTCTTTGTTTGAGTCAGTACTCAACCTAACTCGGCCTTGAACCGTAACATTCAAGGCTCTGGCATATTCTGCTTTTTTATCTTGGTGACACAAAAGTAGTGCTGAAGCTTGACTAGCTTGACCAGTTTCAGTGAATTGAATAATGTTTTCACTGCTGGTCATGATATTAGTAGGTGATAGAGCTTCAATGCTTACCAATAAAGGCTCATCGGCATTGCGTGTGGTGTCAGCATTTGAGTCGATAAACACCATTTTGGGATCATTCCAATTGGTAGAACAGTTGGTATAGTCGGTTGAGGGACAAACCGAGACTAAGGTCTGTTCGTCAATTGCTTGGTGCCTTGCATACTGAATAATTGAACTTAATTCATTGATTTCAGATATTACTCGGTTTTTTATCAATATACTTTGAATGCTAGGCCCAACAGCAGTTAAAATAATCATCAAAATAGACAGTGTGATCATTAATTCAATTAGACTAAGGCCTTTTTGGTACGTCATTACATTCGCTTCCGGTTAATACTTTGGGCCGCGTTCTTTTGGTTAAGTAGACAGAACTCAGCATTTGAGTCACCTTAACGCATTTTCACAAGGCGTAAGGTATAAACTATGAGCGGATGTAGTTCGATATCATACACATTAGCCGTTCATGTATTTACAGGTAGTGAGAGAGATTATGCAAGCCCAAACTATTATTGATGAAATGCGGGTGTTACCCGAGATTGACGTCGAGTACGAAATTAACAGACGGGTTGCTTTTATCCAGACTCAATTAAAAAACAGTTACACTAAGACCTTGGTCCTAGGGATCAGTGGTGGCATAGATTCTTGCACTTTGGGCAGGTTAGCGCAGTTAGCGGTAAACAGTTTAAATTCGCCAGTTGACCAAGGTTATCAGTTTGTCGCAGTGCGTTTACCCTATGGGGTGCAAGCAGACGAAGATGATGCTCAAGCGTCAATTGATTTTATTCAGCCGTCTCATAGTGTAGCCGTTAATGTGCAGCCAGGTGCTGATGCAATTGATGCACAAACAGTAGCAGCCATGCAAAACCAAGGGTTAATGCCCAAGGATGCCGCTAAATGCGACTTTGTAAAAGGTAACGTTAAAGCACGGGCGCGCATGGTTGCACAATACCAAATTGCAGGTTTGCTTGACGGTTTAGTATTAGGTACCGATCATTCCGCTGAAAATATTACAGGGTTTTATACCAAGTATGGCGATGGCGCATGCGATTTAGCGCCTTTATTTGGTCTAAATAAACGTCAAGTTAGACAAATAGCTAGTCACTTGGGTGCTCCTTCCAAAGTAGTAACCAAGGCGCCTACGGCTGACTTAGAAACCTTAGATCCTCAAAAATCCGATGAGCAAGCCTTGGGCCTGAGTTATGATCAAATTGACGACTTTTTAGAGGGTAGACAAGTTGAGGCTTATGTTAGTGAAAAGCTAACCAGTATTTTTGTTAAAACTCAACACAAACGTGTGCCAATCCCAACTGTGTACGATCAATAAAATTGGATTTAGCGATATTGAACAAAGAGTCTGATGTTTTAATCAGACTCTCCTCTCAATTTTTTGCAGGTTTTAGGATAGCTACAATTTTCGTCTAACCATATCCGTACAAATTGCTCACCAAACAAAGGATCTTCGATTTCGCCTAGCGCATTTTGATTGAAGTAAAAATGGCTCACCTGCTGATCGTCTATATGTAACGCTAAGGTGTCACCTTTTTCAATGTCAGGGAATATTTGGGTTAATTTGGGCAGCCAAACATCAATTTTCTCTTCGCTTACCTTAAGGCTTTGCCATTCTTCTCGGGTTTGTTTGATTAAATCCGTACTATCGATGTCACGAAGGTAATTGATAGTTAACGTGAGGGGAGTTTGACCTTGGCTATATTGACCGTTGGCTGTATGTAAAGTCGCGTCATAAACTTTCCAAAAATACACGGTTAACCTCGCTTCACCTACCGGTTTTAAATTTTTAACGGGATTAGATAAAGTAACGTTTGGTAATCCTGCTAAAAGCACCACCCAGGCTAAAAGTTTACCGTAAATCGTCATAGTGTTACCTCACAAGCCATGTATCAAATAGAAATAAAAAACGCGCCAAATGGCGCGTTTCAATTGATTGCTGAGAACTTAGGTTAACTGATAAAACTACTATTCGGATAATTGAGTTTCAACGTTTTCATTGCGTTGTTTTTCAGTTCATCTAAGTCGAGTTGGTCGTAACATTCTACCATTATCTCTAAGGCTTCTTGAACGAAGTCTGTATCTGAATAATGTTGAAGTACGTATCTACCTCTATTCGCAGCAGCCACATATGCATCTCGTCTCATATAATACCTCGCAACGGCTATTTCGTATTTTGCTAACCGACTTTTAATATGCAACATGCGTTTTTGCGCGTCAGCTGCATATTTACTGTCTGGGTATTTCTCTATAAGTTGACGAAAATCATTAAACGCTTCTCTAGCACTACTGGGATCACGGTCAGAACGATCAATTCCAATAATATCTTGAAAAAGATTGCTGTCTATTTCCATGTTGGTAAGGCCGCGCATATACAAAGCATAATCTACATCAGAATGGTTGGGATTGAGGCGCAAAAAACGATCGATTATGGCTAAGCCTTCTTCAATTTGACCACCTTTGTAGTAGCCGTAAATAAGATCGAGTTGAACTTGGTTGGCCAAAGGCCCAAATGGGAAACGGGAATCTAGTTCGCTAAGGGCTTCCGTTGCGGCTGTATAGTTGCCTTGCTGTAATTTGGATTTAGCTTGATCGTATAGGCCCTGAGCACCTTTGGTTTTTAAAACCAATTGCGCGTCTAACTCGTCTGGGGCTGATGAACAGCCTGCAAGTATGACTAAGGCATTCACTATGGCTATTTGTTTTAACTGCTTTTTGCTTATCATATGGATTTTTTTATCTCTAATTTCTTATTCGTTTGAACATGCTTGCTTCATTGCGTCTTAAAATTAGGTAGAATACGCACTGCTTAAAAACAATTCTCCGCATTCTACCCCAGCAAATGGGCCTATGCACATATAAATCGCTGTGAAAAACATTCAGGATACGCAAAGCATGACCACCCCCGTCGAAAAACTGCATCTTCAGGCTACTGTGCCAGATACTCTTCTTGGTAAACGATTAGATCAAGCTTTAGCCGAAATGTTCCCTGATTATTCAAGATCTCGCATCAAAGAGTGGATTTTGGCTGATCGCGTCAAAGTTGATGGGGTTATTTCAAACAAACCGAGAGAGAAATTGATCGGTGAGGAAGAGGTTGAAATAGACGCCCATATTGAAATTCAAGTTCAGCACAAAGGCCAAGATATTGAGCTTGATATTGTTTACGAAGATGAACATATTTTGGTTATCAATAAGCCTATGAACTTAGTGGTTCACCCAGGAGCAGGGAATGGTGATGGAACGGTGTTAAATGCGCTTCTTAACCATGTTCCCGATATCGCGAATGTGCCTCGTGCAGGCATAGTACACCGACTAGATAAAGACACCACAGGCTTGATGGTGGTGGCTAAAACTATTCCAGCCCAAACGCACTTAGTTGAGCAACTTCAAGCTAGAGAAATTAGTCGAGAGTACGAAGCCGTTGTAATTGGTACTATGGTGGCAGGTGGAACCGTCGATCAACCCATAGGTAGACATCCAACTAAGCGAACCAATATGGCGGTACGAGAGTCAGGAAAACCGGCCATGACCCATTACCGCGTAATGGAAAAATTTCGTGCTCATACTCACTTAAGGCTCAAATTAGAATCTGGTAGAACTCATCAAATTCGAGTGCATATGTCTCATTTGCACTATCCTTTGGTTGGCGATAAGGCTTATGGCGGCCGGCCCAAGCCTCCCAAAGCATGCAGCCAAGATATGATAGATATGCTGCGAGGCTTTAATCGTCAAGCTCTGCATGCCGTGCAGCTAGAGTTGTCTCACCCCATCACTGGTGAATGGTTAAGTTGGAAAGCCCCTTTACCTGAAGACTTCCGGCAGTTACTTGATGTGCTAAAACAAGACAAAGCGCTACACGGTAGTGAACAAGACTAGACAAATGTCTTCTTTAACTAGCCTTGATGACTGCTCATTTATTCGCCCAAGTTGGCCAGCTCCCGCCAACGTGGTGGCTTATTCAACCACACGTATAGGAGGCGTAAGTCGGGCACCGTTTAATGGACTAAACGTAGGTAAGCATGTTGGTGATAACCCCGTATCTGTTGATCGTAACCGCAGCTTACTTCCTCACTCTAAAAACATGCTTTGGTTGAAGCAAACTCATAGTAATGCCTGTGTTAACTTGCCTATTAACCTGACTTCACTAGTCAATGACAGCCTAGAAGCTGACTGTGCATATACTCAGCAACCCCATCAAGTTTGTGCGGTTATGACCGCAGATTGCCTCCCCGTTCTACTATGTAATAAGCAAGGAAATATGGTAGCTGCGGTGCATGCAGGCTGGCGAGGTTTAGCCGGAGGAATAATTGAAGCGTGTATTGAGCAGTTTGACTGCGAGCGCCAAGACATACTGGTATGGCTAGGGCCCGCCATTGGCGCTAACCACTTCGAGGTTGGCCAAGACGTAAAAGACGCCTTTGCACACTATCCTCAAGGGTTTCGAGAAAAAAAACATGTAAAGCATCCTAAATATCTTATGGATATATTTTGCATTGCAAAGACTAAGTTGAGAGCTCTCGGGATCTCTCAGATATACGGTGGTGAACATTGTACTTATCAAGATGAGCAGCGTTTTTTTTCTCACAGGCGTGCTACCCACCAAGGAAATTTAACCAGTCAAGGCCACATCAGCACAGGGCGCATGGTCAGTGCAATCTACCTGAATTAACCCCAACTTTTTGTTCCAAATTTATCCGTGTATAAAGTCATGTTTTAAGGTTGAGCTATTGAACCGTCTAAAAAACGTACCCATAACAGGGGCATAGATAAGTCATAATTGAGAGAGTTATTATGCGATTAGATAGTTTTACCAGTAAATTTCAAGTAGCCATTTCAGATGCACAATCTCTTGCCTTGGGTAGAGATCACCAATACATAGAGCCAGTGCATTTAATGACGGCTTTGCTAAACCAACAAGGTGGCACGGTTCGTCCTTTGTTCGATGCGGCTAAAATCAATGTTAACAGCTTACGCTCAGCTTTGGCTGAAGCCTTGGATCGTTTTCCAAAGGTTGACGGTACAGGCGGAGATGTGCAGTTGGCCAAGAGTACGGTTACCCTTCTTAACCTCAGTGACAAGCTGGCGCAAAAACGCAAAGATGATTACATTACGTCTGAGGTGTTTGTACTGGCAGCCCTACAAGACAAGGGCACCTTGGGTGAATTATTAAAAGGGTTGGGTGCCACTACAGAGTCAATTGAGCAGGCCATAGAGAAGATGCGTGGCGGTCAAAAAGTGACTGATCCTAACGCAGAAGATGTGCGTCAGGCTCTTGATAAATTTACCACTGATTTAACTGAACGAGCAGAGCAAGGCAAACTTGATCCGGTTATTGGACGAGACGATGAAATTCGTCGAACCATACAAGTTTTGCAAAGACGAACCAAAAATAATCCCGTATTAATTGGTGAACCTGGAGTGGGTAAAACCGCCATAGCCGAGGGATTGGCGCAGCGTATTATTAATTCAGAGGTACCAGAAGGCCTTAAAAATAAACGCGTTTTAGCCCTCGATATGGGGGCCTTAGTTGCAGGAGCCAAATTTAGAGGGGAATTTGAGGAGCGTCTTAAGGCTGTTTTAAATGAACTAAGCAAAGAAGAGGGGCGGGTGATCCTGTTTATCGACGAATTGCATACTATGGTGGGCGCGGGTAAAGGTGAAGGTGCAATGGATGCAGGTAATATGCTCAAGCCTGCCCTAGCACGTGGTGAGCTGCACTGCGTGGGCGCGACTACCCTAGACGAATATCGTCAATACATAGAAAAAGATGCTGCCCTAGAGCGAAGGTTTCAAAAAGTTTTAGTAGATGAACCAAGTGTTGAAGACACCATTGCTATCTTGCGTGGGTTAAAAGAGCGCTATGAGTTGCATCATTCTGTGGAAATTACTGATCCTGCCATCGTCGCTGCGGCTTCTCTATCACATCGCTACATTAGCGACCGGCAATTGCCCGATAAGGCCATTGATTTAATTGATGAAGCTGCTTCAAGTATTCGCTTGCAGATGGATTCAAAGCCGGAAGATATGGATAGATTAGAGCGTCGCGTTATCCAATTAAAACTCGAGGAACAAGCCCTAGCGAAAGAAAAAGATGAGGCTAGCCATAAACGCCTAGAAGCAATCGAACTTGAGCGTGAACAAGCCGAGATTAAGTATCGAGAGCTTGAAAAAGTCTGGGTGTCTGAAAAGGAAGCCATGCAAGGCACACAATCGATACGTTCCGAGTTGGAGCAAGCTAAATTAGATTTGGAAATTGCCAGACGAGCCTCGGATCTCAGTCGTATGTCTGAATTACAATATGGCCGAATTCCAGAGTTAGAAGCCAAATTAGAGTTGGCGTCCGAGTCTGAGACACAAGAGACCACCTTACTTAAAAATAGGGTTACCGATAATGAAATTGCAGATGTTCTTTCGCGCTGGACAGGAATTCCTGTCAGTAAGATGCTTGAAGGTGAAAAAGCAAAACTTTTGTCAATGGAGAGCGTGCTGCATGACAAGGTGATAGGGCAAAAAGAAGCAGTCACGTCTGTTTCGAATGCTATTCGTCGCTCTCGGGCGGGTTTGTCTGATCCAAATCGGCCTATTGGCTCATTCTTGTTTTTGGGCCCCACGGGAGTAGGTAAGACTGAGCTATGTAAAACCTTAGCGCATTTTTTATTCGATACCCAAGACGCTATGGTACGTATTGATATGTCTGAGTTTATGGAAAAACACTCAGTATCGCGTTTAGTTGGCGCTCCTCCGGGCTATGTGGGGTACGAAGAGGGGGGATACCTGACTGAAGCTGTGCGGCGCAAACCTTACTCGGTTATTTTATTAGATGAGGTAGAAAAAGCCCATCCAGATGTATTTAACATCTTACTTCAGGTGTTAGACGATGGACGTTTGACAGATGGTCAGGGGCGCACGGTAGACTTTAAAAATACTGTGATCATAATGACCTCAAACTTAGGCTCAGACATTATCCAGGAAGCTAGCCAAGATAATGATTATCCGAGTCTTAAGGCGTTGGTTATGGAGGCGGTAGTGGGTCACTTCAGGCCAGAGTTTTTAAATAGAATTGATGACACAGTCGTCTTCCATCCTTTAGGTAAAGAGCAGATAGCCGAAATTGCTAAGATTCAATTGCTCACCCTAAAACAAAGGCTTGCAGAACGTGGGTTACATTTAGCCTTGTCGGCGCGAGCCTTAGACAGGCTTGCTGAGGCTGGATTTGATCCCGTGTATGGAGCGCGTCCATTGAAACGAGCCATTCAAACTGAATTAGAAAATCCATTGGCTCAAAAGATCTTGAGTGGTAGCTTGGGGCAAAACTCGACCATCACGGTTGACGAGCGAGACGGACAACTAATAATAGAGTAGGTCTTACTGTCTGCATTGCTTTTATTGCCAATGCTCAAAATAAAAAATACCGCTGTTTAGCGGTATTTTTGTTTTACGGTAAACCAATAAAAACCAACCCAGATAAGGGCAGCTCTAGTGATACTCCAATAGCTACAATTGGGTAGACTCGTTGTTAGCTTGCCAAGCCCGACTGATTTTTCGTCTAAACGCGAACAACACGCCAAAGGATAATAGGGCTAGGCTGGCAGGTGCGGGCACTTCTGCTGCACCTGAATGGGCTTCGAATGCTAAATTGTCAATTCCTCCCGAACCTGGCAAGTTGAGTACTAACCTTTTTACGCCTGTAATCCCAGTAAAGCTTTGTCTGACAAACTCACCGTCTCCCATGCTCGGGATGAAATGATTTTTGTGTATTTCGTTATCAACACCATCAAAAAATTGGATAGCAGAATATTTAGCCAATTGTCCTCTTTGCTCTTCAACATCGAAAAAGTCCAAGTTTAAAATGTTTACTAAGCTTGAAAATCGGAATTCAAAATACCCTGCTGCCCGAGAACCTTCATCATCAGGTTTATCACAAATTCCATCTCCACAGCCTTTGCCATTTTCTTGAAGTATCAAAATATTGCCAGGATTATTGCTGCCAAGGTAACCGGGAAGGTTGAGTGCAGTGTAGCTAAACTTGTAGTCGTTGTGACGATTGTTAAACTCTAAGTCATTATCTCTAGAGCGGTCATTCAATGTATTGAAAGCTACTTGTCTTCCTATAATGTTTGGGTTTCTGCCTTTGTAGTTGACACTAGAGATAGACACACCGAAGTTCGATATGTACTCGTTGTCAATAATCTGCCCGTCTCTAAACGAATCGAAATCCAAAACATTAATCGATGCGCTAGCACTGAATGAAAAAAGGGTTGTGGCGAATAAGCACGAAGCCACTAACTTTGATGCGAAAACCTTCGGCGACAAATTCATTTTCCTTCCCAATTAAACGTTATTTGGAAGGAGTGTATTACTTTGATGAGTAACGATAAATCGCCAAGGGCTTACATAGGTATAGTTTTATATAACTGTGTAATACCATCTGTATAAAGCCTTTAGCTAGCCTCTTGTGCGATTTAAATTTTATTTAACTCTTCGAGTAGTAATTTGGCTTGAGTCTCTTGAGAAAAAGGCAGAACAAGTTTAAATGCCTGATTTAGCTCTTGTTTCGCTTCTTCTGAACGTCCTAGCTTATGTAGCGTATAGGCTAGGTGATAGCGGATATTGGGATCATTTGAGTTCATTGAATAGGCTTGTCTTAACAGCTCAAGGGCTTGTGAGTAATTCCCTTGTTTAGCGGTAATCCAGCCTTTAGTGTCAACCAGATTTGCTGACTTTGGATCAAGAGCTAACCCACGTTCAACCAGTGTTAATGCTTCTGTTAAGTCTTGCTCGATTAAAATAAAGGCTAAGTTGTTGAGTACAGCTGCCATATTGGGATATTGGGTAGCAGTTTGCAAAATACGGTAGTGACCTAAAGCTTTAATCCTTTGGCTATTTTGTAAGTAGGTATCGGCAACTAAATTACGTAGAATGTGATTACTACTGTCTTGAGTTAATCTTGCTTCGATATGTTGTGTGAATTGTTGAGTTCCTACTTGACGGTTACTCAACTGATACAATTGCGCATAGGCAGGCAAATAGTTTTGGTTGTTCTTGATGGCTTTCCATAATAAGGATTGTGCCGCGTCATCGTTATTTTGCGCAATATATATTTGGGCTCGCTCAACTAAAACAGCTGGATCATTTGGACGACTTTCTAAGGCGGCTTCAGCATAGCGCATACTTTGCGGTAATCGATTAGTTGTGCGGTATAACTGACTAAGTTGCAGTAGAGCAGGAAGGTACTGATTGTTAGTTGCTTCAAGCACACTGAGTAACGTGACTTCGACGCTGTCTAAATCTTTCACCCGCAGTTGAGTTTGGCTTAGTCTAACCAAAAACTCCGGCTTACCTTGCCATTTTTTGTATTGTTCAGACAATATTTCATGAGCTTCTTCAGTTTTTCCAAGCTTATAAGTTAGCTCGGCTTTGGTCAGGACATATTTGTCGTCCGATAAGGTTTTTTTCGCGTAGGTATCTATTTCCCAAAGGGCTTCTTTGAATCTCTCGTTTTCGATATATAACTCAATTAACTTGTCTGATAGTGGCACTGAGCTATCGTCCAGCTTTGAAGCAAAACGCAGTTTATTAATGGCTTCTTCATCTTGTTCTAGTGCTGACAATATATCAGCATAGAGTAAATAGGAATTCGCTTGCAGCCCGTTGCTCTTCTCTATATTTTGCATGATAGTTAGCGCGGGTTGAAATTGGCTTTGTGCCGCTAACAAATTGGCTTGATTGTATAGTGCGGGCACATAATTTGGACTGATGGCAAGGATCCTATCAATGAGTCCTTGGCCTGCTTGCCATTGGCCGCGCTTTATTGCCAAGGCAACATTTAAGTTTAATACGTCTATGTCTTTGGGGAGGTCTATCAGCAGTTTTTCTGCCAAAATTTGGGCTGCATCAAAATTATTCATTTGAAAATGTAAATGGGCAATGGCCAGTGATTTTTGATGTTGAAACTCTTTTTGCTCAATGCCTTCGAGCAGCGTTATCGCGTCTTGGGTCTTTCCTCTGGCAACCAGTGTTTTGGCCTTAACAAAGTCTACTCTTGGTTGGCTCGGGTACAGTTGTTTTAGATCGTTCGCTAAGGTTTCACATTTAAAGGCGCGATTTGATTGTAAATATAGGTCACACAATAGCAGTGATATATTGACGTTTTTCATGACCAAGGTTTCGTTTGCTTCGAGTAACTTTAAAGCATCTCTTTGCTTATTTAGCTTCAGGTAAGTATCGGCCAAGACACCTAACGTATTGATTTCTATATCAGAGTTATTCACGTAATAAATGATATCGGTTAGAGCTTGCTCATAGTTGTTCGTTAAGTAGGCTGTCATGCCACTGGCAAAACGCAATGAAATATTTGACGCCACACTTTGGCCGTCTAACAGAGTTAAGTCTTGGGCGAGTTTGCCCAGTAGCTGTTGAGCTTCTTCTGTTTTATTTGAGGCTGAGTAGATTTGACTTTGTAACAGTATTGCATAAGGGTCGTTTGGCGTTTGCTCTAGTATTTTGCTGACGATACGCTCTGCTTCTTTCGTCTGACGCTCCGCCCAGAGCCCGTCTGCATATGCTCGAAGCACGAATGGATCTTCAGGGTTTAGCTGGTAGGCTCGTTGAAAGGACGTTAGGGCTTGTTTAGTTTGTTTGAGTTGCTTTTCGAGTAGGCCCTTGAGGCGCCAAGTACTCGCAAAATTCTCATCAATGGCCAAAGAGTGGCTAAGGTACTTTTGGCTCTCTGAGGTTCGCCCTTGTTTGAGATAAAGTGTGACTAAGCTGTTTAGAGTACGAACGTTGTCGGGTTTTAGCTGGTGGGCGAGCAAATAGCTTTTTTCTGCGTTGATTGTGTCTGCTAAATTTGCATGGGCTGTGGCCCTGAGTAAATTTAACTCGACTTTATTTTCGGTATTTAAATTAGCAAATTCTAGAAGCAAAATATCATCGAAATTTTGTGTCAGAATTAATGATTTCCCGTAAGACTTAAGGGTAAGGTTCGGATCTGCCCCCAACTCTAAAGACTCCACAAATTCAAGTCTAGCGGCATCGTAATAACCATTGATGAGTAACATTTCACCCATTAATAACTTAGCTGGCAAGTCTGATGGGTTATCTTTTAGGGCATTTTTTAGATGAATGTAAGACTCGTCATAAGCTTTAAGATTGTAAGCTTTTAGGGCTTTTTCGTAATGAGAATTGGTTTGTGAAAAGGTTGTAGTGGTGCACAGCAAAAAACAGGTGAACAGGGATAAAAGTGATAATTTTTGCATCTTATTGATAATTCTCAGCATTTAAATCGCTGTGAATCATAACAACCCAATGTAGGGTTTAAAACAATAAAAAAGCGGCCAAGGCCGCTTTTTTTGAATTAATTATCATTAGGTAAAGAATAGAGGCTAACGTCTAGCTCTACGCCCAATATATAGTAATGCTAGACCAATAATTGCAAGGGTACCTGGAGCAGGCACTTCTTTTGCTGTTTCGAACACTAGGTTATCAATCGCGCCTGAGCCTGGTAAGTTTAATACTAGACGCTTTACACCATTGACTGAGAAGTCTTGTCTTCTAAATCCGCCGTCAATCATAGCTTCAAATCTGAAGCCTGTAGAAATCTCATTGTCTTGCTCGTCAAAAAATTGGGCTGTTAGCAAGTTACTTTCTTCAAAGTCAAAGGTATCGATAGAGATTAAGTCAACGATGAAATCAAATGAAAACTCAAAGTATCCAGCAGGCGTAGAAAGGTCAGCTGAATCAGGTCTTGGTTCATCATCAGGATCTGGACATTCTTCTAGGTCACAGTCTGCTCGTTTGTCGGTATTTTGGATAATAAGAATGTTGCCAGGTCTATCGTCAAATGTATCAGCCGGAAAGCCATCTATTTGCAGGGCTGTGTAACGAAATTCAAACTCTGGGTTTGTGGTGTCGTTCTCACGTATATTGTAGGCGTTATCGTCGTTGTTGAACTCTAAGTCAGGATCGCTGGTGTTACTGTTGCCCGTCCTAAATGCTACTTGAACAGGGTTGGTGGGGTCGCTAGTCGCGACACTGGTGATGGTTACACCTAGGGCTTTATACTCATCATCAACTATTTGGCCATGATCGATACGGTTACCAGCCGCATCCCTGTCGAAATCAATGACGGTTATCGATGCTTGAACCTGAGATAAGTAAAAAGGAGTGGCTAGAGCAGCTAGCCATTTTAATGTGTTATTCATTGTTTGATGTTTTCCTACTACAGTTACTTGATGCAGATTAAGCACAAATCGTACCACTTAATAAAGTTGTTTATTATCAATGCTTTAGGTTTGTTGATTGTATGTTGATTAGAGGTTATGTAAAATTAACTGACACTGTATAAAGGGTCTTGTCTGTTATTGGATTCGAGGCTTGCGGATTGGTGTTAATTGAAATAGCGATATAGTTTGAGGCAGTCGCCATACTTGTAGCGGGACGATAACCAAAAAGCCTCAAATCAGTAATGAATTGAGGCTTAGTAAGACTGAGTTAAATTGAAGCAAGGAGTGCCCTTGCTTGTTCACGTTCAGGGAATACTGGATAGGCTTCAATCAAGTCTTCTAATTCGGCTTTGGCCTCGACTGTGCGTGATAATTTATTCAGCGTGTATGCAATATGATAACGAATGGATGGATCTTTGGAGTCAATAGCGTGAGCTTGGCGTAGGTGGGTGATGGCATCGTCGTATCTTGCTAAGGCAGTTAACAGCCAGCCGTAGGTATCTAAAACAGCCGAATTAGTTGGAGCCAGCTTTAAGGCTTTACGTGCATACAGTAGAGCTTGATTTGGATCTTTATCGAAATAAATATTCGCCAAGTTATTTAAAATTGTAAAATCTGCCGCTAAACTTTCTTCTTTAAGTAATATTTTATAATGGGTTTCGGCTAACGCCCAATCCCCACTATTCATTAAGTGGTCGGCTAATAATTTACGTTGCCAATGATTTTTTGGGGTGGCTTCTAACAAGGACGAAATCAGTTTGTGAAATTTGTCGGGATTAATACCTTTACGCGCTAATTCATAGAGGCGAGTAAGAGGCAGTCGGTAGCTAGGCTCTACGTCTACTGCCTGAGAGTATGCTTGATAAGCCTTTTCTAAAGCTTGGTTGTGCATGTGAATATCACCATGCAATAGAAGGATATTGGCGTTGTCACCGTATTGCTTTTGCATTTTATCTAGTACAGACAAAGCGATTTGTTGCTGCCCTAATTGAATATTGAGGCGAGCAAATTCCAAATTAAGTAGTAAGTGTTTCGGCTGAAAACTAAGAGCTTTTTGTAATGTGTCCGATGCTCCTTGATAATCTTCAACTTGCTGCTGCATCGAGCTTAACCTAAATAACTTTTCGGGGTTATCTAGCCATAAATTATAAAGAGCAGATAATTGCTCTTTTGCTTCGTCTATTTTGCGGTTATCAATGAGGATTTCGGCTTTTTTGATGGCAAAATCAGGGTGTAAAGGAAAGTCTCGGGTAGCTTTTCGTACACGACTTAAAGCATCAAGGTGCTGACCGTTTTGGCTGTATAAGTTAATTAACAAACTCAATATTTTATGATTATTCTGCTCTAATATAGTTAATTCTTCTAAACGTTGAATAGCACTTTCAAGGTCGCCTAATTGAGATTCAACAAAGGCTAATTGAAACAAAGCATTAGTATTTCTGGGTTGTTCCTCTGTTAATTCAAGCAAAGCGGTTTTAGCGTCATCGAGTCTACCCGTATGCTTATGGATCATGGCCTGATTAAAGCGACCAACAAAATGTTGAGGGTTGATTTTGAGAACCTTAGCAATAGCGACCTCTGCTTTGTCTAATTCACCGAGACGAATGTATGAGGCCCCTTGTAGATTAAAAAAGTCGGGGTTTTGGGCGTCGAGCTTGATGAGTTGTTTAGATATATCTAGTGCAGCGTCAAATTGTGAATTCTGCACATACATCACGCCTCTTGCTAGCTTTAGGGAAACAGCTTTGGGAAATTGTGTTTCACTATCGGCGACTAGGCGAATGGCTTCCTCTAGCTTACCTCTGGCTGCTAGCGCTTTAGCAGACATTAAAACAACTTGTACTTCGGTGGGATAACGTTTTCGCATTTCGCTTAATATGTACTCTGCTTTAAAGTCTTTGTTATTTTGCAAGTATAAGTTTGCTAACGTCAGCGCTTGAGGCAGACTTTCAATCACTTGCGCCTCAATGTTCTCAAGTAAGTGCATAGCGGCCAAATCTTGGCCCATAGATGAATATATCTCGGCTAGCATAGAAACGGCGTTCAAATCTTGCGAGTAACGTTTAATATAACGACTTAAACTGCGTCTTGCTTGCTCAAAATCCCCTTGAATATAAGCTGTCATACCTTTTACAAACAGTAACGAATCTTTCTTTTGGTATTGCTCTTCGGTCACTAATGTAAGTTGATTGC
Source organism: uncultured Paraglaciecola sp. (assembly GCA_947498355.1). GTDB lineage: Bacteria > Pseudomonadota > Gammaproteobacteria > Enterobacterales > Alteromonadaceae > Paraglaciecola. The sequence goes on along the minus strand of CANMKA010000007.1, from coordinate 111,158 downwards.
TAAGGTTTTCGATAATTGAGCTTGCCATATCCTGTTCTTTGGCTTTTGAATGCAGCCAACTATTGAGCAGCATGGCAAATGGATCATCAGGGGTTTGCGTGATGATTTTATCGGCTATTTGTCGGGCTTCATCGAGTTTGTCTTCAGCGACCAAGGCATAGGCGAGGGAGCGAGACAAAACTGGATCGTCTGCAGAAAGCTGCAACCCTTTTTTATAATGGCTAATAGCTAATTCATTATTGTCGTTTGCTTCGGCAATTTTACCGCTAAGGTGCCAAGTCTTTTCATTACTCGGATCAATCTTGAGAGATTTGCTTAGATAAAATTGAGCTTTTTCTATTTGGTTATCTGACAAATAGGTATAGGCCAAGCTGTTGAGTGCTCGTATGCTCTTGGGATAAATTTTAAGGGCGTCTTGATAAGCTTGATGGGCGAGTAAAGGCTGACCCAAGTTGGAGTAAGCGGCAGCAGATAACATCCGCCATTCAAATTTTGATTCTGGTGTTAATTCGTACCCTTTACCCAAGGCTAAGACATCTTCGTATTGTTCATTAAAAAGTAACACATTGCCTAATGGGAGCAATATCAATTCAATGTCGATTTTTAACGCCAAGGCTTCCTTAAATTCTTTTATGGCATCTTGGTAAAATCCATTGCGGACAAATAGTTTACCTAATAATAATTTAGACGGTAAATTTTTCTCATTATTTTGCAGAGAATTTTTTAAGTAGACATAGGCCTCATCATATTTTTGTTGTTGGTATGATTGTAAGGCTTGCTCATACATTCTGTCAGCAGCTAAGGATACTGAACTAACAGCCAAGAAACTTAATGTGAAAAACGCTATGAATAAAGTACTTTTCAAATTTTGCACAGATAAACCTTCTAATGGGAAAGACACGAAATTAATTAAATAACAGGATAATACGCCAATGTATCAAGCACCAGTCTAGGTGATGATTTAGCACATCAGGAGTGCATAGTTTAATATTATTAAAGGGCTAACATAAAAATACTAGCGCAGGGTAAGCGCTAGTATTTTTTGAGGTATTTGAGGTGAGGTGAGCTTTATTAGCCTTGACGGCGTCTTCTCATGGCAAACGCGCTTCCCATTAGTAGCAGGGCAAAAGCAGCAGGCGAGGAGACTTGGGTTGCGCCAGTTTCGGTATTGCCTCTCAGTTTTCTGATTTTAAACGCATCGTCATTATTGTCGACTCTGTAGTCAGTCGGCTCACCAAACAAGCTATTGAATGCACCTAACAACCAATACTGAGAAGATGTTTGACCACTATTTACTGCATAATACTCGTCTGTGACGCTGCCGTTATATTGGCCTACAGTTAACCAATTTCCTGAGCTTTGCTGTGCAGCCCAAGTTGAGCCATTAAGGCTAGATTCAACGAATGGAGTAGAGCCCGTGTAAGCTAAAAGGGTAAAGTCACCATCTTGTCTGTAACCAAAATTAATTCCTGTTAATTCAACAGAAGTATCAAAGCTGATTAATGCCATATCGTAGTCGACTATATAACCTTGATTATCAAATGCGTGGCCTGGTCTTTCTGGCTCTGTTTCATCTTGATTGACAAAGCCCCAACCTGAACCGTCTCCGTAGTAATAAAACTGCCCTGTTTCTAGTTGATTATCTGCAGCTCCGCCTGTATCCGAGTAGCCAGCCAAACCCGCGCTAAGGGTGTTCGAATTGATTCCATTTGTTCCGTCGGCGCTAAGTGATGTTGTGCCTTGTGACCCAACCGAAGCGTCTAAATCCCACTCCCATGTTGTGGTGCCCGCGCTAGCATAACCAGACGCTAATAAAGCCGATATTAAAGCGAACTTCTTCATTACCTTTTCCATAGTGTTACCTTATTGGTGTTGATAGAAGCTTTAAAGCACAAAGTGAGCCAACTTGTTTTTATCTTTATAATCAAAAGTTTATTTGTTTTTTTGTGGTCGGTCCAGATAGTTTATGTAAAAAAATCTAACAGTATATGTAGTAACCATGACTAAACAAATACAGTTGACTGTATGGGGTTTATTTTCACTCTAAAATTACGAGTAATATAGAGTTTGTCGGATAGCTGTACTCAAATGACGGGAATCGCGGTAAACTCTTGAGAGTAACTAACTTTTACCTTGCGGGACAGATTACTAGCTATGAGTGAACAAAAACACAGAGGAATTTACCTCTTACCAAATTTATTGACAACTGCGGGATTATTTTCGGGCTTTTTTGCCGTGGTCTCCTCTATGAATGGCAAGTTTGAGGCAGCCGCAATTGGTATTTTTGTGGCTATGATTTTTGATGGTTTAGATGGTCGTGTAGCACGTATGACCAATACTCAGAGCCAATTTGGCGCTGAGTACGACTCTATGGCTGATATGGTGTCATTTGGAGTTGCCCCTGCATTGGTTGCCTATAATTGGGGGTTAGCTGAACTGGGCAAGATCGGATGGTTAGCCGCATTCATTTTTGTTGCTGGTGCTGCACTTCGGCTTGCTAGGTTTAATACTCAGATAGAATCGGCTGACAAGCGGTTCTTTCAAGGGTTGGCGAGTCCCGCTGCTGCTGCCTTGGTGGCAGGTTTGATTTGGGTTGGCGTTGAATACAAGGTTGATGGGAATGATTATGGTTGGTTAGTTGCTTTATTAACTGGATTAGCAGGCTTGCTCATGGTTAGTAACTTTAAATACAACTCGTTCAAGGAAGTTAATTTAACGGGTAAAATCCCCTTCGTGGCTTTGCTTATTATTTTGCTGGTGTTTGTTGTGGTTGCTACAGAGCCAGCGCTAGTACTATTTATCGTTTTTAGTTTATATGCCCTAGCGGGACCGATAAATACGTTTCGAACCGTCGACAAGGTGAAGTTGGAGCACGTAGTTGGCGATGCTGAGGAGGATGACGCAGATTTTGCTCAAGCTAAATCAGACGATGAAAAACATAATCAGTAAATTATTTGACAAAGATACTGCCTGAAAAGCATAGATAAGTTTCAGCCATAAAAAAGCCAATTTCGTCATATGAAATTGGCTTTTTATTTGGCTGTGTAGGGACAGAGCCTTATCGTTTTATTATTTAGTCACGGTGTTTTATTAGCAGTTAAGAAGCTTACGCAGCTGTAGCGTTACTTTCTTTACTTGGGTCAACTAAACGTTGATTTGCATCCAACAAGTCTAAATCAAAGGTAAACTCGTCCACTCTTACTGCTAATTTTCGTTTTTTATCATAGTCTAAGAGCATAGTTGACTCTTGAAGAGTCAGTTCTCCCGCCTCGGTGAGTTTATTAACAGCATTTTCAAAAGACACATAAGGCACAACTGGAAATGCTCGCAGTGCTTTTTGAACTTTTTTAAGGTGAGGCATGACTTTATGCTTAGCCACAAATGCTTGATAGTTAATATCGTTGCCGTCACCTTTAACTATTTTCACTAGATGGGTTAGCTCTTTCATGGTCGACCCCGTGTTCATACTCGCTGTTGACAGCTCGCGCTTAAGTTCGTCAGAAATCTGCTTAACCGAACGGCTGTATGTATTGGTTAACGCACGCATTAACACCCTTGCTGGTGTATTCGGGAAGTTGTCAATAAAATCAGCTAGAGCTTGATCTGCTTGAGACAAGGTCCACTGAATGGCGTAGTTAAAAAACACCTTAGCATCTTCTCTGTCTGAGACTTTTTGCTCGTAAAAACGTATAACTGCCATTGAAGCATACAGATAGCTCATCACGTCCCCTAGTCGGGCTGAAAGCATCTCAGCTTTTTTCAAATCCCCGCCTAAAACCAACAATGATAAATCTGCCAGTGGCGCTAATTTGGCCGATATCGCGTTTAAGCGTTGCTCATACTTTGCCACTTCTGGTAGCGCAGTTTTAGCACCACGAGTGAAGGGTAAGTAGCTTTTAGCTATGCTTCTACATGCATTCTTTACACTAAACCAGACGGTTTTTGCTAATACTGCATTGAATTGTTTGTCTGCATTGGCATCTTGACTATGAATTAAGTCGACCATGTCTTTTAAATGGGGGTGGCAACGCATAGTACCTTGACCAAAAATCATCAAGCTTCTAGTAAGTATATTTGCGCCCTCAACTGTGATGCCTATAGGTTGCGCCAAATAGCTACTTGCTAAGGTATTTTGTGGACCCCGTTGAATGGCTTTACCTGCTTGGATATCCATTGCCATATTGTTAACATCGCGCCCTAGTTCAGTCATGTGGTACTTTGCCATTGCGGTGATTACAGATGGCTTGATATCTAAACCTAAGCCTTCAGTTGTTAATACACGCATGGCTTCGGTAATAAAGGTTTTGCCAGCCATATCGGCAAGTTTTTCTTGGATCCCCTCGAATCGACCAATGGGGACCCCAAACTGCTCGCGAATGAAAGCGTATTCGGCTGTCGATTTTAATGCATTTTGTGCTGACGCAGTGCCCATGGCTGGGAGTGATATGCCGCGACCGGCACCCAAGCAGCTCACTAACATCTGCCAACCTCGGCCAATATTTTTTTGCCCTCCGATGATAAAATCCATGGGAATAAAGACGTCTTGACCCCGTGTTGTGCCATTATAAAAGCGACAGCCCATAGGGTCGTGACGATTCCCTAATTCCACTCCAGGGTGAGATTTTGGGATAAGCGCACATGTAATGCCTAGTTCGACTTGATCGCCTAACAAGTTTTCTGGATCGAAAACTTTAAACGCCAAACCTAAAACCGTGGCTATTGGCGCTAGGGTAATATAGCGCTTGTCCCAAGACACAGATACGCCTAATACTTCCTTACCTTGATATTGACCTGTAGTGACTATCCCTGCATCGGGAATGGCACCTGCATCCGATCCAGCTTCTGGACTGGTCAGGGCAAAACAAGGGATATCTTTGCCAACAGAAAGGCTTGGTAACCATTGTTGTTGTTGCTCTGGGGTTCCGTAGTGCATAAGCAGTTCACCTGGCCCTAATGAGTTAGGAACCATAACGGTGACCGCAATAGCGCTGCTCTTTACAGCAATTGTGGCGACTATGGTTGAGTTTGCATAAGCGGAAAAATCTAAGCCGCCAAACTTTTTCGGAATGATCAGCGCAAAAAACTTATTCACGGCTAAAAAATCTAAAATATCTTGAGGAATGTGCTTGCCTTGATGCAATTCAAAATCATCAATCATGGTTAATAGTTCGGTCAACGGTCCGTCAAAAAATGCTTGCTCGTCTGAGCTAAGCTTAGCCTTTGGTACAGCCCTTAATGCGTCCATGTCTGGTGTACCTTGGTAGATTGACGACTCTAACCAAACATCTCCCGCCTCTAATGCTTCTTGCTCGGTAACAGAGATAGGGGGCAACACTTTCTTTAAACGCGTTCTAATACTCATAATCTTGATATCCACTCATCTGACCAGTTGTTGATTAATATAGTCTTAACGAAAATAAAGATCAAAGTTTTTAACAAATATGTTTAATTATCTGTAAAAAATAATGAACACCTAACTAGTTTTAGGGCAAAAGATTAAGGGTTTTTATATATAAGACAAAGGCTTAAGGGGGATATTGCTAGGGGGTCTTATAGACAACACCAAATGTGATTGGTTTACATTTATACTTCATGAATGAGCCCACTCAACCTTCAAGGGTAATCTTCGATTAAGTCAGTTTTGACTCTCGCCAATTAGTCAATCGTTTAGACTATTGGAGTTAACTTACACGAAACTTGAGGTGTGATGAGATTGACCGCTTTTAGTTGGGTGTAACATAAAAGCGGTGTTTTACGATTTAGGCTTGGGTATCAATACCAAGGTGTTTAGCATGAAAGCGTAAATGCTGTTCGATGAGACTAGCAATAAAAAAATAGCTATGGTCATAACCAGAGTGATATCTAAACTCTGCTTGGTATCCAATTTCCTTCGCTACGTCTTCGAGAGGTTTAGACAATTTTTGAGTATGAAAAAAGTTATCATCAAGACCTTGATCAACCAACATAGGAATATGCAAAAATTGACCTTGTTGGCGCATTAAGGCGCAACTATCGTAGTCGGTCCATAAATTTTTATCTTCGCCTAGGTAGTGGGTAAAGGCTTTTTGGCCCCAATGACATTCACTCGGGTTCACAATTGGTGCAAAAGCCGACACTGAGCTGTAACGTTTCATATTCGACAATGCAATCGTCAACGCGCCATGGCCGCCCATTGAGTGCCCAGATATAGCCGCTTTATCTTGTACTCTGAATTCTTTTTTAATTAATTCAGGCAACTCATCGACTATGTAGTCATACATTTGATAATGTTTTTTCCAAGGCTCTTGTGTTGCATTGACGTAAAAGCCAGCGCCCAATCCTAGATCGTAGGCACCATCAGCAGCGTCAGGGACATGTTCGCCCCTTGGGCTGGTATCTGGCACAATCAACATTATGCCTAGTTCTGCGGCAACACGTTGTGCGCCTGCTTTAATGACAAAGTTTTCATCGTTGCAGGTTAAACCACTAAGCCAATATAGGGCGGGGAGCTTAGTATCTGGCTGACTAGGCGGTATAAATACACTAAATTGCATTTCGCAATTTAGTACCTCAGATTTGTGGCTGAACCTTTTTTGCCAGCCGCCAAAGCACTTATTGGCACTTAGCTCTGCTAATTCAGTTTGTTGTTGCATTAAAAATGTACCACGCTGCGAATAGACTTACCTTGATGCATCAACTCAAAAGCCTGATTGATGTCTTCAAGGGGCATGGTGTGAGTAATGAAGGTATCGAGTTCAAATTCGCCATTTAAATAGCGCTGAACGTAGTCGGGTAATTGGCTTCTACCTTTCACTCCACCAAACGCTGTACCTCGCCATACGCGCCCTGTAACAAGTTGAAATGGTCGGGTACTAATTTCTTGTCCTGCGCCTGCAACCCCAATAATAATCGACTCTCCCCAGCCCTTGTGGCAGCACTCTAAGGCGGAACGCATGACATTCACGTTACCAATGCACTCAAAAGAGTAATCTACTCCACCTTCGGTCAGCTCTACTATCACGTCCTGAATGGCTTGGTCATAATCATTCGGGTTAATAACATCTGTTGCACCAAGTTGCTTTGCAATTTCAAACTTGTCTTCGTTCACATCTATCGCGATTATTTTGCCGGCTTTAGCCATTTTTGCGCCAATCAAAACCGATAAACCTATTCCGCCAAGACCAAATACTGCTACTGTATCACCAGCTTTAACATTGGCTTTGTTGGTTACTGCGCCCATGCCAGTGGTCACGCCACAACCAAGCAAACATACTTTTTCTAAAGGGGCCTCTTTAGGAATTTTTGCTAGGGCTATCTCTGGCACAACTGTGTGTTCTGCGAAAGTAGAGGTGCCCATGTAGTGGTATATAGGCTGCCCGTCGATAGAAAAGCGGCTGGTGCCATCTGGCATTACGCCTTTACCTTGGGTACTGCGTATGGCTTGGCAAAGGTTGGTTTTGCCAGATAAGCAGAATTTACATTTTCCACATTCAGGCGTATATAACGGAATAACGTGATCACCTACCTCGACAGACGTCACCCCCTCACCCACCATTTCGACTATACCCGCACCTTCGTGCCCCAAAATTGCGGGGAATAAGCCTTCTGGGTCGTCTCCAGATAAGGTATAGGCATCGGTATGACACACACCAGTTGCGACTATTCTAACCAGCACTTCACCTTTTTGTGGTGGCGCTAAGTCTACTTGTTCAATTTTTAAAGGTTGGCCCGCAGCCCAAGCAACGGCTGCTCTTGTTTTGATAGAGTTCATTGGCAAATTTCCTAATATTTTACTGCAATGGGATTTATCCTAATGGACTCTGCGCTATGACGCCAGTCGCATTCAGACATTGTTATCTGATTGTTTGTTTTACGGCTTCAATTGAACTGATACCAAGTAATGGCATTAAGATTGGTGAGTTTTCTATAAACTAAAGGTGACACTCGTTGTTCAAGGCTTTGATAGCGTTGCCATAGTTCAGCATAGGGTAAGCTTAAGTTTGATACCGGAAAGTTACTGGCTAGCATTACGCGATTTTCGCCTAGTAAATCTAGCGCATCTGTGACTGTTTTTGTCATATCTGCAATAGACCATTGCTTATTTTGCATCTCCCACCCAGACATTTTCATCGCAATATTGGGATAATTCGACAGTTTTTTCAGGTTCTGGCACCAATTAGCGTAACTAGGCATTGATACCGCAGGGGGTGGCCATCCGCCGTGATTAATGAGTAGTTTCAATTGAGGGATATGCGCTGCACATTGGCAAAGTGCGTTAAATGCATCAGGCTCGGTAATATTCAGTTGTGCATCAAACGATAACCCGCAATTGGCTAAGTATTTCAGGTGTGCGAGGCATTTAGGGTCGGACAGTATACTTGCAGCATCTTGGTCGAGTATGTGCCTCACCCCAACCACACTAGGACGTTGCAGTAATTGTTGAATATCTTGTTTAAAAGATTCTGATTGTAAGTTAGCGTAGGCCACGCTTTTAAAACGTATCTGGCAATTGTGTTCGAGGTGATCTATTTCGCGCCAAGGCCTTTGGTTATCAAATCCCGCTTCGATATGCACTAGGCCTTGCAAGGTGTGATTGGCACCAAGGGTTAAATTACAGTCAGTAATTCTCTGATTCAAAATGTTTTTATTTTTCCAGTGGGGAGGGTTTTCTGGCTTTAGCCAGTGGTAGTCGCCCTCAGCCAAATAGAAGAAGTGCACATGTGGATCAATAATTGGCGAACGTGTGGTCATGGTTCATCTAAGCCAGTCAGATTATTGTGTGGTGTAGCCGCCATCAATCACTTGCAGACTGCCAGTAATAAATTTAGCGTCGTCACTGGCCAAAAAATAACATAATGCCGCAACCTCTTGGGGTTGAGCGAGTCGACCAAGGGGCTGAAGCGCTGCTTCGGATGCATGCACATCAGCCTCATTTGCTCCAGATCTCTCAACATATCTGTCTATTGCATTGTGATACAGGGGTGTTTCTACGGTTCCAGGGCACACTGCGTTTGAGCGGATCCCATAACTGGCGTAATCCAGTGCCGTCGTTTTGGCCAAAGACGCGAGAGCCGTTTTCGACAGGTTGTAAGCAAAAGAATTAGGTTTAGCGACTAACGCCTGCTCTGATGACATAAATAAAATGACACCTTGTCGTTGCAATTTCATTTGAGGGAGTACTGCTTTAGTGGCAGTCATTGCCCCCTTTACGTTAAGGTTGAATAGGGCATCAAAATCTTCATCGCTGGTATCTTCTATCGTCCCTGAGTAATGTTTACCAGCATTTGAGATTAATGCATCGATTCGACCGTATTGCACAGTAACTTGGTCAATAGCGTCTTTAACTTGGTGACCATTGGTCATATCACATGCTATCCATTCAATCGGCAATTCTGTGTTGAGAGAGGGAGCTGGCTGAATATCGAGGTTTATCACCGCGTAGCCGTTACGGGCAAATTTTTCGCAAACTGCTGCGCCTATGCCTAAGCTACCGCCAGTAACAATACACACAGGGGAGGAAAGGGAGCTTTGCATCTAATACTGTCCTTAATGTTTTCGCTAGAGTAAAACATTTGTTGTTCATCACCAAGCACTTAATAGCAAACTAGTTAGAGGTTAAGTTTAACTAGGGCGTACCCTAAGTAGCCTCAACTTATTGTTTAACTTTATGTTGTTTTCGTTTGAGTGGCTTACTGATTTCAATCACCTGAGCAAATACGGTATTATACGCAACTCTAATTATCTGCCTTTAATTCTTTCAATTTGAAAGTTAGTGAGTTCTTTTTTGTTTTCAACTATTTCTTCTTCCGTAAAAATTTTATGTGTCCTGTTGTGTTTGGCGGTTCAGCCCGCTTTAGCGTTAGACGTAAAGATTAAAGGCATAGACAATAGCGAAGTCGAAGACAACGTATCCGTCATGGTATCGTCGTTAGGCGTGCCTAAGTCCTCGAGTAATATGGACGAATTCAAGCAACGTATGCTCGAGAAAGCGCAAAAGGCAGCCCAAGTGTACGGGTTTTATCATCTACAGGCCGATATCCAGCCACCAAAGGGTAAAGATTTAACTAAGACATGGAATATGCACATAACGCTAGGGCCAGTGACGAAAATAAGGCGTTTATCTCTGAAGGTGACTGGCGAAGGCGAAAAAGAAGTGGGATTGCAAACCCTACTCTCTGAAACCCAGCTAAAAGAGGGGAGTCCCTTGCGGCACCCAGACTACCAGCAATTGAAAAATCAATTGCAAAGTTTGGCTTTGTCCTTGGGCTATTTCGATTTTAGTTTTGAGCGAGCGAGTATCGAGGTGTATCAGAGCCTTAAAGCGGCAGACGTTACTGTGCACGTGTCTAGTGGCAAACGTTATCGGTTTGGTGAGCTTCAATTTGGCCGTGATACTCGGGCTCAATATTTAGCCGAAGAATTGGTGCCATTCAAAGTTGGGGAGCCTTACCAAGCCGGCAAGTTGGGTTTGTTCAATCAACGCCTCAAGCTAACCCAATATTTTCGCAATGTCATCGTTCGACCTTTGGTTGATAAAAGCCAAAACTATAGGGTGCCTGTTCAGGTGCTATTAACCCATAAACCCAGAGATAATTTTGATGTTGGCGTGGGGGTATCCTCTGATGAGGGGCCTCGATTAAATGGAAAATGGCGCAGACCTTGGGTTAACAGTAAGGGGCACTCAGTTGGCGCAGAAGTGTTTGTCTCTGCGCCTGAGCAATATGCGTCTTTTGATTACCGTATTCCAATTGACGATCCCGTGAATAATTATGCGAGTTTTCGAGTGGGATATCAGGCTCAGAACAATAATGATACTCAAAGTGATAAATTGTCGGTGTCAGCAAGCCGTCAATGGGTACTGGAACAGTCAGATTGGAAGCGCTTGGCTTTTATAAAATACGAACAAGAACAGTTTACCCAAGGGTTCGAACCCCAACAAACCACACGCTTAGTCATACCCGGCGCTACCTTGAGTCGGTTTCGTACTAAAGGAGGCATAGATGTTTATTGGGGTGACAGGCAATCTATCACAACAGAATTGGCCTCAGATAGTTTGCTGTCCGATATTAATTTAGTTCGAATTACGGCTCAATCTAAATGGTTGCGTAGTATCGATCAACATAGGTTTTTATTTGGCGCAAAACTAGGGGCAATATCGACTAACGATTTTGGTCAAGTCCCTTCGAGTTTGCGTTACTTCGCTGGGGGTGATCGCAGCGTGCGGGGCTTTGCTTATCAAACCTTAGCACCATCAGAAGTAGACGAGAATGGCGAGGCTCGCCTTATCGGAGGGCAATTCTTAGCTGTGGCTAATTTTGAATATAGTTATCCATTTATGCAAAGTTGGCGAGGGGCGGCGTTTGTAGACATAGGCAATGCATCCGACAAATTTGCACAGGACTTAGCCACTGGGGTGGGCCTAGGTGCAATTTGGGTATCACCTTTTGGTCCAATACGTCTGTATGTTGCCCGCGGCAACAGTGACTTCGAGTCGAATTGGCGGATCCACTTTTCTATGGGGCCTGCATTATGAGCCAAACCGACACTGAAAACCAAGTACCAACTGTTCAGCCAAAAAGTAGAGCATTAAAAGTACTCAAACCTGTACTCTATACCTTAGGCATATTGCTATTGTTGCTAACGTTTATTCTAAGCCCTTGGGGAACCCGCTTTTCTGTATGGGTTGCCTCGTCTAGTGTCGATGCACTTGATATAGAATACCAACAAGGAGGCATTTTCTCTGACTTAGTGTTGCCGTCAATTCGCTGGCAACAAGATGACACTGTTATTCATATCCATGACTTAACATTAGATTTGTCTTTTAGGTGTGTGTTTTCTGCAAATGTCTGTGTGGAATATCTTGAAATAACGCGTCTTAACGTACAGCTTCCTCCTTCAGAAAGTGAAAAAAGTGAGCCTAGCTCGGCTCCTGCATTAATCACTATGCCTGTGCCTCTCATAGTCAACAAAGTATCTATTCATCAGGCCGATATTTTAGTGCCTGATGTAATAAAGCTAAGGTGGGATACATTTGATATCCAGCTTAAGTTTGACCAACGTTTGGTGGTAGATACGTTTCAACTAGCCGGTTTGTCGGTTAATACCTTTGCTAATGATGGTACAGCAGTAGCGGCTGCCAAACCTCAAAATTCACAAGCATTTGACTTCAGTCAATTTGAATATCAGGCCATCCAGTCTTTGCCTGTTGTATTGCCATTGCATTTTGATATTAAGCAATTTTTGTTGACCGATAGCTCTGTGTTGTTGGCTGAACAGCCTTTGCAGCGTATTCCAAAAATTAGCCTAAAAATGCAAGGTGACAGTCAACGTTTAACCATACAAGAGCTTGAACTTGTTCATGCAAATGGTGAGCTATCAGTGCAGGGAGATATCGGGTTAGCCGGTAAGTTAGCCCATGATTTGGTCATTAATGGTGATTTTGAATTCGATGCCACTAACAGCGTGCAGGCAAGCCTAGTGTCTAAGGGAGATATAGATGGCCTTAATGCGCTCATTACCAGTACTGGCTTAGTGACTACTCGTACTGAACTGCAAGCTGAGTTGTCTAATCCCCGTCTACCTTTGAATTTATCAGTGAGTTGGCAAGCGTTAGGCTGGCCTTTGTTAGACCCTCAAATCCGCTCGCAAAGTGGAGAGGTATCGGTCAAAGGGGATCTTACTGATTTTGCCCTAAGTATGCGTAGTTCTGTAAGTGGCGACACTTTGCCTGAAAACCAAATTAGCTTAGAAGGTAAAGGAGCGTGGTTCGAACAGCAAAAACAGGTAAATCTATCAGAGCTAGTCGTTGCGACTTTGGGTGGCAAAATCAGTAGCCAAGGGCAACTAGAGGTGACTAAGCATTTAGATTGGCAAGGCCATACTCGCATCGAAAAAATTGATTTGGCCAAACTTGCAACTGGATACCCCGCTAAATTAAACGGCGACCTGCGATTAGCAGTGAATAATCAGCAAGGCGTGTGGCGTTCAGATCTGAGTCAAATTGCTATTGATGGTCAATGGCAAGGTTATCCTTTGTCAGTTGTTGGTAAGGCATTTTACGATCAAGTCAAAGGGATTAGGGTCGACGGTTTGTCGTTAAATAGTGCAGATAATAGTTTAACCCTAGATGGCACGTTAGACAGCGAAAACAACCTTAGCTTTGATTTTGCATTGATTGCCCCAGACGTCAGTCAAACTGTGCCCAATGTTGCAGGAGAGGTGAATCTAGAGGGGCGGCTAGGTGGCACCTTAGAAAACCCTCAGTTAAATTATCAGGTTCGTGGGCAAAAGTTGTCTATTGCTGATATCGATATTGCGCAAGTGGGCGCAGATGGTGATCTCACTTGGGATGATGCCAAGCCAGTGGGATTAGACTTATCTGTGTCTGACATAGTAATAGCCGGGCAGCAGATTAGTCAGGGTAATTTAAAGGTGTCGGGTGACGCCCAGTCTCATCAATTGCAAGTTAACGCAACGGGTAACCAGCTTGATTTACAATTGGTTATTGACGGTCAATTGTCTCTTAAAGGGTGGCAAGGACAATGGCAATCGGCAAATATTTCTAGCCGATTTTCTGATTTGGTTTTAGATGCGCCATTTGATATTCAGGCGAATTGGTCTGAACAATCTTACCTAATTGGCGCCCATTGCTGGCAAGATGAAAACGGAAGTTTATGTATCAATGAGTTATCTTTTGCCGAACAACAGGCAAAATGGCAACTTGTCTTAGATGAGTACGATTGGACCAATTTATTGGCTAAATTGTCCTTGGATATACCCAGTATCGAGACAGATTCACGCCTTGATATAGCTACGCAAGGTGAATGGAGTCAAGCCAATGGTCCCGTCTTAACCTTCGAACTCGGATTAACACCTAGCATCCTTAAAGTAGGGGGCGATCAGGGGGTTACATCCAACTTATCTGAATTTGAGTTAACTGGATCTGCCGACCAGCAAAACCTGAACACTAAACTTAGTATTGTTGACAGTGTATTAGGTGAAGTCGCATTGGCATTGAGTGCTAGCAGTGAACTGCTAACTCAAGATCTCAATCAGCCCATACAGGGTAGCTTTGCCTTGTCGGGTATTGATTTTTCTGAGTTTGAAACCTTAGTTCCTCAATTAGATAAGCTAAAAGGGAAGCTCAAAGGACAAGGCCAACTTAATGGTACTTTGCAACAGCCTCAGGTGACTGGACAGTTGAGTTTACTTGATGGGGCGTTCGCTGGTGATGGTATACCTATATCTCTAAACGAAGTCAGTCAAACCATTACGTTAAGAGGGCAAGTGGCCGATTTTGATGGCCAGTACCGCTTTGGACAAGGTTATGGGAAATTGTCGGGAGACATCAGCTGGTTGCCTGAGCTCAAAGGTAAATTGCATATACAAGGCCAAGACCTTGAAATGGATTACGAAGATATAGTGAAGGCTAAGATTTCACCCGATATAAAGGTCGCCTTTGCACCTGAAAATATTGATGTTACAGGTACTGTAACTTTGCCTTATGCCAGAGTAAAAATACGAGAGTTACCCCCTGGTTCAGTTTCTCCTTCTGACGATGTTATTTTAGTTGAAGAGCAAGACAAGCCGCAGGCCGCTCAGCAGCATTTTAATATGGATGTGTTGATCAGTATCGACCCACGAAAAGCCAATGAGGTTAAATTGGATGCCTATGGTTTAACCAGTGATTTACGTGGTGATTTACGTATCGAAAATAATGCTAAAGGTATGTTTGCGAACGGCGAATTAAATTTGGTTAATGGACGTTATCGAGGCAATGGCCAAAACTTGGTGATTCGAGATGGCAACATTGCCTTTAATGGAACCCTAGACCGACCTTATTTAGATATAGAGGCAATACGCGACCCTAAGTTGACCGAAGATGGAGTGATTGCAGGGCTGCGAGTACAAGGTGAAGCCGAGAGGCCAAAAGTTACTATTTTTTCAGAACCAGAAATGGAACAGCAACAAAGTTTGTCGTACATGATTACAGGCAGAGGCATAGGAGAGTCGAGTGACGACAGTCAAGATACTGTTATCACCAATGCTTTACTGTCTATTGGTTTAGGCCAAAGTGAAAACCTAGTGAGTAAAGTGGGTAACAAGCTAGGTTTTGAAGATGTGGCATTTGATACCTCTGGACAGGGCGATGAGACCCAGTTGTCACTTAGTGGCACCATCGCGCCGGGGTTAAAGCTTAGGTACGGCGTAGGGGTGTTTGATTCAGTATCAGAGGTGGCAATCCGTTATGAATTGTTGCCTAAGCTATATTTAGAGGCGATCAGTGGCGTGAGTAACGCCATCGATTTGTACTATGAGTTTAGTTTAGAGGGCAGTCAAAACCAAAAACTGTTGCGCGCAGACAGTGCCAATACATCAGAAAAATAAAGAGGATTAATGCCAATGTTTGATTCTCTGATTTTTGCCGTTGAGGTCACCTTACCGATTAGTTTGATCATATTATTGGGCATACTGCTTAAACGCATTGGCTGGATAACGGACGAGTTTGCCAACACTGGCTCTAAGCTAGTTTTTAACGTGACTTTGCCTTGCTTGTTATTCGTTAATATTGCAACCACTCAGTTGTCAGGTGTATTACCTGTAAAGTTGCTGGTGGTGGCTAGTCTTGTGTCTAGTGGGGCATTTTTACTGCTCCACTTTTTAGCTTTTCGTATTCCCACTCAAGGCGCTCGGGGAGCCTTTGTTCAGGGCGCATGCCGTGGTAATTTGGCGATTGTCGGGCTAGCCTTGTCCCTAAGCGCATTTGGTGAAGAGGCGCTAGCTATTACCTCTATGTATTTAGCCATCATTGTTTTACCCGTAAATATCTTTTCCATTTTAACCTTGTATTATCATCAAGCTAAATCTCCCTCTGTGGCGGCTATCGGAATGAATGTGCTGACCAACCCACTGGCTATCGCCATAGTCTTGGGGATATTGGTTAACAGTATTCCAATTTTTATACCCAATTTGCTAATGGAGACCGCCGATTACTTGGCTAACATGACCTTGCCTTTAGCCTTGTTGTGCGTAGGCGGGGCTATACGTTGGCAAGAGTTTAGAGCCTCTCGTTTACTGTATCTGGCGATGGCATTTAAATTGGTATTATTGCCTTTAGGCGCTACTGTGGTGGGATATGTATTCGGACTGCGAGATGTGGAACTTGGAGTCTTGTTTGTGATGATGGCAGCCCCAACTGCTGCTGCCGCTTACCCTATGGTTCGCAGTATTGGCGGCGACCATCATTTGTCTGCGGCGATTATTGCGGGTAGTACCTTGTTGTCTATGTTTACGACTACCATTGGTTTATTCATCTTACGTTTCACAGACATTTTGTAATACCAACCAGGTAGGACACTATATCACGACTGATTGGTAGCCATTTTTTCAGCATATACGCATTATGGAGCATAATGGGTAATCTATGGAATAGGCTTATTACCTAACGTTTCTCTGCCTCGTCTTCTATGATTTCTTTACCCATTTGCAAGGTTTGAGTCGCAAGCTGCACTTCGCGTAAAAAGGTTAAAAGTGCAAATATAAGTAAAAATAATCCACAAACAAACATACTCACTATTATTTGGGTAATATCCACCAACCACAGATCACCCACAAATAAGAACACCACTACAGCACAAATAAATAACGCGGATGCTGTACATAAACCAATAGAGCGGTTTATTAGGGTAATGCGTCGCCATAAGTTTTTTAGTTCTTTTTCGGACTTTTCTAAATGCTCTGGTTTTTTGAGCATTTGCACCTTACGCTCCATGATCCTAGCTCTGTCTACAATACGCCCTAAGCGGCCCGACATAACATTAAGAAAGCCTGCTATACCTGTGAGCATAAATATTGGCGCAACCACTATTTGGATGATTTGCGCAAGATCAGTAACCGTTGATTCCATGGAGTTAGCCTTTTTATTCGTCTTCTACTTTAACTGCCCAAAGATCGTGCTCTTGAGTATGAATAATTTGTGCCCAGATAATATCGCCTGGCTCAACATCAAACTCATCGGTAAGGTGAACGTTACCGTCAATTTCGGGTGCATCTGCATAGCAGCGGCCAACTGCGCCCTCTGTGGTAACTTGGTCAATTATCACCTGATATTCTAGACCAACCTTAGCTTTGAGTTTTTCGGCACTAATGGCTGATTGAACTTGCATAAAACGCTCGAATCTTAGTTGTTTAGTTTCTTCATCTACTGGGTCAGGAAGCAAATTGGCTTTTGCTCCTTCTACGTCAGAGTATTTAAAGCAACCTACACGGTCGAGTTGTGCTTCTTGCAAGAAGTCGAGCAAAAGTTCGAAATCTTCTTCGGTTTCACCCGGGAAACCCACAATAAATGTTGAACGAATGACCAAATTTGGACAGATCTCTCGCCACGCTTTAATCCGCTCCATAGTGCGTTCTGCGGCAGCTGGGCGTTTCATTAGTTTCAATATACGCGGACTTGCATGTTGAAAGGGAATGTCGAGATACGGTAATACTTTGCCCTGTGCCATCAGAGGCATGATTTTGTCTACAGAAGGGTAGGGGTAGACATAATGCAACCTTACCCAAATACCTAGGTCTGCGAGTTTTTCACATAAGGCTTTCATGTCGGTTTTAACCGGCATACCATCCCAAAAATCCATTTTGTGTTTAACATCTACCCCGTAGGCACTGGTATCTTGAGAGATTATCAAAAGCTCTTTTACGCCAGAAGCTTTAAGACGCTTAGCTTCATCTAACACTTGCCCAATCGGTCGGCTAACGAGATCACCGCGCATTGACGGGATGATGCAGAAGGTGCACCTATGATTGCAACCCTCGGAGATTTTCAAGTAGGCATAGTGGCGCGGTGTAAGTTTTACCCCAATATCCGGTACTAAATTTAAGTAGGGATTGTGGCTAGGTTGAGGCAAGTGAGTATGCACTTGGTTGACTACCTCTTCATAAGCGTGGGGGCCTGTTATCGCAAGTACATTGGGGTGGACTTCACGTATTTCGTCATCTTTTATGCCAAGACAACCGGTGACAATCACCTTACCATTCTCCGCTAGCGCCTCACCAATGGTATCTAGAGACTCTTGCACTGCAGAGTCAATAAATCCACACGTATTAACGATAACCAAATCCGCATCATCATAAGAAGGTACGACATCGTAGCCTTCTGTGCGCAGTTGGGTAAGGATCCGTTCTGAATCGACCAAATTCTTTGGACAGCCTAGGCTGATAAACCCAATGCGAGAGCCTCCGCTGGATTTTAGGTTTGCCCCTTCTTCTATTATTTTTACGGGTGTTTCTAGAGTAGTCGTTTGAGAAGGGTCAAATTGCTTAACTGTCATAAGGTGCCTATGTTGCTTTGCTGAAGTCGTCTTGGGAAAGACAGATTTATATTTGGCAATTTTACCGTAAACCAAGGGATAAGTAACGGCAATATACAAAGGCACAAAGGTTATTTAGATGTCTGGGGGAGGTAATTGATAGGGCATATTGCACAGCGACTAAAATAAGACCACAGAGTAATTTTTAATCATCTCTACATGCCGAACACATTATTCTCATGTTAAGCAATCAAATATAGTGAAAAGAACCTGTTCAAACACCAGCAGCGGGTTGTCGAGAGGCTCGATTTATCCCGAATTCGGGGTTATTTAATAATACCGTGCGAGGATTTGAGCCAGCTCATTGTTTTTTTTTAACGCTTTTAATGCTTGTTCAAATTGGCGCATTTTGCTTGGTTGTTGTGGATTGCTTTGAGCATGAATTGAATTTTTCGAAAAGCCTAAGGTGACGTCCGTTTCTCTGAAGAAACTGTCATGTATTTTCATGTTATGACTTGGATTTTTGGCAAAGTAGTACTCAATAGCGCTTTTGTCATATTGAAAAAAGTCAGCTTTTTTTTCAGACAGTGCTTTGACCGCTTGTGCAATCGATAGGTCTGTAACGTACCGAATATATTTATGATTTTGAGTCAAAGCCTTGTTTGTACCAAATGCTCTGAGCATGACTTTTTCTTTTACATCTTCTAAAGATTTTATTTCTGGATGATCAAAACGGGTCACAATCGCACTTTTGCTGGTTAACCCATTTTTTATAAAGTAAATGTCAGGTGCGCGCTCTCGAGATGAAGCTAGGCCCGGGTAAAAGTCGACTTTACCCTCGATTAGCATCTTCATGATACGCTTTTTAGGGGCTCTGACGATTTTTAGGGTGCAGTCGATGTTTGCCAAGGCACTGGTGTAAAGATCTTTGTATAGTCCATTATTATTTGGCGCTTCTTCGATGTTAGGTAGCCGTTCGCTGGTGCGATATCCCATTACCATCTCGCAAGCCATTGAAGAAAAGCTTGAGACAACTAACATCAAAACGACTAGACGTAAGTGCATACGCATTCCTTTGATTTTCGTAGCTACGCATACCTTAGTCTGAGTTGACTACGAAAACAATTTCATTTCATGCTGGGAGCAGCATGTTGACTAATTAAATTGCCAGTGGGTTGCCTGAGCTACCCACCTGATTGACTTAATTCGCGTAAAAACAGTTAAGCTATAGTCTTCACGCGATCAAGGTTAAAAGCGCTTTTTAACGGTTACGCCAAAGGTTGCTGGCTCGGTCAAATAGGCGTTAATTTTCCCATCTTGGATGGGGGTGTTAAAGGTATTAGCACCAATATAACCTTTATCAAAAATGTTTCGTCCCCAAAAAATTACGTCTGTATCGTACTCTTGGAAATTCATAAAGTATCTTAGATTAAACAGACTGAATGAGCCGACATGATGTAATGGGTCGTTACTTGCGTCCATAATTCTGTCGCCTGTGTATCTAAAGTCGACTTGAATAAATGAATAAATACTATCGCTAACCGCAATATCTTGTTTTAGCTGAATGACTCCTGCATGCTCCGGTTGACTGGCAAGCCTGTCACCTGAACGGTTACAGAATCGGTCCGTGGGCTGAGCTCTACCAGGGTCATCAAGGCCGTTATGGAAGGTACTGGCCAACCAACAGTTGCCTGCAACAAAGGTTTCAAACTCTGCTTTAAGATAGGCATATGAAAAGGTGACTTCGAGTGTATCTGTAGGTAACCAAGTTAAATCAACTTCAGCTCCTGAGGTTTCGATATCCCCGGCGTTTTGCAGATTAAATCCCGTTCCAAAAAACGTATTGGCTTGAAAATCACTGACGTCGGTTTTGTGTATAGCTGCATTCACCCGTAAATCATGCTCCGGGAAATCGCGTTTCATGCCCAGCTCAAATGAGATTGATGTCTCAGCGTCAAACAAGGGGTCGAATTGCGCGTCAATTCTATCGGTATTGGTGCCGCCAGATTTATATCCAGTGCCAATAGAGCCGTAATAAAGTGAATCTTTATCGGGTTGGTAGCTCAACTTTAACGTACCCGTGAATTGATTGTCAGGTAAGTTACCATTGATATCTGGCCGGCTTGAGGTGACGGCTCCTATGATTGAGTGGCCCCAACCTGGTGACTGTAATGGTGCAATTGTAGCCAAATCAGATGTTTGCGGAGCTTGACCTGATTGCAGAGCGGCTCCAATATTGGCAGCTGCCTGCGCTACTTGTCCGCCTTGTAAAACCACATTAAACGGCGCGTAACGTTCGTTTTGCTCGTTAACCTCAGTGAAGGTACTAAATAAATCTTTATCTTCTTTGGTATAACGTAGACCAGCAGTTAGTGTGTATTTATCATTTAGCTGATAATCAAACTGCCCAAAAATTGCGTAGCTCTTGTGTTGCTGTTCAGCAATATGCAAAAAGCCAGGATTGGCTTCGCCAGCTGGTGCCACAGGGGCAATAAAACCACCTGTTGCGGCGCTTAACCCGTTTATTCCATTTAGTAAATCTTGGAGATCACTTGTGCCATTGCCGTTTCCATCACCAGCCGCTGCTATGGCTCTGGGTAAAACAACATTGTTCACAAAGGCGCCAAAAGCTTCACCGCCACGCAGGGCGTAGTCTAGGTTCAGGTCTTGTTCAAAGTAGTACAAACCCAAGATATAATTTAGCTTATCGCCCTTGTAATCTAATCTAAGTTCTTGGGAGAAGGAGCTTTGTTGGCTGTCATTGAAATTGGTGATTAGGTCGACGTCTGTAAAATCTGCATCAATAAAATCCACTGAATCTACACTGCGAGCAGCACTGATAGACGCTAGGGAATAGTGATCAGATAACTCCCAGTTGATTTCCATAGACAGTCCGCTGTCTTCCATTGCAGATGTAGGTAAATGATTGGTGGCAACCCGTCTATCGAAAAACTCTTCCCCCGTAAATGGTGTGGCACCAAATGCATTCACCAATAGTAAATCGGAACCTGGTTGCCCTACAGCTAAACCGTTGGGGCCTGGCGTACTACCTTGACTTAGGCTTGCATTACCGAGTACAACAGGCGCCGCACAGCATATTTCATCTATCTCAGAATAATCTGCAATGATTCTTACCGATATGTCGTCATTAGGAGTATACAGGGCTTGTAAGCGACCGCCCCAGCGGTTTCTGTCATTAATAATGTCTTCGCCAAAATTAATATCACTCACAGTTCCATCTCTGTCACTGCTAAAGGCGGTTACCCTAAACGCGAGTATGTCATCGATAGCTGAAAACGAGGTGGCACCCGATAGATTGACTAAACCAAAATTACCGACTGTTGCTTCGATAAAGCTGTCACCACCGTCGTGACTAGGGGCTACTGTATTGATCAATATTGCCCCTGAAGGCGTATTTTTACCAAACAAGGTGCCTTGAGGCCCCCTTAGCACTTGGACCGACTCTATATCTACCAAGTTGTTGATTAATGAGTTTTGTCTGGCGCGATATACGCCATCAACGTACAACCCGACGGACGATTCTAGACCAAAGTTTTGAGATGATGTCCCAACCCCACGAATAGAAAAACTTGAGTTGGTAGCGGTTTGATTTTGAAATGCACCTAAGCTAGGAATATTGGTTTGTAAGTCGTATACGTCTTTGATTACCGATTCTGCGAGCACTTCGCCAGAGAAAGCCGTCACGGCAACAGGGACTTCTTGTTGGTTTTGAGTACGCTTTTGTGCAGTAACTGTTATGACTTCTAAATTCGATTGCTTATCTGCTTCTGGAGTTTGAGCATAGGAGCTTTGGGTTGTAAAACATAGGCCGATTAAGGACGCTAAGAGTGTGGGTGTGAAGCGTAATTGGTTTATGTGTTTCATAAATCGCTCTCTTTTGTTAGCTAAGACTCGGCCGCTAATTGGAATTTGGACTACTGATGATTTTAGTTGAGAGCAAGCATGTTGCTCTATGCAACTCATCAGACCTGTTACATTATCAAAATTTTACTGAAAAAGTAAATAATAGTTATAAAAATGTTAATCAAGCCTATACCAGTATAGGTTTGGATTGAGAATATAATACACCACTAAATTTGATAAGTGTTTATCTATAAATGGTTTTCTGTTGACTTATTATAGTTGAACACAGATAAATGCTGTGTTAACTCGAGTAGGGATAAACATGACTGTCTAGGCCCTATGGCTATTACCAATAAGTATAATATGAGATGGTTATAGTAGGCCTAAAAAAAGGACCGAGCGGTCCTTTTTTACATTAATGCCTTATCTGTTGTTTAGGGCTTAGCGTTTGGCGTGGCGGGCTCTTAAAACGTCCACAACATCACTAAAGCTTAAGTTACTTGCTTGGAGTAATACAGCTAAATGATAAATTAAGTCGGCGGATTCATTTTTTAATTCATCTAAGTCTTGCACGGTTGCAGCCAAAGCGGTTTCAACCCCTTCTTCTCCAACTTTTTGTGCAATGCGCTTTATACCTTTGCTATATAGGTGAGCTGTATAACTTGAGTCAGGGTCAGCCCCTTTTCTATCAGCAATAACCTGTTCTAATTCAGCAATAAAACTAAAATCGGCAGATTGACTGTCATACCAGCAGGTCTCTGTGCCTGTATGGCAAGTAGGGCCTACTGGATTAACTAGAGCGAGTATGGAATCGTGGTCACAATCTGCGGTTATTTCAGTTAGGCGCAAGCTATTACCTGACTCTTCGCCTTTGGTCCATAAACGTTGCTTAGACCGGCTATAAAAGGTCACAAGCTCAGTCTCTAGGGTTTTCTCTAGGGCTGCTTGGTTCATAAAGCCTTGCATTAACACTTTGCCGCTTACAGCATTTTGCACTATGCAAGGAATTAAATTATCCATTTTTTGCCAAGCCAGCTCAGCCATGTTTTGTTTAGTAATAATCATGTTAGTCTCTTATGGCGACATTGTTTTGGCGTAAGTAAGCCTTTAAATCTGGAATAGGGATCACGCCTTTGTGGAAAACAGAAGCAGCTAATGCACCGTCTACGTCAGCTTGTTCAAACACATCTTTAAAGTGGCTTGACTTACCCGCGCCACCAGAGGCAATTAACGGTACTTTACTGCTACTACGAATGGCTGATAACTGGGCTAGGTCGTAGCCTTTTCTGACCCCGTCTTGATTCATACAGTTTAATACTATCTCACCTGCACCCCGGGCTTGAACTTCTTTCACCCAATCTGCGGTTTGCCATGCCGTGACTTGGGTGCGGCTCTCATCGCCAGTATATTGATGAACTTGGTATTGTCCGGTTTCTTCGTTGTAAAAGCTGTCTATACCCACCACTACACACTGCTGACCATAAGTATCGTGTAAGCGGGTAATCAATTGTGGATCAGCAAGGGCAGGGGAGTTGACCGATATTTTGTCTGCACCCATCTCAAGGATTTTACCTGCGTCTTCAATCGTTTTGATCCCACCGGCCACGCAAAATGGAATATCAATTACTTCAGCGATTCTGGTTACCCAACTTTTATCGACCACTCTTTGGTCACTAGAAGCGGTGATATCATAAAAGACCAGTTCATCTGCGCCTTGTTGCGCATACTTTTCAGCAAGGGGAACTATGTCGCCCATGATTTCGTGGTTTCTAAATTTGACTCCTTTTACTACCTTGCCGTCTTTCACGTCAAGGCAAGGAATAATGCGTCTTGCTAGCATAGTCGCCCTTTAATTGTATTCTGAGTGTGTACTTCACACCGACTGCTCATCAACCTATTAGCCGACTTGAGTTAGCCAATTATGTTTATCAGCAATTTTTCCCCATTGGATGTGATTGAGGGTTTGCCTGAGTTTTTGGGTTGTCGGGCCGGGTTCACCTGTACCCACCTTGTATTCTTTACCATTGTGGATCAGGGTTCCGACTGTAGTTAAAACCGCAGCTGTTCCTGACAATGCCGCTTCGACTCCGGGTTTAGCCGCGCGCTCTAATAATTCTTGTACTGTTAGCTCACGTTCGCTTACTGTCATGCCCATGTCTTCGGCAATTTGTAATATAGAACTGCGGGTAATACCATGTAAAAACGACGAATCTAGAGCCTTAGTTATGATTTCGTTACCATCAATTAATAAGAAATTGGCTGCCCCCGTTTCTTGTACATCGCCATTTGGACAAAACAGTATTTGATCAGCTTGAACTTGCTCTTTTGCAGCTAAAATTGGACCCAATGCACTGGCATAGTTGCCGCCACTTTTTATCATGCCCATGTGCGGAGCACAGCGCATACCTGTCTCGTCTAATAAAATGCGAAGCGGTTTAGCTCCACCTGCAAAGTAATCTCCAACAGGTGAAATCAATACGTACAACATTGAACTGAGGCTAGGTGACGCAGCCTTGCCTATGGCTGGCTCTGTACCTATATGTGTTGGGCGTATATACATAGAGCCAGGAGGCTCTGGAATTTGGTCTTTGTAGTTGGCCAAAATGTCTAAGATCATATGTGATACTTGATCTTTTTGTATATCAGGTAAATGAAGCAGCTTGCTGCTTTGATCGAAACGATCGACATTCTGATCCATACGAAATACATGAATACTGCCATCGTCGTGCTTAAAGGCCTTTAAACCTTCAAAGCAAGTACTGGAATAATGCAATACGTGCGCACCAGGGTGCAGTTGAATGCTTTGTGAGTCGACTATTGTGCTGTCACTCCACGTATTATTATCAAATTGAGTTAATGCCATTTGTGGCATAAACACCGAACCAAAAGCCGCCATTATAAATTCCTAAGCAATTGTTTTCTTTATCAAATGTATTCAAATTAAGCGTCTAGCGCTACGCGTTTTCCCAACAGGCAATAGCTTGTTCGACACTAAATTTTCCTTCGAGTAGGGCGCGACCTAAAATAACGCCACTCACTTGGGTTGGCTTGAGCACAGCTATATCATCAAGGTTGCCAATTCCACCCGATGCTTGCCAACCGACAGTGGGAAAACGTGTCGTCATTTCTGTGTATAGCTGATGGTTGGCACCTTGTAAGGTGCCGTCACGGCTAATATCTGTACACAGCACATGCTTGGCGCCCACGGATAAAAAGTCTTCGAGTAATGCCTCAATCGAGACGCCAGAATTTTCTTGCCAACCATGGGTCGCGATAAATTTATTCCCTGACTCGTCAATATTAATATCTAAGGCCAGCACAATTGACTCAGGGCCATATTTTTTCATCCAGCCTTTGACCAACTCAGGTTCTTTTACCGCAAGGGAGCCAATAACAACTCGTTTAACGCCTATTTCTAACAGTTGGGCCACGTCTTCTTCGCTACGTATGCCACCACCGGCTTGAAATTGCATGCGGTTGGTAGCAACCATTTTGCTGATTAATTCCAATTGTCGTTTGCTGGTATCTTTAGCGCCCGTTAAATCAACTATGTGTAGCCACTTGGCACCTTGGTCGGCGTAATGGTTAACTACGTCAACTGGGTCTAATTTGTATTCAGTTTTTTGCTCGTAATCGCCTTGATAAAGCCTAACCACCGAACCGTCTATTAAATCTATTGCTGGGATAATCATTGTTGTATTTACCAAAATGTCTTATAGCTGAATAAAGTTTTTCAAAAGCTGAGCGCCAGCGTCACTAGAACGCTCAGGATGAAATTGCACGCCAAAAAAGTTGTCTTTGTGCAGCGCAGCAGAAAAAGGCAAGGCATACTCACAGCTCGCCATAGTGTATTCTGATACAGCAACGGCAAAACTATGCACAAAGTAAAAATAACTGTTGTCGTCTAAGCCCTTGAATAAAGGGGCATCGCCAATGGGTTTAACGGTATTCCAGCCCATATGTGGGAGTCTAAGCTCGCCTGTTTGCATACGATTAACCGTGCCAGGAATGAGGCCCAAACACTGGGTTTTACCCGTTAGACTTTCTTCTGAAGACTCGACCATAAGCTGCATACCTAGGCAGATACCTAGTACTGGCTGCGATAAGCTCTGGATGCAAGCCGTTAACTGTTTTTTCTCAATACTAGCCATAGCAGCATTCGCGCTGCCGACCCCAGGTAAGAATATTTTGTCTGCGCATTGAATCGTCTTAAGGTCATCGCTTACTGCAACATTTACCCCTAAGCGTTCAATGGCGAACTTTACCGATGAGATATTGGCACACCCAGTGTTAACAATAACAATCTGTTGACTCATAGTGTTATAAGGCTCCTTTACTACTTGGGAGCGCTTCTCCTTGTTTATGTATAGCTTGACGAAGTGCGCGGCCAAATACTTTAAACAGGCTTTCTACTTGATGGTGCGCATTTCCTTCAGAGGTCGATAAATGCAAAGATAAGCCCATAGCTTGCGCTAACGAATAGAAAAAGTGTGGCACCATTTCTGTGGTCATTTCGCCTACTTGGTCTCGGCTAAATTGAGCGTCAAACTTCAAATGCGGGCGGTTAGATATATCCAGGATACATTCTGCTCTGCATTCATCCATAGGTAAGGCAAAACCAAAACGACCAATGCCGCGCTTATCGCCTAAGGCTTTTTTCATGGCTTCGCCAAACGCCAGGGCGGTGTCTTCGACGCTGTGGTGATCGTCTATGTGTAAATCGCCGTCGACTTTTAGCTGTAACTCAAACCCACCATGGGTGGCAATTTGGTCAAGCATATGGTCAAAAAAGCCTAAACCTGTCTCGATAGACGATTTAGCACTTGAGTCTAGGTCAACTGTGACTCTGATATCGGTTTCTGAGGTTTTTCTCACAACAGTCGCTTGGCGGTTCTGGGTAAGTAATTGTTTTTCGATAGCAGGCCAGTTGTTGGTAGTGGGATCGTACTTAATACCCACTATACCCATGTTTTCGGCTAACTGAATGTCGGTGTCCCGATCGCCAATCACAAATGAGCGGGTAAAATCAATTCTACCTTGTTGCAAATAGTCTTTTACCAAACCCAATTTAGGCTTGCGGCAGGTACAATCTTGGTGGTCAAAGTGTGGGCAAATTAGTACATCATCAAATATCACACCTTGGCTGCTAAATATTCCCATCATTTTATCGTGAGCTAAGTCAAAATCTGCTTGAGGGAAGCTATCTGTCCCTAAACCATCCTGATTCGATACCATGACTAATCTGAACCCAGCTTGTTGGAATTTTAACAAGGCAGGTATAACTAAGGGTTCGAATACCAATTTTTCTAAGGTATCGAGTTGTTTATCAATCGCAGGCTCTTCAACTAGTGTACCGTCACGGTCAATGAATAAAATAGGTTGGCTCATGATGGATTTCCTAGCTGTTGGTAAAAGCTGGCAATAAGTGTCAGCAATTGTTGATTTTGTTGTGGAGTGCCTACTGTGATCCGTAAACAGTTTTGTAAATGAAGCTGCTTAGATTGATCGCGAATAAACATTTTATTGGCGACTAAATAATCCATTAGCTCTTGTTTATGTTGCGTACGAAACAAGATGAAATTGGCTTTATCGTCGCCTACTAATTGTATATCGCCTATGTTTACTAAAGCGTGTTTAAGGGCCGATTTTTGTTCTTGAATCGCCTTCACTTGCTGATTCATGGAAACCAAACCAGATTGATTTAAGGCTTGAGCGGCAATTTGCGCTACTGGCTCCGGCATAGGGTAGGGGGCAATGACTTTTAGTAAAGTATGAATAATTTGGCGGTTTGCCAAGGTAAAGCCACAACGTAACCCAGCCAATGCAAAGGCTTTAGATAAGGTACGCAGTACCACTAAATTAGGGTATGTATCGAGCAACTTTGCCCAAGTATTGGCTAAGTCAAATTCAATGTAAGCTTCGTCTACTACAACCAATGCAGAATCGGCAAAGTGTTGTAAAACCTGCTCTACTTGTTCAGAGGCGACCGATGTACCTGTTGGATTATTTGGCGAGCAAATAAATACCAGATTTACCTGATCTTTAAATTTGGCGATTGCATCGATATCCAACGAAAAATCTGCTTTTAACGGCGCTTTGTCTATACCAACATTACAGGTTTCTGCACTTATGGCATACATGCCGTAAGTCGGTGGGCAAATCAGTATACGGTCTTGGTTGGGCGTACAAAATGCTCGGATCAGTAATTCTATGCCTTCATCTGCTCCGCGGCTAACTAAGGTTTGCTCCGGTTTTACCCCTGCATAATCAGCATACGCTTGAATAACTGCACTGGGCTGACAATCTGGATAACGGTTGAAAAACTGACTATCTACCTGAAAGTCATTGACAAAGGGAGACTCGTTAGCATTTAGCCAAACTGGAATATGTTCGCCTTGGTTGTTATCACTGGCTGCAAATAATCTTCGTGCCGACTCATAGGGCACTAAGGTTTTAAGGTTTTCGCAGACCAACTTATCAATTAACTGGTTTACGTCTAGGGTCATGAGGCTTCTCCAGAAGACTTTTGTAGTCTTAAGGCAACCGCTTGTCTGTGAGCATCTAGCCCTTCAGCGTCAGCTAAGTCCATTATGGCGTCGCCTATATTGCGTAATCCTTGATAACTGAGCTCTTGAACAGTATAGCGGCGCATAAAGTCTGCAAGACCTAAGCTAGAGTAGTTTCGGGCATAGCCATAGGTAGGCAATACGTGATTGGTTCCACTGGCATAATCCCCCGCCGACTCTGGTGACCATTGACCAACAAAAATAGAACCCGCGTTACTCAATTGAGATAAGCTATCTCTGGCATTTTTAATCTGCACAATTAGGTGCTCAGGGCCATAAGCGTTACTTACCTCAAATGATTGCTCTAGGCTCTCAGTTAAGATGTAACGGCTATGTTGAATCGCTTTTTCAGCTATGGCTTTACGGCTCAGGGTGGCAAGTTGAGCGGCAACCTGTTGTTTAGTCGCTTGGATAATATCTTGACTATTAGAGACCAAAACCGCTTGGGAGTCTGCGCCATGCTCGGCCTGAGACAGTAAATCTGCCGCAACATAAACTGGATTCGCATCAGCATCGGCAATCACTAGTACCTCCGATGGGCCAGCGGGCATATCGATAGCAGGGCCTGCTGGAATACGACTCACTTGTTGCTTAGCTTCAGTCACAAAGCTATTGCCTGGGCCGAAAATTTTATCTACTTTAGCAATAGACTCTGTGCCTACTGCCATAGCGGCAATCGCTTGAGCACCGCCCACTAAGTATATTTCGTCGATGTCACACAATTTGGCTGCGTAGCATATTTCGATTGCAATCTTGCCTTGGGCATTAGGTGGTGTGCACAGTACTTTTCTGGGGCAACCTGCCACTTTTGCGGTACAGCCTAGCATCAGCACCGTCGACGGAAGAGGAGCTGTGCCTCCAGGAATATAAAGCCCTACAGCATGTAATGGGGCGTGTTTAAGTTCGCACATTACACCTGGTGTGGTTTCTACTTTTACATCTTGCGGGTATTGCGCTTGATGGAAGGCGTATATGTTTGCATATGCTTGGTCGATTGCCCGTTTTACTTTTGGCTCAAGCATAGAGGCAAGTTCTTCCAAGGACACTTGCGGATAACGCAAGCTAGACAAGTTTGCCCCGTCAAAACGTGCCGTTAGGGCGAATAACGCTTTGTCACCTTCAGTTGTGACTTGCTCAATAATAGAAGAGACAGTATCAGCTAGACTTTGACTATCAGCCAACGCTGGGCGGCTTAATAAGTCTTCTCTTTGCTTTGTATCTAATGTTGACCAAATTTGCATAAAATTGCCTGTGAACTTATTTCATCATTTTTTCGATTGGCATAACTAAAATAGAGCTACAACCAAGAGATTTTAATTTTTCCATGGTTTCCCAAAATAGGGTCTCGGGGCTTACCACGTGAATGGCTACCACGTCGTCGTTACCTGCTAAAGGCAAAACTGTAGGCGTTTCTGAACCTGGTAGTAAGCTTTTAACTTGAACTAGGCATGATTTTGGCGCGTGCAGCATAATATATTTGCTTTCTTTGGCTTGCGTTACACCATCCATTCTGGGTAAAAGCTTGTCGATTAACTCTTGTTTTTCAGGGCTTAGAGAACCAGCCTGTTGGATAAGGACTGCCCGTGAAACAAAAATTTCATCTGCTTCTTGTAGGCCGTTAGCTTCGAGGGTGGCTCCTGTCGAAACGAGATCGCAAATCGCGTCGGCTACGCCAGCTCTAGGGGCAACCTCTACTGAGCCAGTAAGCATCACTGTGCTGGCGTTAATGTTTTCTTGTTTGAAGAAACGCTCAAGCAAATAAGGGTAAGTGGTTGCCACTTTTTTGCCTTGCAGTGATTGAATACCTTGGTAATCCATTTCGTTAGGTACAGCTAATGATAAACGGCAACCACCGTAATCTAGTCGACGTAGTTCAATGTATTCAGCTTTTTTGCCTGCCGCTTGGCGTTCAAGCATTTTTTCTTCTAATTCATTTTGACCAATAAAGCCCATATCAACTACGCCATCCATGACTAATCCTGGAATGTCATCATCACGTACCAATAACAAGTCAATGGGTTGATTGGTCGAATGAGCAATAAGCAGACGGTCGCGAATTTGAAGTTTTATGCCGATAGCTTTCAATAATGAAATGCTGTCGTCACTTAGGCGGCCTTTTTTTTGTACCGCAATACGAAGTCTTTTACTGTCGCTCATGATGAATATCCCATGTGATCTTAATATGTGTTAGTTATTAATTCGAACAGGCAAAGATTATGTTTAACTAATCTTTAGCCGATAAATGAAAAACCCCCGAAAGTTTCCTTTCGGGGGTTGAGAAAATTTTCTGCACCGCCGGAAGGAATCAATAACCTTCCAGCTCGAACCTGAAAGGTTAAGCGTGGTGGTGATGGACGACTTGCAGTGAATTTTTCAAAATAATATGTTCCGAATTAGAAAATGACATCAAAAATTGATGACATCTTTGTATGGCGCATACAGTATTAAATCGGCCAGATGAATGCAACGAAAATTGCTGAGAAATACGGGTTTTTCTTAAAATTAAATCAACTATGGTATGTTGCGCATTGTTGTGTATCGCACGCAGTTGAATTTTTAATCAAACAGGGGGCAACATGTCTAGTGACTTATTATTTCCCATCTTACCCAAACTAGGTAAAGAATCCATTAATCACGACACTCAAAAAGTAGAAAAGGTTGAGAAGAGTGCAGTGCTCAAGTCTTTAGCTGAGCAACAAGAACAAGTGGATGAAGACGCCAGCAACTCAAATCGTCAGGATACGTCGGCAAACGAAAATTCAGATAAAGAAAATCAAACTGAGAGTACTAATAGGCCCGGCGATAAATTACCGGAGAATAAGAAAGGCAAGGGCCCCAAACATTTGGATATCTATGTTTAGGGCTCAAATTGGGTTAGTCGGCTTGGTTGAAGGTCGAATTACCTGCTCAAATCAAGCTTACTTAATGAAAGGCAGACTCCCTATGTCTTGTTGCTCGCCAACATTAAATACAAAGACTGGCCCTATCGCTACAGTTTGTGCTTGCGAGGCAACTTGAAAGCTAGCTTGTAGTTGGTCTTCAGTAAAATCTCGTGGTGCCCTGCCTGCAAACGAGAACGACTGCCACTCTTTAGTTAACTGCACTTGATTGGAAAATAAAGCAGAATAGGGTGGTTGGCTAAGTTGGACGCCCACACCATGTAATGCGCCCGTATCGTCTGATGCCTCTATTACCTTGGCAAAAAAAGTCAGGTGTAATACGTCCCCCTTTTTTACCGGCTTAAATAACTTAATATTGGCACCGCCATCCCAGTGATTGCGCCCTTTTTTTGTGACGATTTCGGCTTGTAGCCCACCCACAGCCGAAGAATTGTTGGTTACAACCACTTGGGTTTTTTCGCCGTATCCGTATAAATTGGTTACGCTCGGGTTAGCAACAAGCTGATTACCTGCAGGGAGCATGCTTGATAGTTTAGCTGCAATATTGGTCAGTTGTTGTTGCTCAGTCTGGTTGCCAAATACTAGGCTAGGCATCAGAGTCGAAGTTAAAAGCAAAAACAGAATGGAAGATAGTTTCATTTTGGTCTTCTCTTATTTTATAGGTTACGCAAAGTTCAAAACTCGTTTGAACTCTGCTCGTACGGTTTAAATATCTAAATCAATCACTTGCAAGTAGATAGGCTGAGTGGTGCCAGTTCCGCGTTCCATCAAGTAATAGTAGAGCTTGCCGTTCTTAATGTAAACGTTGCCGTGTCTGAATCGCTTGCCCGACTTCGCTTCGTAAACACGGGTAAATTTATTAGTTCCGCCTATGCCTTTTTCGATATAAGGGCGCCCACCACGGGTTAATCCAATAATGTATATATCGTTACCAGCCGTATAAATTTTATCAGCCCCTGCAAAGTCAGTCGACGTAATAAACTCTTTCGCCCCAGCTGGTTTATAAGTATGGACATTAACAGCTTGAGTCCGTTTTACATTTGATACTTTACCAATTAAGTGTACGTCACCTCTTTCAGTCACGTTCCAATCAAATCCAGTAACTATATGAACCTGATTTTTTCCCGTTTCTGGGATCAGGTCGCCTGGCTCAGAAACTTTAATTTTGGCAGAGTCGATTAATGGGATATCAAATGGCTTACCTTGATGGTTTTTCCAATCACTCGAACCATCTGGGTTGTCTGAATAGGCATAGTACATACCGTTTTGATATAAGAATTTATCGTCTAAAATTCGAGCTCTTTGCTGAAAGCCTACGCGTAGTTTGCCATTTACGTATTTCATGGTGCCATATAGGCCCCAGTTATAATCGTTGCCGAATGTTTTAGCGTCCATCACATTAAACTCAGTGAAGTCAGACCAGCTTTTTTTCTCTGCTTGATACTTAGCAAAACGGTAGCTGCCGTTGTTATTGCCGCCTTTACGCATGTACATTAATAATTCATTGCGAGTGTTAATAAAAAACTTAGGGTAGGTCAAACCTGAATACTGGTTGTAGTCCACTTTGCCAGACAGAGTTAAATGCTTATATTTGCCTTTTTTGCCGTCAGGGTTTTGCACAAATTGCGCTAGAGTAAATTCTTCATCGGCAACCTCAGCTGCGCCAGGCTTGGTATAACTGTATCTAAAGTAATCGTCTTTTAATGAGCCATCTGCTGGTCGGGTTTTACCGTATG
This sequence comes from uncultured Paraglaciecola sp., assembly GCA_947498355.1. Classification (GTDB taxonomy): domain Bacteria; phylum Pseudomonadota; class Gammaproteobacteria; order Enterobacterales; family Alteromonadaceae; genus Paraglaciecola. The sequence goes on along the minus strand of CANMKA010000007.1, from coordinate 77,805 downwards.
CGTGCATGTCGTAAAGCAGATGGATAGTGCCGTCTATTGGGCTAACCCCAACAGCAATAGTATTGTGTGATTCACCAATCCATGGTTGATTAAGGTAGCCAGTGTGCCGATGAGGAAGTTCAATCGTACGTTGCACGCCGGTTTTCATATTAAGGCGAGTCAGCATAACATGACGATTGGATTTTCCGCCTTGATACCAAGTCATAAACACATAATGCTTATACTTTTTGATGCTGTCGCCGTGGGGAGCAATACGGGCACCAAAGAAATAGTCGTAACGCTCAGTGCCGTTATCGGGTGCCTTCTTGTTTTTTACTTTTTTACCATCAAAAAATAAACCTAAATCGGTAATTTTGAATTCGTCTTGTAGCGTTACTTTAGCGTGTATATTGAGTGACAGTAGTGTCAAAACACAGAGGAGTAGGGGGCTGGTTAAAAGGTGTAGCTTAGCGCGCTTTATATTCATATATTGTTTCCACGTTTTTATTTTTGTTTAGGTTCATTGGATGCGTTAAAACGGTTTATTTAGTTTCTTAAACTTAGCAAAATCAAGGTTACCTGCGGTAAAGCTTAGTCCATTGAAAAGGCTAAATAAATTTTTTCAGTAGCAATAACGAAATAAATCATGATCTGGTCCAGTTTTGCGCGAGGTTTACTAAAATTTTTGTGTCTAAGGCGTGTCCTTGTTTGTTGTAAATTCGGATGTAAACCGTTACGAGTATGTTACTATTTTGTCGTAAACCCTATTTCATCCCTAATTTTTCTTTAATTATGTAAGTAAACTTCATGAAAAAACTGTTACTACCTATATTGATTGCCTCGGCGCCTCTTACTTGGGCTGCGAGTTTTAACGCTGATCCTGTTTCAGCTAAGCCAAAGGGCGGCATAGTGTTAGATGCCACTGAAGACTTCTCTGTGCTGGATGCTGGAGACGCCCCTTATTACGTTGATACAAGAAATGATGCGTTAGGGATAGATGCACGTTTACTGGAATATCGAAACCTTTTTGCTCAAGCCCAGCATACTTATCAAGGTAAGTCTGGGGAGTTTGATGTGACCATTACTCCTTTAACAGAAGAAGACGGTGAGCCCATTTATCGCTTAAAAGTAAATGGTAAAATTGTTGGGACTTACCAAAGCTCATATATAGGAAAAGGCTCAGAAAAAGATTTAACACCTGAATACCATACTTGGAAAGCCATTCAGCTAAATAAAGGGGATGTGGTAAGTGTCGAATCATCTGCCGATACCAATGGCGAGATCCCGGAGCATGGTGGTACGGCTTGGGCAAGAGGCCGTTGGCAAAGCCTGACTCTGAGCCCTGTAGCAAAAGGTGGCAGACCTCACTTCAGATTTGAATCTGACTTATTGCTGGCTCAGTTTGACAACCAACCTGATGCCGACGACATTCATGCTCAAGCCGCACTTGGTTCTATGTTGGTGCACCCAGATTTTAAAGGTCTTAATGTGTTCGCGGTTTCCGGCGCAGTCGGTATCCAAGAAGGCAAATATATAGACTCAACTAATCTGTTTTCTATGGCCTTTGGTCAAGAAAATTTTAAATGGACCAACGCTCGTAAAAATTGGGATGCCTCGGTTAACCTAGTTAAACAGCGTGTTAAAGCGGTACTCGCGAAAGGTGGGAAAGTGTGGGTGCAGGAAGCTGGGCAATCTGACTTTACCCGAGACTGGATTGAAGCTTTAGCCCAATCTGGGGTAACCCCAGCTGTAATTAAAAATAGTGTTGTTGTGGTGCAGCATAGCGCGTGGAATGAAGAAAAAACTACACCAGAAGATTTAGCTTACGTTAAAGCAATGACGGATTACCATGCAATTGACGATGGTAACAGTGCCATGAAGGAATTTAATCGTCATGGCAGGCGGGGGGCGCTAACACCTATTTACGTCAATCAAGATAAAAAATGGTTAGATACAGCTACATCGTCCAAAAACACTAAATCTCATTCTCGTAAGCTTTGGCAAGAAGCAGTACGAATTATCGAGGGCACTGGGTTTGACCACGATTACTCAGTCATTCCAAAAGGTGGCGTAGACTTTTCTGATACAGTAGAAAATTGGTGGATATTCAACCTAGGCTATAAAGCGCCTTCTGTTCATGCATTTTGGGATCGCTATGTAACTGATGCACAATTAGATGTAATTAACGCGCCTAAAGGCCGGTTAGCGGTAGTCATTGACGGTAATTCGCCAGACCCTGACGACGTGGGGGCAACGCCAGTAATGTTGCGCTTATTACAACAAACAGGCTTGCGCGACCGCTTGGTGCATTTGTCTCACTCCTGTGATTTAGACCCCTTCAGAAATAAAGGAATTCAGCGTATCGATGCCCCAAATGAAGCACGTCGACAAAAAGTGCTCCATGAGTTAAGTGGCAAAGGGATTGAATTGTTTGGCCCATTTAACAATTTGCGTGACTATTACAACTGCCGCGTTGATAAAGAAGGAGCCATAAACGACCTTAAGGAAGCAATTAATGCATCGACTGCTAAAGATCCCCTTTGGATCATTGAAGCCGGCGAGCCCGATGTGATTGGCTATGCATTACAAGTGTCTAACCCAGATGTTCATAAGCATGTGCATGTGGTTTCTCATCATCCAGCAAATGATAACAGTGGTGATTTCTTTACATGGCAACAGATCCTCGATTTTGGAGTGACTGAACATCAAATTGGCGATCAAAACGTAGGCCTTCAAACACCAATGCACCCTTGGGATTGGGCTGAAAACCATCCAGAACCAGGTATTCAGTTTATTTGGAAAATGATGGCCTACGCCGAGCAAGATGGCGTAGTGCCATTTCAAGCGAACAAATTTGATTGTTCTGACGCGGGCATGATTTACTGGTGGATAACGGGTGCGGATAAAGGCGGTAATAATTCTGCTACCGAAGCAGATATGAAGGATATGCTGTTACTCAAATCTAACTTGTAGCCTAAATAAATCTTATTTCAGGTTCAAAAAAAGCCGCGATACAGAATACTGTAACGTGGTTTTTTATTATTTGGCGTGTTTGAACGACTAATTTAGGTGAATTGGCTTGAGTTGTTGGGTAACATCCGCCTTAGTTAACCCCATAAGTGCCAAGTGGTGAATTCAGTCATCCCCGTGTTTTAGCACTTATACTTTTTATTACCTAAGGTGCCAAATTGAATATTGATGCAAGCTTAAACAGCTTAAAGAGTCTGTCATTTTATCTTCAATCTTTACTGAGTGAGACCGAGACTTACATGCAAGCAGCACTAGTGGCAAGTTGCTATTTAGTGGCTTATTTGTGTTACTACTATGTGGTCAAAAAGCCCGTTATTAAACACGGTCCCATCGATTCTGACGAACACCCCATCGCTAATATATTGCTACGTTTATCGGCAAGTGTTTACCCCGTACTTGCCATAGTTTTGTTAAAGCTAAGTTTGATTGGCATAGAACGCTCGCAATACCCTGCTTGGCTAGTGAGCTTATCCCTTACCCTTGCCATTTTGTTGTTGTTTTACTCCTTGATCCGCGAGTTTGTCGCTAACCCACTCATGGCAAGGTTATTTAAGTGGGTAGGGTTACCCATATTACTATTGCATATGGTGGGTTTCTTACCTGAGCTCATCGATGAACTGAAAGCCATATCCATTCATTTAGGCAATATCGAATTCACCTTATTTGGACTACTTAGGGTACTCATTTTTGGCGCGGTTTTGTTTTGGTTAGGTCGCGTATCAAGCCGTTTTGGTAAAGACGTGATACGCAAACAAGAACACCTAGATATTGCAACCCGCGAAGTCTTTTCAAAGTTATTTGAAGTTGGTTTGTTCTGCTTTGTATTTATTTTGCTGCTCAATATTATGGGCATAAACTTAACGGCTCTTGCTGTGTTCGGGGGCGCTTTAGGAGTAGGGCTGGGGTTAGGCTTACAGTCAATTGCTTCAAATTTTATTTCGGGCATCATTATATTGTTAGATAAATCACTCACTATTGGTGATTTTGTCGAGTTGGACGGTGGCCAAAAAGGCTTTGTTAGAGAGTTTAAAATGCGCCACGCCGTGCTCGAAACTTACGATGGAAAAGATGTTTTGGTGCCTAACGAAACCTTCATTTCGTCATTGCTTACTAACTGGACCCATAAAGATCCCAAGCAGCGCTATCGAGTCGATTTTAGTGTGGCCTACGATACCGATGTTAGGACCATGGTCGAAATAATTAAAGAAGCAGTTGCGAGTCATCCCCAAGTTATTAGCGGGGAGGGCATACCCTTTGAAGAGCAACCTGATTGCGAGATCGATAGTTTTGGTGACAATGGCGTGAATATGTTTGTCGAGTTCTGGATAGAAGGCATAGACGACGGTAAAAACCGAGTAGGTGGCGACTTGCTATTGATCATCTTAGAAACCCTAAAAGCGCATGATATCTCTATACCATTCCCTCAGCGCGAAGTGAAAATACTTAATCAAAGTGCAGCAACCGTATTATAAATAGAGGCTAAAATGGTAAATCGCCAACTATTTAGACCTCCAACAATTCTATCTTACGCTCATGCTGCTGATGGTTTTCCGCAATAGTCAAAAAACAGGAAGGTTTCTTTTTTATTAGTTTTCAAAAAGTACCCAAAATTAAAATTCACTTAATTCTGGTAAGTATTTAGCTCATTTGGTACAACTACCAAAACTCAGAAACAAGGGAAACTCGTTGGCAGAAAAACGGGGAATTTTCCAGCGATTAAGTTGTTATGCATGTCTTTAGCCTTGGGCGATAACTCATGAAGAAAAAAAAGATATCAGTAAGCCCTCACCGGTTCAGTGCCACACAGCTTATCGTTGTGCTGCTCATTGCTATAGCGTCGTTGTATTGGATAGAGCCTTTGTACGCTTACATTGCGATAACTTCTTTTTTAGGCAACAAATTTATCGTTCCATTATTAAACTTCCCTGAGAGTGAGATTAAAACTACGGAAAGCTCTATAGAAAAAGAGTTAAATGTTAATGAAAATATAGCTAAATATAAGGCTAAGCTAAAAGAGAGAAAAGAACACAAGAAGTGGTGGCAGTTTTGGCTTTAAATCGGCTTTCTATCCAAGTCGCAATAAGAGATGTGTAAATTTTTATCCTGAAACCTTACTTCAAATGTTAGCTTGGCGTAGTTTGAAACCATGGCTGTATTTCTAATTTAACAGCTACCAAAAGATGGAGGACTGTAAAAATGAAAGGATATTTTCTCGTCACTTTCTGTATTTTAATGTTTTGTTTGATACATGCCATGTTACCAAGTGTTTCTAGCTATTTTCATAGCACACCAGGCCAGCAACCTTGGGAGACTATAAGTGTTGTCTCTTCTTTAGTTATTATTCTTATACCAATCACTTCAGCATTTTTACCCAAACTAGTTAGCACTTTTAAACCAACTTTTATTAGAAGTGAATTTTCCTTAACGTATCTCTCTTCATTTATGTTTTTCATCATGCTTTTTGCCTGGACAATTTTGGAAATGTCACTATCTGAGAGGGTCAATATACGAGTAGATTTATTTTTAATTTATGCGGCCTTTGTTGTTCAACTAACCATCATAGCAACCTCAAAGATGTCTTTTGACACCGATGAGAAGCATGATCTCTGATAAGGCGTTCAATAGAGGTTGAGAGCAGCGCTTACTTATTTATGACCCCGCAGCTTATCTATCCCGAAGATGTGCTTAAAAACCCTGTTGGTACGTTAGGGGCGTAAAGGGCCCTGTTGATAGATGCGATAGACTTCGCCATCACAGGCACCTAACCTTAAGCAAACGGGCGCAAAGGCAATGCGATAATTGGCGAAGAATGAGAGCCAGCCAAGCGTTAGACGTCCATTTTAATTCATTTGTTATATAGCTTTTACCATCGTTTATTGTCTCTGATCTTTTTCTTCAGCGTGCAGCGCCTTGTTATGCGTGCTAATGGACAAGATATGCTCTCTCCGCCATAAATTTACAAAACCGCTCTTTAGCATATTTTAAATTTTTAGGGTCATTTTTCCAGTTATCTATTTCCTTGCGATAAAACGCGCCTTCGATTACTAAGTTGCTTTGGAATATAAATTCTTCAGCTACCTCTATCTTGCCATTAAACATATCATTCAGCGTTTCTAACTGCTTAATGGCAGCGTCCTTGGAAAAATAACTCTCATCCATTTGATCCCAAGGCTTATCAGCTTTCTTGGGGCAGATATCTTTACTGAAAGCTAATTGCGTGGAAAACATATAGATAAATATTAGTAAATATTTCATAGCTACCTATTTACGGCTAACAACTTACTATTTTAATGAGCGTGCTGTTCAACGTGATTAATTTGATAAGACTGATGCTAATGGAATTTGTATTTTTTAGAAAGTGGCAATGGGTAACTTAATTCCTTGCCTCCGTTCCAATACTTTTGGGGGGTGGGAGCTTGCAGAGCCGCATAAAGTTTGGTGTGGGGCTAGATACATCCGGCTACCCAATTAGGTTGAGATACAACCAACGATCTTAGACTGCAAACTTTTTAAAGCTTTCTTTGCACCTAAATCAATATAATACGGCCCAGTAGCCTTTAAATCCAAAGTAAGGCTTTGGTGAATTTGTTGATAGGTTATCCTAAACCTAATACTAGCTATATTACTCTTTGAAAAATAGCCAGTCTCAATTACACCTAATTCAAAATTTTTAAATGTTATTTTTTTACTCCACCAAGAATTATCTCTATTTAATTCAATCGCGGCGCTTTCTGAGCACAAAAAAACTCTTGAAATTTCAACTGGGTTATTCAGTGAGATAACTTGAGATTCATTGTATCCAAAAGTACTTTCAAAAATAGAGCAACCTGAAAAAAATACGAATATGTGGAGAAATACAATTAGCTTACATACTTTACCAATTTTCATTTGAAACCTAACAGCCTGCATTATGAGCGGATTAACTTGGCTACAATTAGCGAAGAATGATAGCCAGCCAAGCGTTAGACGTCCATTTTAATTCATTTGTTATATCGCTTTTACCATCGTTTATTGCCACTGTTCTTTCTTGCCCAAAGTTCCTATTTACTGTTTTCACACTACTTTTCTCTGTGAACTCAGTGCCCTCTGTGGTTAAAAGCTTTTGCTCTTGGTCTTTTCAAAGGGCTTAAAGATTGGATTCCAGCTCAAAAGCCTGCTGGAATGACGAAGCTGGAGGCGTGTTTGCTTTCACTATTCTCTATCTCCTAGCTACTTCCCCCTGCTCTTACCTGCTTTTCTCTGTGAACTCAGTGCCCTCTGTCGTTCAAAGCTTTTGCTCTTGGTCTCTTCAAAGAGCTAAAAGATTGGATTCCAGCTCAAAAGCTTGCTGGAATGATGAGGGTGGGGGCTTGTCTGTGTCTGCTTTGCTTTTTCTTGCCCCTAGCTCCTATTTACTGTTATCACACTGCTTTTATCTGTGAACTCAGTGCCCTCTGTGGTTAAAAGTTTTTGCTCTTGGTCTTTTCAAAGGGCTTAAAGATTGGATTCCGGCTCAAAAGCTTGCTGGAATGACGAGGGTGGGGGCTTGTTCAATACCGAGATAAGGTGTCGGCTACGCGACACCTGTCCTTATTTGTTATGTTTTATTTCGTGATACCTTTTTTTATACCTAAAAAAAGCTATTGGAAAAATTACGCATACTAGAAAAATATGGAATACATTTACGTCAGTCAATTCAACAATATTTTGTAATTTGTTCAAGAAAGTAATAACGGCATACCCAACAACCATGAGTAGTAACGTGTACGCGCCTTCTTTAAGTGCTGAATAGCTAAACGCTTTTTTATTATCGTCGTTTGTATAGAAAAGCTTCAGGTTAACAATACTTACTATTAGCAATAATAAAGGACCATAAGGTTGAGGAGGAGCCGACAAAAATAAAATCAGGCAAACTAACTGAATTATCAAAGACATTTTAAAATTTACTAGTTCTTGATTCTGTTCGCTAAAGTGGTTCATATGTCCTCAAAAAATATAACAACGCAATTAATTTAGTATGACTGAGTCTAATGGAATTGGTGTTTTTTAGAAAGTTGCAATGGGTAACTTAATTCCTTGCCTCCCTTCCGATACTTGGGGTTTGTTCGTCTCCGCTCTTTTTGCTATTTACTGTTATCACACTGCTTTTCTCTGCGAACTCAGTGCCCTCTGTGGTTCAAAGCTTTTGAATTCGGTCTCTTCAAAGGGCTTAAAGATTGGATTCCAGCTCAAAAGCCTGCTGGAATGACGAGGGAGGGGCTTGCTTGTGTCTGCTTTGCTTTTTCGCTTGGTCTTTTCAAAGAGCTTAAAGATTGGATTCCAGCTCAAAAGCTTGCTGGAATGACGAAGCTGGGGGCTTGTTTGCGTTTGCTATTTACTATCCCCTAGCTCCTATTTACTGCTATCACACTGCTTTTCTCTGTGAACTCAGTGCCCTCTGTGGTTTAAAGCTTTTTCTCTTGGTCTTTTCAAAGGACTTAAAGATTGGATTCCAGCTCAAAAGCTTGCTGGAATGACGAGGGTAGGGGCTTGTCTGTTTTTCTTGCCCCTATCTCCTATTTACTGTTATCACACTGCTTTTCTCTGTGAACTCAGTGCCCTCTGTCGTTCAAAGCTTTTGCTCTTGGTCTCTTCAAAGGGCTTAAAGATTGGATTCCAGCTCAAAAGCCTGCTGGAATGACGAAGCTGGAGGCGTGTTTGCTTTCACTATTCTCTATCTCCTAGCTCCTATTTACAGTTATCACGCTGCTTTTCTCTGTGCGCTCCATGCTCTCTGTGGTTCAAAGCTTTTGCTCTTGCCGAGTATTTACATTTTTTCCATGGTCTCAATACCCAATAAGTCGAGCCCTGATTTTAGGGTTTGGGCAGTAAGGTTGGCTAGGGTTAAGCGGCTGTTTTTGGTATTTTCGTCTATGCCATCTTTTAACATTGGGCAGGCTTCGTAGAAGGTCATGAAAATACTGGCTAACTCGTATATGTATCCACAAAGTACGTGAGGCGTACCTTCGCTACTGACTTGCTTTATAGCCTCTACATATTGTAACAACTTAACAGCAAGGGTGAGCTCTTGCTCTGTACTGAGTTCAATTTCTGCATGTAGTTGGGCGTGACTAGCATTCGCTTTACGAAAAATACTTTTGATACGGGTATAGGCATATTGCAAGTATGGGGCTGTGTTGCCCTCAAAGCTGAGCATAGTATCCCAGTTGAATATGTAGTCCGTTGTGCGGTTTTTACTTAGGTCTGCGTATTTAACTGCGCCTATTCCCACTTTTTCAGCAATTTCTTTGCGCTCTTCTGCACTTAGATCAGATTCGCGTTTATTGATCAGGACTTCGGCGCGCTCAACTGCTTCGTCAAGCAGTTCGGCGAGCTTGACGGTTCCGCCAGTTCTGGTTTTAAAGGGTTTACCATCATTGCCTAACATCATACCAAATGGGCAATGCTCGTAGGTTTGCTCGGGCTCGATGAAGCCAGCTTTGCGGGCAACGATTTCGGTTTGTTTAAAGTGCAAAGCTTGTCGGGCATCCGTCAAAATTAGGGTTCTATCCGCGCCTAACGTTTTGTTACGGTATCGAATAGCGGCTAAATCTGTAGTGGCGTACAAATAACCACCACCAGATTTTTGCACTATATACGCGGCTGGTTTGCCTTCTTTGTCGGCAAGTTCGTCGATAAATGCTACCTGAGCGCCTTGGTCTTCGACTACTATGCCTTGCTCTTGGAGGGCGTTAACGGTTGCTGCTAAATCGTTGTTGTATGCGCTTTCACCTCTGATGTGCTCGCGTTTAAGACTAACATTGAGTTTTTCGTATACTTCTTCGCTGTGGGTGATAGATACATCCACAAAGGTTTTCCAAAGAGACAAGCATTCAGCATCGCCACTTTGCAATTTAACCACATTGGCTCTTGCTCTGTCAGCAAAGCCTTCTTCATCGTCAAATCTTACTTTGGCTGCGCGGTAAAAGTCTTCTAGGTCTGATAGGGCGGTTTCGGCTGCGCTATCTGCTGCCAGCTTGTCATTAAGATGGGTGATTAACATGCCAAACTGAGTACCCCAATCACCCATATGGTTTTGGCGTAACACTTTATGCCCAAGAAACTCTAAGGTTTTCACTACCGCATCACCAATTATGGTGGTACGTAAGTGGCCTACGTGCATTTCTTTGGCTAAATTAGGTGACGAGTAATCGACTACAACGGTTTGTTGCGACTCGGGTGCAATACCCAAACGCGGGTCATCATTGGCTAGGCTTAATTGGTTAGCTAACCAAGCAGGGTTAAGGTGAATATTGATAAATCCTGGCCCAGCGATTTCGAGTTTTACGGCTTCGTCTGCTAAGTCAACGGCAGCAACAATCTTTTCTGCTATGTCTCTGGGTTTTTCTTTTAAAACTTTGGCGAGTGCCATAGCACCATTAAATTGATAATGACCAAAGCCAGCCCGTGTGCTTCGACTTAAAGGAGCTGGACTGTCTTTAGGTGCGCCAATTGCGTCTAAAGCGGCTTTAAATTTTGTGAGTAAATGTGTTTGTAAATTCATAATCATGTCCAACAAGCGATAACGCTAGCTTAGTGCTCTCTGGTTTTATGGAAAGTGATGTCTGGATGACGTTCTTGAGCCAAGCTTAAGTTGACACGGGTTGGCGCGATATAGGTTAGGTTATCGCCACCATCTAAGGCTAAATTAGCCTCGGCTTTACGTCTAAAATCATCGAGTTTTGCTGGTGTTTCGGCGCTCACCCACTGCGCGGTATAAACATTAACGTGTTCATACATGGCATCTACGTTGTATTCACCTTTTAAACGCGCGACCACCACGTCAAATTGCAACACACCCACGGCGCCTACTATCAAATCATTATTTTGCAGGGGTCTAAAGACTTGTACTGCGCCTTCTTCAGACAGCTGAATTAAGCCTTTTTGTAGTTGTTTTTGCTTAAGAGGATCGCGAAGGCGTATACGTTTAAATAACTCGGGTGCAAAGTTAGGAATACCCGCAAAGCGGAATTTCTCCCCTGCGGTAAAGGTATCGCCTATTTGGATTGAACCATGATTATGCAGTCCAATAATATCGCCGGCATAAGCTTCTTCTAGTAAGGCCCTGTCACCCGCTAAGAATGTTAAGGCATCAGAAATACGCACGTCTTTACCTATGCGGGTATGATGCATTTTCATGCCTTTTTGGTATTTGCCCGAGACAATACGGCAAAATGCAATGCGGTCGCGATGCTTAGGATCCATATTAGCTTGAATTTTAAAGACAAAACCACTGAATTTTTCTTCGCTAGCTTGGACGTCTCTGTCGCTGGTTGCTCTGCCTTGTGGGGCGGGTGCCCATTCGACTAAACCATCTAACATGTGGTCTACGCCAAAGTTACCCATGGCCGTACCAAAAAAAACTGGGGTGAGTTTGCCTGCGATAAACTCGTCTAAATCAAACTCGTGAGAGGCGCCTTGCACCAACTCCAACATATCTCTTAACTCTTCGGCATAACTACCAATTGCTTCGTCTAGCTCTGGGTTGTCTAACCCTTTGATTATTCGCACATCTTGAATCGTGTGGCCCATGCCTGTTTGATACAAAATGGTTTCGTTGCGAAGTAGGTGATACACCCCTTTGAATTCTTTACCCATACCAATTGGCCAAGTGATAGGCGCACATTTGATATTAAGGACATTTTCAACTTCGTCGAGCAAATCGATAGGGTCGCGCGTATCACGGTCTAATTTGTTCATAAAGGTAATGATAGGTGTATCACGTAAACGGGTGACATCCATTAACTTTATGGTTCTTGCCTCAACCCCTTTTGCTGCATCTATTACCATTAAACACGAATCTACCGCGGTTAATGTACGGTACGTATCTTCTGAGAAGTCCTCGTGTCCTGGGGTGTCCAGTAGGTTAACTAGGTTATTTTTGTAAGGAAACTGCATAACCGAGGTGGTAACAGAGATACCCCGTTCTTTTTCCATTTCCATCCAATCAGATTTAGCATGTTGCCCCGACTTTTTACCTTTTACTGTGCCGGCTTTTTGTAGGGCGTTTCCGAACAAAAGGACTTTTTCGGTTATTGTGGTTTTACCCGCATCAGGGTGCGAGATGATAGCAAATGTTCTTCGCTTACTGATTTCACTGACAAAATTGCTATCGCTCATACCTTTAAAACCCTTTGTTGTACCTAAATTTGACTCGATTTGTGTGGCCTGTTTTTCACTAAAGTGAAAAAGGCGCAGTATTCTATCGAAAATCCCCGTGTTGTGCTTCGATAAATTGGGGTAATTTGACAAAATTATCTTTAAAGTCCTCCCTTTATTTACAGCACCTTAAGGTCAACAAAGCATTATCCATGAGTTTCCTTGGAGTGACTGCTCTTTAAATAGTTTGATGGTAGCCCCTGATGTTATCTGCACAATACGAGTCGATGTATCGCGGAGGATTGCTCTGCAATGCAGTGTGGCTTAGATCTGTAAATTGCATATTCTAACGACTCTATTATAGAACGGATAATAAGATGATCTGGGGCTGGGATTCTGCTAGAATTCGCGTCCTTTTTTATTGGCTAAGTCGGGTTAAACTCAGTTTATGACAGAACAAACTAGCAAGCAGCATACCTCTCAGCTTGAGGGCGTTAAACTACCTCAACATACCAAGGTAATTGTTGGTATGTCTGGCGGGGTAGACTCTTCAGTTTCTGCATACTTGCTAAAAGAGCAAGGTTATCAGGTCGAAGGCTTGTTTATGAAAAACTGGGAAGAAGACGACAATGACGAATATTGTGCTGCAGCAGAAGATTTAAAAGACGCTCAAGCAGTAGCTGATAAGCTCGGAATCGAACTACACACGATTAATTTTTCTGCCGAGTACTGGGACAATGTTTTTGAGTATTTTTTAGCAGAATACAAAGCCGGTCGTACGCCTAACCCGGATATTATGTGCAACAAAGAGATTAAGTTTAAAGCCTTTTTAGAGTTTGCCGCAGAAGAACTTGACGCTGATTACATTGCCACTGGTCATTATGTGCAACGCGCCGAAAATCAGGGGCATTGGCAAATGTTACGGGGCTTGGATTCGAATAAAGATCAAAGTTATTTCTTGTATACCCTAGGCGAAAAACATGTCGCGCAAACTTTGTTTCCAATCGGCCACTTAGAGAAACCTGTTGTACGAGATATCGCCTTACAACAAGAGTTAGTGACCCATGATAAGAAAGACAGTACGGGTATTTGTTTTATTGGCGAACGCAAATTTAAAGACTTTTTAGCTCAATATTTGCCTGCTCAGCCGGGACAAATCGAAACCGCAGAAGGGCAGGTTATCGGCCAGCACGATGGTTTGATGTACCATACCCTAGGGCAGCGTAAGGGGTTACTTATTGGTGGCATGAAAGAATACGGCGACGAGCCTTGGTATGTAGTCGATAAAGACGTGGAACGTAATGTTCTAATCGTTGGCCAAGGGGCTAATCATCCACGTTTGTATTCTAAAGGTCTTGTTGCTAAACAGCTGCATTGGGTTGACAGAGTTGGTCCCAAGCAAAACATAAGTTGCACCGTGAAAACCCGTTATCGCCAAGGGGATATCCCTTGCACAGTTGAGCCTATGGAAGATGGTTCGTTACAGGTTATGTTTGATTCACCGCAAAAAGCGGTAACGCCTGGCCAGTCAGCCGTGTTTTACCTAAATGAAGTCTGCCTTGGTGGCGGCATAATTGAGAACTATATTCGTTAATGAGTGATTTTAAAAACTCCCCCCATTACTTAACCAATTTGGCTTTGGCCGGTATTTGTCAATCTGCCGCTATTGTTAAGCAAGTGGCAAGGCAAGCTGAATTCGATAGTCAAGCCTTGTACACAGTGATCAATAGCTTAACTATCACTGAGCCTGACACCCCTGAACAGGTGTACGGTGACGTTAACCAATTAGCGTTAGGGTTTGAAACCTTGCTCAGTCAACTGGGTAATGATAGTAAAAAAGATGTCGAGATTACTCGCTATATTGCTAACTTGTTATCCATTGAGCGCAAGCTAACAGGCAACCAAAAGGCCATGGCTGAACTAGGGCAGAGAATTGGTAATATTCAACGCCAACGCGCTCACCTTGAGCTACTCGAAACGCAAATGCTCAGAAACCTCGACAGTATTTATTCAGATATCATTAGCCCTTTAGGGCGACGTATTCAGGTGGGAGGCGATCCTGCTTTACTCAAGCGCGAAGATAATCAGTATAGGGTAAGAGCGGCGTTATTGGGTGGAGTTCGCTCTGCGGTACTTTGGCGTCAACTCGGTGGCCGTCGTAGACAAATTTTATTCAATAGAAAACCTATATTAAAAAGCGCACAACATACTTTCAATCATATTATTAAACCAAATTAGGAGTTTTTCATGAACTTATCTGCATTAACCGCAGTGTCTCCAGTAGATGGCCGATACGGCAGCAAAACAGCAGAGTTACGCCATATTTTTAGTGAGTTTGGTTTACTCAAATATCGTGTTGTAGTTGAAGTGCGTTGGTTACAAAAGCTAGCCGCCACATCTGCAATTGCTGAAGTACCTGCCCTTAGTGAACAGGCTAACGAGCTGCTTAATGCCATTGTTGATAACTTTAATGAAAACGATGCAGCACGCATTAAAGAAATAGAGCGCACCACTAATCACGACGTTAAAGCCGTAGAATACTTTTTGAAAGAGCAAGTTGCCGATAATGCTGAGCTACAAAGCATTAATGAGTTTATTCACTTTGCTTGTACGTCTGAAGACATCAACAACTTGTCTCATGCCTTAATGCTTAGTGAAGCGCGTGATAGTGTTATCTTGCCATACTGCGATAAGCTCGTAGCCGAATTAACCCGTTTGGCAATCGAGCTAAAAACCGTACCTATGATGGCACGTACTCATGGTCAGCCTGCTTCGCCTACCACTATGGGCAAAGAAATGGCGAATGTCATGATCCGTTTGAGTCGTCAGCGCAAGCAAATTGCAGAAGTGGATATTTTGGGCAAAATTAATGGTGCAGTGGGTAACTACAACGCTCACCTTTCTGCATATCCAGATGTCGACTGGCATACATTCTCAGAAGAATTTGTGACTAGCCTAGGTGTGACGTGGAATGCATTTACTACCCAAATCGAACCTCATGATTATATTGCTGAGTTGTTTGACGCCATAGCACGATTCAATACAATTTTGATCGACTTCGATCGAGATGTATGGGGTTACATTGCCCTTGGTCACTTTAAGCAAAAAACCGTTGCTGGTGAGATTGGTTCGTCAACTATGCCACACAAAGTTAACCCCATCGATTTTGAAAATTCAGAAGGTAACTTAGGTTTGGCTAATGCGATGTTTGGTCACTTAGCCACTAAATTGCCTATTTCTAGGTGGCAGCGTGATCTGACTGACTCGACTGTATTACGAAACCTAGGTGTGGGCGTGGGCTATGCAATTATTGCTTATCAAGCCTCACTTAAAGGGATCAGCAAGCTAGAAGTAAACGAGCAGAGTTTATTAGACGAACTAGATAATAATTGGGAACTATTAGCTGAGCCGGTACAAACTGTGATGCGCCGTTTTGGTATCGAAAAGCCATACGAAAAACTCAAAGAATTAACCCGTGGTAAAAAGGTTAATCAACAGATTATGGCTGAGTTCATCGATACGTTAGCGTTACCTGATAATGCCAAAGAGCAGTTAAAAGCCCTAACGCCTGCCAATTATATTGGTCAGGCAATTCAATTTGTTGAGACATTAGAAAAATAAAAGGTGATTTTTTTATCCTTTTGTAAGTGAGTTTGACTACACTGATCCTATCAATTTAGCCGGTATCTCGCCCATAGGTGAGATACCTCTTCCTGAAATTTGGTTGTTTTATATGCAACCATTTTTTTAAAGGAGACTCTCTCAGAAAGCAACTTTCTCAGAGATACGCTAGATTTATACCTTTTGGTATTACGTATGGGCCCAACATTGAGTGTTGGTGGTGAAGTTGAATATTTTAAAAGGATTTAAAAATGCTCACGTCGTTTCTGAGAGCCTGGGTATCAGCCGGGCTTTCGCATTACCCTCATGAAAATGTCACACCAGTCAGACTAACTAACGTTATCGCCTTTTTGGTGAGTTTAATCTCAATTATGCAATTACCCGCAGCCATAGTATTTTGGCCAGAAGAAGGGCAGCGGCAATTTGCTATCTCTGTGTCGGTTATTGTTGCACTGGTATGTGTGCCTTTGCTCAATCGTAGAGCCCATTATTTGTCGGCCAAGCTGATGCTAGTATCGGTTTATTTAATCGATCTGGTACTTACAACTTGGGTTTGGCAGCTCGATTTGCATATTCATTTTTTCTACTTGCTGGCCATAGTGTGCTTGCCTTTCTTATTTGTGCCCTCAGAGACTTGGTGTAAATGGTTATTTACTCTTGTGTTTGCGGGCTTGTTTGTTCTGAGCGAAGGCTATTATCAAGTTTACTTACCTAATAACTATAGCGTGGCCCAGCAAAGCTTCAAATTATCGAGTGCAGCATTATTGGTACTTGCTACCTTGCTTTGTAGTTTTCATATTCAAAAAAACGTAACTAAAAGCTGGCAGAAAGTTGCGTTTGAGCGCAAACGCTCAGAACAATTACTGCTTAATATTTTACCCAACAGTATCGCCCAGCGATTAAAAAGCTCAAAAGGTTTGATCGCCGACTACTTTGCCCAAGCCAGTATTTTATTTGCCGATATTCAAGATTTTACACCTTTATGCAAAAAGCATAGTCCCCAGCAATTGGTCCGCATCTTAAATGAGGTTTTCTGTGAGTTTGACGAACTATCCGTAAAATATGGTCTCGAAAAAATTAAAACCAGTGGCGATGGTTACATGGCAGCAGGGGGCTTACCCAAAGCAAACTCTCAACATGCCGCGTCTTGTTGTTACTGTGCGCTGGATATGCTTGATGCGTTTAACAGGATCAGCCTCAAATACAATTTAAAAACTGGACTGCGAATTGGTATTGGGTGTGGTGAGGTAGTTGCAGGTATAATAGGTAAAAACAAGTTTAGCTATGACATGTGGGGCGAGGCAGTGAATTTGGCTTCTCGAATGGAAAGCCAAGGCGCTGAAAATCGAGTGCAAACTACCCAATCTACCTACGAGTTAACTAAAGCGCTTTTTGATTACGAAGCGCGCGGCCAAGTCAATGTTAAAGGTATTGGCCCAGTAACCACTTATTGGCTAAAAGGGCCTAAATCCCCATAGCGCATTTCACATACAGCAGGCTCAGAATGTACGCATTACATAACTTTGATAAAGCAGATTTTTTAGCGAACTACTGGCAGAAGAAGCCAAGAGTAATTAAGCAAGGACTGGTAAATTTTGTTGATCCTCTCGATGAACATATTTTGGCAGGCTTATCTCAAGAGGGCGAAGTAGATTCGCGCATTATTCACCGCCTTGATAGTCGATGGGACGTGGCTCATGGTCCGTTTATTGATATTAATCAACATTGTGTTGGGGCATGGACATTATTGGTTCAATCAGTTGACCAATATGTGCCAGAAGCCGAGGCTTTATTGCGCAGTTTTGATTTTATACCTCATTGGCGAATGGACGACTTAATGGTCAGTTTTTCGAATGAGGGCGGCGGGGTAGGGCCTCACCTTGACCAGTACGATGTGTTTATTGTGCAAGGAAAAGGCGCTAGGCGCTGGCAAGTCGGACTGCCAGATAGTTATAAGGCGAGTCGTCCTCACCCTGATCTTGGTCAAATTGAGGATTTTACACCGGTAATAGACCAAGTCTTGTATCCCGGTGATATTGTCTATATCCCAGCTAATCACCCCCATAATGGTATAGCTACTGGCGAGTGTTTAAATTATTCGGTGGGTTTTCGAGCGCCATCACAGCAAGAGATGTTATCGGCACTGGCAGATTTTGCGAGCGACGAAAATCTCTTAAATGAACGCTATCAAGGCCAAGTACTTGCGCCCAGAGACAAGAGTGCTGAACTGTCTCAAACCGATACGGAAGAGTTTAGGGCATTACTGCATCGAGCAATAGACAGCCCTGCTTTTACTCAGTGGTTACCGCGCTTTTTAAGTCAAAGCCTATACCAAGATGCAGATGGTAGCGAAGAGGAGCTATCGGCTGCTGAGGTTGAAGAATATTTTGCATCGGGCCAAATTTTGTACCGGACGTTAGGGGTAAAGCCGGTATGGGTTAAAACAAGCGAAAAAGATTCAATCGAGTTTTACGTTGAGGGGCAGGCTTTTTCTTGCCCCCACTCTGAGGATGCTTTGCTCAATGATTTGTTGTGTCAGCCATATTTTGATCCAAAAGAGAGAAATAATTCCCATCTTAGTCCTCATTTTAATCAACTTGTGTCTACACTTATCAGCTCGGGGTATTGGTACTTCGAGTAACTTAGGAGTGACACATGACGTTTTATACCAAAAACGTCGGCTGGGAACAGGAACAACACAAACTAAGAAAAATTAGAGAGAAAGTATTTGTCTGCCAGTGGCGCATTCCAAAAGAATGCGAGTTTGATTATCAGGATCGTCATGCATTTCATATATTGGTGTTTGATGAACGGGATCATGAAATTGCCACAGGCCGTATTACTCCCAAAGGAGAAATAGGCCGCATAGCAGTTGAGCCGGAGTATAGAGGCGCTGAAGTATACAGATTACTCTTTGATGCATTGTTAGCTATCGCCAAGCAAAACGCGTTAGAAGAAGTGGTTGTACAATGCGAATTAGACGGTGTTAATTATTATCGACAACAAGGATTTCGACCAGTCGGTACGGTTTATATGGATGCAGGTACACCTAGGCAACCATTAATGTGTAGGCTTAGCGAGTTTTCTTTGGCTAGGGTTGAGCTTACTCATTAAGTTAGGTTAAATTTTATAGTATTAACTCAAAAGGCCCTTGGTTGCTTTGTTAAGATGACAAAGTACCTAAGGGCCTTTTTATTTAACCTGACTTTTCAGATATGGTTCAGATTACGCTGAATTGTATTATCTAGGTTTAGCTTGGGGCATAAATCCAGTGAATGTATCCCTACAAACACTCAGCCAATATTTGCAATGGATGTTTGGGCTTGGTACCTTCAAATCTAGCAACTTGGCTGCGACAAGAATAGCCAGTAGCCAATATTTGCTCTGGCTGATATTGCTTAACTGCACTTTCCCAACTGAGTTGATACAAGCCTTTAGACTCTTCAAAGTGGCTGGCTTCATGACCAAATGTACCAGCCATGCCACAACAACCCACTGCTATGGGTGTTAAACCCAGCTCGGCTTTGGCAAAGATTTGTTGCCAATCTTTTTCTGACGTCGGTAGCGCCGTTTTCTCACTGCAGTGTCCAAACAAGGCATATTTTTGCTGGTTGTCTTTTGCGATGGGCAGCTCAATGTCTTTCAGCCACTCGTGTACCATTTGAACCTTAAAGTCTCCGCGTTTTTTGCCAAGTATTTTGCTGTATTCATCTCGATAGCAGAGCACCATAGAGGCATCTACCCCCACCAGTGGAATCGATAAGTTAGCTACTTGATTTAGTAAATCGGCGGCACTTTTAGCCGTGCTAGCAAACTCCTTTAAAAAGCCTTTTACGTGTTGTGGTTTACCATTTGGCATGAATGGCAATAATACAGGTTCGAAGCCTAGCTTACTGATCAGCGTCACGAGATGCTCAACCACTTGAGCATCGTAAAAGCTGGTAAAGGGGTCTTGTACGATACAGACTTTCTTAGCAAGCTCTGATTCTTTTAAAATCTGTAGCTCGGCCAAATTAAAATGAGCGGCGGGATGATTTTCCAGCCTTTTGCTAAGGGTAGGGACAGACAGAATAGGCGAGTCAACATAGCCAACGGTTTTACGAATAGCCGTATTCATCCAGTCTTGTTTTAAGAAAAAATTCACGAATTTTGGGGCTTTGGCCATTAAAGGCGTCATTTTTTCAATATTGCCCACTAGATGATCTTTCGCAGGGCGGAGATACCTTTGGTGATACATACTTAAAAATCTTGAGCGAAAGCTGGGTACATCAACACTTACTGGGCACTGGCTAGAGCAGGCTTTACACGCTAAACAGCCTTCCATGACTTCTAACACTTGGTGAGAAAAATCGTCTTCTTGGTTCTTGTCTGTAGAGTTTCTAAAACGCTCAAACCAACTAGGTGGATCTTGATTGTGTTCGAGTTCGTTCACATCAATATTTTTTTCGCTCAACAAACGCAACCACTCACGAACTATACCCGCTCTGCCTTTGGGACTATGGCGTCTATCGCCAGTTATCTTAAACGATGGACACATAGGAGAACTGGTGTCGTAGTTGAAGCACAAACCGTTACCGTTACAACTCATGGCGGGTTCGAATGAGGTGCGAACTTCCGTTGGGATTTGTCGATCAAATTCGCCGCGTTTCAATCCAGATACTTTAACGAGCTCAGCCTCACTATCGAGAGGTGTACAGATTTTACCTGGATTCATTTTATTTAACGGATCGAATGCAGATTTGATTTTACGTAGTTCTGTATACAAGGTTTCGCCGAAAAACTGTGGTGCATATTCGCTGCGATATCCTTTACCGTGTTCGCCCCACATCAAGCCACCATATTTAGCCACCAAAGCAACCACTTTGTCGGATATCTGCGGGATGAGTTTTTCTTGCTCAGGATCGCACATATCTAAGGCGGGTCTAACATGTAAAACCCCAGCATCTACATGGCCAAACATGCCGTAATGTAGGCCATAACCATCGAGTAGGGCACGAAATTCCATAATAAAATCAGCTAAGTTTTCGGGTGGTACCGCTGTGTCCTCTACAAAGGCTAGGGGTTTCTTAACGCCTTTAGTTTTACCTAATAGGCCCACAGACTTCTTGCGCATCGCGTAGATTTTGCTGATGTCTTGTTTGTCGTAGGTTACCTGATAACCAATTACACCTAAGTCTTCGGCGTTGGCTAATTCGTCAAACAATTGTGCAATTTTGCGTTCTATGTCGATTTGGTCGTTGCTATTGTACTCAACCATATTCAAGCCAAGTACTTCTTTGCCTTCTACTTCTGTGATTAAGTCTTGAACCGAGTGCCAGATAATATCTTGTTTGGCTAGGTTTAATACGTTGCTGTCGACGGTTTCTACTGAGGTTGCATTGGCAGCGACCATACTGGGGGCATGCTTCAAAGCCGATTGGAAAGAATCGTACTTAACATTTACCAAGGCTTTAAATGTCGCAATGGGGGTAATGTTGAGCTTAGCTTGAGCAACAAATGCAAGAGAACCTTCCGAACCAGTAATGACTCGGCTCACATCCAGCATGGTTTGTTCAGAATTTAAGGTGTTTTCTAGGTCGTAGCCGGTTAAAAAGCGATTTAAACGAGGGAATTTTTCTAATATTTGTTCGCGTTTGCCAATACAGGTATCGAGTATTTGTTTAGTGATTTCGCCGAGTTTAGAGTTCTGCTCCGCCAAAGCTTTCGCTTCTGCCAATGGCATGGGAGCTGTATCGATTACAGTACCGTCAGCCAACACAGAAGTTAAGCCAAGAACATGGTCGCTGGTCTTACCGTAAACCAATGAGCCTTGCCCAGATGCGTCTGTGTTGATCATACCGCCTACCGTTGCCCGGTTGCTGGTGGATAAGTCAGGAGCAAAGAAGAAGCCAAGAGGACGCAGTACATCGTTCAGTTGGTCTTTAACTACCCCGCCTTGGACTTTCGCCCATTTTTCTTCGGTGTTAACTTCTAGCACTTTATTCATATGGCGAGATAAGTCCACCACAATGCCTGACGTTAGAGATTGGCCATTGGTTCCAGTGCCGCCGCCTCTGGCAGAGAACTGAACCTGCGGATGCGAATTGGCAAGTTTACCAATGACAGACAGATCTTCTATGCCTTTAGGATGTAGTACAGCCTGCGGTAATGCTTGATATATAGAGTTATCTGTCGCGACCGCTAAGCGACTTCCATAACTAAACTCTATATCCCCCGTGTAGGAAGACTCTTGTAGTTGATTAATAAATTCTTGGTATTCGTTTTTTACTGTGTCGCTAGGCTTTAATGCTGGAAGCATAATGATACTGTTCCTCACCTCTAAGATGGCTGAAATTATACCTGTTTTTATACTCGAAATAGCAAAAAATAGTTTTTCTTAGAAAAATATTCTTCTGAGCATCACAGGATTAAATTTTACCTAGAGATTGACCGTTTGACCTGTGTGGGACGTAAGACTGATTAGCGAGTAATAGTTGAGAGAAGGTACTCTACCGTTTTGACTATTTTGGTATACGGTTATCTTTTTTAAACCTTTTTACCAAGAGCCACGTATTGAGAAGCATTAGGTTTAATGGGAAGATGAAGTATGTTATCGAGCAATATCAGGACAGACAAAAAAGCTATGACAGTAACGAGTGGCCCAAGGGATCAAAGTGCAATGCATCAAGAGCTATGTGGATGGTTGCATGATGTAGCGACATTGAGAAGTAAGTCAGCTTTCAGTGAACTGTTCAAATGGTTTGCCCCAAGAATTAAACAATTCGGTATCAAGCAATTCAACAACGAAGCCCAGGCTTTGGAGTTGGTTCAGGAGACTATGACCAATATATGGAGAAAGTCTCACCTCTATAAAAGAGAACGAGGTGCACCCACTACTTGGATGTACTCGATAATGCGTAACATGAGTTTTGACATGTTACGTAAAATACAAACACAGAGAGAAGACACAATTAGCGATGATATCTGGCCAATGGAAAACATGCTGGTATCAGAAGACGTCGATAATTTTGAAGATCATCTAGAGAACAAAAATATCAAAACTATGCTAGCCACATTACCAGAAAACCAAAAGCAAGTGATAATTGGGCTGTATTTTCAACAAGCTACGCAAGAACAACTTGCGAAACAACTCAACCTCCCCGTTGGAACAGTAAAGTCTAGGTTGAGACTAGCATTAAATAAATTGAGAAATCAATTGGGAGAATCGAATGATTAAGCATCACCCAAGCCAATCGCTATTATTAGCATTTTCACGAGGGCAGCTACCTGCTTCTCTTTCTATTGCTGTGTCGGCGCATACGGATAATTGTTCAGAGTGTATGCATCAAGTCTTAGCACTACAAGAAAGTTCAGCCTTGTTTTTGGATGAGCCAGATACCGAATTTGAGCAGTGGCATGATATGAGTATGATTGATGCGATTACTAGCGATGAAAGTGAAATGCTCGCTACTAAAAGTCAAGCATCTAGTGTCAACATTAAAGGGACAGAATACACCTTACCTAAATCCTTGAGTTCTGTTCAGCTATCTAGCTGGATGAAGTTAGGTAAATTGGCCAGAGCCAAGGTTGATTTGAACGAAGGTGAGGTACACGCTAACTTATTACATATTGAAAGTGGTGGCACTATACCTCAGCACACTCACAAAGGGTTTGAAGTTACTGTGTTATTAGCTGGCGAATTCCATGATGAGAATGGCAGCTATGTTCCGGGAGACTTTATTTGGTTGAATGAGTCAAATACGCATTCACCACAGACCACTGAGGGCTGCTTGTGTTTAACGGTAGCTAACGATGCTTTGCATTTTACTCAGGGTTTGAGTATGGCCCTAAATCCAATCGGTAAGCTTATTTATTAGCAATTAAACAGCTCCATTTAAAAAGGCACTTTTCAGTGCCTTTTTTTGTTACTTGAGTAAATAAAATAACAGGATTGTTGATCTTATAAATTTAGCTAGCCGTATTGCAATACAGTTAATTAAATTTATTATGTTTTTATTTTTTAATAAAAATATCTTTATTATCAGTAGTATATCGTGAGTAAGTGAATTATGTCCGAAAGCAAAATAGAAGGTTTTATCGATGCTTATCAAAAGTTGAACAGAGATAACCTGTTTCTTTTGAACGACATTTATCATCCAGAAATACAATTTTCTGACCCCCTTCATCAAGTCAATGGATTAGATAACCTCACTACCTATTTCGCCCATCTTTATCAAAATGTGTCGTCTATCGGCTTTAAAATAGACGAATACAACGAGACCAATAACAAAGGCTTTTTGTACTGGACTATGACCTATACCCATAATTCGCTTAACAAAGGAAAACCCATTAGCGTAAAGGGCCACAGTCGACTTACCTTCGAAGGCCCTAAGGTTATTTTTCATCAAGATTATTTAGATACCAATGAAATGATTTTTCAGCACGTCCCTGTACTGGGAAAATTTATTAAGTTCATTAAACGTAAGGCATCAGCATGAAGCGCGTATTAATAACAGGGGCGACGTCAGGCATTGGCTTACGACTGGTTTCTGAATATATCGAGAACGGGTATCACGTTATTGCTGCGGGGCGTAATCAAGACAAGCTAGATGAGCTCAAGCAGCAGCATGATAATCTGCAAACCCTAGCGTTTGATGTCACTAAACTCGACGAGATTAAACAAGCGGCTGCATCACTAGAAGCGTTGGACCATTTGGTTTTGAATGCTGGTAATTGCGAGTATATGAAAGACTTACCTGCCTTCGATAGTGCCCTTTTTGAGCGTGTAATTAAGGTGAATTTATTATCTGTAGGGTATTGCTTAGAGGCCCTGTTACCCAAATTAAAGGCTGGCTCACAACTAGGAATAGTGGGGTCTAGTGTGACTTACTTAGCTTTCACCGAGGCTCAAGCCTATGGAGCCTCTAAATCAGGAATCGATTATTTAGCGAAGAGTTTGAGTGTCGATTTAGCGCGTTCAGACATTGGTGTAAGTCTTATTCAACCGGGGTTTGTAGAAACGCCTTTGACAGATAAAAACACCTTTGAAATGCCCGGCAAGGTATCAGCAGAATTTGCTGCCAAGAAGATCTATGCCGGAATGGCAGCTAAAAAGCATATCATCCGATTTCCTACCTTTTTTATACTGATGTTACGGTTTTTCTCTTCGTTACCTTTTGCTTTATGGAGAAAGATCGCTATGTCTATGGTGAATAAATGAAAAATATAGCCATTATTGGCTCGGGTATATCCGGCTTAACCAGTGCCTATTTACTCAGCAAAGAGCACAAAGTCACAGTATACGAAAAAGCTGATTACGTTGGAGGTCACACGGCAACCATTGATTTTGAATTAGATGGCCAGCAACACGCCATAGACACAGGGTTTATTGTTTTTAATGAGAAAACATATCCTAATTTCTTAGCACTACTGGCACAGTTGAATATTAAGCCACAGCCGACCGAGATGAGTTTTAGCGTACAAAATATGGCGACTGGACTTGAATACAACGGCCATACTTTCAGTACCTTATTTGCACAAAAGCGCAACCTGTTAAACCTAAAGTTTTGGGGCTTGCTCAAGCAAATACTTCGCTTTAATAAGCGCTGCAAGGCCCTCTATGTACAAGATAATATGTCGGTTGATCAAACCTTGGGTCAATTTTTAGATGAAGAGGGGTATTCTGAATATTTTTGCCAACATTATATCTTGCCTATGGGCGCAGCAATTTGGTCGACTAGCTTAGACCAAATGCGAGATTTTGAACTCAGATTCTTTGTACGTTTTTTCCATCATCACGGCTTACTAAATGTAGCTGATAGGCCTCAATGGTATGTGATACCAGGAGGCTCAAAACAATATATTGGGCCCTTGACCAAGGATTTTGCAGATAACATTAAGCTCAACTCGACCATTAAACAGGTTAGTCGTCATGAGAAGGGCGCTGTGGTGCATTTTGCAGATGGAAGCCAAGAAGAGTTCGATGAAGTCGTATTTGCTTGTCATTCTGATCAAGCTTTGGCCTTACTTGCCGATCCTAGTGACGATGAGCAGAAGGTACTAGGTAGTATTCCCTACAAAAACAATCAGGTGGTGTTACATACTGACACTAACATGCTTCCGGTTAAAACACGGGCTTGGGCAAGTTGGAATTACAGGCTCGATAGCCAGCTGAATAAGCCAGCAACCGTGACTTACGATATGAACATATTGCAGGGCTTAAATTGCGATACCACGTTTTGCGTGACCCTGAACCAGACTGAGCAAATAAACCCAGATAAAATCATTCGCGAATTTACCTATGCCCATCCTGTTTTTAACAAGCGGAGTATGGCTGCGCAATTAAGTAGAGATTTAATATGTGGCGTAAACCATACACACTTTGTTGGTGCGTATTGGTATAACGGTTTCCACGAAGATGGTGTACGTAGCGCAACAGATGTGGGCAAGCGTTTTGGTATTAACTTATGATCCTGACCAGTGGTGTCTACAAAGGGCAAGTTAGGCATAGACGTTACAAACATAAGCCGCATAGCTTTATGTATTCTTTGTACATGCTGGCTATTGATTTAGATGAAACAGAGTCTGTATTGAATACGTCTTGGGTGTTAGGCGATAAATGGTTTAATCCTGTCCGCCTAAATTTTGATGATTATTTGCCTAGCGACGAATTGAGTTTAAAAAAACGTGTGTTGCAGCAAGTCCATCAATTAGGTGGAACTTGGGACGGGCACTCGGTTGTAATGGTGGTTCAAGGCCGATGCTTAGGTTTGTATTTTAGCCCTATTAATTTTTATTTTTGTTACGACGAGAATAACCAGTGTCGTTATATGCTAGCAGAAGTTAGTAACACGCCTTGGCATCAACGCCATTGTTACCTGGTTGATATGCTGGAAATTAAGCCTACTAATAAAGACTTTCATGTCTCGCCTTTTATGGAGTTAGATATGGCCTACCATTGGCGCGTTACACCGCCAGCAAAACGATTGCTCGTTCATATCGAAAATCATCAGGAACGTAAGGTGTTTGATGCAACCCTAACGATGAAAAAGACACCCATTACAGCGCCTAATTTATTGTCGACCTTAGTCAGTACACCCATGATGACGTTAAAGATAGTCAGTGGCATATATTGGCAAGCATTAAAATTATTCATTAAGAAAGTGCCTTTTGTAGCACACCCAGAAAGTTGAGGTAACCCATGGAAAACACCCAAAGTTTGTCACCCAGTATTGAACTAGATTGGTGGACATCTAAATGTCGTAAGGCTGTGTTTAATGCATTAGATTCGATGCAAGACGGTTGCATCGAAGTTCACGAGAAGAACCTCGTTCGTTCTTTTGGTAACAAACAGTCAAACTTTGTGGCAAAAATGGTGATCAACGACACTAGTTTGTACAGCGACTTTGTTAAAGGTGGCTCTATTGCCGCAGCCGAAGCTTATATCGATAATAAGTGGAGCAGTCCAGATCTGACCAAGGTCATTCAATTTTTTGCCCGTCAGCAGCATGCATTGGACAAGATTGAATCTTCGTCTTCTTGGGGCAGTAAAATTAAAAACAAACTGGTGCACCTAGCCAACAAAAACTCGCAATCAGGCTCAAAGAAAAACATACTGGCCCACTACGATTTAGGTAACCATTTATATACTCAGTTTTTAGACAGCACCATGATGTACTCGGCCGCCGTTTATACGCCAGATACCCATACTTTAGAGCAAGCTCAGCTAAACAAATTAAAAACAATATGCGACAAGCTAGAATTGCAAGCCGACGAGCACTTAGTCGAAATCGGCACAGGGTGGGGTGGTTTGGCCATTTATGCGGCCAAGCATTATGGGTGTAAGGTCACCACAACGACCATTTCTGATGCTCAGCACGAATATGCTCAGCAGCAAATTATCGATAATCAACTAGAGGACAAAATTACTTTGCTCAAAAAGGATTATCGCGAATTAACTGGCAAATATGACAAGTTAGTGTCAATTGAGATGATTGAGGCCGTCGGCCACGACTACCTCCCCACCTTTTTTGCTAAGTGCAATGACTTACTTAAAGACACAGGCAAAATGTTATTGCAAGCGATTACCATTGCAGATAGCCGCTATGACCATTACCGAAAAAATGTAGATTTTATCCAGCGTTATATTTTTCCAGGGGGCTGTTTACCCTCGGTGCAGGTTATTAGTCAGCAGTTTGCCAAGCAAAGTGACATGGTTATTGATGGGGTGGAAGACATTGGACTCCATTATGCCCGTACCTTGAACGACTGGTACAAGAGCTTCAATCAAAACTGGCCCATTCTAGCAAAGTCGGGATTTGATAACCGGTTTAAGCGTCTATGGAATTTCTATCTATGTTACTGCGAAGGCGCTTTTATTGAGCGGGCAATCAGCACTCATCATATAACTGCCAGAAAAACGCAATTCGTTGGTAAGCAAGATGCCCAAGTTCTGGATTACTAACGCTGTTTTGTTTCAGGCTGCTTGGTTTACCGCAGCCTTACTGACAAACTATTCGGTTGCCATTATTGGGGTGATCATTTTTTTACATTTTTGCTTATCGGATAAACCTAGTGCCGATGCAAAGCTGTTGTTGCTTGCGCCAATAGGTTGGATTGCCGACTATACCCTAATTAATTATCAAATATTTGCGGATACAGATGGAGGCTTTCCCATTTGGTTAGCGTTGATTTGGTGTATGTTTATAATGTCGCTTAATCATAGCTTAGGGTGGTTAAACAAGATCAATTTGGCCTTGGCTAGCTTGATTGGTGCTGTAGGCGGAGCCAGTAGCTATGCCGCTGCGATTCGCTTTGACGTGCTTCAAACCACTTTACCTTGGACGGAGTTTTTGCTTACTGTGGGTCTGACATGGGCGATTTTAACCCCTACATTACTAGTGTTAGGCCAGAAAATAGTACTGATAAAAAACACCAGCTCTCAAACATAACCGCCTTACTCTTACACTGGTGAGCTGTAACTTCATTCGTTCTAATGGCAAAGCGTCACGTCTAGCTCTTTGATGCTTATGGTATTAGACACGCTTTCAAATATCTTTTATCCCTTTGTTACTTAAAAGACATATATCACATGATTTTAGCAAACCTTTTTAGTTAAAGCGGGGTATAAACAAAAAGCCGTGGATTAACAGGAAAGTCTATGAAAATGTGGTTTGTTGTATGTTTTGGGTGGTTGTTGTCTGCGTGTAGTAGCCCAAACATCGAAGATTATCGGGATACGTCGCCCAGTTTAGTGCTCAACCAGTTTTTTAGTGGCAATTTGATTGCCCATGGTGTGGTACTGGACATAAACGGTAAGCTTACTCGTCGTTTTACCGCGACTATCAAAGGGACGTGGAATGGCGAACAAGGCGTATTAGACGAACAGTTTTTATACGACGATGGTGAACAAGACGTTAGGGTATGGGAGTTAACCCATTTGGGTGAGGGTGAATACAAAGGCACCGCCAATGATGTGATTGGTGTGGCGACTGGGCAAACTTCGGGGGCGGCTTTTTACTGGAAATACCAGTTAGAAATTGAGGTTGACGGTAAGCCACTCGTGGTAACGTTAGATGACTGGATGTACTTAATTGATGATAAAAACCTTATTAATCGTTCCAAAATTATTAAGTATGGTTTAGAAGTAGGGGAGGTTATTTTAACTATCCGTAAGTTGGACTAACTCTCGTTACCACACAATGGACTGGGGCGATTATGGTGGGTGGCCCAACTTATTTTGCTCGGCCGCCCGTTACTTTATTAGCTCGACCTTCCTCTTTGGCTTTTTCCGCTCGGCGACGACGCACCTCTTTAGGATCGGCAATAAGAGGGCGATAAATCTCGATACGATCTCCGTCTTTCGGGATATCCGTCAACTTACATACACGATTCCATATCCCTACTTTGGCAGTCGCTAAATCTATGTCTGGAAAGTGCTGGGTAATATTTGATTCGTCTATGGCCTGCTGTACCGAGTTCCCTTCTGCGAGCCCCAATTCTAACAATACCTGCTTTTCGGGAGTAGCATAGGCAATTTCGATATTAATGATGTTGTTGGTCGTATTATTGTGTGGCATAGGTGCAGGATTATCCATAAACGTGTTTAGCGCGTTCGGTAAAGGCGACAACCATGTTGCTGGCTATAGCATTAAACACTTTACCGAAGGCAAATTCGACTAAGCGGCTCGAAAAAGCAAAATCGAGGTTAAGTTCGATTTTACATGCTGAATCGCTTAACGCACGAATTGTCCAACCACCAGACAGAGCTGAAAATGGCCCATCAACCAACTCCATTTGCACCGACTCGCCGCGCACTAATGTATTATTGGTGGTAAACCACTGCTTAATTCCTGCTTTGGCAATTAGAATCGAAGCTTTCATTTGGTTGTCTGTTTGCTCTAGCACTTCTGTACTGGCGCAACCAGGAATGAATTCTGGGTATTTGGCCACATCATTAATCAAATCGAACATTGACTCGGCACTGTACGCGACTAAAGCACTGCGCGATACATTGGGCATTGCGTCTCCTAAGACCGTTATAAATACAAGCAAATGCTAACATACTTAGAAACAAACGTTGATAGGCTAGGTTCATTAATCCTTGGTTTATCAATAACTAGCTTATTGCTTTTGTCTGTATTAGTTAGGGTATATACCCGTAATAAAGGAGCAATTTGGTATCTTGGTGTAATTTAGGTTGTGCAGCAAAAGACATTCCCTATAATAAGCGCCATGAATAAAAAGAAATCCAAATCAAATACCAGCAATACCATAGCGCTAAATAAAAAGGCTCGTCATCAATACAATTTGAATGACAAAATCGAAGCCGGATTAGCGCTACAGGGCTGGGAAGTTAAAAGTATACGTGCGGGTAAAGTGAATATTGCCGAGAGTTTTGTCACCATCGAAAAAGGTGAGGCATATTTAATAGGCTCGACTATTCAACCGCTAAACCAAGCCTCGTCTCACGTAGTATGCGACCCAACGCGAAAGCGTAAATTATTACTGAAACAACGAGAATTAGATAGCCTAATCGGCTCAGTAGAGCGCCAAGGTTACTCGATTATTGCCACAGCCATGTACTGGAAGAAAAACTGGGTAAAAGTTGAAATCTATTTAGGTAAAGGTAAACACGAGCACGATAAGCGCGATGCAGTAAAAGATCGAGATTGGGCGCGTGATAAAGAACGAATGATGAAACACCGCGCCTAAATTTATTGGGCGGTGAGTGAAATGTAAGCTACTGATACCCCTAATAAATACGATACTTTATCCATAAGTGGCATTCTTTTCTCAGAGAGTTGTGTTAGACTCTCATCGTTGCTAGTTTGCAAGCAACAACACTTTGGGGCTGATTTTGGATTCGACAGGATTCTAGATGCTTTAGGTGCATGCAGAGGTGCGGTTTGCCTCTTTAAACAGCCGCATACAAATAGTCGCAAACGACGAAAACTACGCTCTAGCCGCTTAATAACCGGTCAAAGCCCTTCCACTCATACTTTTTCTGCTAGTAGAGGTTCGGAAGGTCATCCCAGCAGGATAGCGAGGGAACCTTGTCTAAGGGTGAACCGCGAAACAGTATTAGGCCAGCCTTAAGGAAATCCTGTTTGTCGGAGTTCCACGAGGTTAAATAAAAGACAAAATAAGCATGTAGTACCGACGGTTGACGCTTTCTGGACGCGGGTTCAAGTCCCGCCAGCTCCACCAACTTGTAAATAGCCCTAATGAGCTCTCACCAGCCATTAGGGTTTTTTATTAACCTACAACTTTACTATCAGGAAGTTAGGGCTGATGCGGGCAATTGCGTACTATCTAACCTTTAAACAGCTTCAAGCGTACTCCTCCTCAAGCAACTGGCCTCGTACTCCACCACATCTTCTCGCCTGTACCTGACTTGACCGCATAATTTCACGTAAATTGGGCCAACGCCCTCAGATAGCCACCTCTCCAGTGTCGCCTCGCTTACCTGCCAACGATTACATAGCTTTCTTTGCGTCACAAGCGCTTGATATGCATTCATATTGATTCTCCAGCCGCTCCTGTGCATCCATGCGCTCCCAGCATACCATTCATCCATGGAGGTAATTTTAGTTGATTTAGTCCCATTTTGGGACTGTTGTTAACTCTATGAGAATCATTGACCTATCGACACTGAAAACATTCTGGGAGGTAACCCCAGAGTACATGGATGCGAAAGAGCCTACGCTTGCGTGGTATCGATATGCCTTAGCGGCTGACTAGAGCGCACCAGCTGATGTAAAGCAGGACTTCAGAAATGCCAGTATCCTGAAAGATGGACGAGTGGTTTTCAATATTGCAGGCAACAAGTACCGTTTGGTAGTGTGGACCAACCATGCCTATCGCGTGGTTTATATCCGGTTCATCGGTACACATGCGCAATACAACAAAATTGATGTACAAACTATTTAATTGCCGGAGGAGTTACCATGGACATCAAACCAATAAAATCTGATGCCGACTATCATGCGGTATTAAAAGAAATTGAAAGCCTTATGATGGGTGGCCCTGACACACCTGAAGGTGAAAAGCTGGATGTCATGGTCACTCTAATTGAAGCTTATGAGGCCAAGCATTTCCCTATGGAACTGCCTGCTCCTGTTGAAGCCATCAAATTCGAGATGGAGCGCAAAGGATTAACCGTAAAAGACCTTGAGCCAATGATTGGTAAAAGCAACCGAGTCTATGAGATTCTCAATCATAAACGTTCGCTAACACTAAAGATGATCTGGAAGCTGCATGAAGGTTTGGGTATTCCCGCTGAATCCTTAATCAAACCACCTCAAGCGCATGCTTAAGAGTGATAGATTTAAAAGCACAACCGA
Organism: uncultured Paraglaciecola sp.; assembly: GCA_947498355.1. Lineage (GTDB taxonomy): Bacteria > Pseudomonadota > Gammaproteobacteria > Enterobacterales > Alteromonadaceae > Paraglaciecola. The sequence goes on along the minus strand of CANMKA010000007.1, from coordinate 45,235 downwards.
GATTGACGTTCGGCTCGCAGAGCTTGAGCATGAGAAAAATCAGCTTATAACTCTCACAGAACAAGGTTGATTAAAGCAGAGCAAGGCTGTAGGCCATAGATGGCGAAGACATATCTGAATGACATAAAAAAGCATGGCCAATCTTGACCATGCTTTTTAACTTAGTGAAAAATGCGTAACGCTTTTTTAGGGTTACGAGGCCTCTTGAATAAGATGCACATCGCGCTGAGGGAATGGGATAGTTAGGCCTTCAGCTTCGATTGCAGCTTTTAGGGCAGGGCGTATGTCGAAGAATACAGACCAGTAATCTTCAGTTTTAACAAACGCACGTACTAAAAAGTCTACTGAGCTTGAACCCAAATCGACAACAGCGACCACATTGCCTTCTTCTTGGATAATGCGGCTATCGTTTTTCAATACGGCTTCCATTGCTGCTTTACCTTTTGCAATGTCATCTGAGTACGAAATGCCAATTGAGACTTCAACTGCTCTTACTGGGCTAGTGGTATAGTTTGTAATGTTGCCGTTGGCTATCGGACCGTTAGGAATGATCAGTACGCGCTTATCGAAGGTTTCGAAGGTTGAAACAAAAATACCTATATCTGTGACTGTGCCTTCAATACCTTGGGCTCCAACGTAATCGCCGACTTTAAAGGGGCGAAAAATCAATATCATTACACCGCCGGCAAAGTTTGAAAGGCTACCTTGTAATGCTAAGCCTACCGCCAAACCGGCTGCACCTAAAATAGCCACAAATGAAGTGGTTTTGATGCCTACCATTGAGGCTACGCTGATAACTAAGAGTACTTTTAGAACTATTTCGAAAATGTTGGTTAAAAACTGTGCGACTGTCTCGTCGGGTAAGCCTTTGAGGGTATAGGTTCTGACTGCGTCACTGAGTTTTCCAATGATCCATAAACCTATGATGAGTACCAAAATGGCAGAAATAAACTGCGCGCCATATTCGGTTCCCATAACTATGGCTTTGTCGTAAAAGGTTTGGATTTGTTGCTCAAACGATTCCATGCTTTATCCTTGTTCGCGAGTAATGAGTGGTAAGTTGAGTGTAGTTTAGCGACCACTTATTCAATGTTTACACAATGCTGATTGGGTCGTTGACGGAGATTCTACCATCACTCAGGACTTTACAACAAACACCGCCACGCCAATTTGGTGTAAGGGCTTGCATTAACCCAGCTTGAGCGACGTTCATTTTATGACAAGGGTCGGTTTCGCCAGTTACATACAAAATAACCGGGCCAATTTTAATTTGCTTGCCCACGTCCCTAGCAGAAAATTCGTAGCCGCTAATTAACAGATTAGCCCGCCGAGTGGTCCAAGGTAGCGAAGGACTGGGTCCTTTTAAGTCACCACACGCGGCCTGCCATTGCTCAATACTCATTACGGTCACTTGGCGTTTACCCGGTTTGCCACGGCTATCGTGTTCAATACCTGCAACCTGAGTAACCATACTCGACGGAAAAGTGGTCATGGGGCCACCTTTGCTAGCGCGTCCTGCTATTCCAATTAAGTGCATGTTAGTTTGCCGCCATTTAGGTTACATGTTTGTTTTGGATATAGCGTAAACGTGCTCCGAGCAATACCGCAGCAACGCTTAACCCAAAGATAAAACCAATCCAAAAACCTGCGCCTGCCATTTTCGGTACAACCCAATCGGTTAAGGCTAAAACACAACCTACGCTTAGGCCAACTAACCAATAAGATATAAGGCTCAGATAGAACATGGCTGTTGTATCTTTGTAGCCTCGTAATGCGGTGCCAGAAATAATTTGAACAGCATCAGAAAATTGAAACATAGCAGCCAACAGTAACATGTTCGAGGCTAAATCAATGACCTCAGGGTCTACACTGTATAAACGTGCTATCGGCTCTCTTGCTAATACCGTTAAGGTAGCGGTAAAAACTGCGATAGAGACGGCTAAAACAAAGGCACACTTGGCCGTTAATATGGCCTGAACAGGGCGCTCTTCGCCCAGTAAATAGCCAATTCGAATACTGGTTGCCATGCCAATACTTAAGGGGATCATAAACATCAAGGCTGAAAAGTTAAGGGCGACTTGGTGAGACGCCACCATGATAGAGCCAAAGGGCGCAAGTAAAATTGCCACAACTGCAAACAAGGTCACTTCAAATAAAATGGTCATAGCGATGGGCAGGCCTAAAAATAAGCATTCTTTTATGTCTTTGAGATTAGGCGCGTAAAACTGCTTGTATAGGTTAAATTTTTGCAGCTGAGGGGCGTAAATAGTGTATACCCAAGTGGCAATGCACATAGCTAAAAACACGAGCCCAGTGGCTAAGCCACAACCCGCACCGCCCATTTCTGGAAGACCAAATTTACCGTAAATTAGTACATAGTTGGCTGGAATGTTCACCAGTAAGCCAATCCCCATTATGATCATACTGGGCTTGGTAATAGATAGGCCTTCACAATAATTGCGTAAAACTTGATACAAGGCGAAAGCGGGCATGGCAAATAGTACATATTGAATGTATTCCACCGCGATTTTTCCTAGGTCGGCCTCCATTTGAATGTACTGAGTGACGCTTTCAAATACAAAGCCAAACAATACGGCCAGCACCGAAAAGCCCAATGCTAACCACATCATCTGCTGAGTATAGTTAGCTATGTCATCGTCTTGTTTGCGACCATTTAAACGCGAGATAATGGGGGGCAAAGCTAAGGCGATCCCCTGAATAAACACAATAATCGGCATGGTAAAACTAAAACCAATGGCCACGGCTGCCATGTCGGTAGCCGAAAAACGCCCTGCCATTATGGTGTCGGATACGCCCATTAAGGTTTGAGTAATTTGGGCAATTAATAGCGGCCAAGCGAGATGAACAATTTTTGCGAGTTCTTTTTTAAACACGTTTGAATAGCCTTAGGCTGAATAATTAAAACGGCTGAATGGTTACCTGTTCGCCCATTGCTAGATTACTTTGTTCGATAGGCAACACAATATAACAATTGGCGTTAGCAATCGAGCTCATGATCCCTGAACCTTGTTTGCCATTGGGCTTTACCCAAAACTGACCTGAATCGTCTTGGTAATATATTCCCCTTTGATAATCTGCTCGGCCTGGGCGCTTACGTATAGGTGCACCGGCTAAGGCCGCAATTTGCAATGGGGTAGGGGGCGTAAACTGACTTAAGGCACAAATTAGCGGTTTAACCAGCTGCGAAAACGTCACGTATGACGAAACCGGATTGCCCGGTAATCCGCAAAACCATGCTTTTTTGAGCTGACCAAAGGCAAAGGGTTTACCCGGCTTGATGGCGACTTTCCAAAAGTTGATTTGGCCTAAATCATCTAAAATATCTTTGACATAGTCTGCGTCGCCTACTGAAACACCACCACAAGATAACACGAGATCACATTCGTTATCGGCTTGAGTAAATACGTGCTGCAAGTCAGGTTTATGATCTTTGACTATGCCATAGTCGATTACCTTAACAGGCAATTCGTGTAATAAGCCGAATAACGCGTAGCGGTTACTTTCGTATATTTGTCCTGCCTTCAGTGGCTGGCCTGGGCTTACTAGTTCGTCACCTGTGGCAATGATCCCCACAGTAATTTTTTTATAAACCGTGACTTCTCCTACGCCAATCGAAGCAATCAAGGCAATAAGAGCTGGGGTTAGCTGGCTTCCCGCTTTAACGATAAGGTCGTCTTTTCTTATGTCTTCGCCTGCTCGGCGGACGCTATTGCCTTGGTATGGCTGTTCCAAAAAACTAATGGTTTCGCCTTGTTGTGAAGTGTTTTCTTGCATAACGACTGTATCGGTGCACAAAGGCATAATTGCCCCAGTCATAATACGCACACATTGACCTGGCTCAACCTTACCTACAAAGGGCACCCCAGCCAGCGCAGTGCCTGCCAAGGTGAGGTGTTGGTTGTCGGCTAGATCTGCATGGGCAAAGGCGTAACCGTCCATAGCCGAATTATCCGCTGGCGGTACATCGACTAAAGATTGGATATCTTGCCCAAGCACTCTACCTAACGCTAAATCCAGAGACACAGGCTCGGTAGAGGTATAAGTACCGATGTGAGACAACATAGTTTGTAGGGCTTGCTCGACGGGTATCATGCCCGGCATTTCACAACTGTTGTTCATAGTGGGGTCTTCGTTTTGTTTTAATGATGAATGACGGCGTAACCTGAATTTTGCTTACTCGGCTTAGGCCTACCAGCTCTGGTCTAAATAAAGTGTTTATTTTATTGTCACTTTTTCGACCTTCAATCCTTGAGCTTCTAATTGGGTCAATACACTGTCCTTGCCTGCAAGGTGGAGGGCTCCAACTAACACGAATTCTTTATCTGGCGTGTTGAGCATGTCGAGTATTTTTGGCATCCACTGCTTGTTACGGGTAACGATTAGGCTTTCATAAACCTTGGGATAATCTTGTGAGAACGCTTTTATCCCAATTTCTTCTAGGGCTTGCATATCACCGTCTCGCCATGCAGCGCGTAGTGTGTTGATCATACTTGGCATTTTCTTTATGTCTTTTAAGGTATGGGCGATAACTGCGTTTTCATCACTTTTTCCCATGTCTCTCAAAAAAGCAATTTGCTCATCGGGAGATTCCAACCAGAGCTGGGGCTTGTTGTCTTGACGGCCTTTATTGGCATAAAACACATCTACTCCATGGCTGGTTAAACCAATACGCTGTAGTTCTATCATGCTTAAGTTAATAGCTAAAAAGCTGGGTTGGAAAGGCTGAAAGTTATCTAAAGGGATCCCTCTTGATGCGCAATGTTCTACTAATTGCTGATAAATATCTGGCTCAATGAGCGACTTTAAGGTTTGGCCTGGGGGTAAAGACATTTGTTGTACGAGCTTTTGCCCAAACTCTGCAGTCATAACCGCTTGCATGTCAGTTTCGAATACCAATGACGACGACTGAGAATAGGCTAGGTCATACTCTTTAGGTAAAGGGTAATCTTGCTCGGCCAACACATGAATAGTGCCGCCAATGTATATGTGTTCAGATTCAGATGAAACTTTCCACACGGATGCCCCATGACTAGACGCAGTTAACAAAGACCAAGAGATAAATAAAAGGGTTTTAAATGACGTATGCACTGATTTAAGGTTCCATATAAAATAGTCTGCCAAGAATAGCCTCGACTACTAGTGTGCAGCAATCACTATCTGTGTTTTTGATTGCTTAAGTTCAGATTGTGTCAGATATATTTTTGCATTCGTCGTATTTGTCCAACAAGTACTTTCAATAGTCTTGGTTATTTATATTCTGAATATTTGTGATGTGATGCACAGAGTTGGTGCGTTTGTTTGGTTTTGGTGCTTATAAATAGTGACTGCACCGTTATGGGGTGTCTTAACCCTTTGAATTGTGCGGGATATACTCTTGGCACTATTCCTGCTAAGGTTTACACACTAAACACAGCTTTAGTGTTTACAATAATTTATTTCTCTGTTTTAACTCAGGCTAAGACAGGGTAGGCAAAGAAGCCCACAAGATTTGCATTAAGCAAGCTTGCGGGTTTTTTTTTGCTTCCAGAAAACTTTTAGAGGTGACTGATGTCAAGTTCGGTAAATGTGGGTAGCGCACAAAAAACGCGTATTGTGGTTGTAGGTAATGGTATGGTTGGCCATCACTTTGTCGACCAACTAATTCAAGAAAATGCGGCAGACAATGACACGCAGCTTGATATAGTGGTGTTATCTGCCGAGCCCAGATTGGCTTACGATAGAGTACATTTGTCTGAATACTTCAGTGGTAAAACGGCTGAAGAGTTAGCAATGACAACGCCAGAGTACTATCAACAAAATCAAGTAAACTTTGCTCTTAGCGCTAAAGTTGTCAACATTAACAAGCTAGCAAAAACAGTTACTACTGAATCTGGCGACGTATATGAGTACGATAAGCTCGTTTTATCAACGGGTTCATACCCATTTGTTCCGCCTATTCCTGGTAACGATCAACCGCATTGTTTGGTCTACCGCACCATAGAAGATCTCGAAAATATCACTGCCTCAGCTGCCGTTAGTAAAGTCGGTGTTGTAGTGGGTGGTGGGTTACTGGGTCTTGAAGCAGCCAATGCACTTAAAGAAGCGGGTTTGCAGACCCATGTAGTCGAGTTTGCCCCGCAGTTGATGGCTGTGCAGGTTGATGGCGGCGGCGGTCGAGTGCTTCGCAATAAAATCGAAGCCTTAGGTGTTCAGGTACACACTCAAAAAGCAACGCAATCAATAGAAGCGGGTGACACCTGCCGTTATAAAATGTGCTTCGCAGACGGTGAGGTATTAGAAACCGACATGATCTTATTCTCTGCAGGTATTCGCCCGTCGGATGCACTTGCCCGTGAGTTCGACCTTAAAATTGGTGAGCGTGGCGGTATAGTCATTGATGATCACTGTTTGACAAGCGACCCTGATATTTATGCTATAGGTGAATGTGCTCTTTGGAATAACTTTATCTTTGGCTTGGTGGCGCCTGGTTACACTATGGCCCGTGCAGCCGCTAGCCATATAGTGGGTGGAGAGCTTAAATTTGAAGGTGCGGATATGAGCACCAAGCTTAAGTTGATGGGCGTAGAAGTAGGCTCAATTGGCGACGCTCATGCACGTACCGAAGGCTCTTTGTGTTACACCTACGAAAATCAGCCTTTAGAAGTATACAAAAAGATTGTTGTCGATGCTGAGCAGAAAAAACTATTAGGCGCTGTGTTGATAGGTGATACCAGCGACTACGATACCTTATTGCAATATGCCCTAAACGATATTGAGTTACCTGAAAACCCAGAAAGCTTAATTTTACCTGCAGGCGAAGGAAACGCACCGGCTCTAGGAGCAGATGCCTTACCAGACACTGCAACTATCTGTTCGTGTCACAATGTTTCTAAAGGCGACATCATTGCTGCGGTTGATCAAGGCGCATGTGACGTAGGCAGTGTTAAAGGTTGCACTAAAGCCGCGACAGGGTGTGGTGGGTGTGCAGCATTACTTAAGTCTGTGGTTGATACTGAGCTCGAAAAGCGAGGTGTTGAGGTAAAAAAGGACATATGTGAACACTTCGCTTACTCTCGCCAAGAAATGTTTCACTTAATCCAAGTTGGCAAAATCAAGACCTTTGATGAATTACTAGAAAAGCATGGTAAAGGCTTAGGCTGCGAAATCTGTAAGCCTGCTGCGGGCTCTATTCTAGCGTCTGTATGGAACGACTTTGTTTTAAAACCCGACCACGTAAGTTTGCAAGATACTAACGATACTTACCTAGGTAACATGCAAAAAGATGGCACCTACTCTATTGTTCCGCGTATTGCTGGTGGAGAAATTACACCAGAAAAACTGATTATCTTGGGTGAAATAGGCCGCGATTATAAGCTTTACACTAAAATAACCGGCGGTCAGCGTATTGATTTGTTTGGTGCGAAAGTTGAACAACTTCCTGAAATCTGGGAAAAGCTAATTGCTGCTGGTTTTGAGACAGGCCACGCTTATGCTAAATCATTGCGAACGGTTAAGTCATGTGTAGGTAGCACTTGGTGTCGTTTTGGTGTGCAAGACTCGGTTGGCCAAGCTATCGATTTAGAAAACCGTTATAAAGGTTTACGTGCTCCTCATAAAATTAAATTTGCAGTATCGGGTTGTACACGTGAGTGTGCCGAAGCGCAAAGTAAAGATATAGGCGTAATTGCAACCGAGAACGGTTGGAATTTATATGTGTGTGGTAACGGCGGTATGAAGCCAAGACATGCAGATTTATTTGCTACTGATTTAGACACAGAAACCCTAGTTAAGTATATCGACCGCGTATTGATGTTTTACGTACGTACCGCTGACCGTTTACAACGTACCTCTGTTTGGATGGAAAACCTTGAAGGCGGCCTAGAGTACCTTAAGCAAGTCGTGATTGAAGATTCACTTGGACTAGGCGAAGAGCTAGAAGCTCAAATGCAAAATGTGGTTGATACGTATCAGTGTGAATGGAAAGTTGCAGTTGAAAACGAGCAATCTCGTAAGCGTTTCCGCCGCTTCGTAAACAGCGATAAATCAGACTTGAACATTGTTTTTGTAGAAGAAAGGGACCAAATTCGCCCTGCTACTGAGCAAGAGAAGCAACAATTACAAGCTGAAACTGCCGATCAACTTGCCACCGAAGTAGTATAAGGAATAGGTAAATGACAACACAAAATAATTGGGTATCTGTGTGTAGTGGAACTGATTTAGTCGATAACTCTGGGGTCTGCGCCCTAATCGACGGCAAAGAAGTGGCTATATTCAAATTTAAAAGTGCCAACGACGAGCAAGTATTCGCGGTAAGTAACTGGGACCCATTTGGTAAAGCTAACGTGCTTTACCGTGGTCTACTCGGTTCGGTTGACGATGCTAAAGTCGTGATTGCACCTTTGTATAAACAGCGTTACTGCCTAGCAACGGGTACCTGTTTAGACGACGAAAGTGTGTCGTTAACGGTTTATCCGGTTCGTATTGAGCAAGACAATGTTCTTGTTCAGGTAGCTCAATAATTAATGCGAAATATCAGCATCAAGGCTGAACACAATATGCAAGTACCTCAATCAAAATGTGCTTCTTTGGCTACTACAACCTGCCCCTATTGCGGCGTAGGTTGTGGGGTCGAGGTTAACATAGACCACAACAATACACTTAGCGGTTTGCAAGGAAGCTCCGACCATCCTGCTAACTTTGGCCGCTTGTGCGTTAAAGGCAGTAAGTTACTTGCAACCAACGATAGTCATGGGCGCTTGTTGCATCCGACTATCGCTGGCGAACAAGTTGATTGGTCTACGGCGATTAGTCACGTTGCAGATAAATTTAAGCAAGTTATTGCTGAGCATGGTCCAGATTCGGTGGCTTTTTATGTTTCGGGGCAGTTGCTAACCGAAGATTATTACGTGGCTAACAAACTGATGAAGGGCTATATCGGTAGTGCCAATATCGATACTAACTCTCGGTTATGTATGTCGTCTGCTGTGGCAGCCTACAAGCGTGCGTTTGGTGCCGATGCCGTACCTTGTAACTACGAAGATTTAGAATTAGCCGATTTAATCGTGTTGGTTGGGTCGAATGCAGCTTGGACACACCCAGTGCTGTTCCAGCGTATTGAACGAGCTAAAAAGCTTAACCCAGACATGAAGGTAGTGGTGATCGACCCTCGTCGAACTGCAACCTGCGAAATTGCTGATTTACACTTGGCTATTAAGCCAGGTACAGATGTCGCCCTGTATAATGGATTGCTAGGATATTTAGCGAGCAATCAAGGCCTAGATCAAGACTATATAGACGCCAATACCCAAGGATTTGAGCAAGTATTAGCAGAAAGCCAAGCTTGGACGTTAGACAAGACTGCTCAAGTCTGTGACCTTGAACCCGAGGCACTTGAGCAATTTTATCGCTGGTTTAATCAAACCGAAAAAGCATTAACGGCTTATTGTATGGGGGTCAATCAATCGACCTCTGGTACCAATAAAGCTAACAGTATTATTAATGTACATTTAGCCTCTGCCAAATTAGGCAAAGCAGGTGCTGGTCCATTTTCGTTAACTGGACAGCCCAATGCCATGGGTGGGCGCGAAGTAGGTGGCTTAGCCAATATGCTGGCGTGTCATATGGATATCAATAATCCAGCACATCGTGAAACCGTACAAACCTACTGGCAGTCTCCGGCAATACCAGTCAAAAATGGTTTAAAAGCCGTTGATATGTTTGACGACATAGCCCAAGGCAAGGTAAAAGCAATTTGGGTGATGGCCACCAACCCTATGGTAAGTATGCCAAACCGCGAAAAAATCGCCTCTGCACTGGAAAAATGTGAATTGGTGGTGGTGTCTGACTGTGTAGATAAAAACGATACCTTAAGTTTTGCTCATGTGGCCTTGCCTGCTACAGGTTGGTCGGAAAAAGATGGAACGGTTACTAATTCAGAGCGCCGTATCTCTCGGCAGCGTGGATTGCTGCCAGCTTCGGGCCAAGCTAAGCATGATTGGCAAATTATGTGTGATGTTGCTAAAGCCATGGGCTTCTCTGAGGGCTTTAACTTTACTCATCCTAGTCAAATATTTGATGAATACGTAGGATTAACAGCAGCCGATAATCACGGCACCCGAGACCTAGACTTATCGGGCTTAGCTGGTATGGACGAACAAGCTTATAATCGGTTGAAGCCGATTCAATGGCCTGTTAATGCCCAAGCTCCAGAAGGTACAAAACGACTTTTTACCCAGCCCAAGTTTTATACTGATTCTGGCAAAGCCAATTTTGTAACCACTGCTTTTGCACCACCCGAGCAAGTGACGAGCGAGGCTTATCCATTTGTTTTAAACAGTGGTCGTATGCGGGATCAATGGCACACCATGACGCGCACAGGTAAAGCCGCTGAACTAACGTCACATGTGAGTCGAGGGTTTTTATCGGTTAATCCGGCAGACGCTGACAAGCTAAACCTAAAAGATCATGATTTAGTTACCCTATCGGCAGCCCATATGAGCGACCAAGGGCCTGCAGTATGTTTGCCTATTGTTCTTGATCCTAAGCAGCGAAAAGGTGAGTTGTTCGCACCTATTCACTGGAGCGCAACTAACAGCTCTAGTTCAAACATTACGGCTTTATACACAGATGCGAATGATAAAGTATCGGGGCAACCTGAACTGAAACATGGGGCTGTGTCTGTTACCAAGTCAGATTTACCTTATCAAGGTAAGATCTTTGTTAAGCAAAGTTTAGCCGTAGAGTTGTTGCGTGAGAAGTTTAGTTATTTTGTCGCAAGCCCAGTTGAGCAAGGGTATTTAATTTACTTTGCCACAGAGCATAGCGAAGCCGAGGTGAAACTTTGGTTACAAGTTAATTTGCCTTTATATGACGAATGGGTAAGCGTAGTAGGCGGTAAAGCTGCGAGTACGTTTGCCATGCGCGATAGCTTGTTGTCTTTATGTTTGTTTATGGGTGAAGATTACATCGACATAGACAACGCTTGGATAAGCAGTCTATTTGCGGGTGGTATAATTAATTCAGAACAAATGCATGGCCTACTCAATTTGCAGCCCGATGAGCAATTCAAGCAAGGTAAAACTGTGTGTAGTTGCTTTAAAGTCGGCGAAAACACCATTATCGATGCCATTCAACAAGGTTGCGATTCGGTGGACAAGTTGGGGAATGCCCTTAAATGCGGGACTAACTGTGGTTCGTGTAAGTCTGAATTAAGTCAATTAGTTGGCCAACATAAAGGTCTACTAGCTGCTAACCCAAATACCGATGCGGCCCTCGAAGACTTAATTATTCCTGTTGAGGAAGTGCTTTAACCCCAAAGCCTAGCCCAAGTCATTACCCTAGGTTACGTGCTAAAGGGTAAGGTCAGCGTCACCAAAAAAGCCAAGGTCAACCTTGGCTTTTTTTATATTGTTATCCGTGTAAAATTCCGCATCTAGATTGAATGTTATTTAAAGTGAGTGTTATGCCTGATCAACCACCTGTGCAATTTAAACAGTTTATTCGAGATATTGGTCGAGGTCAGCGGGCAGGACGCACATTAACCCAGCAAGAAGCTGAACAAGCCATGACAATGTTGGCTGAAGATCGGATCACCCCAGAGCAAAAGGGGGCATTTTTGATGTTGCTCCGAGTGCGGGAAGAAACAGCCGAAGAACTGGCTGGCTTCACCCAAGCGTTTCGTAAGTTTACCTTAGGCGATATCAAGCACTTAAAGGTCGATCTTGATATGGGGTGTTATGCGGGCAAACGTCGGCATTTGCCTTGGTTTATGCTGGCAGTGCTATTACTCGCACAAAGCGGCAAAAAGATTTTTTTACATGGCACCCACGAGCCTGATTCAAAACGTTTATATTTAGATGCGTTACTGCCTAAACTCGGGTTTGATGTAGCAAAAACGCCGGCAGACGCAGAGCAGATGATAGAGCAGCATGGGTTTGCCTACATGGATTTAAAAACCATTAATCCAGCCCTCGACCAAGTGATCCAACTCCGAGAATTTTTTGGGCTACGCTCCTGTGCGAATACCTTAGCGCGCATGCTCAATCCATCGAATGCCCCCTTTAGTATTCAAGGTATTTTTCATCGCTTAATTGATGTTAAACACAAAGAAACCGCCGCCTTACTCAACGAACCCAATGTCTTATGTTTTCGAGGGGAGGGAGGCGAAATTGAATTTAACCCGTTACGGGATGTGACATTGCATATTGCTAGAGGCTCAGTTCAAACTAGTCAAGACGTGGCCAATACCTTAGATACCTATGTCACTAAGCCCAAAGAACTCGATTCAGCCCAGCTAATAAAAGTATGGCAAGGAGAGGTACAAGATAAGTACGCTGAACATGCCACCTTAGGTACACTGGCTAATATGTTAGTGTTACTTGATTCAAGCGACTGGCAGACAGCACATGCCAAAGCAACGACTATGTGGGATCAGCGTAATAAAACTTGGCCGGTAGCTAAAAGCTTACAATAGGAGAGCAAACTATGAGCAACTCAGTTAATCAGCAAAAAGACAGGTTAGAAACCCTAACCGGAAGCTGCCTGTGCGGTGCATGTCAGTACTCCATTACCGCAGAGGTAATGCACTTTTTTCATTGCCACTGTATTCAATGCCGAAAAACCACCTCTGCAGCCTATGCTGCAAATATTTTAGCCGTACCTACAGAGATAAACTGGACATCTGGCAGCGATAATATGACCCGATTTGATTACCCAGATCGCGGTTTTACCCAGGTTTTTTGTAAAACATGTGGTTCGGGCATGCCCTTTATCGACAAAAAGGAACAAATCTTATTCATTCCTACTGGCACCTTAGACTGTACGCCTAATATCCAACCCGAAGCGAATATATTTTGGGAAGAAAAAGCCCAATGGTTAGAGCATGGCAGACACGCCCCCAAAGTCACAGGCTTTGATATTAAGTAAGGCCGGTTAAAGTAGATAGGAGATAGGAGCAAGTAAAAGCAAAAGCAAAAGCTAAGACGTTGAACCACAGAGACCACGGAGCGCACAGAGAAAAACGAAGAAGAATGGGATAGAAGATAGCAAATAGTGGTAAGAAAGAGCAGAGACAAACAAGCCCCCCGTCATTTCAGCAGTAAAAGACTAAAAGCCCCAAAACCTCTCATTCCAGAGATCTTTTGAGCTGGAATCCAAAGGCTTAAAACAGTAAATAGTAGCTAGTAAATAGGGACAAGAAAGAGCAAAAGCCTTAAACCACAGAGGGCACGGAGCGCACAGAACAAAAAGAAGAAGAAGGGGTAGGAGACAGCAAATTGTTGCTAGAAGAACAAAAAAACAGGGGGAAGTAGCTAGTACATTGGAGCAAGTAAAAGCAAGCAGAGCAGAGACAAACAAAACTCCATACCTCGTCATTCCAGAGGTCTTTTGATCTGGAATCCAATCTTTAAGCCGTTAACAGCAAAGTCAAACAAGCCCCAAGTATTGAGTGGGAGACAAGGGATTAAATTACCCATTGCCACTTCCTAAAAAACACAACTTCTATTAGCATCAGTCATACCAAATTAATCACGTTGAACGGATCCCATTCAACAGGGTATTTAACGCGCGTTGAGTACCACGCTCGTTAAAATACTGAGTTGTTAGGTGTAAGGTATTTTTATGAGTATTCTGTATAAAATTAATGAGCCTATTGATGTTCAGAAGTTCTATGATTTGTTGGTAGCTTCAACATTGGGTGATCGCAGACCAATCAATGATCGTGAATGTTTGGGGGGGATGCTTGCCAATAGCAACTTAACTGTCAGTGCTTGGGATTCTGGGAAGTTGATTGGTTTAGCTCGTTCTATAACGGATTTCAATTATGCGTGTTATTTGTCAGATTTAGCTGTCGAACAATCCTATCAAAAACGTGGTGTCGGAAAACAATTGCAAATATTAACTCAAGCTCAATTAAAGCCCCGTTGTAAGTTGATTCTAATTTCAGCGCCATCAGCCAATGAGTACTATGAGAAAATTGGTTACACAAATAACCCCAGATGCTGGGTATTGGAACGGGCTGATGAAATTTATACCTAACACTGAGTACAGAGCTTTGCTGAAAAAGCAGCCAGCGTCTTTGACTTTGTTGTGAATCGCATCATGCCAAGTGATAGGATAAAACATGCTCTAAGCCACGCTCTTGTTATGCTTTTAGTTGAGGAATAAGTCGCTCCGTCACAGCGGCAATCAGGTCCTTCGACATGTCAACATCATTCGCCATGAGGTATTTTGCTTTTGTACGCTGATAATGGATTTGAAAAGATCGAACACTTCGCCGATGCATCGGTACTACTGAGCCTAAAAGATGCTGTCTCGGAACTTCCAAAGACTAATCGCTCTGGAGGCGTTAGGAGTATTGAAAGATTTTCCGAGGGACTCCGTGCTTATGTTGAATTTGCTCATATATTAGATTTTGTTAAGTCGTACATTGGAGGTTGTCCAAAGTTGGCAAGAGCGATTTATTTCAATAAAACTGAAAATCAAAATTGGCTAGTTAGTTGGCATCAAGACAAGACAACCGCTGTGTCAGACAAGGTAGACTGTTCCACTTGGTCAAATTGGTCAGTTAAGAACAATGTTATTCATGCCCAGCCTCCGCTAGAAGCATATAATAAAATGCTTACGATTAGGCTGCATTTAGATGACACGGATGCAAGTAATGGATGTCTTAAAGTCATCTCGGGGAGTCATTTACTTGGGGTGTTGCCACAACAGGATATATCTAGGCATACAGATAACAAGTCAGAAACGGTTTGCGCAGCTAAAGCGGGCGATGCACTTTTGATGCATCCGTTATTAATTCATTCTTCTAGTAAGGCAACAAGCCCCTCTTCTCGTCGAATTATTCACATGGAGTACAGTAGTTTTGAATTACCAAAGAACATTCAATGGGCTTAAAGCGTGTAATGAAAGGTTTAATTTACTGCGCGTAGCACCACTTCTTGGCGCCTTCTAAAGGCGAAGCCAGAATATTGGTGGTTGAACATGCAGGGAGCGTATAACACAATTGAGCCTCTGGTTAGTCAATAGATATTAGTCGGCTTTTGAACACTACCCCTTTTTCAAGATCGTAAGTCTAGTGCTGGTTTTCGGAGTCAATTTAGTCTTTTTTGAAACTAATTAGTTTGCACTGAGTCAATATTCTGTGTTGACTCGATGAGTGGCTTGAAAATCACTTGGTTTGCTAAAGCCGATGCGATAAGTAATTAGTAGTAAAAAGGGCTTTATGTGAGTGCTGCTATGTATAATAATCCATGTAAAAGGAGTCACTGCGTACTGAACCAAAGGATATGCTTTATGTTAAGAATGATACAAAAATTACGTTTTGTGGCGGTTGTCTCTTTAACATCGCTTTTTTCTTTAACTGCATGTGCGCAAACGCAGGCTGAGACTAGCCAAAACTCCTCTACCTATTACAACGACTGCTCCAATCTCGCCTTCAAAAATACCGATAATTCTCAATTGACCAAACAAGAGGAGTTGGCTGCACTGGAGCAGGATTTTTTTGAGGTACTTAATCAAAATGAAGCTTGTATGACGCAAGCTGTTGCTGCTAGCAATGGGCGAGTGGGCAGTGCAGGTAGCGGTCAAGGGGCTGAAGGTTCAGGTAAAAGCGGCGAAGGCTCGCAATCTCTGAACAATGTTCAGCCTTCGCCAACGGCTAATCAGCAAGTGTCTCACTCAACTCAACAACATCAGGTCTCTGGGCGCACGGGTAAAGGGTTAAAATCAGGTAGCACCAGTATTTGTGCAACAGTAAAAGAGGCCTTAGCTAATGCAACGACAGAGTCAGAGACTGAGCATTTTGAATCTATGATGAAGCAATATAATTGTAATTAGCTCACTAGCAGTAATTGTTACTTCTGGTGATGCTTTTTATCTAAACTAATAAAAGGAACTTTGTATGACCTCGATTTTTTCTAAACTCACGTTTATCGTCACTGGCCTTGTTACTGCCTTTGTTTTTTCAGGTTGTGGTTCGACAGGATCAAGTATTAATAGTGTTGGTTCAGGTTCTGAGCAGTATTCTGCGCAAAATGCCATGAACCGCACCTATAATTATGCTTCAAACGTATACCTAGATGTGGCGATTCCTGTATTTGAAAGTGGCTTAGCAGGGCCTTATGAATACGATCTTCAAGAAGAACAAAGAGAGGAAGGCATTTGGCCGCAGGTTCGTAGGTTAGAAGCTAATCGTTTCTCTCTAGATACGAAAAGAGCCTTAGAGAAAACCAGAGCGTTTGGTTCGGTTAATGTTACACCTAATGCGCAAGTGGATACCGACCTTTATGTATTAGGTAAGATCATATCGTCAAATACTGAGATTGTAGAAATTAACGTTAAGGTTATGGACGCCAAGAACCAAACGTGGGGTGAAAGACAGTTCGAGTTTCGCGTAGGGCCATTTTTCCACAAGGATCCTCTAAACAAGGGAAAAAATCCATATGAGCCAGTTTTTGCATCGGTTGCTTCATGGGTTTACGATTTATTGATTAAGCGTTCAGATGATGAGAAGCGTGAAATCGAAAATGTATCTAATTTACGTTATGCAAAAAATTATTCCCCTCAAGTGTTTTCTCAATACTTGGAGGCTAAAAGTAATGTTTGGCGTTTAACGGGTATGCCTGCCGAGTCTGACCGGACTTACAAGCGCGTTAGTGCAATAAAAGCTAAGGATGATCAATTCATTGATGTGTTGCAAACTAACTACGAGACGTTTTACCAAACATCAGATGAGGCGTATTCTACTTACCATAAAGAGACCTATGCGCTAGCAAAGCGCAAACGCGAAGCGAAAAGCGAACGGACCAAAAAGCAGCTCCTAACCGCAGGCTTAGCAGTACTGGCCGTGGTTGCTAAAAACCAGGATTCAAATTTGGGTGATGCGACATCTGTGGTTGCAGCTATTGGTGCGGCCTCTAATCTTAAAGATGCTATCGATGCTAATGCAGAATTGCACGATGTAAGAGACATACTAGATGAGTCTGGTAGTAGCCTTCAGCTTAAGGTTTCGCCGCAGGTGGTAGAATTTGAAAATGAAAAAATTGAATTGGCCGGAACCGCCCAAGAGCAGTATCAGCAACTTCGTCAGCGTTTAAAGCAAATTTACGACCTCGAAAAAACGCCTACTAAACAACTATAATTGTAATTATTTAGCAGAGCGATAACGAAGTTTTAAGTCGCTCTGCTGTTATTGTCAGAGAAAAGCGCTATGTCAGAATCGTTAGATGGCCAGATTGCTCTGGCCAAAGCTCTACGACGAAAATTTTTTACGCGAATTGCCATTGCAATAGTGTTTTTCCTTGTGGTGGTGTCCGCTCTGGTGGGGCTAACACAACTTTTGGGAGAAAAAGATAACTCACCGAATGTAGAAACCACGCCTAAGGAACTCCCAGCACCGGTACCTTTGACCTCTGAGCAACGTCAAATTTTGCAGCAATTGCTCAGTGAGACCAACCAGACAATTACCCATATAATCAATAATACCGATAAAGTTAATTGGGCGACCGATACCAGCCAAGCATTGGCAAGTAATATGGAACAAGCTTATGTGAGCTATGCACAAGGCGCCTTTGAACAAACCAAACAAACCATTGATAAGCTAAATGATGAGGCTCAAGATTTTAACCGCGACTATCAATTGGCATATGAAGGTGCTTATCAGCAAGCATTTACTGCCTTTACGGCTGGTGATATCAATCAAGCTGAAGAAGCGAATCGAGTTGCCCTAACAATTAATAGTAGCTTTGACCAAGCATTGGCTTTGCAAAAGAGAATAAATGTATTTGCCGAGGTACAAGCGTTACGTGAACAAGGCCGAATAGCCGAGGTCGAAAATAACTTAGATAAAGCCCAGCTCGTTTATCAAACGTTAGTTGCCTTAGACTCAACACCAGAGCGACTCGCAAAGCTCAGTGAGTTAAACAAGAAAATTCAAACAAGGCAGTTTTCCGAGGCTATCGCTATAGCCATAAAAGCAAGAGATAAAGGTGAGTTGGTCCAAGCGCAAAAAGCCCTCGATACTGCCAAACGTATCGACGGTAGTAGGCCAGAACTTGCGAGCGTTCAAAAGACTATTGCTCAGTTAATAGCGGCTAATGCGGAATACCAAGCGAAACAACATATACTTGCATTTGTTGGTGCCGATGAATGGCCCACGGTTGAGCTGCTAACACGAAAAGCACTTACAGAATATCCCGACAATAGCCATTTTCAAGACTTGTTAGACTCAGCCTTAAGGATTTCTGATACCAACAAAAAATTAGACAACTATATCCAAAGGCCTGAACGTTTATCAGACACACGTATAGCTCTTGGTGCGCGAGATGTGATTGCTGATAGCCAAACACTATTTGATTTAAGCCCAAAGCTCGGACAAAAAATTCACTCTCTTGAGGGATTGCTCGATACTCAAAACCACCCTTTGAAAGTCGTGGTAAAAAGCGACAAACGGACCTTCATTAGTGTGCTGGGAGTAGGGCAAGTCGGAAAAGTAACCGAGAAAACCATTCTTTTGGCCCCCGGACGTTACCAATTTGAAGGCAAGTGTACGGGATTTCACACGGTTCTCCAGACAGTGGTGATATCTGCAGATAAGCCTATACCTGAAGTCGAAATTGTATGTACCGAGGCGATAAATTAAAGGATTAGATGATGAATGATATAGATAAAGGTATTGAACAGGCTAAGGTTAAAAATCGGCTCTTCGTATCATTTGCAGCGATATGTGTGACTTTGTTAGTTGTGGGGTATTTGAGTTGGCTGTTTTTAATAAAGGGTTTTGTCATTGAGGTACTGCCTGACGAAGCCGCTACAACCCAAAAAATTGTGGTAACAGGTGGTTTGGGGTTTGTTCGAGGCGATGCCGTTTATCTATTTGGGTCGAAAGGGGAAATTCAGGTCTCGGCCAAAAAGTATATTCCTCAGGTGATTTCGATCACGGAAGATAGTAGTAATCCGATTGATGTCGAATTACAACCTATGCCAGCCAAAGTTGTAATTCGTACTCAGCTAAGCCTCGACGATATTGAATGGCGAGTAAACGATAAAAATGTTCAGCAAAGCCAAGTATTAGATATCGAATTGCCAGCTGGGCGGCATACAATCGAGGCGCGTCACCCTTTTTACGAAACCGCTTTATTTAGCTTCGACGTTGAGAAAGCTGGCAATATCCAACATGAGCTTACTCTTATACCTGTTAACGGCTCAATTGCTGTAACGTCCATACCAACGGGGGCTAGGGTGTACCTTGACGATCAACTCATGGGCACCACACCCGTATCTGTGGAGCAAACAGGTGGCAAGCATGCAGTTCAGGTTCAACTGGCTGGTTACCAAGTAATAAAAGACCAGATTACTGTATCTAATAACCAGCGTGTCCCTGCTCGTGAGTACAATTTACTTCCATTGCAAGCTTCACTCACTCTAAATACAAGGCCCAAAGGTGGAGTACTACTTGTAAACGGTCAGCCAGTGACGAGTCCAACCCAAGTTGATGCGAATACTCAGCATACCATTAGCTATGAAAAGTCGGGATATGTGGCGTTTAACCAATCTCTTAAGCTTGAGCCAGAAGAAAATAAAACGATATCTATTAATTTGTTACCAGAAACTGCCAGCGTTCACTTTACTGCTACAGAAACAGCATCTGTTTGGATAAACGGTCAGCAGCTTGGACAGACCCCACTTACTCTAACGTTGCAAACTGTGCAGACTACAGTTGAATTTAAAAAAACAGGTTATAGAACTGTTAGTCAGTCTTTTACGCCTAGAGTGGCAAAACCACTGAAGGTAGAGGCTGAAATGTTAACTGAGTTTGATGCCAGGCGGAGAGACGGTAAGCCCTTATTTGTCGATACGCTGGGTATCAAAATGAATAAAGTCAGATTATCTGCATATCGAATGGGCTCACCTAAAAACGAAGTCGGTCGAAGTCCAAACGAACACCTAGTTAATGTCGATTTTTCAAGGCAAATATGGATATCTCGCCATGAGATCACAGAAGCGCAATTTAATCGGTTTACGCAAGGTAAAGTAAAATCTAATTTGCCCGCAAGTGGCATGTCTTGGCAGCAAGCGGCCGCTTTTACTAATTGGCTGAGTGAGAATGAGGGATTACCCCCATTTTATATCTTAAGCGGTAAGCAAGTGGTTGGCGTTAATAAAACCTCTCGAGGTTATCGATTACCGACAGAGGCTGAATGGGAGTTTATTGCTAAGCACAACCGTCGAGCTAGCCCGACCAAATATATTTGGGGGGGCTTTGAGCGGGTTCGCGACAAACAAGGCAATTTTGCCGATGAGTCCCTTAAAGGAAAGCAGGTCTTCATTTTAAAAGACTATAACGATGGATTCAGTGGTAAAGCTCCCGTTGGCTCCTTTAAAGCGGATCGTGGTGGCTTTTTCGATCTAGATGGCAATGTTCGAGAATGGACTCATGATTTTTATTCTGTGATAGCACCAAATGCGACTCGCGTATTTGTTGATTATTTGGGTGAAGCCAGAGGCCAAAGCCATGTAGTAAAAGGTGGTTCGTATAAAACGGGCCGTATGAAAGAGTTACGTACCAGTATTCGTACCGGCAGTAACAAAGGGGCTGACGATATAGGGTTTCGCATAGCGCGTTTTGAATAAAACACTTTGCGTTTGTTGTGCTCCTAGTTGGGTCATCAACGCTGGATGCGGATGAGGCGCGCCAAACAAATTAAGTAATAGGAATCTTCATGAAAAAGAAATTAATACTGGGTGGGCTTTTGCTCGTTCTCGCTGCGTCTGCAGGAGCATATTTTGCCTCACTCGACGCACCGCAAGACTTTCCCATTAATATTTAACGGAACCTAATATGAAAAAGAACCATAGTAACAGTAGCATGAACCCAAAGCTTTGGATGTCTTTAGCGGTCCTTTTAGCTAGCTTTACGTTAGTACACTTTTTATATGTGGGTGTGGTGATCCCCAATGCTGAGGCAGCGATACTTGCTTTAGGCTCTGAGGCGCAAAAAAATATTTGGGTAATTTTGAAAGACACTGAACAGAAAATCTGTATTTCGATCATGTTATACGGATTTTTTCTGATGGCGTATAAATTGACCAAGCTTATAGATGAAGAAGCTATTTACACGCGAGACTTCCTTCAATCTCATGATAAAACCCAATCGTTGGACGTGGATTTAGCTTTGTCTGAACTTGAAGGTTCTGCTTACAGTGAGAACCCTGCAATGGCTACGTGGATAAACTGTATTCGCCGATTTAAAAATACTCAGAATGTTCAGCACGCAGCTGATGCTATTGATTCTAGCGTAGATTCCTTGGCGGCTTCCCTTGAGAGCGGTAACGGTATGCTCAAATACATTACGTGGGCTATCCCGTCAATTGGGTTTATCGGCACAGTGCGCGGCATTGGTTCTGCACTGGGCAGCGCAGACAAAGCGATTAATCAAGGTGACATTGCGGGCATGGTTGAATACTTGGGCGTGGCTTTTAACTCGACTTTGGTTGGCATTTTCATCTCTCTGATTTTGATGTTTTTTATGCACTTGCTAAACGGTAGGCAGGACGAAATGGTTTTGCGTACCAAAGCGTCTTGTGAAAAACACCTTTTGTCACATTTGCACGAGTAAGTTACGACCATGAAATTTCGTCGTCGAAGTGGCAATGATAACAATATGGCCTTACTCGATGCTCTAGCTTGTGGGCTTGGCGCTGTATTGTTGATTTTGATTTTAGTAAAATTTAAAGCGTTTACGGCGGATCCTACTGAAGAGAAAAATAAGTTAGAAGCAGAATTAGCAGCATCAGCAGATGCAATCTCACAGTTGCAAAAGTCTATTGATGAGGTAAATGAAAAAATTGGGTTAATATCGGCTACTCAGCAAGATACGCAAGACGCTGAAGCCAATACTCAAAATCGGCAAGACAAGCTGCTGCAGGATATTTCAACAGAAATTGCGGTAGTAGCAGATTTAGAAAATCAGCTTGCAGCCGTTGCGAAAATACCTACCCCATCAGACACGATTTCGTTGCCAGGCAAGGGTAACCAAAATTTTATCACTGGAATGAAAGTTGAAGGGAAGCAAATTGGCATACTCATAGATAAATCAGCGTCTATGATGGGAGAAAACTTAATTCAAGTGCTATCTAACTTAGCGTTGAGCGAGGCTGATCGAGTCAACACAATCAAATGGCGCAGAACACTGCGCACTGCTCAATGGCTTATTGCTCGAGTGCCAGATACGTCCCGTTTATCAGTGGTTGCGTTTTCAGAGCAAGGGATGCGCATGGGGCAGCGTGATATTAACAGCCCTTTGGTTGGGGATTCAATGCGGGCTATTGTGAGGGATTTGCGTCAAGTCGTACCCGACGGCGGAACGAATCTACAAGCTGGTATTGCCAAGCTGTTTGAGGTGAATAGCCGAGTGACAGATGTGTATTTGGTGACAGACGGTTTACCAACCCTAGGTGAGGGGCTGTCTGCTGGATGTAAAGGTTTTTTTACTAAAAACAAATCTATTTCTGCTAAATGTCGACAACAACTTTTAGTAGAAACCGCCAAACGTTTTCCAAAAGGCGTATCTCTCAACGTGATTTTATTACCCATTGATGGGGACCCGTTTGCATCTTATATGTATTGGGATTGGGCTAAAGCCACAAGAGGCACATTTTTGTCGCCTGCTCCGGAGTGGCCCTAATGCGAAAAATTCAGCGAGCACCTACAGAAATTTTTAATTTGGCATTTTTGGATGTTATATCTTGTGCGTTTGGCGCGGTAGTCTTATTGATTTTATTAGCCAAAAATGGCGATACCGACCAAGAGAAAGGGCCAAATAATCTTAGCGTTTTGATTGAACAGGTACTGGCGGGCAAACAGTCAATTTCGTCATTGCAAGGAGCGTTGTCTGAGCAGCAGCAGGAACTCGTTCAAGCGCAGTCTAAATCTGCTGATACCTCAGAGCAATTAAATAAACTTGAGTCATCTATTCCGCGCGCGCAACAAACGATTCAGCAGCTACAAGATCAGGCACAATCTTTACGCGAAGAAATCAGGTTGGCAACGGCAAGACTAAATGTCCCCAACTCAACTAAAGATCCTGATGACGATGTGGGAGGCATCCCCACTGATGCTGAGTATGTTATTTTTGTGATTGATAACTCGGGCTCAATGTCACGTGGCGGCAATTGGCAAAACGTAATCAGTGTTGTATCGGATATTTTACAAAACCACCCTAAAATGAAGGGGTTTCAAATTATCAATGCCGATGGAAGGTATTTATATCCGTCTAAAAAAGGTCGATGGTTAACTGACTCTTCTTCTGAGCGAACAAACGCCATGGCTGGAATGCAACAGTTTTTAGGTGGAGGCTCAAATCCGAATATAGGAATGTTGGCAGCGATTAACCAATATAAACAGCAAGCAGGTAAAGTCAGCATGTATGTATTTGGTGATGATTACTCGGTGCGGGGGCTAGAGCAAGTAGTAACGGGTATTACTCTGGCTAACGCTAAAGCCGATGGTAAACCACGCTTTCGAATTCACGGAGTAGGCTTCTATTTTTCTAATCCAAATAACGCTCGTGGGTTTTCTAGTTTGATGCAAGCTGTAGCTAAGCGAAATCGAGGGGCATTTGTCGGATTAAAAATGTAATGCCGATTTTCGGTAACACGTTATCTAGCGGATTAATTTTTGCCAGTTTGGATTGACTATTAATCTGAATTACGAATTTAGCCGCTCGTATCGTCGGCCTAGTTTTATGCTCTTATATTGTTCTGATAAAAGATAATTCCTTTGGTTTACTTATGCTGAGTAAGTAATTCTTGCCGAATAACTGCATTTCTGGTAAAAAGTCAATATCATTTCAGTAAATAATAAATCGCCAAGTGTACAAAAATATTTACAGTTGGATTTTGTTAGAAATGCACACGCAGTATGTCTGCTAATTGACAATAAACTGCTATTATTATTTACCTTATTTAAAGAGTTTAATTCCATGTTACGCGATAGCATAAACAACATTAATGTCTCATCTGAGCAGGTGCTTGTTACACCTCAAGCTTTGAAAGACGAATTACCCGTCAGTGAAGAGTCTCTTAATATCATTAAGCAATCGCGTAAGGTGATTGGCGATATCATTCACAGACGTGACCACAGACTGTTGGTGATCACTGGTCCATGCTCAATTCACGATGTCGAAGCTGCAAAAGAATACGCCCTAAAATTAAAGGCCCTTCAGCAAAGCTGTCAAGATACCTTGTTTATTGTAATGCGAGTGTATTTTGAAAAACCGAGAACCACAGTTGGTTGGAAAGGCCTAATTAACGATCCGCACCTAAACGATACCTTTGATATCGAAGCTGGTTTGCGCAAAGCCAGAGAATTATTAATTTGGTTGGCTGAGTTAGAACTTCCCGTAGCAACCGAGGCCCTTGACCCGATAAGCCCGCAGTATCTTGCTGAATTATTTAGTTGGTCGGCAATTGGTGCACGAACCTCCGAGTCGCAAACTCACCGGGAAATGGCAAGTGGTTTATCTATGCCTGTTGGATTTAAAAATGGCACTGATGGTGGGTTAGGTATTGCAATTAATGCATTGCAATCAGCGGCATCAGGTCATAGCTTTATGGGCATCAATGGAGAAGGCCAAGTTAGTGTGATTCAAACACAAGGTAACCCAGATGGGCATATCATTTTGCGTGGCGGTAAAAAGCCAAACTATGATTCGGTTTGTGTTGCCGATTGCGAAGTTGAACTTAAGAATAACCAGCTGAGTGCAGGTTTAGTGGTTGATTGTAGTCATGCTAATTCGAGTAAGGATTACCGTCGTCAGCCTCTTGTGGCAACCAATGTGATGAATCAGATTATTGATGGTAATCAGTCAGTAATTGGTCTTATGCTCGAGAGTCACTTGAATGCAGGTAATCAAAGTAGCACAGGTAAAAAGCCTGCTGACTTAGAATACGGTGTGTCTATTACTGATGGTTGCATTGATTGGCAACAAACTGAAGACTTGCTAAACGAAATGCGTAACAAGTTGAAAGACGTGTTGCCAGCTCGTTTAGCCCGTTAATCCGCTTACTTTACACGGAGTTTATATGTCTTTATCGCCTGATGAGCTGAACCAACTTAGGAACGAAATCGATAAAATTGATAGCGAATTGGTTGAGCTGCTGGCGAGAAGGGCAAAAATCACGACTAAAGTTGGGCAGTACAAGAGCCAGGTTGGCTTGCCAATTTATGTACCGGAACGTGAGGCAGAGTTAATTGCTAAGCGCCGAGAAGAAGCAGAAAGTAAAAATGTGTCGCCTGTACTGGTCGAAGACTTACTCAGACGGATTATCCGAGAGTCGTATCAGACTCAGCACGTTAATTATCTATGCAAGAACACAGCCATTCGTAAGGTTGTGGTTATTGGTGGTAAAGGTGCCCTAGGGCGGGTCTTCGTTGATATGTTTACCCGCAGCGGCTACTTAGTTGAGGTATTAGAAAAAGACGACTGGGACAATGCCGAGGGCATATTTTCTGGCGCAGGTTTAGTCTTGGTCGCGGTTCCTATCAAGTTAACGCAAAGTACCATTGCTCGTTTAAATAGCTTACCCAAGAGTTGTATTTTAGCTGACATTACCAGCACTAAGCAGAAACCCTTGCAGGCCATGCTTGACGCGCACAATGGCCCAGTAGTTGGGTTGCATCCAATGTTTGGCCCTGATGTGTCTAGTTTGGTTAAGCAAGTGGTAGTGGTTTGTCACGGCCGAGAGTCAAGTCAATACCAATGGTTGATTGAGCAGATACGCATTTGGGGCAGCATAATCCAAGAAGTTGATGCAAAAGAACATGATGATGCCATGGTATTTATTCAGGTTATGCGGCATTTTTGTAGCTTTGTATTTGGCTCCCATTTAGCTAATGCAAATCCTGACTTGCAACAGTTGGTGGCGTTAAGCTCGCCTATTTATCGTTTAGAACTGGCTATGGTAGGTAGACTGTTTGCTCAAGATCCTGCTTTGTATGCAGATATCATCTTCGACAACGAAGATAGCATGAAACGCTTAAGCGAGTTTAGTGAACGTTTTAATCAAGCGTTAAGCTATGTTGAAAAAGGCGATAAAGGGGCGTTTATCAAGCAGTTTTTTCAGGTAGGGGGATGGTTTGGTGATTACTCCAAACAATGCCTGCTAAATAGCAAAAAGCTGCTACTTAAAGCTGACGACGATCGATCGTTTTAATAGATTGGATTAATTACTTCAACAAAAAAGAGCCAATTTGGCTCTTTTTTAGTTTTTACCAGAAGGGTTTATAAGTCTTACTTATTCGCTTGCTAATGCGTTTACAGCAGCAACCTTTGTGGGTGTAATTTGTTCGATAGGGTAGCAGCCTAAAACTTTGAACGAGCGTGCCATTGCGTTTAATGTTTCGAGAGCTTGTTGCATAGGCCCATCTTGAACATTGCCTTCTACGTCTATGTAGAACATCTCTTCCCAAGGGTTGCCCGTAATTGGCCGAGACTCTAGTTTAGTCATATTGATTTTGTTGTCTCTGAGTATCAATAAGGCATCAACCAATGCCCCTGGTTTTTGTACCGTAGACATCACTAGGGTTGTTTTGGCTGGCACTTGTAAAGGTACAATGATTGGCTCTTTAGCAACCACTATGAACCGACTGTGATTTTCTTTCTGGTTGGCAATGTTGGTTTTGATAGCTTTTAAGCCATACATATTGCCGCCAGCTTCACTGCCCATTGCTGCAACACACTTTGAGTCTAGTTCGTTAACGGCCAGCATGGCGGCAGACGTGCTGTCGCAAGGTTTTATTTCAATTGGCCCCAACTCTGAGATGAAGGTACTGCACTGAGCAAACACTTGAGGATGAGCATACAGCGTTTTGATGTCACTGAGTTGAGCGTCTTGCTTAACTAATAAGGTATGTTGGACTGGATGAGTCAGTTCGCCAATAATAGACAAGTGCGTATGTTGCAGCTGGTCGTATACTTCGTTGATACTGCCTGATGACGTATTTTCGATTGGCAGTACCGCGTAATCGGCATCGCCACTTTCAACTTTATTGATGATTTCGGCAAAACTTTGACAGCCAATTTCGATTAAATCACCGGGGCGACGAGCAAAGTACTTTTGTGTTGCTAAGTAACTATAGGACCCTTTGTTCCCCAAAAATGCTACGCGGTTGATAGGTAGTGTGCGATTGGGATTCGCGTGGGAAGCTAGCATAGCTTGTTGATTAAGCACCGAATTTTCAATAATGATGTGAAACAATTGTGTAATAAAGCTGGCATCTAAATTATACGCTTTGCCTTGTTTAATTAACCTAACTAACAATTCTTCTTCGCGCTTTTTGTCTCTAACTGGAATGTCATTCTTGATTTTAGTTTGAGCAACCTGATCCGTTAGCTTTTGTCTTTCAGCTAATAATGCCAATAGTTCACAATCGAGATCGGTTATTCTGACACGGATATTTTCTAATTCTTTTGAGGACATGACTATCACTTGTTTTATTCACAATGAACTAGGTGCATTGTGGATGTATGTATTAATGGCGTTAGCGACTAATGGCTATATTCATATGGGCTATATAAGACGAGAATTTATAAAGAGCATTGGTATAAGTCAATCATTTACTTATACCAATTCGCCCAGAACAATTCTTTGGGCGTATTACTCTTTTGTTTGATGAGTATAAAGCTAAGGTTACAGTAAATCGGGATTACTGGCCGAGTAACGAAGCCAACATACCTTTCACTTCGTTTACCTCAAAGGGTTTGTCGCACAGGGCATTCACACCCGTTTGATGAATATTAGCCATATGTAAGCTAGAGGTTGATTCACTCGTTACCATAATAATTGGTACATGAGCCGTTTCTGGATTAAATCGAATAAATTCCGATAATTCTCTGCCGTCCATTTCCGGCATGTTGTAGTCGGTCACAACTAAGTCAAAGGTATGGTCTTTAACTAGAGTTAATGCTTCGGCGCCATTTTCGGCTTCCATAATTTTTTCAAGGCCCAAACTTGTCAGAACTCTGCGAATATGGTTTCTAGCTAGTTTACTGTCATCTACCAATAAGACTCGCACGTCCTGAATATCAAACAACTCTAACTCAAGTTCTTCGCTGTTGATTAAATCAAGAGAGGTTTTAAGGGCCTTGGTAAGGCTCTCTGGGCTAAATGGTTTGGGCAAAATAGCTGCTACGCCAGATTGCTTAAATTCGTCGAGTTTGTCGGCACGGTTTTCACTTGATATTAGCATGAAGGGGGTACTGGCTAGTTGCTCATTGTTTTTAACATTTTTGATTATGTCTAGCCCTGTACCGTCGCTAAAATACATAGCGCTTACAATTAAATCAGCGCCATGTTTGTTGATGAGTTCGATGGCATCTTTTACCGTACCAACGGTTTCGATTCTATCGACATCGGCCGCTGCTAGCTGCTTAGAAATGATTTTTCTCTGCGTATCTGAGGGTTCGGCTAAAATGATGCTAACATCTGATAAAGCAATATTGTGCATTAGATTTCCTTTAGGGTAATTGGCTAACCACCTGCCATTTTCACAGTATGTCCTAATTTTTCGAGAGTTGCTTTTATTTTATCTCGATTATCGCCTTGAATTTCAATCACATGATTTTTTAACGCGCCACCCGTACCGCATATTTTTTTCAATTGGGTACAGAGTTTTTTTGCTTCGTCTTGGGTTCCCATAAAACCAGATATAGTGGTGACACCTTTGCCTTTTCGGCCTTTGGTTTCTCTTCTAATTCTGATTATACCGTCACCTTTTGGGGCTTCGGATTGAGCTTTAGGCTGGGTAATTCGTCCTGTGCCTGTACTGTAAACTAGGTTGTTTTGATTCATGCCGGTCATTATTTCCACGATCGATAACATAACTGCCATTAGTCTAGTAAAAAAAGCTATTTGTTTATAGAGTAAAAACCTCGATTAGTGTTAATCTCAGGAGATTATATGTAAAGGAGGCGTTATGAGTCTGGATAGAGTGTTTTCAAGTGATGGTGAGCAACTTACTATTTTTATTGGAGAAAAATTTGATTTTTCGACTGTGGCTGATTTTAGAACTGCATATTCGAAAGACACAGGCAAGGTAACAATCTTAATTGTCGACATGCAAAGCACTGAATATATTGATAGCTCAGCTTTGGGGATGTTGCTTAATATGCAAAAAGCAATGAAGGAGACGGTTAGCTCGTTTAAAATTTCATTTGCTAAGCCTCAAGTACTTAAGGTTTTGCAAACCGCTCGGTTTGGTAAAAAATTTGATTTCATCTAGTATTTAACTTCCGGTAACAAGGCTGCTTTGATATGCGAATTTTAGTAGTGGATGACGATCCCATAAATCGATTTCTATTGATTAACATGCTTGAGCAGCAGGGCTATGTTGATACATATGAAGCTGAAGACGGAAGGGTAGCAATAGAACTGGCCAAACAAATTCAGCCAGATTTAGTGTTACTTGACGTAGTGATGCCAGAAATAGATGGTTACGAAGCAGCGCCTATATTAAAACGTATTTCGGGTGATATTTACCTACCCATTATTTTTATTACAGCCTTAGAAGACCAAGCTGAATTGGCGCGCTGCCTAGAAGTCGGTGGTGATGACTTTGTAGCTAAACCATTCGATAAAGTAATTCTATCAGCCAAAATTCGCGCCCATTCTCGCACACGTATACTTAGTCAAAGGGCATTTGAACAAAATAAGCAGCTGTCGTTTTATCAAAGTGCCGTCGAGCGAGAGCACAGAATTGTAGAGCATATTTTTGCTAATGCTTTAGCAATTGATGACAGTTTGACCTCATATATAGATTATAGCCTCAACCCCGCCACTACCTTTAACGGTGATTTATTCTTAATGTCCACTAGTCCATCTGGTGGTATGTATTTTTTACTCGGTGACTTTACTGGCCATGGTCTGGCGTCTTCGATAGGGGCATTGCCTGTCTCTCAGGGCTTTAATGCTATGAGTAAGAAAGGCTTGTCTTTGATGGAGATGGCCGAAACCCTTAATAAAACATTATTACTGCTCCTACCCGATGATATGTTTTTTGCGGCCATTATTGTTGAGGTAGATGCTTCTGGCCAGCGTATAGATGTTTGGAATGGTGGCATGCCAAGCATGATACTGCAAAACGCTGACGGTGAAGTGATTAAGCATTTTTACAGTCGACATATGTCTCTTGGCATTTTAGAACCAGAGGATTTTGAGGTAACTGTAGAGCGGCACCAGGCAGATTATGGGGACAGGTTAACTTGTTTTAGTGATGGCCTAGTCGAAATTGTCAATACGGAAGATGTCATGTTGGGCGACCAAGGGCTAGAAAATTGGTTGATTGCAGAGCCTAGTATTAGCTCGAAAAAAATCGTCGAAAAAGCTTATGAATATCTAGGCTCAACAGAAAGTCTTGATGACTTAACTATCGCATCATATATTTGCCAGCCGTTACGAGGTGTCAACCAAGATCAGAGCCTGTCTAATATCCCACTTAAATTGGTCAATCAACTTAGTGCAGACGAGATTAAAATTTCTGAGCCTATTAGCGTACTTGTTAATGTGTTAGCTAATCAGCTAAGTATGTTTAGTTTTCATTCGGCGTTTTTTACTGCTTTTAGCGAGTTGTATAACAATGCTTTAGATCATGGCATTTTGAGATTGGACTCATCCTTGAAAGATACCGAAGATGGTTTTTTTGACTACTTTAATCATAGAATGGAGAAGTTAGAGGCCCTTCAAGAAGCAAGTATTGTTATCACAACTGAGTTTAAGCCCAAAGAACGACGCTTGTACTTTCAAATCAAAGATTCGGGACAAGGCTTTGATGATAGTCAATTATCTGATATCCAAGATATGGAGCAAAGTTATGGAAGAGGGATCCCTCTTGTTAAAGCCTTGTGTGAGTCTCTCGAATATAGTGAGGGCGGAACCAAAGTCAATGCTGTGTTTGCCTTGTAATTTTATGATTGATTTAAATCGCTGATTTAAATCAATGAGGCCGTAATTCACTTCGTGTGGGTGTAGGCTTTTTGTTATCATCATTGCCCTCAGTGCATAGGTATACTTCCCATTAAATTGATATTGAGAATTATTCTCAATTGAAATATCATCCATTTATTATTACGTGCTTGTAAATTCAGGAATATTACTTTGAAAAATCTCCTTACGTCAGTTTGTCTAACCCTCAGTTTAGTTTCGCCTTTGGCGTTAGCCGAGCAAGTTAATTTATATTCAGCTCGCAAAGAAGCCTTAATCAAACCTTTACTCGACAAGTTTACTCAGCAGACTGGTATCTCAGTCAATTTGGTGACAGGCAAGGCTGACAATCTAATTACACGTTTAAAAAGCGAAGGGCGCTTTAGTCCAGCGGATTTATTACTTACCACAGACGTTGGGCGTCTGTACCGAGCTAAACAGCAAGGCTTGACTCAAGTAATCAGTTCATCGGATAAGGCAGACGCAATTCCTGTTAATTTTCGCGATACAGAGGGGCATTGGTTAGGCTTGTCGTTACGCGCGCGCCCTATCATGATTGCAAACAACCGAAAAGTAGACGGAGATGTAGCAAGTCTTGAAGATCTTGCCACTGATACATGGAAAGGGCGTGTTTGTATTCGCAGTTCGAGCAATATATACAATCAATCTATGGTTGCAGCCATGCTCTCGCAAGTGGGCGAAGAGCAAACCCAGAACTGGGCAAACCGTTTCGTTAAGAACTTTGCACGCCCGCCTCAAGGTGGAGATAGAGACCAGATCAAAGCGGTGGCTGCTGGCCAATGTGATGTAGCGATTGCTAACACCTATTATTTAGCAGGTATGCTGTCTTCTGAAGATGAAACGCAAATTGCCCAAGCTAAAGCCGTTAAAGTGATTTGGCCAAATCAAGCTGATCGTGGCAGTCATGTGAATATTTCAGGTGTCGCACTGGCTAAAAATGCCCCAAATAAAGCCGCAGCGCGCAAGCTAATTGATTTCCTTTTGACAGAAGAGTCTCAAGCTTGGTACGCCAATACTAATCACGAATACCCTGTGCTGCCAAATGTAGAGTGGAGTCCACTGTTACAAAGTTTTGGGCAATTTAAAGCAGAATCAGTTGTGTTGAGTCAGCTTGGCGAGCTCAACCCCTTGTCTGTGCGTGTAATGGACAAAGCTGGCTGGAAGTAAAACGTTAATATATTTGAGCCCCGTTAATGACAAAATTTAGCCGTTGTAATCCTTGGAGTCTAGGGGTTGGTTTAATTTGCTTGGTATTAATTGCACCTATCGTGCTGATTTTTGCCAGCTTAGCCTTGCCTCAATATGAAGTTTGGCAGCATTTAGCCGAAACCGTATTGGCTGATTATGTGACTAACTCCTTGCTGCTTGCTTTTGGGGTGGGGGTACTAGTCGTTTTAATTGGTGGGCCGCTTGCTTGGGCCGTTGCTAGATACGAATTTGTTGGGCGTAGTCATATTCAGTGGCTAGCCTTGTTGCCTTTGGCTATGCCAGCCTACATCATAGCCTACTGTTATACTGGCCTGCTTGATTTTGCCGGCCCAGTTCAAAGTGCGTTACGTGCCTCATTTGGCTGGAAGTATGGAGAGTATTATTTTCCCGAAATACGCTCTTTATCTGGTGCCGTGTTAATGCTATCTCTGGTGCTGTATCCCTATGTTTATATGCTCGCAAAAACGGCTTTCTCTGAACTCCCGTCAAGTATGGAAGAAACAGCTAAAAGTTTAGGTTGTTCTACATCGCAGTTCATTTTTAAGCTTGTGTTACCCATTGCTCGGCCCGCCATTTTAATGGGGGCGGCGTTGGCCATGATGGAAGCCTTTGCCGACTACGGCACAGTGCAGTACTTTGGCATTAGTACCTTTACTACAGGTGTGTTTCGCACTTGGTTTGGGTTAGGTAATGGCATTGCTGCAGCGCAGCTTGCTGCAATGCTGACGACCTTTGTAATGCTGTTATTAATTTTAGAGTTTTATTCTAGGCGTAAAATTAAGTATTACAGTCAGGGCCAAAAGCGTGGGCCTAGGCCCCGCACTCAGCTTCGAGGTGCCCGCGGTATTTTGGTTGCAGGCCTATGTTTGTTACCTATTATTCTGGGGTTTATGATCCCCGTGGGGCAACTGCTTTATTGGTCAATTCATACTTATAGTGCCCAACTCGATGCCGCTTTTGTATCTCTTGTATGGAACAGTTTTTATCTGGCGGCTATTACAGCTTTGGTGGTGGTGTCTCTGGCAGTTTTGTTTGCTTATGCAAAGCGTTTAAATACCAGTCGAGGTATTCATGCTGTTATCAATACAGTCAGTTTGGGCTACGCCTTGCCGGGTACGGTTATTGCGATTGGTGCCATGTTGATTTTGACCCAGTTAGACATTTACCTAAACGACCTAACCGAAGCTTGGTTTAACTTCACACCTGGTCTAGTGTTGTCCGGAACCTTGTTTGCCTTGGTGTTGGTCTACAGCATTCGTTTTTTAGCGGTTGCTATGCACAATCTGGATACGGGCATGGCAAGAGTCAAACCAAGCCTAGATGAAGCAGCAAAATCCTTTGGTGTTAGTGCGTGGCATATTATTCGTACTATTCATATCCCGCTGTTAAAAACGAGTATTTTTAGTGCCTGTTTATTGGTTTTTGTTGATGTATTAAAAGAGTTACCTGCGACCTTAATTTTACGTCCATTTAATTTTAATACCCTAGCCGTTCGAACGTTTGAATTAGCGTCAGATGAACGCTTGATGGAGGCTGCGATACCTGCGCTAGCCATTGTTTTGGTGGGTATTGTGCCTGTTGTTTTTCTAAGTCGCATGACTGATAAACAAAATTCGCGCTAATTTACGAGGTTGAGATGTTAAGACTTACTGATGTGGCTATTGGCTATGACTCACAGACGGTTGTGGATAATTTAGACTTACACTTAGAAGCTGGACAAATCGGCTGTTTGTTGGGAGCTTCGGGGTGCGGGAAAACCTCAATTTTGCGCGCTATCGCGGGGTTTCAAGAGGTAACTTGTGGTCAAATAAGTTTGCGCTCTAATGTCGTTAGTGAGCCTAATACTATGTTAGCAGCGCAAAAGCGCAACATTGGCGTTGTTTTTCAGGATTATGCGTTATTCCCCCATATGACAGTGGCACAAAATATTGCTTTTGGGTTACACCGGTTGAGCAAAGACGAACGCCAGCAAAGAGTGCGTGAATTACTAAATTTAGTTGGCCTTAATGGATTGGAAGAGCGCTATCCACATGGCTTATCTGGGGGCCAACAACAAAGAGTCGCCTTGGTTCGGGCTATGGCGCCTAAGCCCGACTTATTGTTATTAGATGAGCCATTTTCTAGCCTTGACAGCGAGTTAAGAGAAGCCTTAGCGATTGAGCTACGCAGTATCTTAAAACACGAAAATACGACGGCTTTACTTGTGACTCACGATCAATATGAGGCCTTTGCCATGGCGGACGTGATAGGGGTAATGCATCAGGGAAAATTAATGCAATGGGCTGATGCCTACACCTTGTATCATCAACCTAACTCTAAAGCAGTCGCTAACTTTATTGGAGAGGGAGTATTGCTATCAGGCAAGGTCGCAGAACATAAGCAAATTGACTGCGCTTTAGGAACGTTTAATCAAACTAACCAACGGACCTATTCAGTTGGCCAGTCCGTCTCTTTTTTGATCCGCCCAGACGATATTATCCTAGATCCAAGCAGTGCGATTCGTGCCAAAGTCATCGATAAGGCGTTTCGAGGTTCACATATATGGTATCGACTACAGTTATTATCACCTGACACCCAGCAACAAGTCATATGCTTAGCCCCCAGCCACCACAACTACGCAATACATGAGAGCTTGGGGATTCGCCTCGATCTAAAGCACCTCATTGTGTTTGCCGACTAACCCATAAAGGTGAGTGTCTGTATTTTAATACACTTTAAGTTTTTGATTTTACTATTTAATAATTAATAGGGTTATTGGTGTCTGCAATTGAAGACGCTTATCTGTGTGTATTTAACTACTTTTTCCATGTTTCTTTGTTTTCTGTTTTTAAGTGTTTGATTTATATGGATTATGTTGTGTTGGCATAAAGTGTGTAATAGCTGAGTGAGTCACATTCAACTCGTCTGGTTCCCCGAGTTATTTACACGGAAGGAATGTGCTTAAGATTAGTTTTTCTAAGCAATTAAGATGTGATGGCGTTTGCATCTTAATAAATTAATCTTTCGACTAAGCCTCTCTACTTAGTCTTTTTGGCAGGGATGCCACTATTTTTATGGTCCGTTAGCTCCTCAGGAAGAGATATGTCGAATATGTTAAGGCTAGATTTATTACTAAGTGTGGGCAAAGTCACGTTACTTTGTGTTTGTCTCCTGAGCTTGACTAAAGATGCGATAGGTCAAGTTGAGCAAGAAACGAATAAACAGTTAGTAGCGAAACTGGATCAAGACTTAGACGGAAAAATCAGCATTAAAGAAGCGGTTTCTGCGCCAGCGTTACTTGCTGTATTCGGCAAGCTTGATATCAACGGTGATGGATTACTCGAGGTCCAGGAACTGCCAAAAAATAAAGAACAACATCCTTTAAGCGCCGAGAAAAAATGAATGTATGTAAGGCTATTCAAATATATGTTAGGTTCTGATTTCAAAAAATCCTGCCTAGTCTCGTAGGCATATATGTTGAAGAGTCATTTAATGCAATTGAAGTCTTTGCGGCAACTAACGTTTGTTAGCTTTGCTATCGTTATGATCCCCTTAACCATTTTAGTCGCGTATAGCCAAGTGAGCTTAACTCATGTGGCCAAAATAGCGTCTGTTGAAGCCCAAGAGTCGGTCACTATGGTTAGAAACATCAGTAAAATGGAATCTTTGGCGCTAGATGTTGAAAGGCTTATAAAGCAATACACTATCGTTAAAAACGATGCACTGTCTGATTTATTAGACAAAACGGTAAACCGATTTTTAGACGCTCAGACATACATATGCGAGCGGATTGACGACCAGAGTAATTGTGAAGATTTGTCTGCACGTTTAGTTTGGATCGCATCTGCATCGAGTGATGTTGACGGCTTACTGCTAGACGCTCAGTTGTCTGAATTTAAGCAAAATGTGATGGATTTATCGACTCAGGTTAATGCTTATCAAGATGCAAGGATCACCAGTCAACAAGCTTATGTTAATCAAATCCAACAAAATCAAATTTGGCTAACGGGCTTGCTACTAAGCGTGTCGGTTATGCTGATCATAGTCGGCTCTAAAGCTATTTTAAAACCTATAGAAAAAGTCGAATCTGTCATAAAGGCGATTGCTGGGCAAGAACATTCGTTACCGGACGTTTCTTTGAGTGGTCCAAGAGAATTGATTGCGTTAGAAAAGAAACTTCATGCCTTAGCCGCGCGTTTAACTCAACTTGAAAAACTTCGAACCGCGCTGTTACGCCATGCCTCTCATGAACTAAAAACGCCCTTAGCAAGCATTAAAGAAGGATGCTCTTTATTAACTGAGCAAGTAGTTGGCCCTTTAAATAATGATCAACAAGAAGTGCTGGTGTTGCTCAACAGTAGTACTGATCGCTTAAACTTGCTTATTGTTGAGTTACTTGATTATAACTTGTTGCTACAACAAGCGGATCCTGATTGGGAGTGGATTGAGACTCAGGCATTGATCAAAGGGTTTGTCCAAGAAAACGCGTTGGCACTTAGCCAACACGACAACAAGTTAAACACTAAGGTAGAAGTGTCTAAGGTATGTGCCGACAGGCAATTGTATCGTCGTATATTAGATAACTTATTATCGAATGCGATTGCTCACGGCAGTCGCGGTAGACCAATTGATATTCGTATTTATCAACAAGACAATATGCAAGTGCTCGATGTGGCAAATAAAGGCATCAAAATACCAGAGGAATTGCGCGCGAACTTTTTCCAGCCTTTTTCTCGAGGGGAGGCCAAACGTAATGACCGAGTAATCGGCACTGGCTTGGGGTTATCAATAGTCGCAGATTGTGCGCAGTTAATGTTTGGCAGCGCCAAAATTGTTGACGTTGATTACGCCGATGTCT
This sequence comes from uncultured Paraglaciecola sp., assembly GCA_947498355.1. GTDB lineage: Bacteria > Pseudomonadota > Gammaproteobacteria > Enterobacterales > Alteromonadaceae > Paraglaciecola. The sequence goes on along the minus strand of CANMKA010000007.1, from coordinate 8,188 downwards.
GTGTAAGGGTAGTGATACCCATTAAACAAGGAAAAATATGAAAAACAAATACCTGAGTCTTTTACTGTGTACAGGCGTATTAATGGGCTGTGAATTGCTGCCAGAGGGGATAAAGGGGCAAGCCAAGCAGAATGTAAAACCACAGGTATGTGTGTGGTTAGCGCCTAACATTAGTGCCGAATCAAGTAACTGTGATTTACAGTCGTGGATAGGATTCTGGGCCGAAATAGACAGTCAAACTTGGCCCGAGCGAAAAGCTCAAATTGAGCAGCTCAATTCTGACAGTAAAGTTGACGTATTTAAAAAAGTGTTGCTAAGTCAGGCAAAAGGTACGCCCTATCAAAATCGACTTCGCGCTCAGTTGTGGCTCGAGTCGTTAATGCCAGCATTTACACCTAGTATGGCAAGTTTTGTTCGAAATTCGATCCTTCATCCAAGCCAAGAGTTACTCGAAATGGAATCGGCTTTGGTTACTCTCACTAAACTAAATTCAAATAAACAAAGTCTGCTCGACGCCCAGCAAGCCCAACTAGACAAACAAAAACGTCAAATTGAGCAATTGTTGAATATTGAAACGTCGATCATCGATAATAAGCAAGAGATCCCTCAATGAAAAATGTAAACCAACCAGAGCCTAGCGTGCTATTGGTAGATGACGACGAAAACTTACTCCGTTTGATGGCGATTAGGCTAAAAGGAGAGGGCTATCAGGTACATAGTGTGACGGGTGGCAAAGAAGCCTTAAAAGTTTTAGGTACAAAAAACTTTGATGTGGTACTGAGCGATTTGCGTATGCCTGGGCTAGATGGCTTGAGCTTATTTGAAGAGATCATGTCTTTGAGAAAAGACATTCCCGTCGTGTTAATGACGGCACATGGCACCATTCAAGATGCCGTTGAGGCCACCCAAAGGGGGGTGTTTGGCTTTTTAACCAAGCCTATCGACCATGATGAGCTAAGGCAGCTACTCACCAAAGCGGTCGCACAAAGCTCGGCAAGTAATCAAGCCAGCTGGTGCGAAAACATCATTACGCGCTCGGTTCACATGGAGCAGTTGCTTGACCAAGCCCATCGGGTCGCGCAGCGCGATGTGAGTGTGTTGGTTAGCGGAGCGAGTGGCACAGGTAAAGAGTTACTCGCCAGTGCAATTCATAAAGCCAGTAAACGCGCAAAGAATAACTTCGTTGCAATTAACTGCGGAGCCTTACCAGAAAACTTACTAGAGTCAGAACTATTTGGTCACAGTAAAGGCGCATTTACTGGCGCAATAAACGAACATCAAGGTTTGTTTAGGGAAGCCGATGGTGGAACCCTGTTTTTAGATGAAATAGGTGATATGCCTGTATCTTTGCAAGTCAAACTCTTGCGGGCACTACAAGAACAAATGATCCGCCCTGTTGGCAGCAGTAAGCAAATTCCGATTGATGTAAGGATTATTTCGGCTACACACAAAGATCTAAATAAAGAAATGCGTGAAGGCAACTTTAGAGAGGATTTATATTACCGTTTGAATGTAGTCAATATTACCCTGCCAAGTTTACGGGAACGCTCTGAAGACATTCCTTTGTTGGCTCGCCACCTACTACAAAAGAGTGCTGAAAAGCATGAGGTAAAAGTCAGTCGCTTTTCTGATGATGCCATGCAACTTTTAGTGACGAGCATGTGGCCAGGCAATGTCCGACAACTTGTCAACGTGGTTGAGCAATGTGTTGCCCTGACTCAAACACCTGTAGTGGGCAGCCACTTGGTAGAGCAAGCTTTGTCGTCAACCGAACAGAAGTGGCCCACGCTAACGGAAGCCAGAGAAGCCTTTGAGCACCAATACTTGTTAAAACTTTTAAAAATGACCGATGGTAACGTAACACGAGCGGCTGAGTTAGCAGGACGTAACCGTACCGACATGCACAAACTCATGAAAAAGCATGGCCTACAATCGGCAGACTTTAAATAATTGATAAGACGCTGTCGCCATAATGCCGAGGGTCTTTACGACAATAAGGGTACCAATTTACAAAATTTTGCCTACAATACCGCAAAATTTTTAGCGGGATGGATCAAGTATGCGACTGGCATTAGGTATTGAGTACGACGGGGCAGCGTTTCACGGTTGGCAGAGGCAACAAACCGTTGTTAGCGTTCAGCAGCGCGTTGAAGAAGCCTTGTCTAAAATTGCTAATGAGCCAATTAATGTAGTGTGCGCTGGACGGACTGACGCTGGCGTGCATGCCACTTGTCAAGTTGTGCATTTTGATACCAAGATGGAACGTGCTGATAGTGCGTGGACCTTAGGTGCCAACCGTTACTTACCAGACTCTGTCTCGGTCAGGTGGGTTCGTCAGATGAACCCAGATTTTCACGCGCGTTTTTCGGCTATCGCTCGTCGCTATCGTTATGTGATTTATTGTAACCGTATGCGAAATAGCATTTTGGCTAAGGGTGTTACCCATATTTATGACGAACTCGACCATGAATTAATGCACCAAGGCGCTCAACATCTGTTAGGTCGCCATGACTTTAGTGCGTTTAGGGCAGTTAATTGTCAAGCAAACACGCCGGTTAGAGATTTACAGTTTATTTCGGTTACACGCATGGGTGATTACATTGTCATAGACGTGCAGGCCAATGCGTTTTTGCATCACATGGTCAGAAATATTACTGGATCTTTGTTGGTGGTCGGAAAAAAAGAACAGTCTCCACAGTGGATAGAAACCTTACTTGCAGGGAAAGACCGCACAAAAGCAGCGGCAACGGCAAAGCCCTATGGCTTATATCTGGTAGATGTGACTTATCTAGAGGGGATTAGCTTACCTAAACATTCCCTCGGACCACTATTTATTCCCGATTAATCGGCGGTAATCTGAAGTATTTGATTTTAGTCTGACATGTCAGACTAGGCCTTATGCACTGAATTGTAATATACTGCCCTGCGATTTTTCATATATGTCTATTAGATAGCCAAATTTTGTTAAGCATTGAATACAGAGCAGCCTAGCTTTAGGCGATATGGATAGAATACATATAGTGCTCGACAGATATATATGAAAAATGAACAGATTAAAAAATTTAAGATGTAGGTTATGGGCTCAACGATGGGCAATTTAAGCTACCTCTAGCATTACAGGATCTCAAAATGAGTTGGATAGAAAAGATATTACCGCGCACCAAGTCTTCGACAAAAAGCAATGTACCCGAGGGCATTTGGACTAAGTGTACTGAATGTGGCTCAGTGTTATATAAAACAGAATTAGAGAAGCAGTTGGGCGTCTGTCCTAAATGTGACCATCATATGCGGATCAGTGCTCGAATTCGGGTCAATCAGTTTTTAGACCAAGGTGACCGTGAAGAACTCGGTGCAGAGCTAGAGCCGCAAGATATTTTGAAATTTAAAGATTCAAAACGTTACAAAGATCGCCTTAGCAGCGCTCAAAAAAACACTAACGAAAAAGACGCGTTAGTTGTTATGCGTGGCAAACTCAAAGGTATGCCAATAGCCGTCGCGGCTTTTGAATTTTCATTCATGGGCGGCTCGATGGCGTCTGTTGTAGGTGCGCGTTTTGTTAAAGCGGTTGAAGCGTGTTTAGAACACAATATGCCACTCGTTTGTTTCTCTACTAGTGGCGGGGCGCGTATGCAAGAAGCCTTGATGTCTTTGATGCAGATGGCAAAAACCAGTGCTGCATTGGCAAAAATGAGTGATAAAGGTTTACCTTATATTTCTGTGTTAACCGACCCAACTATGGGCGGCGTATCGGCTAGTTTAGCTATGCTGGGCGATGTAAATGTGGCAGAGCCTAAAGCACTGATTGGATTTGCTGGGCCTCGTGTTATCGAGCAAACCGTACGTGAAACCTTGCCAGAAGGGTTTCAGCGCAGTGAGTTTTTACTCGAAAAAGGTGCCATTGATGTCATTGTTGACCGCCGTGAAATGCGCGATAAATTATTTAGCATCTTGTCTAAGCTACATCATCAACATCACTAGCCTGTGACCGCTCCCTTAGATTGTCAAGCTTCTGAACAGGAAGCTTGGACACTTCAAAATTGGTTAGATTACTTACTGTCTATCCATCCGAAAGATATTGAGTTTGGCTTAGAACGAGTTGATCAAGTTAAAGCCAAACTTGGGTTGTCGTTTACTCAACAAACTGTCATTACCGTTGCTGGAACCAATGGTAAAGGCACGACTTGCGCGCTAATTGAACAAGCTGCGTTGCAGGCAGGACGCTCGGTAGGCGTTTATAGCTCTCCACACATTACTGATTATGAAGAGCGGGTAAGAGTGAATGGTAAGGTCCTTGATAGTCGTGCTCATTGTGTCGCTTTTCAGAAAATTGAGTGTGCTAGAGAAGACACGTTACTGACTTATTTTGAATTTGGGACCCTAGCAGCTCTGCAATTATTGGCCGAGCAGGAACTAGATATCGTCATTTTAGAGATTGGCCTAGGGGGTCGATTAGATGCAGTCAACTGTATTGATCCTGATATTGCTGTCATCACTACAATTGATTTGGATCATCAAGATTGGTTAGGCGATACCCGTGAAAAGATAGCGATTGAAAAAGCAGGGATATTTCGAAAGGGTATACCCGCAGTGATTGGCGAACCCAACCCTCCTGAAAGCCTTAAGCAAGCCGCAAAACAATGTAATTTAGTGAGTTATTGGCAAGGTCAAGATTTCACTTACAGCCAAATTGGTAACAAATATCATTGGCAAAGTGGGGAGCGAACATATCAAGGTTTACCTGTTCCAAATATTCCCCAGCAAAATGCGGCAACCGCTCTAAAGGTAATTGAGTTGTTAGAATTAACCTTGTCGCTTCAAGATATGATAAAGGTGTTTAGCCAGATTCAGTTACCGGGCAGGCGGCAAGTTATTGGGACTGCACCTTTGGTTATGTTAGACGTTGCGCATAATCCTCAAGCCACTGAGTTACTCAATCGCGACCTCGCACAGCTCAAAGTCAATAAACTCTTTGCTGTTGTGGCGATGCTGGCAGATAAAGATATTACTGCCAGCCTTGGACCTCTATTCGGCACAATAGACACTTGGTACTGTGCCAGTTTAGATGTACCCAGAGGCGCTCAATCCTCTGCGGTTGCAACTGCCTTAACTGGGCAGCCAAATGTTCATGAGTTTATTTTTGTACAAGACGCAATTCGGCAAGCCTTGAGTATCGCAACACCAGAGGATGGGATCATTGTTCTAGGTTCTTTTTTTACTGTGGCTGAAGCATTATCCTTAGTAAAGCAAAATCCTTCACTTATCGGGAGCGTATAGATGTCATCAGCGTTGAAAAATCGCTTAGTAGGCACGGTTATTGTAGTGGCCATAGCCGTTATCTTCTTGCCTGATTTGCTGGATGGAAAAAAAGAGACCAAACGCGATTTATTTGTAGATTTACCAGATAAACCAGCGATGCAAAAGGTTGAACCACCGCCAGAGTTTGATGTCGAACGGGTCAAACAGGCAAGCATTAGAAAAGTGGAGGTGCTGTCTGAGCAAGCCGTCGATGACAATCTAGAGCAAGGGCCAGAGGTACAAGATATTGCCCTTGAAGACGTACCTGTCATTGCATCATCTGAGGCCAAACAACAAAATAGTTTAGCAAATCAGACTGTCGTTGAGTCTCGTGATGAGCAACAACCATCGAGTCCAGGATGGGTAGTACAGTTAGGGAGTTTTCGACATCAAAAAAACGTTAAAGAACTGCTTAGTAAATTAGACAAAGCTGGGTATCGAGCTTTTAGCCGTCCAGTCGAGACTAACTCTGGAAAACTAACGAAAGTATTTGTTGGCCCTGACCTAGCGCAACAGAAGCTAATTGACGCTTTGCCGCACCTCAAAGAACTGACTCAATTACAAGGGCGCGTGACTCCTTTCACAGTTCAATAAGTGAATTCGTATTATGCGTGAATTTGTTAAGATTTCCGCTTAGGGTTTTGATAGAATGCGCGCGATTTTAAGTCCTACAGCAATCGAATGACATTGCTACTTATAACGAGTACTGGCTAGACCTATTTTATGAATTGGATCGACTACGGCATTATCGGTGTTATTGTACTTTCGGCAATTATTAGCCTAGTTAGAGGCTTTGTGAAAGAAGCCATCTCGTTAACTATTTGGATTAGTGCATTTTTTATTGCTAGTCAGTTTTATCCAGCACTTTCTACCTTCCTTACCCAAATTGATGACACTATGCTACGCAATGGCGTGGCGATAGCTGCTTTGTTTGTTTCGACTTTGGTGCTAGGTGGTTTGGTTAATTATTTAATTTCGCAGCTGGTGGAATTTACTGGCTTGACTGGAACAGACAGAGCCCTTGGCTTAGTTTTTGGGGCTGCTAGAGGTGTGTTGATCGTCAGCGCATTGTTGTTCTTTCTCGACACCTTTACACCGTTTTCTAAATCTACAATTTGGGGCGCGTCGTTACTCGTTCCAGAGTTCTCTATTGTCATTGAGTGGTTTTTTGAATATTTACAAAACAACTCGAGTTTTATAAACCCCGTTTAAAAAGGTAAATCACATGTGCGGTATTGTTGGTATTGTTGGTAAAGTTCCGGTTAATCAAGCCTTGTATGATGCGTTAACGGTTCTCCAACACAGAGGTCAAGATGCCGCAGGTATTGTGACTGTTGATAACGACGTATTTAACCTACGCAAAGACAACGGGTTAGTAAGAGACGTATTTCATACTCGTCACATGAAAAAATTAACCGGACAATTTGGGATTGGTCATGCGCGTTACCCTACCGCAGGTAGCTCTAGCTCTGCAGAAGCTCAGCCATTTTATGTTAACTCGCCATTCGGTATTGCGTTTGCTCATAACGGTAATTTGACCAATGCCCATGAGTTAAAAGATGAAGTAGTAAAACAGTCTCGTCGTCATATCAATACTACATCTGATTCTGAATTATTATTGAATATTATTGCCCACGAATTGCAAATTTGTGAAGGGGTTGAATTAACACCTGACGAAGTGTTTACAGCGGTGGCAAACGTACATAAAAAAATCCGAGGGGCATACGCTGTTGTCGCTGCGATTATTGGTAACGGCATGTTGGCATTTAGAGACCCATTTGGGATCCGTCCATTGGCTTTGGGTAAACGTAAAACGGAATTTGGCGACGAATACATGGTTGCTTCAGAGAGCGTCGCTCTTGACGCCGTGGGCTTTACCTTCGTGAGGGATGTAGCACCTGGCGAAGCAATATATGTAACAGAAGCGGGTGTCTTGCATTCTAAGCAATGTGCAGAAGCACCTATCATTGCGCCATGTATTTTTGAATTTGTTTATTTTGCTCGCCCTGATTCATTTATCGATGGGATTTCGGTTTATGCATCAAGAGTCAACATGGGCCGTAAGCTAGGACAAAAGATTGCTAAAGAGTGGGCAGATAAAGAGATAGACGTAGTTATCCCCATTCCCGAAACATCATCTGATGTAGCGCTACAAATTGCCATAGAATTAGACAGGCCATATCGCCAAGGTTTTGTTAAAAACCGTTATATTGGTCGAACTTTCATTATGCCAGGGCAAACGTTGCGTAGAAAATCTGTGCGTCGTAAATTGAATGCTATTCCATCTGAGTTTAAAGATAAAAATGTGTTGCTGGTAGATGATTCAATTGTAAGAGGTACGACTTCAGAGCAGATTATTGAAATGGCGAGGGAATCTGGGGCTAAAAAGGTTTATTTTGCTTCCGCCGCACCAGAGATCCGCTTTCCGAACGTTTACGGAATTGATATGCCTTCTGCCAACGAACTGGTTGCTTACGGCCGTGAAATTGAGCAAATTAGCGAGCTAATTAGGGCTGATGGGCTTATTTTCCAAGATATTGATGACTTAATTGAGGCAGTATCAGAGCTTAATCCGGATATTACTCGATTTGAAACCTCTGTATTTGACGGTAAGTATATTACTGGTGATGTTGACCATGCATATTTGGAGCGTATCGACAATATGCGTAACGAAGCAGCCAAGAGTAGTACAATGCAAACAGAGCTGAGTAATTTAGAAATGCACAATATGAGTCAAGGCAATAATCAGTAATAGCTAGTTTTCACTATTTCTAAGCCTTAACTTAAATTCTAAGACATAAAAAAGCCGCTTTCGCGTAATGCCGATCAGTTAAGGCAAAAAGTTTAGGGATCATTTGACCGATCCTGTGAGTATGAAAAAATCCGATGAATA
>CANMKA010000006.1 GCA_947498355.1 uncultured Paraglaciecola sp. | reverse complement strand
TGAAAAATCTTAAACGTCAGGCAGACAAGATGGGCATGGTTTTACAGAAAAAAGAGATGTGTGTTTCTTAGGAAGGCAAGTTGTGGCACCCTTAGCTTATAGGTTGTGTTGTGATTTATTTAGGAAAATCTACGTGTCTGAAGAGAATAAAAAAATATCTGTGTTGTTTGTGTGCTTAGGCAATATTTGTCGGTCGCCCAGTGCTGAAGCGGTATTTCGCCAGAAAGCTGAAGACATGGGATTAGATATCATTATTGATTCAGCAGGCACTGCTGGATACCACAAAGGTGCAGCTCCAGATAAACGTTCGCAGGCCGTGGGAGTGGACAGAGGGTACAGTTTTAAAGGTATCAAGTGCCGTAAAGTGCAAGACAGTGATTTTGAAAAGTTTGATTACATTTTGCCCATGGACAATAAAAATCTTGATGATTTGCTCGCGATTTGCCCAGAAGAGCATCAAGCCAAAGTGAGCTTGTTTTTAAGTCATTGTGGAGCCGAAGAGCAAGAAGTGCCAGACCCCTACTACGGCGGCAAGGGTGGCTTTGAATATGTCATCGATTTGATTGAAGAGGGCTGCATTGGCTTAGCTAAAAAGCTTCGCAATTAACAGGTACGGTATACTATTTTGTGTGGTGTGCACGGGTATAGTTAAAATACAAATTAGCATTGTCGACAGGGTAGTTATCTCCTATCTTTTGGGCCATGCTCTGTTCAATAGATGCCTAAAATCTTAGATTTTTGGATCAATATATTAAGGAAACTCAGTGAGCCAATGGCAACCAGATAGTTGGCGTAGTAAGCCAATCGTGCAACAACCCAGTTACGATAACCAAGCAGAATTAAGCCAAGTTGAAAACACCTTAAGTGGTTACCCTCCTTTGGTTTTTGCCGCCGAAACCCGCGAGCTGTATCGCCAGTTAGGGGAGGTAGCTGAAGGTAAAGGCTTTTTGCTACAAGGTGGAGATTGCGCAGAATCCTTCGATGAGTTTAACGCGCCTAAGATTCGCGATACGTTTAAGGTCATCTTACAAATGGCGATTGTGTTAACCTTTGCTGGCCGTTGTCCTGTAACTAAGGTTGCCCGAATGGCTGGCCAATACGCCAAGCCGCGCTCGGGTGATTTTGAAACAATTAATGGGGTCTCGTTACCCAGTTATCGTGGGGATATCATTAACAGTTTCGAGTTTACCGAACAGGCTCGCCGTCCCGATCCTCAACGTTTGGTTGAGGCGTATCATAGAAGTGCATCAACGTTAAATTTATTGCGGGCATTTGCACAAGGTGGCCTAGCTGATTTGCATGAGGTCAACCGATGGAACATGGCCTTCGTTGAGAACAATCCATTAAAAGCTCGATATCAAGATTTGGCTAACCGTATTCAAGACTCCCTTGAGTTAATGAAAGTGATGGGCATAGACGCATCTAATACCCCTACGTTACGCGAAACTAGTTTGTTTACGTCTCACGAAGCTTTGCTACTAAATTATGAGCAAGCATTAACGCGTGTCGACACGCTAACTGGCGATTGGTACAACTGTTCTGCTCATATGTTATGGATTGGTGAAAGAACCCGCCAACTGGATCACGCGCATCTGGAGTTTTTCAGAGGGATACATAATCCTGTGGGGGTAAAGGTGGGTCCTAGCATGCAAGAAGATGAGTTGATTCGTCTTATCGATGCGTTAAACCCAAATAATGAGGCGGGTCGTCTAACTTTAATCACCAGAATGGGAGCGGATAACTTAGAGGCTAATCTGCCACGTTTGTTGCGCAGAGTTAAGCAAGAGGGCCGCAAAGTGGTGTGGAGTTCAGATCCTATGCATGGCAACACCTTTAAAGCTTCTAGCGGTTATAAAACCCGAAACTTTGACGCGATTTTGCAGGAGATCCAACAATTTTTCGCAGCTCATGAGGCAGAAGGGACCCATGCCGGAGGAATTCATTTAGAAATGACAGGGCAGCATGTCACCGAATGTACAGGTGGTGCTTATCAAATCAGCGACGATGACTTGGCAGAAGCCTATAAAACGCAGTGTGATCCGCGCTTGAATGCTGATCAAGTATTGGAAATGGCGTTTATCGTTGCCGACCGATTAAAGCAAAGTCATAGCTAACCTTAGCTCTGGGTAATAAGTCGTTATCCAGAATCTGGGCGTTTACTAATAGGTATTAGTACAAGCAAAAGCAAACAAAAAAAGAGCACTCAGTGCTCTTTTTTTGTTGTTTACACCATTTAGTATTACTGAATATCGCACATAATACAGTGGGCATAGACGCCACGGGGGTCGTTAAAGTTAGCCACTTGTTCAATATCGGCACTCGCTTGTTTGAATAAGCTTAGTAAAGCTGAGTCTTTAGGCATTTTAAACGCACCGTCTAAACTCGCTGAAACGCCCCTAAACACATCTCGCCAAAACTCTTGCGTGCGCGACAAAGGTTTTTTGATATACAAAGTATCGTAGTCAGATAAGTTAGCCAGCTCAGCGGCGGTTTCTATGCCATCTTGTAAATAGCCTAGCTCGTCAACTAATCCAATATCTTTAGCGGTCGAACCAATCCATACACGACCTTGGGCAATTTGGTCGACTTCTGCTTTGCTCATATTCCGTTTGTCTGCCACCAATGAAATAAATTTATCGTATCCTTGCTCGATACCCAATTGCAGGATTTGGCTCATTTTGGGATCCAGAGTACGGCTTACACCAAAGCCAGAAAACTCTGTGGTGCCCACTCCATCTGTGTGGATACCAAGGTAGTCTAGGGTATTTTCAAAGGTAAAAAACATCCCAAATATGCCAATTGAGCCAGTAATTGTGGCTGGAGCCGCATATATTTTATCTGCACCAGCAGATATCCAATATCCACCAGATGCAGCCGCACTGCTCATAACGGCAACAACAGGTTTTCCACTGGCTTGAAGATTCTCAACTTCTTGGCGGATCACCTCAGAAGCGAAGGCACTACCTCCCGGTGAGTCGACATATAACACAACAGATTTTACTGAATCGTTTTGTCTAGCTCGTCTAAGTAGGGCGGCAGTGCTGTCTCCACCTATTGTGCCTGCTTTCTTGTTGCCATTCATTATGGTGCCTTTGGCAACGACTATGCCGACCTTATTGGCGATTGGGTTGTTAAATTGTTTATCACCTTGAATGGCGCGCAAGTAACGTTTATAAGAAATAGCATTGACCCCTTTGCCGTTGGTATTGGTACCGACGACATCAATGATTGCTTGTTTGACTTCTTCACGACTTTTAAGGGCATCAACCCAACCATACTGCAATGCATATTGCGCAAAATCGCCGTTTACCTGTTCAAATTTGGCTAGAAAATCATCTAAGGTTTCGTCAAAATTTGATTTTTCGATACCACGTGCCTCGGCTACTTGGGTTTTGTATTGATCCCACATAGCAGATAACCAAGCTTTGTTGGCTTCTTTGGCCTGCTCGGACATATCATCGCGAATGAAGGGTTCCACAGCAGACTTATAGGTACCCACTTTAAATACATGGGTTTGGGCTTTAAGTTTTTCTAAGGCAGATTTGAAATAGGTACCAAAGCGACCGTAGCCGTCAAACATTAGATATCCCATTGGGTTTAGATAGATGTGGTCTGCATGACTGGCTAAATAGTACTGGTTTTGTGAATAGTAATCGCCTGTGGCATAAATAGGTTTGTCACTTTGTTTAAAGTCTTCCAGAGCCAAAGCTATTTGACGGAGCTTATCTAACCCTGCGCCACCTAATTTACTTAAATCTAACACCAGTGCTTTGATGCGATCGTCTTGCTTAGCGTGTTCAATCACCTCAAGCACATTTTGTAACAATACTTCTGGGTTTTCTTCTTCTTGCTCGAGGGCTTCTGCAGCAAATTCTTCGAACGGATCGACGGCTTGCTTTTGAATAACAATATTACCTTTAAGTTTTAAAACTAGGGCAGAACCTGAAGGAACCGAGACGGGTTTTTTATTTTGACTTGCCATGCCTATGGCACCAATGATCAGGAAAACCACAAATAAAAACACCAGATTGAGAAATAACTTTCTTGAAAAATTTAATGCCGTCCATATGCCGACAAACAGTGACTTAGTCCAACTTTTTCCTGATGACATAGATTGTATACACTCCAAGTATAAAGATGCCTATCGTATCTAAAAATCACCGATACGCCTATTTTCATCTGTAATTAAATGTAAATTTATTTTTAAACCTAACACCTATTAAGCCCTAGTTATTGGAATTAACTGTTCCCAACAAGAAACTGCATAGGGCCAGTTCGCTAGGCGTTTAGTTTGCTGCTTTTGTTTGAGCTTGAGGCTCTGGGTTCGTTCCCACTAACCTTTTGAGTTTTTCGACTAACATATAGTTGATTGGCACTAGGACTAAGGTAATTAGGGTGGCAAACAAAATGCCAAAGCCTAATGATACGGCCATAGGGATCAAAAATTGGGCTTGAGTCGATTTTTCGAACAGTAAAGGCATCAAGCCAATAAAAGTGGTTAAACTGGTTAACATTATGGGTCTAAATCGAGCTGTTCCTGCTTTTAGTACCGCTTCCATCAGTGCGTGCCCAGCGGCCCGCTTCTTGTTAATAAAATCAACCAGCACCAAAGAGTCGTTTACGACAACCCCGACCAAGGCGAGCATACCTAACACGCTCATTATGGTAAGGGGCATGCCCATCAACCAATGACCAATCACAGCGCCAATCATACTAAATGGAATTACACTCATCACGATTATGGGTTGTATGTAGGACTTAAAAGGGATTGCGAGCAAGCCGTAAATTGCGAAAAATACTAACATCAGTCCAACGGCTAAAGACGAAAAGGATTCTCTTTGCTCTCTAGCTTCACCCTCTAATTTGTATGTAACATCAGAATATTGACCAAGCAGTTCTTGAAGGTAAGTGTCTAGTTCGCTTTGCAATACAGTCATATTGGTATTGGCTTTGTCTACATCAGCGGTCACGCTAATGGTTCGAAAGCGATCGACCCTTCTAATTTGTGATGGACTCTTGCCAGGTTTGAGTTCGGCGACATGAGACAGAGGTACATTACCACCACTGGGGGTTTGGATAAGGATATTTTTCAGATCGTTAATCGAACGACGCTCATCAATAGGCAAACGCACCATGACTCTGATATCGTCTCGACCTCTTTGGATGCGCTGCACTTGGCTACCAAAAAATGCATTTCTAACCTGATTAGACACATTCACCCGAGTGAGGCCCAAAGACTTACCTTGTTGGTTAAGCTCGATTTGTAGCTCTTCTTTTCCGTCTGACAAACTGTCGGCAATATCAAATACCGTAGGGTAGGTGGAGAGGTGAGTTTTTATTTGCTCCGCCACCTTGGCCATCGTTTGCTGATTATTACCAATAAGTTGAACATCTATAGGATCGGAGGAGCGACCAATTTCTGCTCGGTAAGTGACACTTTCGGCTCCGGGTATGTCGCCAATAAGTTGCCGCCACTCCCTAACTAAATCTTGGGAGGTGACCGACGACGAGCGGCTTTCGGGTGGCGTTATTTCAAAACGTACAGCGCCGCGATTTGACGCACCGCCTCTGCCGCCTGTGGTAGCAAGCACGTTCAGAACAATACTTTCGCCGGTTTCAGGATCGGTATATTTTTGTTTGAGTTGTTCTGCCATATCAGACATTTTGATCACGTATTGATTGGTGACTTCAAAGGTAGTTCCTGTGGTCATGGTCAAATTGGCCCGAACGGTTTCACTGGGTACCCGTGGGAAAAAGACAAATTTAGTCCAGCCACTCATGAGGAGCGCAAGAATAATCACAAAGGTGCCAATAAAGACAGATAGAGTTGCGAGCTTGTAACGTAAACAAAATTTGAGGGTAGGTTGGTAGTAATACAAAATGGCTTTTTCAAAGCCATCGGCAAAGGTCTGCTGCCAACGCTCCAATCGATTGAGCTTAGTGTTTTCATCTCGGATTTTTATGTTCTTCAAATGGGCAGGTAAGACGAACTTAGATTCAATTAGGGAAAACAAGAGTACGGGGATCACTACAACGGGAATGGTGGCAAACAGGGCACCCCTCGCACCTTCGATAAAGGCGAAGGGTAAAAATGCGACTATTGTAGTGAGTATGCCAAAGGTTACGGGTGTGGCGACTTCTTGAGTTCCTATGATTGCCGCCTGTTCACCCGATTCAGCGGTGCGCAGGTGAGAATAGATGTTTTCGCCGGTGACAATGGCATCATCGACTACTATGCCCAAAACCAGTAAAAATCCAAATAAGCTGACAACATTCAGAGACACACCAAATATCGGCATGGCCAGAAAGGCTCCCATGAAAGACACGGGGATCCCAATGAACACCCAAAATGCAATTGATGGGCGCAAAAACAAAGTAAGCAGCAACAATACCAGTATCCCACCCTGCACGGCGCTGGTGGTAAGGGTTGATATGCGGTTTTTAACAATTTGCGAGTCGTCATCCCAAAAACTAAGCTGATAACCCACTGGCAACTGTGCTTGCTTGCTCGTAATGTAATCTTTTACTTTGGTTGCCACGTCTATGGCACTTTGTTGGCCAATTCGGTAGACATCGATGAAGGCAGCTTGCTTGCCATTGAAGCGGGTGCGGATCGGGGTTTCTTCAAACCCATCAAGAATGTGTGCTATGTCTTTCAAATATAAAATGGAACCGTCGTCATTGGTCAATATGGGGATGTAGCTAAAATCGCCTTTCCGATAGGCTTGACCTTTGGAGCGAATTAAAATGTCTCCTCCATCTGTTTTTATATTTCCCGCAGAAACGTCTCGGCTAAAACTGGCAATGGCCCTGGATACACGATCTAATGTTAGACCGTACTGGCGTAGCTTGTCTTGAGGAATTTCAATCGCTATTTCGTAATTTCGTACGCCTGCCAGCTCGACTTGGGTGATCCCTTCTATGGCGAGCAAGTCATCTCTGATTTGTTCAGCGAACTCGTTAATTTCTTTTTCGCCGTATTCTCCTGAGATACTGACGGCTATCACTTCGCGTTTACGTTGTGCGAGAGAGATAACTGGATTTTCGGATTCAGCAGGGAAGTTATTTATCGCATCAACTCTTGCTTTAATGTCTGCTAGCATTTCTCTGGGATCGTATCCATCGTCTACCTCTATGGTAACGCGAGAGGAACCCTCCGCCGAGACACTTATTATGCGCTCAATACCCTCTAAATCTTGAACCGCTTCTTCGATTAAGATAGATACACCCAATTCTACATCTTCGGGAGTGGCACCGCGCAACGTCATTGCAACATTGATTCTATTGGTTTCTACGGATGGAAAAACTTCTAAAGGAATACGATTACTCAAACTGTATAAGCCAGCAATTAAAATACTGATCATTAATAAGTTTGCCGCAACGTGATTTCGGGTGAACCAAGCTATCATGATATGTCTCTTCTGGCAGGTGTTGGCTGAGATATCAGATTATTTGTCATTAGCGGGGCGGCCTTTGTTGTTACTTGGCTGACGGCCTTGTGTATTTTGTCTTTTGGCCTTTAGCTCTTCGACACTGATGCCCATGCGCTTGGCCGCTTTAGCTAATCGTGCCTCTCTGTCTTTGGGCGGCGTACTCTGTTTAGGTTTTTCACCTTTTAGTAATACTCGCGTACCAGAGCTCACTTGGCCTAACGCAGTGGTCACCAGTAAATCCCCCGAACTTAAGCCTTTGGTGATAATGGCTTCGTGATCATTTTGCCAACCTATGGTGATGTCTTTACGCATTAATAAGTCATCTTCAACCACATAAACATAGCTGCCTTGATAAATGCTGCTATTGGCAATAACTAGGGCATTTTCAAGGGTTTTACCCTGGATTTCAGCGCTAACGTATTGACCTATTTTTATTGGGGAACCTGGGTGCAACTCAGGGTTATAGGGCTCATGGATACGAGCCACCACGAAGAGTTGCTGAGATGCAGTATCAATGGCTGCTTCAGTGCGTATGACTTGCCCAAGCCATGTCTGGTTTTGACTCAAACTAGAGGTAAAGCGTGCTTCAATCTTGTTGTTGGTTTTGTCTGTATCAGCATACTCGTCGGGAAAATTTACTAGCTCAATATCGCTGTTGTTTATCGGCAAGCGTATTTCGACTGAGTCGGTGGCGTAGATTTGGGCGACCACTGTGTTGTTTGGTAGTACCTGTCCTAAATCAACCTGCTGGCGTAAAATTCGGCCATCGAAGGGGGCAATGATGTGTGTTCTTTCAAGTGCCAACTCGGCCCGTTCAAGGCTGGCTTGTGCCGATACCAGTCTAGCTTTAGCTGCTTCTAGTTGGGGTTTTCTGAGTGCTAAATCAGAGGGCGACTGACCATCGCCCAATGGTTGCCAAATACGTTTAGCTTGATCAGCATTAGCGCGGGCTTCTATTAATTCTTGTTTGGCTGAAATCAACCCTGCTTGGGCAATTTTTACGTTTGCTTCAAAGTCTCTCGGATCAATTTTTAGCAGTACATCACCTTTCTTGAAAAAGCCACCACTTCTAAATTTAGGGCTAACTTCAACAATTTGTCCTGAAACTTGAGTAACTAAAGCACTTTGGATAGTGGGTTGCACTGTACCAAAGCTGTCGACTACAACTGTGTAGTTTTGGGCAACCAGAGGTTTTACATCAACTGTCATTTTGGGAGCACTAGGGGGACCTCCTCGGCGACTTTTGGGTGGGTTGTTGAATATGGTATTCACGACAAAAGCGGCTATTAGCAAGATAACTAAGGGGATAAGCCATTTTTTCACGTTGTTCATTTATCGTTGTTTCCCTTGATTTGTTTCATTACTCAATGTCTCCTCCCTGAAATACGAGAAGAGTGTATTTCTATTGTGCAATGCTTGAGTCTGTTTTAACGCAATAGTTTCAAAAATGTCTACATGAGCAGCGAGTAAGTTGTACTGCTGGCTGTCGTGTTCTATCTACATTTATCCTGTGATCAACTTACGGTAGAAGATCCGAAGATGATCCATCTTTACGT
This sequence comes from uncultured Paraglaciecola sp., assembly GCA_947498355.1. Classification (GTDB taxonomy): domain Bacteria; phylum Pseudomonadota; class Gammaproteobacteria; order Enterobacterales; family Alteromonadaceae; genus Paraglaciecola. The sequence continues at coordinate 159,285 of CANMKA010000006.1, read as the reverse complement.
AATTTTTACAGTAGGTACTTCGTCTGGTCTAGGTTCTAGCCATTAGAATACGGCTACTGTCCAAAATTCTGGTTAACTATCATTCTAGTTAGCTATAGTAGGCAGAGGTATTGGATAAAGATTGTTTTAAAAACTAACAGAGGACGACGCCCCTATACTGCGGGGCAAGCAGTGTTTAGTCAGATAAACACTGCGTTGGGCCAAAGGGCAGGCAAGGCTAGCTACTAACACAGGGCTAGCTGACAAAGAAAGGCTAATTGTCATTTGATGAGCTCTCGAATGCACGTTTTTCATCTGCTAGTTCGTCTTTTAGTTTACGTAAGCCTAGTCCTAACTCTCTGCCACGCAATCTTGCGTACATGCTACAGCCAATAAATAGGCCAATACACAAGAGTATTTCAATGACCGCATAAAGTCGTTCCCCGTCAACTGCATACACAGATGTTAGACCGTGAAGTAAATAGTACATCACTACAAAATTTGTCCAGGCATGAGTATAAGGTTTTCCTGCGAGTAAGCCTTTCATTGGCAACACTATGGGTAGTATCCACATGATTAAGGTGAATGTCACAGAGGTGACCTTGTCTGGTGTTAGGGCAAAGTGCCAAACCACTAGCCAAGTAAGCAAGGAGAAATAACTAATTAATGTCAGTTTTCGATAGAATTGAGTAGAGAGCTGCATGTTTATTCTCTTGATAGCTGTTTTGCAAATTTGGCAAGGCGTTTACCTTGTGCAATACATAAGGTTTTTTCGTCTTCACTAAGTTGTGTTCCTTGGCTTTTTGACGCTAAATGGGTTACCCCATAAGGCGAACCCCCAGAGGTGCTAGTGTGTAACTCTGGGATTGAGTAGGGCAGACCACAATAGATCATGCCATGATGAAGTAAAGGCAGCATCATAGATAACAAGGTGCTTTCTTGCCCTCCGTGCATACTGGACGTTGAGGTGAAAACGCACGCGGGTTTGTCCTCTAAAGCGCCAGCCAACCACAAAGGGCTGGTGGAATCTAAAAAATGCTTCAAAGGGGCAGCCATATTGCCAAATCGGGTTGGACTGCCCATGGCCAAGCCGGCGCAGTTTTGAATATCGTTATGGCTGACATAAGGGTCGCCAGTCTTGGGAACCGCAGCTTGCTCGTCGTTAATGCCCGTGCTGACATCAGGAACACTGCGCAATTTTGCCTCCATGCCACTGCGCTCAATACCAGAGGCAATCGCCTCTGCCAATGATTTCGTAGACCCGTGCTTGCTGTAATATAAAACGAGTATGTAGGCACTCATAATAAATCTAGTACTGCTTCGGGAGGTCGGCCGATTTTGGCTTGCTCACCTTTGGTGACTATTGGGCGCTCAATAAGTTTGGGGTGAGTCACCATGGCCTCAATTATTTGGCTTTCAGTTAAATCAGTCGAGGCTAAATTATTATCTTTGTATGCCTGCTCGCCTTTACGTAATAATTCTCGAGCAGAGGTAAAACCTAGTTTCTCAACTAAGTTAGCAATTTGCTCGGAATCTAACGGTGTTTTTAAGTACTCGACTATCTCTGGTGATACGCCTTGTTCCATGAGTAGGGTTAAGGTTTGACGACTTTTTGAACATCTAGGGTTATGATAAATTGTGATTTCTGACATAGTAATAGTGACCTTTGCTGAGTCTGGTTATTCTACGCTGAAAGCAGCGCAATAGGACATGATTGATGTTAAAAAAGTTATTGATAATTTGTGTCGCACTCACTGCTCTGCTGACTGGAGTGTGGGTTAAATCTTTGTCTTATAATGAGGCTACTGATTTTAAAATCTTGGGAGGCCAAGAACTTTCATGGAAAAACCTTGAGGGCAACTGGGTAGTGGTTAACTACTTTGCTCAGTGGTGCGCACCTTGTTTACGAGAGATACCAGAGTTAAATCAGTTTTATCAAGCCAAACATCCTAACATTATGCTTTTTGCCGTGAGTTTTGACCCGCTGCAAGATCAAGCACTTAGTGAGCTTATTGCTAAACACAATATGCAGTTTCCAGTTATTTCAGAATTAAGATCTACCCCTTGGCAGCAAAAACCAGTGGGTTTACCTACTACTTATATTATCGCCCCAGATGGTCGCTTAGCCACCCAAATTCAGGGGGAAATCACAGCTGATACGTTACTTGATACCATTAACAGCTTGTAAGTGTCATTAACTTGAATTGTGAAACGGATAGGTGAGTTTATAAGGCTTTAAGCCTCTCTTGTTCGGTTCTTAATTGATCAATACGCCCTCGGATCCTCTGTCGCTCTACTTTTCTATCTTGGCTAAAAGTGTAAGCGGTTTGAAGAGAGTCTATGGCTCTCGAATGGGCAGCTAGCAGATAATATATTTCAGCTTTTGTCTGGTGCATTTCAAGATTTTGTTGATTCTTTTGGTAGGCTTCGCTAAGTAACTCATGGGCTAATAAATGCTTTGGATTAAGTAACAGAAAGTCCTTGAGTAGGCGAATGGCTTGGTCATATTGTTCAGATTGAATATACACATTGGCTAAATTTAGTGTCACCACTTGATTGTTAGGCGCTAACTTTGCTCGGTTAGATAAGATTTTTATAGCCGACTCAAATTGTTTAGATTGCACGGCTAAGTCGGTATAGGTGTCGATATAAAATAAATTATCTGGTGAACCTTCGAGTAACTCGTCAATGAGTTTTTGAGACTCTACATATTGTTTATTAGCAAAATAAGCCAAGGCTAACCCATATTGAGCCGCTTCTTTGATTACGTAACGCTGCTCTGTAAGTAGACCTGAGAAATATTCAACATTTCGACTTGGTGTTGCATAGTAACGGGCGATAATTCGAGAACGAGCTAAATGAAAGGTCAAACTCGGGGCTAAGTTAACTGGGCGATATGTCGCGGCTCGTGTACGGGCATCAGCTACCCGGGATTCTGGTAAAGGGTGAGTTTGTAAAAATGCAAAAGGACGAGAATTTGAACGGTTTTTTGCCGTCAGTATCTCAAAAAATGAACTTGCGCCATTTGGGTCAAACCCAGCTTGGGCTAAAATCCGAATGCCTACTCGGTCGGCTTCTTTTTCGTTTTGACGAGTATAATTAATTGTTCTTTGTGCCGACGCCGCATTACCTGCGGTTATCGCAGCGATACCCGCTTCTGGATTAACGGCAGCAAGTAATATTCCGCCAAGTAGAGAAGCTATTTGTAAGGGGGATGATTTTTGCTGGGCTTCAATACGTCGTGCGATGTGACGTTGAGAAACATGGCTTACTTCGTGGGCTAGTACCGATGCCAACTCAGATTCGTTGCGGGCTTGAATGATTAGCCCAGTATGCGTACCTATGTGTCCGCCAAAAAAAGCAAAGGCATTGATAGCTTGATTGTTTATGAGGAAAAATGTGTAGGGAAATTTAACGTCATCGGCTTGGGCAACTAATCGATTGCCTAAGTCTTGTATGTATTCGTCGAGTAAAGGATCGTTGATAATGGGTGCTTGCCCACGCAATTGGCGCATAAGGATGTCGCCTATGAGCATCTCTTTGTCTAAAGAGATGGCACTGGATGCGACTATGCCTATTTCGGGCAACTGATTTTTTGATTGGCTAGTTTGTCCCTTTAATTGGGCTGAAAGGCCAAATACCACGATCCCACTTACTAGCCCTAAAACCAATTTATTCATAGATAACTGCGCTTGTTTGTGTTGCCTGTTTAATCATATGATCCTCAAAGTGCCAAATAAGTTTCAATCCTTACGTCTGTTTGGTCATTCATTGAGCGCGTTGACTAAGGTTTCGTATCGAGTTTTTATAGATTGCCCGCTTTTTTCACTAACATGTAATTTATGGCTAAACAAATCAATTAACTGTTCAGTCATCATGTGGGCGTATTTAATTAATTCAAAGTCGGCTTCGTCTCCTTTATTGGCTGCCATGTTCATCAATGCCCCTAAACCGTTAATTTTTAGCAAAGGGCCAAAACCCGCAGGATTGTATCCTACGAAAGGAGAGTAGGGGGAATGGGGAGGAACAACCGCTTGGGGTTCACCTTTAATTATGGGAAAGCAATGCACCTCAAAGGCGTATTCGTCCATTCGATTTCTCAGAGATATCTCTGGTTTATTCTTGGTAAGGTTACGAGGATTCCAATTTTTTGGATTGAGAAGAAATTTAATATTGTTGTCAAAACCATCAACAAAAGTACCTTCAAGTTCTTTGAGCTTGCTGGCAACGGTCTCGAAATTAAGGGATACATCACCAAAGTTGATCACTCTTTTGCGTTGTAGTATTCCTTTTACGTCGTTGTATTGACAGTTCCAATCTTGAATCAAACCCTAAACCTCTGGCTGTAATGTGACTTGATAATATACAATCGCCAGCATAAAACTGGGAATGGCGATTACGCTATCCTAAACCCTTACCGTGATGCAAGGATATTAGATGTTAAACGTTTTTGGACGTTGGTATAAGAGAAAATTTTCTGACCCTGATTCTGTGATGTTGTTGATGCTGTTACTGATTAGCTCGTTACTCTTAGTGGTATGGGGTGAAATCTTGATGCCTGTGTTAGTGGCAGCGGTTATCGCTTACCTACTAGATTGGCCTGTGACCCAAATGTGCCGACTGGGTATGTCACGTACTTACACCAGCATACTAGTGTTGTTTAGTTTTTTAAGCTTATGCGTGTTGGCATTTGTGGGGATCGTACCGGTTTTCGTCCAGCAAAGTGTGAATTTAGTAAAAGAAGCGCCTGAAATTTGGGATAAAGGCCAAGCCTGGTTATTGAGTTTGCCAGAAAGTTACCCCGATTTTATCGACGCTAATAACATTGAGAATATGCTGTCTGGGGTAAATGAGCGGGTGGTGAATTTGGGGGAGCAAATTCTATCTGCGTCTTTTAGTTCACTGGGCAATATAGGAGTTCTCTTGATATACGCGATTTTGGTGCCTTTAATGGTCTTTTTCATGCTTAAGGACAAGGCTTTATTGGTTAATAACTTGTCGGAACTTTTGCCAAAAGAAAGACGACTGATCCAGCAGGTAGGCTCAGAGATGAACTCGCAAATTGCCAATTACATTCGCGGTAAGGTGATTGAGATCATCATTGTTGGGACTGTGTCGGCTGTGACCTTTGCGTTCATGGACTTAAGATACGCTTTGCTGCTTGGCGTGTTAGTAGGCTTTTCGGTACTTATTCCCTACATAGGAGCGGCTGTCGTCACCCTGCCCGTGGCAATCGTTGGTCTATTTCAATGGGGGGTAACGCCGGAATTTTGGTATTTAATGATAGCCTACGGAATTATTCAGGCGTTGGATGGCAATGCTTTGGTGCCTGTTTTGTTTTCAGAGGCCGTCAGCTTGCATCCCATTTATATCATTATTGCCGTACTCTTTTTTGGTGGGCTATGGGGATTTTGGGGGGTGTTCTTTGCTATTCCACTCGCGACCTTAGTGAAGGCTGTGGCAAACGCTTGGTCGACCCCAAAAGAGATTGTATAGGCTTGCTGTAAACGCAAACTATCTAAATAGACGATTATAAAACTAGGCTCAAACAACAAAGAGGTTTGGTTTTTGAGCCTAGTTAACCGAAAATCTGGACTATAAATCGGCTACGATAACCTAACTGAAAAAAGGAGTTTAACGCTAAGTGTGTTAGTTAATTACTTTTCCAAAACTCAGGTTATGTAGTGGATACGGTTAAATTTAACCTTTTAAATAATCTAGTACCACTTGATGGTGGTCTTTAGTTTTAAACTTGTTAAATACATGTTCAACCTTGCCTTGTTCATCAATTAGAAAAGATGTGCGGTGAATGCCATCGTACTCTTTACCCATAAACTTCTTAGGTCCCCAAACACCATAAGCATCTGCAAGGGTATGATCCTCGTCAGAGAGTAACGTGAAGTTAAGGCTTTCTTTTTCAATAAACTTAGGTAATCGTTTAACGGCATCAGGGCTTACGCCTAGTACGACTGTATTTAATGCATTGAGTTCTTGTTGAATGTCTCTTAAACCTTGCGCCTGTACCGTACAACCCGGAGTCATGGCTTTCGGATAGAAATACACCAAGACTTTTTTACCTTGAAAATCTTGGATATTAACGGGTTGGTCGTTTTGATCGGGACAAGTTAGAGTCGGAGCTGAATCTCCAACGCTTAGCATTTGCATAGTAGTTTCCTTATTCTAGTTTTAGTGATTTTGCCTAAATTCGCCGCGCAAATTTAATGGTTGTAGCAAGGTATGAAACGCTCGTTCTATTTCTGTTACCTCTAACTCATGGGGAATTGAAATAACCATTTTACATTTCATTTGCCTAGCAGAGCTTGGATTAGCTTCAGTTGGCTCTACGAATTTAAGCCTAAATGCGCTCACCGAAATCCGGTATATAGCGAAAAACTTGGTTACGTTGTCGATTAAGCCTGGCGTGCTATCACCTCGGATAATGACATCGGCTATGTTTTCTAAGTTTTGTTTGTTGTGGGCAGACGTCCGTTTAACCAAAGATAACAAATTGTGCTTTTGGCAAGTCTGTGGCACTAAGCATTCAGCTTTGGTGATTGCGCTTTGACTTCCTTCAATGATCATAGTGAGAGAAAAATCTTTGCCGTAGGTTGCTTGCCTGCTGTCGAGTATATTGCAGCCCACACTTGATACGATTTCGGCCAAATTACTTAGCACACCAAATTGATCTGCACCCAATATGGTAATGATTAATTGTTGTTTCATAGATACCCGTTTAGTGTCTTACATAGTGAAAGCACACCCAATAAACGTTAGGCGCATAAAGATTTCATTCTAATACGCTTATTGTGCTATTCAAAGCTTGTTTTTACAGGGCTTGATCATTACCATTAGGCCCGAAATTTTAATGGAGATCTCATGTTTACTGGTAGCTTTGTGGCGCTTATCACGCCAATGTTCGACGACGGTCAAATTGATTACCCTGCACTACAGGAATTAGTCGAGTTCCATATTAAGAATGGTTCCCATGGTATTGTGTCTGTTGGCACGACCGGTGAATCTGCGACTTTGTCATTTGATGAGAACATTGAAGTTGTTAGACGCACTGTTGAGTATGCTAAGGGTAGAATTCCCGTAGTAGCCGGTGCGGGTGCGAACTCGACCGCCGAAGCCATCTTTTTAAGTCAGCAGTTAGCCGATAGCGGCGTACAAGGCTTTCTGAGTGTTGTGCCATATTATAATAAACCTCAGCAAAAAGGCATGATTGCACATTTTAATGCCATAGCAGATGCCACTGATTTACCTGTTATTTTATACAATGTACCCAGTAGAACCGTAGCGGATATGTTACCCCAAACCGTTGCAGAGCTGGCTAAGCATCCTAAAATTGTTGGAATAAAAGATGCGACTGGTGATATTTCTCGTTTAAAAGCGATGCAGCCCCTATTACCTGACGATTTCGTTTTATTAAGTGGTGATGACAGCAGTAGTTGTGAATTTTTGCAAGAGGGCGGTCATGGTGTTATTTCGGTCACAGCGAATATTGCCCCCAAGCAAGTTGCCGACATGTGTAATGCAGCAAAAGAACAAAATTATTCATTGGCGGCCGAGATAAATGCAGATATTGCTGAACTGCATACTCAGTTGTTTATTGAGCCTAATCCTGTATTGCCAAAGTGGGCCTTATGCAAAATGGGCCTTACGCATTCGGCTTTTTTGCGATTACCTTTGGTGGAGTCGGAACTTGAGAGCCAAAATGCTATCGAAGATGCTATGCGCAAAGCCAAGGTCATAGTCTAAGGGACCCCCATAATTATGAATAGAGTCAAAATAGCCAGCTGTTTAGTTGTTGCAGTGCTGGCTGCATGTAGTTCAGTAGACAAGCGACATATCGCTGGCGGTAATTTTGAATACTTAGGCAATAAGCCTGGGAAGCAAATTAAGTTACCCGAAGATGTAGATAGCCCCGATTTTAGTGATGCTTTTAAGCTTCCAGAAATTGGTGAAAATGCGCCAACTGATTTGGTGGGCGATAAAGTCGACATTCAGGCTCCGTCTTTGGTTTTGCCTCTGGTGTCGGGCTCTCACGTAGAAGAAGGTTCGAAAACTGCTCTAGTTTGGTTTGATCAAATTGACGATTCTCAGCCATTAGATGTGACTATCTGGAATGCTCTGGTTAGCTTTTTAGAAGAGCAGGGGATTGGTGTTGATGACTTTGATAAGCAACAAGGTGTGCTTATATCTGACTGGTTTGTTATCGACGAAGCTAAACAAGCCAAATGGTATCATTGGTCAAAACCAGAGCGTAAAGTGGGGCAAAAATTTAAATTTAGCCTGAATGTTAAATCCCATGGCCGCAGTGCATCATTAGCAGTTGATTTAGTTGACTACAAAGAAAAAGCGAACCTTGAATCTGTTGAACTAAGACAGTCAAAAGATGAACGCCGAAATTCAGTCGATATATTGAATCGCGTGATTAAACATTACGAATTCCAAGTGAGAGTCGAAAGCGCCAAACGTATTAGACAGATCCGTCAAGGTATCGATATGCAAATTGGCGAAAACCGCGACGGTGATTCGGCCTATGTGCTTGATGCAGAATACGACATTGCTTGGCCTAGATTTTTATTAGTATTACGTAAACTTGGTTTTGACGTAAAAGACTATGACAAGTCTACGGGCTTATTGTTTGCTACCTTTAATGGAGTGGACGAGGGCTGGTGGGACAGTCTTTGGGGCAAAAATGACCTCGCCTTAGATCTTAAAAATGAAGATTACCGGTTTCAGCTTAGTGAACTGCAAGACAAGACTGTGGTTACTATGCTAGACGAAGATAACACGCCTTTTACACCTGAAAAAGTCTCTAGCTTATTTCCGGTATTATCTAAAACTATGTTGTCTGACGACTTAGATATATAAGACCTTACACTCTTTTATCTAGGCCAATGTGTTTGCATTGGCCTAGGCCTGATCCAATCATCAAAATATTCTCAAGGAGCTTGTCCACTATGGCCTTAGGTGATTCTATTTTATCGGTAAACGATGACTTACCCATCAGAACACATTTACCTGTGCATAGTGGTAAGGTTCGCTCAGTATATTGGCTTAGCGACCAAGATAGCCGCAGATTGATTGCCGAGAAAGGTTACCCGGTTCCAGTCGATACGCCTCTTGCAATTATGGTCATAAGCGATCGTATTTCGGCCTTTGACTGCATATGGCATGGCGAACAAGATATGCAAGGCGTACCCGGGAAAGGGGCGGCACTCAATGCAATTTCTAATCATTGGTTTGGCTTGTTTAAACAACAAGGCTTAGCTGATAGTCATATTTTGGATATTCCTCACCCATTTGTGTGGATTGTGCAAAAAGCTAAACCCGTTATGATTGAGGCAATTTGCCGACAATATATTACTGGCTCAATGTGGCGTGCTTATGCAAAGGGGGAGCGTGATTTTTGCGGCATACAATTAGAGGAAGGTTTGACTCAAGACAGTAAACTGTCCTCCTTGCTTATGACACCTTCGACTAAAGGTGTACTAAAAGGGATCCCAAACGTCCCCGAAGCTGATGATGTCAACATTACCCGTAAAAACATTACAGACAACTACCAAGCATTTAATTTCAAATCTGAAGACGACGTGAGCCATTACGAACGTTTGCTAACCGAAGGTTTTGACGTAATCAGCCAAGCTTTAGCAGAAATAGGTCAAATATTCGTTGATACCAAGTTTGAATTTGGTTACGTGAAAGACCTAGAGGGCAATGATAAGCTCATTTATATGGATGAAGTGGGGACCCCAGATTCGTCGCGCATTTGGGATGAAGCGCAATATCGACAAGGCAAAGTGGTCGAAAACTCAAAAGAGGGTTTCAGGCAATTATTGTTAAATCATTTCCCCGATCCGGATATTTTATTAAATAAAAATCGTATGCCAGAGCGCTTAGCGTTAGCTAAAAACAACGCCCTTCCTGTTGATGTACTAATGGCTGTTTCAAAAACTTATACTGACATCGCAGAAAAAATTACCGGTCAAAAGATTGAAATTGGCGGTAATCCTAAGCAAGAGATTATTGATATTTTGCGAGAAGAATATCAATTGATTGACTAGAAGCTGCTGAACATTGTTTTATGCTGTTTATACAATACAAACTAGTTGAGAAGGCCACAAACGAGGAACCGATAGTAGTTGGGTTGACCCTACAGATTTTGATGACGCAAGAGTTTTTATAAGATCGTCGCTTAATAAAACCAATAGCGTGTTCAAACGGGATGCAGAACTGCAAGATCTAAATTATCATGAAGGTTGAAAGGATTATCGTCATGGTAGTTATAATAATAAAAAAACAACGGCTCAAAAAAGTAGCTAAGAAAAAAAGGCTCAGTAGCACTCGAAAAATAATTGAAGACTTGCGAAGCCTATTTGAAAGATAATAGTTTTTGGAATTGGTTAGGTTAGTTGATTAAATTGACTATAAAACTAGAATAATTAAAGCCTTAACTAGATAACGAATGTGAAGAGGGCTCTCCATGAAAGGTATCGTTTTTGTAAAGTTTAATGAATTCATTGAAGAGCTTTGGGGGATTGAGTTCTGGGATGAATTACTTGATGATGCAGACTTATCAAGTGATGGCGTGTATACAACAGTTGGCACTTACGATGATCAAGAGTTATTTTCTCTAATTACGCTGATTGTCGAAAAGAAAAATATATCACCTAAAGATGCGCAGTTTGCCTTTGGTAAGTGGGTATTTAAAGAGTTATACAATATCGCTCCGCCAGGGGCACATGACTTTAAGGATATATTTGAATTTTTACATGCGGTGCAAAACGTTATTCATGTGGAAGTTAAAAAACTAAATCCTGATGCACTGCTTCCGGAATTTGAATTTTTATCGGAAACTCAAAATAAGCTGTCGTTTCATTACCTATCTCCTCGTAAGTTATGTTTTTTCTGCGAAGGCTTGGTGCATGGCTTAGCTGAACATACAGGGCAAGAAGTTAAAGTTTATCAGTCTGAGTGTGAGCATGAGGGTGACAAAAGGTGTGTGATAGTGGTCGAAAAAGTTTGACTCAAGATAGGGATAAATATGAAAAACGTATTGCGGTACTAGAGCGTAAAGTAGCCCGTGAAAAAAAAGCACGAAATATAGCCGAACATCAATTAGAAAAATACTCTCTAGAGATATACGAAACTAATCAATCTTTAAAAGAGTCCTTGGCTTCTGCCAAGAAAAAGCAGGCTGAATTAGAATATTTGGCGAATGCCTCCAACGATGTGGCCTCAGAAGCCTCTCTTAATGAATTAATGCTCAATACTGTTGCGCTTACTGGCCAGTTTTCCGCTGCCGATTGTGGATTCTATCTTGTGACGAAAGAAGGTCGTTTGCAATCTAACGACAGTTACAAGTTGTGGCAAAAAAATAAAGGGTGGAAAAATGATCCTGTGCTTGTAAAGTCGGCCAGTGAATTGTTGCCACTGAACAAATCTATAAGCTTTGATTCTTGGATTGTATCGCCTATAGATGACGTCGAGATCGGGATTAGAGAAGGTTACAAGTGGATCACCTACACTAATTTTCCGATGATGAACGATAGAGTTGCTTGGATCGTCTTTTTAAGTGCTGATGATCATTTAGATGTAGAGTCTTTGTATGTTTTAGAAACGGTCAGAGGGCACTTGTTGAATGGTATTCGTCGTCGTATTTCTGATGTGAGAATATTGAAACGAACGGTTCAACTTCAAGATACTGTTAGCAGTTTAGATGTTGCAAAGCGACAACTAGTACAATCAGAAAAAATGGCCTCCTTGGGGCAACTGGCTGCAGGTGTTGCACACGAGATTAACAATCCAATCGCTTTTGTTTATTCAAATACACAGGTGTTGAAAGACTACCTCGAAGATTTTATCAATTTAGATAAAACGATCCGTAAGGTATTGCATGACAATAAATCTTTGGATGAACCCCTTTATGAAAGTTTGTGCGAGCGCATGGAACTTTCATTTCTTCAAGACGATTCTCTTTCATTGGTGCAAACAAATTTAGAGGGCTTGCACAGAGTTAAAGAAATTGTTGATAACTTAAAAAGTTTTTCTCATGCGGGTGATGGAGTATTTTCAAATATTTCAATTTTTGACTGTGTCGAATCAGCATTAAAAATAGCTTGGAATTCACTTAAATATGAACATCAAGTGGATAATCAGTTAAGCAAAGATATCCCCTCAATCTTAGGAAACATGGGGCAACTTCAACAAGTATTTGTGAATCTTTTTATGAATGCGGCACAGGCCATGGAAGGGGGGGGGACGTTAACGATCTCCCAAACCTTAAGTGCTAAGACTTTAACCATTCAGGTAAGTGATGATGGATGTGGGATGGATGAAGATACAGTCAATAAGTTATTTACGCCCTTTTTCACAACTAAACCGGTCGGTATAGGCACTGGCTTGGGTTTATCTATTTCATTCGCCATATTAGAAGCCCATTCAGCAGAAATTCAAGTCAATTCAAAAATAGGACAAGGAACAAGTTTTAACCTTATATTTCCGCTTCTATAAGCTGGATTAGTCACCACCTAATCTGGCATTTTCAAAACCAGAACGTGATCAAACCTGACAGTCTCAATTGTACGTAAAGCGGTCGTACAGGAACCGATTTCAGTTCCACTCCAAAGTATGGTTATGATGTGTCTACTGAACCAATGGCGATTCAGGTTGTGTCAAAAAAATTTACAATAATACTTTTAGCCACACTATAAACTCTTAAATTACAATGCGTTATATTTTGGCGTGATTTTTGCTTAAAGCTCAAAATGGAATGTATTACTATGGATTTTCTATGAAAACAATAATTAAAAATGCTGCTTTTCTTGCCGTGTTGGCTTTTTCCCCTCTAACCTTTGCTAACCTTATTTACGATTTTGTTGAAGACCAATCCAACAACGTATTGGGCAGTATAGAGCTTTTGGAGTCATTGTCTGATGTTTTTTATTTTGACATCTCGGAAACAGGTCCTTGGGGGCCAGAGAATCACCGCTTTGCGATAGCCGATTTTAATTGGTTCGATGATAATTCTGGATTTTCAGCTGACACAGGACTTGCTAATTCAGGAGCAAGTATTCCAGGAGCAATATATAGTCTAACTGGTGAAAGAATTGATGGTGGCCGAATCCAAATTGATACAAACCTATTTAATATCGGGAGCCCAGGCGATGATTTTTCGAGCTTAGCCTATGACATTTTTAGCAATAGTGTGGCGCGGCGCGAATATGACAACAACGGTTTCTTAACTGTTGTAGATTCTTGGGAAGGCATGTGGATAGCACGTTCACAAAACGTGAGTGTTGTAAGCGAACCACCATCTAGTGCAGTCTTTTTTCTAACAATGTTCCTCGTTTTTGCAACACGATTAAAGATTGCAAAACAACTATAGCGATAGTTGGTTTCATATTTCACAATCACTGAGTTTTCGGGTCAGTAGCTTTTTTGCTGGCCCTTATGACTACAAATTTGCTGTGTCCTAGTCAAATCTCGCACTAACCTGCTCCCAAACGAAGTTTTAACTTAGCTCCCTCCATATACCAAGCGGAAGTAAAAATAAGGAGAGTGCAATATATAATCTGAACCACCACCAATAAACTAGAGACTTTCCAGCCGTTTTTTGTGCCTGTTTACATATTCTACTGACCACCACGCATTGCTAGAATCGAAACTTATCTTCTACCGCTTTTCAACATACACGTGGGGCGATATTGGATGCCGTTTACCGGTGATTTGGCCGACCGCTCTTTGTCTAAATGAGCCTGTCAGTTCAAGTCGAAACCTTCAGCCAAAGGTGTCAGATCAGATATGAGCCACTACATATAAGCTATACAATTTTCAATCTGACTTTTATTCCACAATTACGGACAATTTTGTACCTTGAGACTCATCAAATTGTTTGAGCTTACTGATCGTGGCTTCAGTAAATACGTGTCCTTCGGGCAGTATCAACATATGATTGTGAGTGAATATATTATATTTTAACACCATGCCGGCTTCCAGATAGTCTAATTTAACAGGGGTTTCTATAAATTCATTGGAAATGATTTGGGGGTTGTTAAGCAATAGATCTAAAATGGACGAGTCGTATTTTATGCCTCCGAGCTTTTTCATTTCGATACGCACTTCAGAATCCGTCATTTTCTGCCCGTTTATCCTACCCATTGCTAAAAGCCAGTAATCTCGGGCAATCGCTATAATTTTTGCGCCAACAGGGATTGCTTCTTCCTGTACCTTATTTACGCCACTGCCGTTTATCTGTTCATATTGATTGTACACAATTTCAGTAACTGCATGTAAATGCTCAGCCGGATTCAAAATTAATCGAGCAATATTTATTTGCTCATAAAACTCTTCTTTTTGGTTAAAATTTAGTTCGTTAAAAGGCTGGGCATATAAACTTGTCTCTATCCCTAATAACCCAATTTCACAAATTAGAGCACTGTAGCTTATGTCATGAACTTCTTGCGGCGAAAGCTCGAGTAATTTTGCAATTCGTTTGGCTAATAAACTGACTGAATTAGCGAACTTACCATCGAGGTTAGGGTTAATATTAATTAAATTGTATAATACTTTTTGTGTCGCTTTGTGGTCACGCTCTAAACGTGAGAGACCTAAGCTAATGCGTTTGGTACGTAACTCTACTTTTTTTTCTAAGTTACCATTTAGTTCTTTTAACAGTCCATTTTGTTTTTTCAAAAGGCGCTGTAGTTTTACGTTCTCCTGTTTTAACCTGCTTTTTTCTAACCCTTCGTTAATAACATCGAATAGCACATCATTGCTCCAAGGTTTTTGGATATACCTGTGTATTTTGCCATGATTAATCGCCTTAATTGTGGAATCTATATCTGCAAAGCCCGTGAGTAAAATACGATAAACATCTGGATATGTACTAGCTATTTGAGTAAAAAGCTCAGCACCAGACATACTTGGCATTTTCATATCCGAGATAACTAAATCGAAATGCTCATTTTTGAGATGTGACAGGGCCTCTTCTCCGCTATTAGCAAGTGTCACTGCAATTGATTTTTTTCGCAGCAAACGTTTAATCGCTTGGAGAATACTGACTTCATCATCGACTACCAGTATCTTAGGCGTACTGCTATCTTTCTCTTTTATATCAATGGTCATAGCTTAATTTCCTTAGGTAACAAAATTTAGGTTTGTGAGGCGTTTTATGAAAAAAATTCGGATATCATGACAAGCACAACATCCGAGATTAACGCTATGAAAGACTATTTAATTTCAAAGGTATGACTAACATGTAATGAGACGGGTACATTTAACAATATCCTATTGTTGGGCGTTTTTTCGTTTAATTCAATTAGAATTGAGGTTAACAAATTGGATACTTCAATTTGTTTATACACCTTTCCAAAATTGTCTGTTTTGGCCAAGCTTATAACCGACCTCTGTACATAATTTTTTTCGATATCTTGGTTTTCATTATCGGCCTCAATAGCTGGAATAGAAGATATTCTTAGCAGTTTATTGGCACTCGGTTTCCCTGAGATATCGAGTACTTGAATATCTAGTGTCAGAGTTTTATATGTATCAAAATTAAAGTTAGGATCAACGAACAGGTCTTTGGTTCTATTGGCCTTTGTGTTTAACTTTTGTATGTCGGATTGGTAATTTTGCTCTGCCTTTGTTGTTACACCAAAACAAAGGCTTAAAGCTAACAAAGAAATTTTCACATAGCTGGATTGAGACCACCATGTTCGGGTATTTAAAATACTTGTATTGGTAAGGTTAGTCATGATTTAGTTCCTATTGATTCGGTAAGTAATAATGAGTTTTGCGATTACTGGTTTTATGCCAATCTGAGGCATTTTGGCCGGCACTTTCCACCCAAAGCTCAAAATCTGGATAAGCCCATAAAACATCTATGTACTCTCGAGGATATGCCCAGTCGTCACTAATTTTTAATGCCCATGGTAAGTTGTCCTTGGTTTTGAAATAGCGATCTTGATTAATGTCAGACGTATCATCGGCTCGGCCAAACCTATTGGTGTTAAACCAGTCTGTAGGTGGGTAGCCAGGTAAGTGGATTTCTAATGTCCTGTCGTTTGCCCGATAGATAAAAAAGTCAAAATCTGAATGATTTAAGCCAATTTGACTATTTGCAAATTGCACATCAAAAGTGAACTCAACAGGTTGGAAATATTGACAAGCTTTGTTGGTATTAAAATGTGAACACCGACCAGTTTGTCCGGTTTGAGTGAACGTACTACTATTGCTTAAAATCGAAATAACCGCGTCCTGTTGGTTGGACTCAGGGTATTTGTCGTAAGTCTGGCCATTAATGAATAGCTTCGCAGACTCTATTTGTGAAGGAGGAGTGTCTAACAAACGCAGAGCAAACCCGTTTTCGTTTGACGCTCCTCGTGCGACTATTAGTCCGTGGATCTTGAACCCACTCACCATTCCCGAAGCGTCGTATATGATTTGTAATCTCTCTTTTATAACAAGATCATTAAAGTCAAAATCCCCCATTTTTGGCCAGTTGTCTTCATAGGCTAAAGTGACATAGCTGTCTTTATTCGGAAAAAATCCACTGTATGTTCGGCGATAATTATTGGGGAATTCATCTTCTACATCGCTTACACCATCAGCATCACTGTCGTTTACTGCGGGTACCTTGTTGAGGTTCTCTTTTCTGATAGCTGACTCTGGTGTTGATTTAATGCTAAATACTGCGTCATTGAAATCATTATCTCCCCACGTTCTCGGCAGATCTTCGAAACCTAAAATAACTTCAGAAACTTCTTCATCGTAAAGCAATACGGCATGTTGCCTTAACGTGGGATCATTTTCAGGGTTTAAATTTTGCAAAGAGTAATAGTATGGAGTTTTGCGTGATTTGACGCCAGTGTAGTAGCTGAAACCATTCGCTGCGATAAAAAAACCAATACTAGTTCCGGCGGGGTGTATCCCTAAACTCACTCTATGCCCCTTCGCCATATGGGGGTATGACAGGTTCGGAAATACAATTATTTCACTGACTTGATCGACAGATAACGGCGGGTTTTCGCTGTCAAAAGTAAAATATCCAAAAGAGTTTTTGTAGCCTGCACCCTCATGGATAAAGGTAACAAACACTTCTGCTGTTTCTTCAATGTGAATAGTGGAGCCGTTATCATCTGTTATAAATGCTTCGTTCAGTTCACTTTCAGGTAAAGCGTTATTAATTCTTTCAAAAAAGTCATCAGAGTATTCATTCCGACTCCAAATGAGGTTATTGGGTTTACCTATATTCCGGTTATAACCCTCTGGCCAAGCCTGCCCAGATAAAAACTGCCATTCATACTGACCGTTTATATACTCGGTTGCATAGGCTGTTCCACACAACAAAGTGATAAACAAGCCAATGACTGATGTCGTGTTAGTTTGCATAATTTTATCTCCTTAACATTGTAATGAGCTCAAGTGATTAACCAAATTGTTAATGTTTTTGAACCTTGAACCTTGAACAACAGCTGCTAGTTTTGGGCCAATATTTATTTCCTATATATTACAAATGGTTAGGTTGATTTTTTTGAGTTTTGTGGATTTTTATTTTAGAAACTTCGCATTTTGCAAAGCGAATTGAATCGAGCAATGTGGGCAAACACTAATTTATAGGTAGGAGCTAGGCTAATTAAATTGGAGTGGATTTTGCAGTGAGATATTAAACGATTTAATTGAGAGTAAAAAATATGAGTCAGAATGTACTGGTGTTCAGCATTGCTTTAAATGGATATCAATGGTTATACGGAGATTGTCTGGCGTCTCATGAGGCTTATGCGAAAAGGCACGGGTATCAGCACTGTACCGTTTCGAAACCTGCTATAACCAGTTTAGGTGTAGAATGTTGCTGGTTGAAGTTAACCTTAATGTTGGAAGCTTTATCTACTGGGTACGACTTAGTTTTATTTGTTGATGCTGACGCATATATTAATAATCTTACTCCCTGTCTAGCGCATGCAATCCGCCCTGATAAATATTTATACATGGCGAAGAGTTACAGTAATCGGTTCAATTCTGGCGTTATACTTGTCAAGAATAGTTTGATAATTCAGGCATGGTTAACATCTGTGATTAACAGTCGGCATGAGCCCATAAAGCAAGAGAATGACGTTGGATGGGGAGAAAACGGGCATATTATTCAATACGCTGAGGGCTGCACCTTTTTATCAACCTTGAATAGACGTTGGAACAATACCTATGATCCCAACCTAAATGATTATATTCGACATTTTAATTTTGGTCCTTTACGTCAAAACACTTTTCTTAATCTCATACATAAAGTCCTATCTAGATTGTCTAAGACTTACAGCAGGCTATTTACTTTTTTTAATGGCGCTTCCAGCGATAATAAAGCCCTTAAGGATTTAACTAGGAAAGTACTTATTAACTATTCTAGTTTTATTCGTTTGTAATATTTTATTGCCTCCTTCCTATTCTATTTTATCGCTACTCGCACACCCTCCCAGTAAAAATTTGTTTTATATTTCTTACCTGTTTTGAACACATTCTCAATTTGAAAATTTATTCAAAATCATTTTTAAATTGAAAAAATAATAAACCCATTTTTCAAAAAATCTCATAAAAAATATATTAAATCTTTAATTAACAATAGTTTATTTTTACTTTTGTAGTTGGCACACCTTAAGCAATCTCCTTGTTATCGCTGGAACGAAATACGTCAAGCAAAACTTTAAACCGCAAGTGGAGAGCACCATGGTGAATAAATCATTACAACTAACAGGTGAAAACTATTCAAGAGTAGTGTCTGAATATTGTGATTTAGGGAACATTATTGATCGCTTTTTAAGCGCAGTAGCCTTAATTGCAGTGTCGCCTATTTTCTTAATTAATATTATTTGCGCGAAACTGCTTCTAAAGCCTTCGGTGAAATTGGTAGAAAGTAGAGATTGTCTAAATAGAAAATTTCATTATTACGTTTTTTCAGCTGGGATACTAAAACGAAGCTTAATGTTAACAGCGATTTGGTCGAGGAAAGTGGGGCTGTGTGGCATGCCCACTCATTTGTCTTTAACAAGGCTTCAAAAAGATACATTAAGAAAATTTAAGCATGTGCCAGTGGGGGTCTTTGATTTAGTTTCGTTAAAGCGGGCGAGTGGTTTAGTGGTTGAAGCTCCAGAGTTACTGTTAAAAAATCAATTTTCTCACTCATTTTCTCAATACTTGGGCTTGGTTTTCAAAGGCGCATTTAATAAGTTGATATTCAGAGGTGACAAGGTTTTAGGTACTCCGAATCTCTATAGTCTTTTTGGATTAAAAGTCAATAATGTGTCAATGAAAGATGCTGTAAGTTGGGCGACGGATAAAAGTGCTGTATGTAAGTTAGGTTGTTTTATTAATGTAAACTCTATCAATCTAATTAGTAAAAATGCGCAATTAACTCATGATATTAATCATTGTGATCGCGTCTTTGCAGATGGTTCAGGAGTGCGTTTAGCGGCTAAAAAAATTGGGGTTGCAGTAAAAGAAAATGTAAACGGTACTGATATGTTACCTCACTTATGCCAGGCAATGATTAAGAAAGGTTTATCGATATATTTACTTGGAGCTCAAGAAGGCGTAGCTGTCCAAATGGCGAATAATCTCAAAGCCAAATACCCAACTATCAAAATAGTTGGGGTACGAAATGGCTACTTTTCTGAAAATAACGCAACGGCCATTGTTGAAGACATTAATGCGTCTAAAGCTGATATTTTGTTAGTAGGTATGGGGTCACCTGTTCAAGAAAACTGGCTGAATACACACGGGCCATCATTGAAGTGTCGAACCGCTTTAGCTGTAGGAGGTTTATTCGATTTTTACTCAGGAAAGATCCCGCGAGCGCCCATTTGGATGAGAGAGCTAGGGTTAGAGTGGGTATGGCGCTTAATTCAAGAGCCAAGCGCAAAGTTTCGTCGCTACGTTATCGGTAACCCACTATTTTTATTTCGCACATTTGTATTAAATCACGCCGCTAAGGAGCTTTAGTTATGCTTTCTACCCTTACGTTATCGTTTAAAAATACGCCTAAATATTCGCTCACACCTAACAAGGTTAAGTCCTCTGAAGGTCGACATAAAGGGATCCCAATCTTACTTCAAAGGGCGGTAGCGTTAGGTGCTTTAATTGTCTTAGCCCCTCTCTTTCTTATTGTGATTTTTATGATCAAGATAGAAAGTGCTGGGAACGTCTTTTACAGTCAAGAACGGATCGGTAAATTTGGTCGCCATTTCAAGATGTTTAAATTTCGTTCTATGTACCTAAAAACAGATCCAAACTATAAGGAGCCTGATCCAAAGTACAGCGACAGAGACGGCGTATGTAAAAAGTATAGAAATGACCCAAGAATTACTAAGGTGGGGGCGTTTATCCGAAAGTTTTCAATAGATGAGCTACCGCAATTATACAATGTACTTTGTGGTGATATGGTTTTGATAGGACCTCGCCCAGCTTTATCTATTGAAGTAGATGCATATCCTCCTTCTGCTTTGAGTAGGTTAAATGGCCTACCTGGCTTGTCTGGTTTATGGCAAGTTTCGGGGCGGGCGAATACTGATTTTGAAACTCAAGTGTTTTTAGATAATCGTTATTTAGCCAATCAAAGCATACGCTTAGATACAAAAATATTATTAGCGACCTTACCTTGTGTTATATCTGCCAAGGGCGCCTATTAAAAAACAGTTTTGATAATTAGCGACAGGCCATGGAACGAGGGTTTCATGGCCTTTTTGTTACATAAACTTTATTATTTTGCCATTTGCACAATAAAAAAGTAGGTGTTTTTCATTTGCAAAATAGTAATTTTTAATTTTTAGTGTTTTATTTATCCTTTTAATTCAATACCTTACTTTATTTTTGTGGTTGGCCTATTACCTGCACTACTGAATATAGATTCCATAGGAAATATATTTAGAAGGGTGTAGTAATGACTTTTAATTGTTTGAAATTGATAGAGGGTTTTCAATTTAGCCGCGCAGTATGTGCCTTTTTATCTTTCATGCTTTTGAGTTGCGCGCAAAGTGACTCTCTTCAACGTGTTAAAAATTCTCATCAGGGTTTTTACGGTCACCCTCAGGAAAAAGGTGACTTGTTTGCTCAGCAAAGTGTCCCGCAACGAGTGTTTGCTGCGCAATTAGAATGCGTGGGATCGGAAGATTTTGCAGCGCCGCGTAATTATCGTGTAGATAAACCCATTTTATCCTCTGCACCAAGCCAAGCTCCATTGCTTCCTCGAATGAAACCTGATCTAAATACCTTGCCTCTGAGTCCTGGGGACATGATTGAAATCATGATGGAATATGGAGAGGGGTTTAACGGCAGTTACGTGTTAGATAATTTGGGATTACTTACCTTACCTATTTTAGCGCCTATTCAAGCATCTGGTATGTCCCCTCAAGCACTATCAGATAAAGTAGCGTTAGCGTTAATTAAAGCCAACATCTTTCGCCCAGCTACTGCCACCGTGCACGTAAAAGTACTGCATTTATCGGCAATTGAGGTACCCGTGACCGGTGCCGTATTTCAGCCGGGTAGGGTTCTGATTAACAGTAAACGCGCTAATAATGAAATGGATCAACGAGTTGTTGCTGGGGGGGACTATAGTAATAAAAGGTTACTCTCAGAAGCTATACGGGCGGCTTACGGTGCAAGACCTGATGCCAAACTTGACCAAGTAATCCTTATTCGACAAGGATGGCAAATTGAAGTGGACTTAACCGGCATTTTGTCTGGCCTGCCTGTAAAAGATTATCCATTAATCGATGGTGATCAAGTTATTGTTCCCAGTACAGGGTGTTTCCAGCCGCATTTAGTCAGACCGAGTCAAATTACACCTAAGGGGTTTAGAGTGTTTATGTCTAATTTGATTGACTCAGCGCAAAGTAATTCAAGTGCTGGTGTGGGCCGATATTCAACAAACTTACCTTATGGCACTAAACTTTTACAAGCCGCTGTTTCTGCAAATTGTGTAGGCGGTAAAGAGTGGACCAATGCCCCTCGTAAAGTGATGTTAGCCAGTATTAATCCCATTACTAATCAAACTCAAGTGATTGAGCGCTCAGTAGAGCAGTTGATGAGGCTGGCGAATAGAGATGAGATTAATCCTTATGTGATGCCAAATGACGCTATCGCCTGCTACGACTCTGGGGTAACTAATATTCGAGATGTAGCAGAAACGATTGCTGATGTAATGTCGCCGTTCAAATTGTTCTAGGAGTAATTGTTATGAAGTATCCTATTATGATCCCCACTGGTTATCAGAGATTTAGAGCTCAGGTATATCGCATATTAAAATGGCCATATTTAGTTGTATGCCTTTGCGGTTATTTGTTTATTGCTTTGATAGTCATGCTTTACCTGAATAAAGCACCTGTCTATCAAAGTGAACTTGAGTTGGTGTTACCCGGGACTGGAGCATCGTCCAGTGTCGCTCTGGATGACGTCGGCCAAGTTGTATCTCAAACCAGTGCACCATTTTCTGCTGGTGGGTTTAATCCACGAGTAAATTATAAGGAAATGTTACTGAGTCGTGGTGTATTAAACCTTGCTAGCGAAAAAACCTCACTCACTGCTATTAAGTTTGGCCGGCCTAAAATTACCCTAACAGAGCAAACGTCTATTTTAGCCGTCAGTATTAAAGGCTCGAGTGCCAAACAAGCCCAAGCTAAAGCATGGGCACTTTATAACAGTTTGCAAGATGAACTTAATCGATTGCGTGGAGATGAAGTACAGCATAGGGATGCAAGTATCCAACGAGTATTGGCAGATTATAGAGTGAGGTTAAATGAAGCTCGTGGGAATATTTTGCAGTTTCAAGAGCGTTCGTCTTTGGTATCGCAAGACCAATTTAGCTTGTTAGTCAGCAGCTTGCAAACCGTTAAAGAAAAGCAGCTCTACTTGCAGGCTGAAGCGTCTAATTTAGCCGATTACACTTTTGGCTTGGGAAAGAACTTAGGCATATCAGCTGATTTGGCTGGCAAAGCTTTTATCTTGCAATCTGATGTAGAGTTTCGTGGTTTACTAAAAGAATTGGATGTGAGCACTTCACAACTATCAGAATATCAATCTCGTTGGGGAGATGGACACCCTAAAGTCATTGCTGAACAACAGCGTTATAAAATTGCTCGCGAATCGTTATTGTCCCGCAGCAATACCATTGCAGGACCACATGCTGCCAGTGTTTTTAGTAGCTTAGATCTAGAAATGAATCCTAAACGTGCACAAATGTTTGCAGATTTAATTGAAGCATCAGCTAAAGAAAAGGGAATTAAGGCGCAAATAGATGATTTACATCGATCTGAATTACATTTACAGGACCAGCTAAAAATTTACGCGCGAGAGTCTGCAGTACTCGATCGTTTACAGCGCGAGTTTGATTTAGCAGAGGCGGTGTTTACCTCGGCTGCAGCTAGGTTAGAAGCAGGTAAGGCTGATGTGTTTGCATCTTACCCGGTGCTACAACTATTAACCAAACCCTCTCTTCCAACTGAGATCCATAGTCCTATTCCTCAATTAGGTCTAGCGGCAGGGTTAGTCGGTTTTATATTTATTACTTCAGGAGTGACAGTGTTATGCAATCGCAGACGCATTATCAACGTACTGTTGAAGAGAAGCTAATCTGTTGGGCTTTGCTGTTCACCTATCCAATTTATGCAGTAGGTGGATTATACATAACAGGCTCAGCATTGGGTTGGACTGTTCTGGGTATCGTTTTATTAAGAGCCTTTGTCGAAGGTAACAATAGCTTTAAAGATGTCCCTCTCTTTGCTTGGTTATGGGGAATGAGCATGTTAGTCATGCTAATTAGTTTGTGGATTGGCCATGCTAATTGGTCTCTAGGGACCACTCAAACGATTAAAAGCACAGTGGGTTGGGCTAAGGGGTGGGCTTTATTGGGTTTGTTTCCAATTTTAGGTGCATTGGTCAATCTTAAGCCAGAAAGTTTAATTAGGGCTGTGTGTGTTGTTGGTAAACATACCGCTATTTTCGGCGTCATTACCTTCGTACTATATATTGCCCGTGTGCCAGGTCATTTGTTTATCTCTCCGCTACAAATTCTTGGTGGTGCAGGTGATAACTTTTTTATGGTGAGCTTATATGGATTGAACCCAGAGACAGGAGCAGGCCGTTGGCAGTTTTTTGCACCCTGGGCTCCCGCGGCTGGATTTTTAAGCTGTATCTTTGTCATTTTTTGTTTACAGGAAAAAGACAAAGTGTGGCGAAATTGGGGAGTAGCTGGCTGTGTAGTAATGGCGTTGTTATCACAATCAAGGGCGGGCTGGGCTATTTTTATCATGATAATCCCCCTGTTTTTATTTACAAAGCAGTTGAAAAATCCTTGGCTGCTATTAAGCCTTGGTTGTCTTTTACCCCTTATTTTAGTGTTAGGTGAGCCCCTGTATGAATGGGTGATGGACACCTTTCAACAGATTAAGGAGGCGCGCCCCGCATCTACTCGAGTACGGGCAGCATTGGAAAATTTAGCCGTCCAGCGGTGGCGAGATGAAGCGCCTATTTGGGGCCACGGTAAAGTTGAGTCAGGACCAAAGTTAGTTGAATTCATGCCGATTGGCTCGCACCACACTTGGTATGGATTGCTTTTTGTAAAGGGATTAGTAGGTTTATTTGCCTTGGCTATTCCTATGGCACTGAGTCTTATCTACCTATTTATATTTTCGGCCCACAATGTGCAAGCTCGTGCTGCTATGTGCATGTTGGTAGTGTTTACCTGTTACAGCTTTTTTGAAAACTTAGAAATTCTTGCGTATCTCTATTGGCCAGCTTTGTTCTGGCTGGGTATGACCTTTAAAAATTTACGAATCGGAGTCTCACATGTTTAAACAATTCCAATCTTATCTAATGGGGTATTACGGCATGCAAAATACCGGTGATGATATATTGTTGTATACCTCTAGGTGGGCGCTGCAGAATCAATTAGGCGATACTCAGGTTAGAGTGAGTTGTTTAGCAGACGTGAAATGTGAGGAATTTGGTAATGTAGAAGGCCTACCCGCTTCTAAATTTAGAGGTCATCACCGATTTTTGCATTATAAAAATGCGTTGCAAAGTGAGAAAGTAATATTTGGTGGAGGTTCGGTCTTACATAGTGAAAAAGACATCCAATTTAAACGGCATTTAGTTCGCCTTGCTGGTGCTAAAGATAGTCGATGTGTCGGTGTAGGTATTGGCCCATTTGAATCCAAAAAGGCTGAAAATGTCTGCCGTGAGTTCTTAAATGAATGTGGATTTATTGGTGTTCGAGATCCAGAAAGTTATGCATTAGGAAAGGCGCTAGCACCTAACGCGAATATACAATTAACCTTCGACCTTGCGCCACTTCTGCTTTGCCAAGAAGAACAAATATGGACTCCTATTGAACGCCGGGGGGTGATGTTTAATTTTTGCCAGCTAGCCACAGATGCCTTCGGTAACGTTAACGAAAAGAACGAACAGCAACGTATCGATGTGGCTGTACAAAATATTGAAGGTGTCTGGAATAAAACTCAAGAGCCAATTTATTTATTAGATTTTAACGGACATGAACAATTTGGAGATTTCCATGTCCATCAAAAAATCATGCAGAGGGTATCTAATGATGTGGCGATTACGCATATTCCTTATGATCCCAACCCTCTTAACGTACTACAACGTATTGCTGGATTTAAAGCTTCTGTGGCCATGCGCTTACATGCAGTTATTTTGTCATTTTTGGTAAATACTCCAGTAATTTCAATTAATTACCATAATAAGTGCCGTAGCTGGTGTAAACAGGTTGGGGTACCTGAACAATATCAATTCGAAGCCGATGGCATCGCTCCTGAGCTATTAGTCACTCAATTGGAAGACGGCTTTGGCACAGGCTTTGCAAAAACTACCTTGAAACCAGAAGAAGCGAGGTTACTCGCTCTTCGTAATTGGAGTTAGGTAAATGACTAATATCAAATTTTCAGTGGTGATCCCCCTGTTTAATAAGGTGGATAGTATAGTTCGTACAATCACTTCTATTACGAATCAGCATCTCTCTGCCTCTGAAATTATTGTAATAGACGACGGCTCAACAGATGGAAGCGCTGAAAAAGTTGAGAGCTTAGATATTCCAAACTTAACCTTAGTAAGGCAGGCCAATCAAGGTGTTTCAGTGGCTAGAAACAATGGGGTAAGTTTGGCAAAACACAAATATGTAGCTTTTATTGATGCTGATGACCAATGGTCTGTATTTTTCTTGTATGAGATGAATAAGTTAATTCAGCGTTTCCCTGAGTATCAATGTTTTGCTAGTGCTTATCAAAAAGTATTGGAAGGGGGCTGTTTTAAAGATCCCAAGATAGTTATGCCAGAAGTGTCGGCACAGGGAGAAGTGATGAATGACTATTTTGCAGTGTGTGCAAAAGGAGATTTACCATTTATGCCATCCAGTTTTGTTATTACAACTACGTTATTTGAGTCTGTTGGTGGTTTTCCTCCCGGAGAAACAATGGGTGAGGACCAAGCTTTATTTTCTCAAATTGCGCTCTTCTCAAGCATAGTTTATACACCGCTTGTATTAATGCTTTATCACACCGATAGCGAAAATAGAGCCTGTGAAAGGCACTTACCCCAAGATTTATTACCGTTTGCCAAACGTTTAATGGTTCAAGCGGTTGACGGTACAAGATGCGAAAAATCTAAACGGGATATGATTAAGTATTGCGCCGCACATGCTTGTCATTTGATTAAATTAAATTTGCGAGCAGGTAATGCTCAAACAGCCAAAAAGTTACTCAAACTTCCTATATGTAAGCTGAAACCACTGCACCATAAAGTGTTTAACTTGTGGTATGTCAGTTTATCAATTTTTAATATGTTGCAGGATTCATTAAAGGCCACAAATCCTGCTAATCCCAACTCACAGTAGTACGAGGTAAGATCATGAAACTTAATGCAATTTGTATCATCAAAAACGAAGCTGATATTATTTTAGAAACTTTAGATAACGCTCTAAAATTCTGCGATGCGATTTATGTTTTCGATAATGGCTCAACCGACGGTAGTTGGGAATTGATCAGCCAAAAAGCAGCTATTGACCCTAGAGTGATAATCGCTGGGCATACCGATGAAATGTACCGTAACCAATTTAGAAACCGTGTTTACAACATGTTTCATAAAGAGTTCTCGCCATCTGATTGGTGGTATATTCTGGACGCGGACGAGATGTTGTGCGAAGACCCTAAGCCCATGTTAGTAAAAGCCATGCAGCGCGACAAAACACAAATGCGAGTATGGCAGGCACAGTTTTACTTTACCGACAATGACTTAGCAGTGTATGACCAAGAAGATAAAACACATCATGTCTCTGAACGTCGACGCTATTATCGAATTAACTGGCGTGAGCCGCGTTTTTTCAGAAATTCACCCACACAAAGTTGGGCCGAAGACATCAGTGGCAAAGTCCCACCTTTTTGCCAAAACTTGTATCGTCCATCACCTATTTGCCGCCATTATGCCGAGCGTACACCTGAGCAAATTAAGATGCGTCGTGAAATACGTTTAGCTAATCCTTATAGTTTTTTACATGTTAAAAATAAATCTGACATGGATTGGTTAAAAAAATCAAAAGACTGTTTTTATTATCAAGCAGATAAAAAAATGAAGTTTCCGCTGTTGGATAGGCTCACCTATTACGCGAGTCAATTTAGGTATTGGATCATCTGGAGAATCAAAAATATGTTGTCTTTAAAGACATTATTTTTAAGCAAGGTAGCAAATAGTGTTTAATGTGAAGTGCCACCAATAAGTCGTCACTATGCATTAACGCTTATTTATTTTTTTTGTAATTTACTAAAAATCCGATAACAGGTTACTGATATCGGATTTTTTATATTGACGAACCGACCTGCACAAGGGGGTACCTTGTTGTTTTTTGCAATGCTCTAATGGCAATGTTATGTAACTTAGGTGCACTTAAGGATGCGGTTTCTAAAACAATTGAGCACTTTTGCACGGGTGACCCCCCCTCTGGATTATTGCTATCTGACAAAGTTGAACCTGCCTCAAATATTTGTCTCACTATGAATACCAAATAGATGAGTTGATACTTTCTAACTTTGTGAATTAGCGCAATGATAAGCCACTTTTCGAACAGTTTTCCAATAACGGCTTCGATGGGGGCCACTGAAAACCAGTAAAGGATAGATGTCTCTGGCAGAACTTATATTTTCGTCGTAATGTTGATTGGTATATTGATAAGTGTGTGACGACAGACCTGGTGAGCTAGGCAATATTAAAAGCCTGTGAGTTAAGGCCGCCATCCCAACGCTCTGTGTTTCATAGCTACCGTGACTGGTAATATACCCGTATATGCTATCGTAATTTACTTACTCGTTATAGAACGAGAGCTAGCATGGGATATGTCGGCGCGTGTTGGAAAATGCAGTGGCAGAATATATGCGCGATTGCAACTTTGAGAAGCCTCATATACTTACTGGGGATTTATCCCCAGTAAGTATATGAGTTAAGTTTCTTTAGAAAAGTGTCCTGAATAAGTTGTGCAGAACAACATGGCTTTGCAACAGTAAAAGTGACATGGGGCTGTTTTATGACATGAACGTTTTAAACCAATCCCATAAACCTAATGAGAAGCCTTCGAGTAAATTGATGCCTAAAGTTGATTTGAGTAGATATAAAAGTATTAACCCCAAGCTTAAACTAAGTGCTAAAAACATGATCAACATGAGGATTATGTGACTCAGTGCGATGGCTTTTTCTTGCCGTGATAATGCACGAATATTGCGACCCATTAAAAACACAAAATAGATTCGAGATGGATAGAAAGGCACGGGAAAGGTGCCTCTCATATCTATTTTATGTTTACGGAATTGGCCACTACCAATGGCTACTTTAAGGTGTTGTAGTTGCTCATTGGTTAGGCAGTTCGCGGTGTCTACAGGTAAACGACTCAGTAGGTTTAAGATGTCTGGGTCGGTTCTAATTGTTTTATAGTTGCCCATGGGTGACCTTTATTCATTAATGACTTTGTTGTTGAACTAAGCTCATGGCTTTTTCTTCAATACTTTTATAAAAGGCTCTGGGTAGTAAGGAAATAATTGCACACACATAGGTTGATAGGGTTCTAGCGGGCTCTTCAATGATAATTTTAGGCTGGGTTATCAACGCTTTATGCACCAATTTAATCGCTTGCCAGCTGTCTCCTGAACGAATTGCCCTGCGAGCTAAGTACCTCAATTGATAGGCTCTTGCGAGTGGTAGATACCGTTTAAAAAATTGTCCATTGCCTTTTAGGTTCTTTTTAATAGCCAAACACCAGCTGGCATATTGTTTGGTTAGGTTGGCAGATAAACCTGAATCGTTGACCCGATAATAGGTTAATGGATTTCGAATACCTTGAAACTGCCATTTACCTTGCATGGCTATCCTGATCCATAATTCAATGTCTTCTGATTGTCTTAACTCTTCGTCAAACACGCATCTCCTTTTGGCGTTAGGATTGTGTGGATCTATGCTTTCGAAGGTCATCTCATTTAGCAGGCTTTTACGTATAACAGGCGTAGAGCCATTGCCCACAGGATTTCTGCAAAATACATCTCTGGCTGTGATATTTTTAAGTTTTGGAAATTGACCGATACCCATTGTTTTGCCCTGTTCATTGACAAACAATGATGGGCAATAACTAACTCCCACTGAAGGCTGATTATTTAAGTGATTGATGTGATGGCCTAACTTTTCTTTTGACCAAAAGTCATCGGCATCTAATAGTGCGACATAAACACCTTTTGACGCCATGATCCCGGTATTTCTTGCCCCAGATAACCCACGGTTTTTCTGAGAAATAAGTTTTATTCTGGGATCTGAGAAACGCCTAAGTATATCAAGGGTTCCGTCAGTACAGGCGTCGTCAACACATATCACCTCAAAGTTTTTATAGGTTTGGGCTAATACAGATTCAATGCACTTTTTTATGTACTTTTCTACGTTATACATGGGGATGACGACAGAAATGATAGGTAATGTTTTCATGGGTTAACTCCTAATAAATATAGGTGAAATAAGGCGTTTTTTAATGGCGTTAATTGGCAGCATTGCGAATAGCCAGATAACACTGCTCAATAAAATGCTATAAGCGAAACTTTCGGGATCTGTGGCTTGAAAAAGCGTTAGGCATGTAAGGGTTGATAAGAGGCAAAATAGTCGTACTTTGAATTCATGATGAAACGCAGCTTTTGCTCGTAATATATTGCATTGGGTATCAATAAATATGGCGGGTAAAGCAGCTAAGCAAAGCA
Organism: uncultured Paraglaciecola sp.; assembly: GCA_947498355.1. Taxonomy (GTDB): domain Bacteria; phylum Pseudomonadota; class Gammaproteobacteria; order Enterobacterales; family Alteromonadaceae; genus Paraglaciecola. The sequence goes on along the minus strand of CANMKA010000006.1, from coordinate 129,022 downwards.
ATATAATCACTAGGTGATTTTGTTGCCAGCTCTGTTTGAATAGCAACGGAACGTAGTAAGGCACTAATAGTGTTTGTACGATAAATATGGCAGCAACACCTGTAGTAAATAGGTACACAGTGGGAATATAAGGTTTAAGGCTTTGATTCCTATTTTGATTGCACAATAGGGGATACAGTCCGGCGTTAAACGCGTTGTTTACAGATTGACTTAATCCCACACCTGCACTTTTAGCAAAGCAATAGACCCCAAATAATTCTGGGTTAAGTAATCGGGCACCAATTAACATATCCATTTGCAAGCGTAACGCGCGGACCAATTCAGTACACAATAACTGCCCCGAGGTTTTACACAATGTAATGAAAATAGAAAATTGAAAAGACACGCCGTAACTTTGCACTGGGGAAAAATAGAACAGCCCCACCCAAAGTATAGCGAATATCCATTTCCCATATACAACGGACAAAATGCCACAATCTAGTGTGGCAAAAATAGCAATAGATAGGTTTTCAGCGAAGATACAAAATGCGTTGCGAATACTGTAAAAACGCATATTGTTTGCTCTTTGAACTAAAAACACTTTTACACTGACTATGGGATAAATCAAATATGCTAGGGCCATCAATGCAATAGTGGTAAACAGTTCTGGGTTGTTATAAAAGTAAGAGATTGGTAAGGCCAAGCTTGCTTGACTGGCCGCCAAAACCACGCACACCAGCCATTGAATAAGTGCACCATTTTGCGCATAACTTGGCAGTAATGTTGACTCGCACTGAATGATTTGAGATCCAGCGCCAGAACGTAAAATAATCTTAAATATTTCATGGCAGGCCAGCGCCAACATGGCCGTACCGTATTCAATCGCTGTTAAGTTAGCCGCTAAGGCAAAAATAACCGCAACGCGGGATATTTTTGCAGCTATTTCTGAGGATAGTAACCAGCTTGTATTGTTTAGTAATTTTACGTGTTGCCCAAACATAACTTACCCTACTTATTGAATCTTATTAGTAGTAAGTTCAAGGATTAGGCCAAACCAAATTATTTATAAGTTATTGATTTAATTAGTTATAGTGTTTTAGCATGGGCCGGATTAACTGAAGTGTTTGCAAACTGCGATAAGTTTTTGCAGTTTGCAAATGATTTATCTAGTTGAATTTAACTAATGATCAAAGGGTAGTGGGTTGTTTTTTATTAGTGATAGACGGGTAATACGCCCTAATTTTGCCACTGTTGTATTTTTCGATATAAAGTCGAAGGGCTTACTTCTAACAAACTTGCAGCTTTAACTACATTTTCTTCGCACACTGTGATGGCGTGCTCGATGGCTGCTCGTTCTACTTCAGCTAAACTGCGGATCTCAGGCGTAGTTAAGTGCCCTGCTTCTTGCGTTACAGAAGCAGATGGCAAAGGTGGGGGCACCGAATTACCCGAAATACGACTAGAGTTCACCAGTGTGTAAACCTGTTTGGCATCTAGGTGTAATTGGTCACCAATATTTTTGTCTGTCATTAACGGTCCTTCAGACATCACAACCGCACTATGGATTGTGTTTTCAAGTTGTCTAATATTTCCTGGCCAATCATAATTATTGATTAATTTTTCAGCATCGGAAGATAAGCCAACAAACACTTTTCCTTCCAGCTTACTAAAGTGATTTAAAAAATATTGGGCTATTTCACTGCCATCACTTTCTCGTTGATTTAAAGCGGGCATTTGAATTGAAATTACATTTAGACGATAAAATAAATCTTCTCGTAATTTACCTTCTTGAATTGCCTCTATAGGATTTCTATTAGTAGCACTAACAAACCGAATATCAACTTTTTCGGTTTTACTGCTGCCTACCTTTTGAAAGGTACCTGATTGCACAAAACGCAGTATTTTGGCTTGTAACGCAATATCCATTTCTCCCAATTCGTCCAGAAATAACGTACCACCATGAGCTAACGATGCAGCTCCATCACGATTGGCCACCGCGCCAGAGAAGGCCCCTTTCACATGGCCAAATATTTCAGATTCCATAAGTTCTTGGGGAATGGCTGCACAGTTAATAATTATGAGTGGATTATCTTTACGAGTACTGAGTTTATGGATCGCATCTGCTGCCAGTTCTTTACCCGAACCGCTTGGGCCTGTGATAAAAACAGAGGCTTGGCTGGGAGCACTATTTTCTATTGCACTGTAAACAAACTGCATAGCGGTAGACTGGCCAATGAATTTCATGAAATTACGTTTTCGTTTGGCACTGACTTGTTCCAAAGTATGTCGCAATAAACTGCGCTCTGCGATTACATCCATGTAATTAATTGCTTGTTGAATATTGAGCTTTAGTTCGGCATTGTCCCAGGGTTTTTTCATGTAGCCCCAGATTTTTCCAGCGTTAATGGTTTTGATAATGTCGTTGAGTTCGGTAAAAGCTGTAAGCATTATTCTTATTGTTTCTGGCCATTTTTCTGCAACCTGCTGCAAAAACTCACTGCCATTCATACCGGGCATGTTCTTATCAGACACTACTATGTCTATGTTGTTTTTCCCAAGAATAATTAAGCCATCTTCTGCAGAGTTGGCCAAATAAATGTGTAAGTTCATATCTCTCACAACACGTTTTAACGATTCTAGAATATGCTTTTCGTCATCAACAAAAAGAATACTAGCTTTACTATCTGTGCTCATAAAAAAATTCGATGGGTAATTAATTACGAACCAGCATTGCATATTTTTTAGTGGATGCTAAGAAAAAATTTCCGCATTTTTATATTTGTTTGATCAAAATGAACAGAGCACTTTGTCCTCCCCATTTGTTAGGGGCTTTATGAAACCCTAAAACGTTAGGATCTTGAATTAACCGATTAGGAATGGCTATTTTTAATCCATGAGTACCTTTGGAGTAAACAATAACAGTATGGCTGTGAGTCATTTCTAGTGTTCTTTTTCTACTCTTCAACTTTAAATCAGCCAAGCTTTAGCAGAAATAGGTTAAATATTCGTTGATACCAAGTTTGAATTTGGCTACGTGAAAGACCTAGAGGGCAATGACAAGCTCATTTATATGGATGAAGTGGGGACTCCAGACTCGTCGCGTATTTGGGATGAAGCGCAATATCGACAAGGCAAAGTGGTCGAAAATTCAAAAGAGGGCTTCAGGCAATTATTGTTAAATCATTTCCCCGCTCCGGATATTTTATTAAATAAAAACCGTATGCCAGAGCGCTTAGCGTTAGCTGAAAACAACGCCCTCCCTGTTGATGTGCTAATGGCTGTTTCAAAAACCTATACTGACATCGCAGAAAAAATTACCGGTCAAAAGATTGAAATAGGCGGTAACCCCAAACAAGAGATTGTTGATATTTTGCGAGAAGAATATCAATTGATTGATTAACCCTTTAGATATCTTAGGCCCAATCACACAGAATTTGGTGGGTTAGGCCTAAGATACAAGGCAACGATTAATAACATAAACCTTCCAGTAATCGTTCAAACACCCTTAAGGGAGTCTCTAGATAAAAGCTAGGGAGCATGAGTGATATCCAAGCTTACTTTCTTATCTAACATACTTTTTTTGTGAAATGGCGAGTCTCTTGAGAGGGACTTAATACAGTAAAAACGAGTTACTATGATCTGGTTCGCGATCTATAATTTCGGTTAATTAATGTCTTTTGATATTGTATATTATAAGGATTGAAGGTGTTTGAGATCAGGTTAGATGATTTAACAGGCCAGCAGCTGGTGGCTTTATTGAACGAACACATTGCTGATATGCAATCAATTTCGCCTCCAGAGAGTAAACACGCGTTAGATTTGAGCGGCTTACAGCATCCCTCAGTTAAATTTTGGTCGGTATGGCTGGGTGATAGATTGGCAGGTTGCGGGGCTTACAAAAAATTAAGTAACACTCAAGCCGAGATCAAATCTATGCGCACGGCGTCAGATTTTCGTGGTCAGGGAGTCGCATCTATACTGTTAAAACATCTCATTGAAGACGCAAAAATTAACGGCTATCAAGAGTTAAGTTTAGAAACAGGTTCGATGGTGTATTTTAAGCCCGCTCATAAGCTCTACCAAAAATATGGATTTAATTTTTGCGGACCGTTTGCAGATTATAGTGAAGACCCAAATAGTGTATTTATGACTCTAAAACTAACTTAGGGATACAAGAATTGTTTTAAAATGAATGCTGTAAGAAAATACCGAGAATTGGTACAACCGAGTGGACTCGAACCACCGACCCCCACCATGTCAAGGTGGTGCTCTAACCAGCTGAGCTACGGTTGTACTGTGCTTAAACAAAGTCTGTGTAAGCGGCGCGTATAATAACGACGACCTAATCTTGGCGCAAGAGATTTTTGTGTATTCTGATTTGAATGAGCAGGAATTGACCGATTTTTATGTTTTAACACCCATTTGAGCCTGAGCTAGGCTAGAGTTCGAGGCTGTCTCGGGCCGAGTATGCTTTTCAAGCGCCTAAAAATACCAATAAACTACCATGCTTCGGCGGGCTGACTCCGAGAGTCATTAGACTTATCTAAACTGCGACTGAGCCAGGCGCAAGATCACATTGTTTGTAAAAACCTTGCCATAGCTGGATATGCTTAGCCATTGCGTCTTCATATACATTAAACCCTCTTAAATACTCTCGTTCAATAAACTGCTTAAAGGCCTCTGATAAATGTGGGGAGGTTAGCCATAGTTCAAAAATAGGGCGAAATTGGTAATGGTAGTGATTGAGTTTGCTTGCTAGGGGCTGAATGATTTCGATGAAATAGCGCTGGAATACATTGGCTAAGTACTTTTTTTGTTGCGTTGCTTGGCCACGACTGCAATAAAATTGCGCTTGGTGTTCGTTCAGCCATTGATTTGTTGCTGATAATTGTTCAACTAGGGTAGTTTGACTCATACGCATCTTGGCAGGTAGGGTGTATTTTTGTAACGTCTGTAAGTGGTTTTCTATATTCGATTTTATTGATGGTTCAGTATCTACGGCTAGACCTTGTAATGCTTGCAAGGTTGGGCCTACTCCATCCCTAGCGTCGCCAAAAATGCTAGCGCCCCTTGCACTCAAAGCTTGTTTGATTTCGGTGCTTTGTTGGATCACGTCCGCCCATGCGAGTGGCAGGTTAGCGATTTTGGCAGTTTTCCATTGATTAAGTTTAACCACTAGGCTGTCATCATTCGTGTCGGCGATACACTCTTCTAAGGCTTGAATTAAGTCTTGTTCATACTGGTAACGTACCGAGGGCAATTGAACTCGGCCCAAGCTGGTGTTCCGATCACCGACTAAGGCATAAAGTCGGCAGTGTTTTAACGTGTAAAACTCAAATAATTTTATCTGTGTTGCCCGTTTGCTATTCGTCAAAACTGACTTGTTTGGGTAATCAAGCAAAGTAGGTGTAGTGTTAACAGGGGGGGAGATAGCTAAAATATTCGCTAAACGTGTTTGATAGTCGTCTAGTTTTTCTTCTAGCGTTTCGGGGCGTGAGCAGCCTAAATTCAGCAAGCAGAGGGTGATTAGCCAAATAGTGCGATGGGTGAACATCATTTTTAAGCCTTGGCGTGGGACGAGATGCTGCGGCCACCATCTACGGCAATGATTTGTCCGGTTATATAGCGAGCTTCGGTCAAAAAGTGAATAGTTTGAGCAATATCGTCCATCTGTCCTAGGCGCTGAATGGGAATATCTTGCAGTATATTGGTTTTGTCTTGTGCAGATATATCATGTTCGGGCCACAATATTGCTCCTGGAGCCACACCATTTACGCGTATGTCAGGGGCTAACTCTAACGCCAATGACTGGGTCATGGTGACTAACGCCGCTTTAGCCATACAGTACAGAGTATGATTTTTTAAAGGCTTAGCTGCGTGAATATCTACCATGTTGATAATTGTACCTTGATGCTCGGCCAAGGCGGCATGGCAGTGTTGAGATAGAAACAAAGGCCCTTGCATATTACTGCCTACCAGTGATTGCCAGTCATCCAACGTAATACTGCCAATTGGGGTTGGGTAAAATGAAGAGGCATTGTTGACTAACACGTCTAGTCTGCCAAATGAGTCAATGGCCTGATGAGCCACGCGTTCTATAGTTGTCGTATCGGATAAATCACCTTGCACCAATACTGCGGATTTTTCTCTTATGCTATTTAACTCCTTACATAAGGTTTCGCCTTCAAGGCGTGAATGCTGGCAGTGGATAACCACGTTGAACTCTCGTTCATGTAAGTACTTTGCAGTATGTGCGCCAAGGCGTTTAGCACTGCCTGTGATAAAGCTTACTTTATTTTGTGTCATAGTAATGTGTGCCTACAAACCATCAAATAATCCTCATTTATTCACCAACTTTGGACTAGTTAAAAGTCAAATTAGTCTAAACCCTATTTACTTTACCTCATTATAACGCAGCAAGTTTGGTTTGGGTTCAAATGGGCGTTGCGCCGAAGAATACTATCTCGGTATAATAGCCGTAGTTGTTTTGAATAACACATGTTAAAAACCACCCAACTTGGGTGGTTTTGTTTTATTGACTCGCTAGTGACTAGCACAATATGAAAATCGCATGTGGCGCTTGGTAGGTGTCACCACTGCATAAGGATTAAGTATGCCCATTATAACTCTCCCTGACGGAAGTCAGCGTCAATTTGATAACCCTGTTTCTGTATTAGATGTAGCAGCCGATATTGGCCCTGGTTTAGCTAAAGCAACCATAGCCGGTAAAGTAGACGGCGTGCGTGTTGATGCATGCGACGTAATTACCAATGATGCCAATCTGCAAATCATTACTGCAAAAGATGAAGACGGCCTAGAGATTATCCGTCACTCTTGTGCACACTTAATTGGTCATGCGATTAAGCAGTTATATCCAGATGTTAAAATGGCAATTGGTCCGACGATAGACAACGGCTTTTATTACGATATCGACATGGAACACAATCTTAATGAGGATGACCTAGTTAAGATTGAAAAACGTATGCTTGAATTAGCTAAAACCAGTTATGACGTGGTTAAAAAGGTTGTCAGCTGGCAAGAAGCTAGAGATACGTTTGAAGCGCGAGGCGAGCTATACAAAATTCAGATCCTCGACGAAAATATCCAGCAAGATGACAAACCAGGTTTGTATCATCACCAAGAATACGTAGATATGTGTCGTGGCCCCCATGTACCTAACATGAAATTTTGTCAGCACTTTAAATTAATGAAAGTGTCTGGGGCGTATTGGCGTGGCGACAGCGACAACAAGATGTTGCAACGTATTTATGGCACGGCTTGGGCCGATAAAAAGCAGCTTAAAGCGTACTTAAAGCGTTTAGAAGAAGCGGAAAAACGCGATCACAGAAAAATCGGTAAAGCCTTAGATTTATTCCATTGGCAAGAAGAAGCGCCAGGTATGGTGTTTTGGCACAACGATGGGTGGAGCATATACACAGAGCTTGAAAAGTTTGTGCGTGGAAAATTGCGAGACTACGATTATCAAGAAGTTAAAGCGCCATTGATGATGGACCGAAGCCTTTGGGAAAAGTCTGGTCACTGGGATAAGTATGCTGAAAATATGTTTACTACGACCTCAGAGAAGCGAGAGTATGCCGTTAAGCCTATGAACTGCCCAGGCCATGTTCAAATTTTTAATCAAGGGTTAAAGTCATATCGTGATTTGCCTTTACGTATGGCTGAGTTTGGTTGTTGTCACCGCAACGAACCGTCTGGTGCACTTCATGGATTGATGCGGGTGCGTGGTTTTACTCAAGACGACGCACACATTTTTTGTACCGAAGAGCAAATATTAGCCGAAGTAGGAGGCTGTATTGACTCGGTTTACGAAATTTACAAAATATTTGGTTTCGAAAACATCTCGGTTAAGTTGTCTACTCGCCCAGAAAAGCGCGTTGGTAGCGAAGAAATGTGGGACAAAGCTGAAAAAGAACTTGCTCAAGCGCTAAGTTCAAAAGGCATTGATTTTCAGTATCTACCCGGAGAAGGGGCTTTTTACGGACCGAAAATTGAATTTACCTTACATGATTGCCTAGACAGAGCATGGCAATGTGGGACGGTGCAACTTGATTTCTCGATGCCTGGTCGTTTGGGCTCTACTTATGTTGCCGAAGATGGTGAGCGCAAGGTGCCTGTCATGATTCACCGAGCAATATTAGGTTCGCTAGAGCGCTTTATCGGTATTTTGATTGAAGAGTATTCAGGTTTCTTCCCGTTATGGTTGGCACCTACTCAAGCTATAATTATGAATATTACGGATAAACAGGCCGATTATTCCCATAAAGTAGTAGAAAAATTGAAAGAAAGTGGATTTAGGGTTAAGTCTGACTTGAGAAATGAGAAGATTGGCTTTAAAATCCGCGAGCACACTCTAAAGCGCGTGCCTTATTTGTTAGTAGTTGGTGATAAAGAAATGGAAGCCGGCGAAATAGCAGTAAGAACACGAAAGGGTGACGACTTGGGTAAAATGTCTATTGATGCATTTATTGCTCACGCCAAAGGCGAAGTCGAAAGCAAACTAATTTGATAAATTTCTTGGAGGAATGACACATTAAAGGCGCTAACATTAAGGCTAAAGATTCGAATAAAGCACGGATCAACGAAGATATAACGGCTAATGAAGTTCGTTTAGTAGGCAGTGGCGGTGAGCAGTTGGGAGTCGTATCCCTTAACGAAGCGTTAAGCACTGCTGAACAGTCCAATCTGGATTTGGTTGAAATTAGCCCTAATGCAGAGCCACCCGTATGTAAAGTGATGGATTACGGGAAGTTCCTGTTTGAAAAGAGCAAAACGCTCAAAGAGCAAAAGAAAAAGCAAAAGCAAATTCAGGTCAAGGAGATTAAATTTCGCCCTGGCACTGATGAAGGCGATTACCAGGTAAAACTGCGCAACCTGCGTCGCTTTCTAGAAGCGGGTGACAAGGCCAAAGTAACGATTCGTTTCCGCGGACGTGAAATGGCTCACCAAGAGATAGGCATTGAACAGCTAAAACGTGTTCGCACGGATTTAGAAGACATTGCCAACTGCGAGTCTTTCCCTAATCGGGTTGAAGGTCGTCAGATGATCATGGTGCTTGCCCCAATTAAGAAGTAGTTAAGGTTTACAAGTAGAGCGGATTCTGCACCCGATCTCACCTTGCTGCAAACATGAAACTATACTGGTGTTTCTGCAAAACATTCAGTTTTAACAATGCGGAGTTTTAGCAATGCCTAAAATGAAATCCAACAGTGGAGCTGCCAAGCGTTTTAGAAAAACCGCTTCAGGTCGTTTCAAAAGTAAACAGTCTCACCTTCGTCACATTTTGACTAAGAAGAGTTCTAAGCGTAAACGTCACTTACGTGGCAAAAAATTAGCACATGTAGCTGACACTGCGTTGATTCAACGCATGTTGCCTTACGTTTAAGACAGGAGACTAGAAAATGGCAAGAGTAAAACGTGGTGTTGTTGCACGTGCCCGTCACAAAAAGGTACTAAAGCAAGCCAAAGGTTATTATGGAGCTCGTAGTCGAGTTTATCGCGTTGCTGTTCAAGCAGTAACAAAAGCAGGTCAATATGCATATCGTGACCGTCGTCAGCGTAAGCGTCAATTCCGTCAGTTATGGATTGCTCGTATTAATGCTGCGTCACGTCAAAATGGTTTGTCTTACAGCCGTTTCATCAATGGTTTGAAGAAAGCCTCTGTTGAAATCGATCGTAAGATTTTGGCCGATATCGCGGTACATGACAAAAATGCATTTAGCGCTTTAGTAGAAGCAGCTAAAGGCGCATTAGCTTAATTTTTTAACAATTAAGTTTAAGTTCTTTCAGGAAACGGCGAGCATGATGCTCGCCGTTTTTCTTTGTCCAAAATAAACAATTCCCTCTTTTAGTCGCTGTTGATTGGTAATCACCAAACCGCCCATTTTGTTCGAAATATATCCCGTATTTTTAAGATCTTACAGTTCAGGCCAGCTTAGTTTTCAGGTAGAATATGCGGCTATTTGGGTCAGGCACAGTGTGATTTGCTGCTGACGACTATTTTATTATTTTAATTCGGGGAAAATATGGATCTCGACGCCATTATCTCGCAGGCAGATGAACAAATTAATGCCGCACAAGACGTGAATGCGCTAGAAGCCATTCGTGTTGAATTTATGGGTAAAAAAGGTCGTATGACCGAATTACTCAAAGGTTTGGGTAAGCTATCAAACGAAGAGCGCCCTGCGGCTGGCCAGAAGATTAATTTGGCCAAGCAACAAATTCAAAAAGCAATTGCCGCCCGTGGAGATTTTTTACGCTTAGCCGAAATGAACGCTAAGTTAGCGAATGAAACCCTTGATGTGAGTTTGCCTGGACGAGGCGCAGACCGAGGTGGTTTACATCCAGTCACTCGCACGATTAATCGTATTGAGGCGTTTTTTAATGAGCTAGGTTTTAGTGTGAAAACGGGTCCAGAAGTTGAAGATGGCTTTCATAACTTTGATGCCCTGAACATTCCAGATAATCACCCAGCTCGCGCTGATCACGATACCTTTTATTTTAATCCTGATGTGATGCTAAGAACGCAAACGTCTGGAGTTCAAATCAGAACAATGGAAGTCGAGCAACCACCTTTACGTATTATCTCGCCTGGCCGTGTGTATCGTAACGATTATGATCAAACTCATACTCCTATGTTTCACCAAGTAGAAGGTTTGATGGTCGACAAAAACGTGAGTTTTGCGGAGCTTAAAGGCATTTTACACGACTTCTTGAATAACTTTTTTGAACAAGACTTACAGGTTCGATTTAGACCATCTTATTTTCCGTTTACAGAACCGTCTGCAGAAGTGGATGTAATGGGCAAAAACGGTAAATGGCTCGAAGTATTAGGTTGTGGCATGGTACATCCAAATGTACTCAAGTCGGTAGGTATTGACCCCGAAATCTATACGGGCTTTGCATTTGGTATGGGGGTTGAGCGATTAACTATGCTGCGTTACGAAGTGAACGATTTACGTGCTTTTTTTGAAAATGACCTTCGTTTCCTCAAGCAATTTAATTAAGTCGAGCCAAAAATATGAAATTTAGTGAACAGTGGTTAAGAGAGTGGGTAAATCCTGCGATTGAAACAGAGGCATTGTCAGAGCAATTAAGCATGGCTGGCCTAGAAGTCGACGGTGTTGAAGCCGTTGCAGGTGAATTTAGTGGTGTTGTCGTTGGTGAAGTGGTGGAGTGCGGACAGCACCCTGACGCAGACAAGCTCCAAGTAACCAAGGTCAATCTAGGCCAAGATGAATTAGTTGACATAGTGTGCGGCGCTAAGAATTGTCGCCAAGGTTTAAAAGTTGCCGTTGCGCAAGTTGGGGCAGTTTTACCAGGTAACTTTAAAATTAAGAAAGCTAAACTGCGTGGACAACCTTCTTTTGGCATGCTTTGCAGCTTATCTGAACTGGGTATTGCGGATGAATCCGATGGTATTCTTGAATTACCGGCTGATGCGCCAATTGGCCAAGACATCAGAGAATATTTGCAGTTAGATGATGTGACGATAGAAGTCGATTTGACGCCCAATCGCGCTGACTGCCTAGGTATTAAAGGGTTAGCTCGCGAAGTAGGGGTACTTAACCAGGCCAGCGTTAGTCAGCCAGAAATAGCGCCTGCGGCAGTTACTATTGATGATTCACGTAATATTACCTTAAGCCAACCTGAACTTTGTCCACGTTACTTAGGGCGAGTGATTAAAGGGATAGATGCAAACGCTCAAAGCCCATTATGGATGGTTGAAAAGTTAAGACGTTCAGGTATTCGTAGCATTGACCCTGTGGTCGACGTGACCAACTTCGTTTTGCTTGAGATAGGTCACCCAATGCATGCTTTTGATAACCAAGTGTTGTCTGGCGATATAGTAGTGCGCTTAGCACAAGATAAAGAAAAGCTTACTTTACTTGATGGTAATCAGGTCAGTTTGAAAGACAATACATTGCTCATTGCTGACGCTGACAAAGCGTTAGCTATGGCTGGTGTATTTGGTGGACAAGACTCGGGCGTTACATCTAATACTCAAGACATCTTTTTGGAAAGTGCATTTTTTGCCCCTGATGCAATTAAAGGTAAGGCCCGCCAATACGGTTTACATACCGATGCATCCCATCGGTATGAGCGCGGTGTCGATCCTAATTTACAACACCAAGCGATGGAACGTGCAACAGGCTTGTTACTAGAGATAGTCGGTGGTAACGCCGGACCAATCGTTGAGGCGGTGAGTCAAGCGCACTTACCCAGTGAGCAATTAGTGACACTACGTCACGCCAGATTAACCAGCGTGTTGGGTGTGGCCATTGATCTAGATAAAGTATCTGACATTCTTCAGCGACTAGGGTTTGATGCTGAGTTCGATAACCATGTTTGGCAGGTGAGGGTGCCGCCCTATCGTTTTGATATCAGTATTGAGGAAGACCTGATTGAAGAAGTGGCCAGAGTGTATGGTTATAATCAAATTCCAAATGTCGCGCCTGTCGCATCGTTAAAGATGTCTACTCACCAAGAGCAAAAAGTTGAATTAAAAAGCTTAAAAGCGTCTTTGGTAGAGAGAGAATATCAAGAAGCTATTACTTACTCGTTTGTTGATCCTAAGACTCAGTCTTTATTGTACCCAGACGTTCAGGGACTGGTGCTACCTCATCCTATTTCGGCTGATATGTCGGTTATGCGTGTAAGCTTGTGGACTGGGTTGCTACAAGCTGTGTCTTTCAATCAGAAACGTCAACAAGGTCGAGTGAGATTATTTGAAACTGGGCTACGTTTTATCCCAGACAATTCAGAAAAGGCCGGAGTTCGACAGGAGTTGGTTTTAAGTGGCGTTGTCTCAGGTAATCTATTTGAAGAAAGCTGGGCGAACGATAGCCGTTCGGTGGACTTCTACGATGCTAAGTCTGATGTAGAGAATGTGCTAAATAGTGCAGGGATCCAAAATTACCATTTTGTTGCTGAGGAGCATAGCGCACTTCATCCAGGGCAGTCAGCTGCTATTTATGTCGAAACTAGCTTAGTGGGATACTTAGGGGCATTGCACCCTCAGTTTGAAAAACCACTGGGCCTCAATGGCAGAACTTTTGTGTTTGAACTGAGTATTGAAGCGTTGGGCGATAAGAAATTGCCAAAAATGCAGGAAATTTCGAAATTTCCTGCAAATCGACGTGACATTGCAATCGTTGTAGACGATTATGTAGCTTCAGGTGAAATTATCAACTGCATTGAAAAATTTGGCGCAAATCAATTAGTTGGCCTAAACTTATTCGACGTATATAAAGGTAAAGGTATTGCTGAAGGCAAAAAGAGTCTTGCAATATCGCTTATCTTGCAAGATAAATCTAAGACGTTGGAAGAGACCGATATTCAGGCCGCAGTAGATGAAATAGTTGCTGAGCTGTCTGATAAGTTTGATGCATCTTTGAGGGATTGAGTATATGGCGTTAACCAAAGCCGAAATGGCGGAACACTTATTTGAGAAATTGGGGATCAACAAGCGAGATGCTAAAGAACTTGTTGAAACGTTTTTCGAGGAAATACGTGAGTCTTTAGAGTCAGGTGAGCAAGTTAAGCTTTCAGGCTTTGGTAATTTTGATCTTAGACAAAAAAGCGAACGACCGGGAAGGAACCCCAAAACAGGTGAAGATATTCCTATCAAAGCCAGAAAAGTGGTCACCTTTAGACCCGGACAAAAACTTAAAAGTCGGGTCGAAAACTCTAAGCCGTCAACTGAATCATAATATGACTCCTCAGTTATTCTGAGGATTTTATGCTTGATCAGTGTGTAGTAACAGATAGGGTTACTACTGCTTTTGTGATTCAACAGATATAAAAAAACCGGCTTTCGCCGGTTTTTTGTTTTAATACACGCGAGATTACCTCATATTTTGAGGCAATCTAGAAAAGATTAAAGTACTGAGACTAGAGCTTTGGCTAGGGCATCAACATTATTTTTGCTGATCCCTGCTATGTTTACACGGCTAGAACCAACGAAGTACACACTGTGTTGATCTCTAACGGCTTGAACTTGCTCTGGCGTAATACACAAGAAGGAGAACATACCTTTTTGCTTCTTAACAAACTCGAAATCTTTACTCGCACCATATTCGTTAAGCTTAGATACCAATAAACCACGTAAGTCTTGCATACGGGTACGCATGTCTTCTACTTCACCCATCCATTCAGTTTTAAGGGCATCATCGTTAAGAATAATATCCACTAATGCACCACCGTATGATGGAGGCATAGAGTAAATGCCACGGGCGATAGATTGAATCTGAGTTTGAATTGCCTGTTTAATTTGCGTGTTTGGTGTAACCATTACGGCTACGCCAACACGCTCACGGTACAAACCAAAGTTTTTCGAGCAAGACGCAGCGATAATGACTTCTGGCAAGTTATTCACTAATAAGCGCATACCAAATGCATCTTCTTCAAGACCATCGCCGAATCCTTGGTAAGCTACGTCGACAAATGGAATAAAACCAGTCTGTTGAGCCGTCTCTAGAACGATCTGCCATTGCTCTTTAGTTAAATCAGCACCCGTTGGGTTATGACAGCAACCGTGAAGTAATACAACGTCGCCTTTCTTAACTTGTTTAAGGCAATCGATCATCGCGTCAAAGTTGATGCTTGCGTTGTCTTTGTTGAAATACGGGTAGGTTTCAAGCTTAAGACCAGCGTTACCAATCAGTGGAATATGGTTGGCCCAAGTAGGATCACTTACCCATACAGTTAACGAATCATCACAACGCTTTAGAAGTTCAGCAAGTATTCTTAATGCACCACATCCACCTGGCGCTTGAACGGCTGCAATTCGATCTGCTAGGTGTACAGGATTACCTTCACCTAGCATGAGCTTTAACATACCGTCGATATAACCCTGAACACCTTGTGGTGTGATGTAGGTTTTCGAGTCTTCTTTTTCGAGTAAAATGGTTTGTGCTTTGGCCACAGCATTTAAAATGGGTGTGCGGCCTTGCTCGTCTTTATATACACCTACGCCCAAATCGATTTTATTTGGATTGGTGTCCGCTTTAAACGCAGCAGATAACCCTAAAATAGGGTCGGCAGGAAGCTGTGGCAATACTTCAAACATGATGTTCCTCGATGATTGTTTGGAAGGAAAAACTAAGGGTGGCTATTATGCCACCGAACTACGAAAATTCGAGCTAAATTGCTATTATTTTATCAAGAATTGGTATTTCTGTTCAGACATAAACAAACCTTTATTGTTGTATGTCTTTTCGTGCCAATTAACCTGATTTTGTTTGTCGACTGTGAGTAATGTTGAGCTGCGCGTGCCGTAATCTTCACCCTGAATAAAAATCGACGAAACATGGCGTTCCCATTCTACTGGTACACCCGTTTTAGGTAACTGTTCATCTGGGGCCTTGGTCCTATCCATGAGTATTTCGAAAAGATCGGGTGTATCTATGGCTTTATTAGATAGACAGAGTTGCTCTAGCTGTTTCACCCCACGGTTAATTTTAGGCCATTCACTGTTTAAGTCTGCGTTAGATAGGCCGTAAAAACCTGGGGTAAGATCTTGAAGCTCGTCTGTGTGATTATTGTATACAGATAGCGCATCCCACTTTCCGTAAAGCAGGTTATAACCATTGTATTGTCTTTTACTTTGAGCGAGTTGCTCGTAGTAACCTGTCGGCATAGTGTCTAAGTAGTCACTGACCAATGCCCCACGACTAGTGGCATTTTCGATAAGGGTCTCTGGAGCCCTAACGTTGGTTAATGAAGCGATATAACCTTGCTTGTTGATACCCATCCAGGTTCCACCAGCTTGTAAATCTCTGCCACCTAAAATGTGTGGTTTATCTTGCCAAAAATCTGACTCAGCAGTAGCACGTGCGAAAAACTCATCTCGGTTAGCCACAATAATTAAAGGGTAGTCTTGGTGCTGTTTAACAGCAACGAATAAAATACACATAGCTTAATCTACAACCCTTTATTTTAACTGATCAACTTGATCGAAAAGTGCTTCTGCATTGGCCACAAACTTCTCTGATTCTATAGGAGGTGTAATGTTATACAAAGGTGCAAGCAGGGTGGGGTCGTAGTCAGGGCGACTATTAAATTCGTCGTCAGTGACAAAGCCCAAAATAGCCACAGGTATCAGTACCAGCAAAGACAGTCCTGCGGTAATAATATTACGGGTTTTATTAGGTTGATGAAACGCAATAAATAAACTCAACCAAAAAAAGGACGCAACAAATGCTGCAAAAATAGCGAGTTCGATCCAGTTAAACCAAGCCCTTGGTTGAAAATTAAACGCCACCACCTTGTCTAGTAACCCTAATGCAAACATAGTTAAGGCTGCTAGTAGGGTCAGGTTTAGCTGGCTAACTACGTGGCTTTCTTTTTTGACCACGGCAGCGACTGCGGCTATTCCTAGAGGCCAAATACTCATTAAGCCCAATTGCCCTAATTGGCTGGGCAAGATACTAATAAAGTTGAAATCAGCAATGCTATTCACGTACTCAGAAAAGCTTAAATAAGCTAGGCACGCAAGGGTTAAACAAATGGTTAAAAATATTTGATTTAACCAGCTGAGGTTTTCTTCTAATTCACTCAAAGGCATTGCGCCAGGTAAGGGCGCTTTCGTATCGATAATGCGTAAACGCGTGCGGCCGATTTTGATGATATCGTGGGCCGTAAGCGTTTTCTGAGTCACGCTGCGGCCATTCACTTTAATCCCGTTAATTGACTGGCAGTCGTTGACCATAAGTTGGCCCGATTCAGGATCAACCGCAACTAACATGTGGCTCGGACAGACGTAGGGGTCGTCTAAGCGTAAATCATTATTAAAATCGCGGCCTACGCACACATAATCTTGGTCAAACTTATAGTGTTTAATCGGGAGATCTTTTCTGGATAGGAGTTCTAATACTATTGCCATTCGATTGAATCCATGAATTTTTGAGTAAATGACAGGGCAGAAGCTTTATCAACGCCAGCGAGCGTGAAATGCCCAATTAGACCTTTTTCGTTAAAATCCAATGATGCCGACACAAACAATACGTCGTACAAGCTGGGGTATTCTTTGTAAGCACGTAAACACAACACAGTTTTGTTCTCGACACCATGTATGTTGATTACCTTGTCTTCTTGACAACGATAATTGGTTACGTCGATTTTTCCTGCTTTGTTACCCGCTCCAGCACCTGTGATGCTATCGGTGAAAAATGAATAAAACCTATGAGAGCCCATAGATTTGCCCTCTAAATATTCAAACTCTAGTTCTAGGCCTCCAGAGGTTAAGCCTCGATGTAAGAATATTTCTTCGTCTATGCGGCAACGACTGGCAACGGAAAAGTACAAAGCCTCGCTATCATTGGCGTTTGAGTCACCCCAACAAGATACAAACTCAGTTACTTCAATAGGCACTATGGCGCGGCCAAGTTGGCCCATTTTCCATGTTTGGTTTTTGATTCTAGAAAAAAGTGTTTGCTGGTTTGCTGCTAATTGCTGCTCTATACGCGGTTTAAATTGGCTAGGAGCAAGAGGGGCAGCTTCTTTACTCAATAACAGATTTTTAACTTTAGCAAGGGGGATCAAAAAACCAATTTGGTTACCAGCGGTTGCAACATTCACTCCCATTACTTGGCCTTTGCTATCTACCGCGGGGCCACCACTCATACCTGGGTTAATCGAGCCTGTAAAGTGAATGCGCTGGTAAAAACTATTCTTTTTTAAGCCATTAAAGGTACCCGGAACAACACTCATGCCCAAATCTCTGGGATTTCCAAGGGAATAAATCTCACTACCTTGCTCGGGTAACGAAGGCGCGATAATGAAGGCTGGCTCGTTGGCAGAAAGTTGTACTTTGCGAACTAACGCTAAATCATTGATTACGTCGAGGTCGATCAATTTTAGCTCACCTGTGTTGCCATCTTGATCTAGGTATTCGATTCGAAACTTATCTGGATAGTAAACATACTCAGATACCACATGGTGGTTAGTGACGATATTTCCGGCTCTATCAACTTGAAACCCTGAACCAATAGACGACTTGTTGCCTGACTCTAAATCAATGATTTTTATTTGATAAACTGCAGACTTGTATTGGTCAAATAGGCTCTGGGCAGTTTGCTGGGCATGGGTAGAGAAGCAAATCCAAGACAACAGAAAAATTAAAATTCTCAATAGATGCATTCCAATCTAGTTAAAAGTTATGGTTGAAGTTTTGGGTGGTTCATTTGACTGTAGTAGGTCATGCCCCCAAAGCAGAGTGCTAGTGTAAATTGACTCGGCAGTTTTTTAAATGCCGTAGAGGTTATAAGACCTAAACTTTTACACTAAATTTCATTTGGTTTTTGGCCAAGGTCAGTAAATGTTGGGAAAATGAAAAGTTTTAGTTACATTTTTAGTAGTCAGTGACCCCGAACGACTTTTAATTATATAAAAAAACGATTGGTATTTGGCCCTTGCTTGGATTTAAGCGACAATGGCCCATTAGATTACAGTTTCTGAGTTATCTTGGCATTTCTGGCCGACATACTCACTGTGAAACTGATAGAGATACAATCTGCTGCGGAGACTGAGATTGAAAGATACAGGTTTTACTACTCGATTGGTACATGCCGACCGAATTTTGAATGCACCCGAAAACGGCGCAGTACACCAAGCTGCAAGCAAGTCCGTACTATTTGAATACAAAGATGCGCAAGGCATAGTCGATGTATTTCAAGGAAAAAAAGCCGGCCACGTGTACGGCCGTTCATCGACTAGCTCAGCGGCCGCGTTGCAAAATATTCTCAATGATATGGAGCAAGGGGTCGGTGCCATAACCTTTTCGACGGGAATGGCCGCTATTAGCAGCACTATGCTCAGCCTTTTTAAAGCTGGCGACCACATTGTAGTTAGCCACTTTTTGTTTGGTAACACCCGCAGCTTTACAGAAACAATGCAAGCCTTGGGCATAGACATTACCTTTGTCGATGTGACTGATGTGCAAAATGTTATTAAAGCCTGTCAGCCAAATACTAAAGGGGTGTACCTAGAGACTATTGCCAACCCTGTCACCCAAGTCGCCGACTTATCTGCAATTGGACAGTACTGCGCTGAGCGAGGCTTGTTGTATATCCTAGATACCACTATGACGCCACCCAGTATGTTCAGCGCTAAGTCTGTGGGAGCATCCATGACCATAAGTTCGTTGACTAAGTATATAGCCGGTCACGGAAACGTACTTGGCGGTGCTGTTGTCGATTTAGGTACCTTCGATTGGTCGAGCTTTGACAATATTTTGGCCCTATACCGAGAATGCGATCCCTCTTTATGGGGCGTAACGCAAATTCGCAAACGTGGCTTACGTGACATGGGTGCAACACTTAGCCCTGAGGCCTGTCATGATATTTCTATTGGCCTAGAGACATTGGCCTTGCGTACTCAGCGTACTAATCAAAATGCGTTAACGATAGCGTCTTATTTAGAGTCTCACGATAGTGTAGCCCAAGTATATTATCCAGGTTTGGGCGACCACCCTCAGCATTTCATTGCTCGAGAATTATTCAGTGGGTATGGCGGTATTCTAAGTTTCGATTTAGTGGACAGCATAGATCCCATTGCGTTTTTGAACCAATTACAACTAGTGATATGTGCAACCCATTTGGGCGATACGCGAACCTTGGCGTTACCCGTGGCACCCACTATATATTTTGAAGCTAGCCCTGAACAAAGAGCTGAAATGGGCGTCAATGATAATATGATACGTATGTCCGTGGGGATTGAAGATACAGAAGACTTGATCGCCGATTTCGAACAGGCGTTTGCACATTTTTGCTAGCCGCTTCCCGCCATAGGGCGCTGTATTTAGTGTGTTAACCAGAGAAAGGGCTTATCGGATTTCTGATAAGCCCTTTCTTGTTAGCGTTAGTTTGCCTTGGGGGTTACCAAAGTCACTTTAGTTTTGTCTAGCAAGATACGTTTTTGCTTATATAAGCTACCCAGAGCTTTTTTGTAGACGTTTTTACTCACATTAAAACGTTTAGATATTTCGTCTGCTGGGCTTTTATCCGTTAATGTCGACAAGCCTCCGTGGGCAATTAGATCTTCAATTATTTGTTCTTCTAAGGTGTTGCGGGCAGTGGGATCGTGAAACTGAAAACACAAATCAATTTTTCCATCTTCTCTAACACGCTTAATATACCCTTTAACCGAATGACCTATGGTCAAAGGTTTAAAAACCTCATCTTTGTAAATTAAGCCTAAATGTGAGCCGTTAATTATCGTCTTGTATCCCATGTCACTTTTACCACAGATAAGTAGCTCAACGGCTTGCTTAGCTGAAAACTCTTTTGCATTCGCTTCTTCGTACAAAAAGTCACTTAGACGAGTAGATGCAGCAAGTCGGCCGGTTTCTTCATCACAAAATACGTAGACTACGTAGGATACCCCTTCAGACATAGGGTAGGTCTGCTCGCTAAACGGGACGAGTAGGTCTTTTTCTAAGCCCCAATCTAAAAACGCGCCGACTTTGTTAACACTGACCACTTTGAGAAATGCACAGTGGTCGACGAATACTTTGGGCGTGCGAGTGGTGGCGATGATCCTGTCATCACTGTCGTGGTAAATAAACACCCGCACATCATCATTGAGTTTACACCCTAAAGGGGCTGATTTACCGGGCAGTAATATTTGACCTTGGTCCTTTCCGTCTAAATAAAAGCCAAAAGGCACCTCTTTTACGACTTTTAGGGTATGAAATTTTCCAACTTGTAACATTGACTCGTTCACCAATAACCAACAAATAGGCATAGTGTAACGTATTGGTTAAGGTTATGAGGATTAGTTTTTTAACTGTTGCGAGAGAGCAAGCTAGTAGATGTACGAAATAGTTATTCGTTGTCGCAATTCGTGGCATAATTAGCTTTTATTTTGCTAACTAGAACCCTAATTTTTGATGAGTACCCGCACCGATATTGTTTACTTAAATGGTGAATTTTTGCCTATGGAGCAAGCCAAACTCTCGCCTATGGACCGTGGTTTTTTGTTTGGAGATGGCATTTACGAAGTGATCCCCTCTTATTCTGGCCAATTGGTTGGCTTTAATGGACATATGCAGCGAATGCAAGAGGGCTTAACCGCGATAGGCATAGATTTTTCGGCCATTTCGCTAAATTGGTTTGAAATGGTTAAGCGTCTTATAGAAGAGAACGGACGAGGCAACTTAGGCATTTATGTTCATGTTAGCCGCGGGGCTGACGTTAAGCGTTTTCATGCGTTTCCTGTCAATATTCAACCTACGGTTTTTGCCTTTGCCTTTGAAATCCCTCCTGAACCTGTTGCCGATAAAACCAAGGCCAAACAATTCTCAGTGCAGACCGAGCAGGACACACGCTGGCGACACTGCGATATTAAATCGACCTCTTTATTAGGCAACGTAATGCATTTTCAGCATGGCCAAGAGGCCGGGGTGGATGAAACTCTTTTGTACAATGAACAGCAAGAGTTGACCGAAGCCAGTGCCTGTAATGTCTTTGTGGTAAAAGCGAAAACCGTTATCACCCCGCCTCTAGATAAACAATTATTGCCAGGGATCACTCGGCACATCTTGTTGGACATATTGCGTAAGCATTCAACATTAACCGTTGAAGAAAGGGCTATTTCAATGAATGAAGTACGCAGTGCTGATGAAGTTTGGTTAACCAGCTCCAGTAAGGAAATCGTACCTGTAACCAAGATTGACGCATTGCCGGTTGGTGATGGGCAGATAGGTGACATTTGGCAACAAGCGCAGGCCTTGTTTACTCAGTATAAATACGAATATTAGCCATATTATGTCTCGACCAACCTCTATTACTGTTGATTTAGCGGCAATTCGTACCAACCTCAGAACAGTTAAAAAACTGGCACCTGAATCTAATATTTTGGCTGTCGTTAAAGCCAACGCCTACGGACACGGTGCTGTACCAGTAGCCAAAAGTATCGAAGCCTATGTTGATAAATTAACGGTTTCTTGTGTCGAAGAAGCCACAGAGCTTAGGCAAGAGGGGATCAGTAAGCCCATCGTTTTGCTAGAAGGGGTGTTTGAAGCCTCAGAACTAGACTGGGTAAGTGCTAACCAGTGTGAACCTGTGATACATAACGAACAGCAATTGCAGCAGCTCATTCAGGCGGATCTAGCTTCGCCACTTTCAGTTTGGTTGAAAATTGACACAGGTATGCACCGCTTAGGAATAGCGCCTACAGAGGTGACGCGTTTTTATCAGGCTTTGCATCGCTCTAAAAATGTGAAGGGCGTCGTACTGCTTAGCCACTTTTCCTGTGCTGATGAAGTTTCAGGTGTGTCTACTGGCTTGCCTGATGCTTTAGGTACGCCAATATCCACACCTACTCAATCATTTACTCAGTATCAAGGGCGTATATTCGAACAAAGCCTTGGGGCGCTTATAGATGCAAATTTGACCGACTTTGATCTGTCAGATCTAACTTGCAGTTTAGCTAATTCCGCGGCTATTTTAGCTTGGCCAGATTATCATTTAGATTGGGTTAGGCCGGGGATCATGTTGTATGGGGTAAGCCCATTTAGTCACTCGCAAGCAAATGCTGAGCAATTAGTGCCAGCTATGAACTTTTCATCTGAGATTACCGCTCTTCGCAGCCTAAATGCAGGACAAAGTGTCGGCTATGGTAATACATGGACAGCTCAGCGCCCGTCTGTTATTGCAACTGTCGCCGTTGGTTATGGAGATGGTTATCCGCGCAGTGCAAAGTCTGGTACGCCAGTTTTGGTAAATGGCCAAAGAGCAAGGTTAGTCGGCCGTGTCTCTATGGATCTCATCACATTAGACGTGACTGACATCCCTTCAGTTGAGCTTGGAAGTAAAGTGATTTT
The DNA here is from genome assembly GCA_947498355.1 of uncultured Paraglaciecola sp. Classification (GTDB taxonomy): domain Bacteria; phylum Pseudomonadota; class Gammaproteobacteria; order Enterobacterales; family Alteromonadaceae; genus Paraglaciecola. The sequence continues at coordinate 106,200 of CANMKA010000006.1, read as the reverse complement.
ATGGGGAGATAGCCTAAGTGTTAACGAAGTGGCGAACTGGTCTGATACTATAGGTTATGAGCTGGTGACCCGCATGCCAACTCGAGTCGTGCCTACTTATTTAAACCCATGACGGCTCAATTAGCGCTACCTTCAGTGGCTGGCTTGATGCTTTCTATATTCACTGGGTGTCTGGCCTGTTTGTTTTTTGAACAAAGTATTGAAGGTGGTTTTACTATTAAACCCAGCGTCTTCAAAGACATTTTGAATAGACTTAGTTTGCATACTTGGGTCTCTTAGCTGCGATTTGGCATCTTTAACGCGATATTGATTGATAAAGTCGTAAAAATTTTTTCGATAATGTCCATTTAGTATTGAAGAAATAGTGCGGGGCGATAAATTTAAGCAATCTGCCAGCCCCTCAAGTTTTAACTCGGGATCCTGATAAATTTTAACTCTTTGCATTAGGTCATCAATTTTCTCTGCTAATTCTGGACAAAGGGTTGTGTCTTTGGGTTTATCTTCTACTGGTGAGTTATCGAGTAGATCTCGGGCATTTAGCAAGGCGGTTTGGCTGTAAATCACCAAAAAGCTCAGTAGGAATAGAGGGGGAACATTAGCAAACGTGCCGAGTTGAATTGCGATGTCTTTGTAACCAATCATCATGAAAATGAACGAACTGATATTAATCAACCATATGAACACAAAACTACTGGCTATGTACCAAAGCCAATTTAAGTTTACCTTGTCCAAATTTGACAAATTGTCGCGCAGTTTTTTATCGTAATTTTTTAATTGAATTAAGGCTTTTATCCCTAAGTAACTTGAGCATAGTTGCATGCCCCAGCACGCTATAGAGAGATGTTTAATTGAGTCTTTCGTTAAGTGGTAAGCAATATCGCCTAAGATAAACACCAGCATCAATCCATAAAGTATTTTCATTGTAAGCGAGAGAAATTTAATGGTTCGACCCATCATAGATTGTGTGTACCAATACAGAGTGCAGCCTTGAGTAGTAAGTAGAATGATCCAAAAGGTAGATTGAAAAGGGTGCATTGCTGCTAACACTGTTTCGCTGAGCTGTTTGTTGTAGGTCAATACAGTTAAAAATGGAATGGCCCCAGTGGCTAATAAAAATCCAGCTAGCAGTTGGTCCGATTGTTGTTTATCTCGTTTGAATAGTAAGGGGGCAGATAGCAAAATTGACAAAGTCGTGATGGTAAGTAGCATTATGTCGTAAAAATTGAAAATATAAGCAAACACTCTGTTGTTTCTCCCTCTTATTGGTTAGACCAATAGGTATCAATTGTCCCTATCCGAACGTTGGCGAGTTGGCTTTTTCGTACATAGTAAAACCTGAATTCTGGCTAAAGAGTCTGGCCTTCTCTTGAACCAGCTTAATTTCGTCAATCGCCAATGTATTATCAATAAAAAATGATTAGTGGCTAGCCAAAATACGTACGAATCCTTGCATTGCACTTAACCGAACGTTCATCTTAGCCCTTGTGCGTGTATGTGGGCGCTTGATTGTTATCGCTATGTGAGGATTTCTCCGAGTTAATCACACCACAAAATCTTGGAGAAATTTATGAAAAAGTTCTACTCATGTTTACTGGCTTTTCTTGTCAACAGTTATAGCTATGCTGGTTCACCTTTGACCCTTGATATGTTCAACGCTTATCAAGCTCAATGCTTTGAGCAAACCCAACGAGTCGAGCAAAATGTTGCGCCTGAGACTTTGTCAGTTCGTGGGTGTAATATGCTGCTAAGAAATACTTGGACGTCGCGGTATAACCAAAGCGCGGCTTACTTAAATAGAGGAATAGTTTTTCAGTACAAAGGCATGCATTCTGAGGCTATACGTGACTTCGTACGAGCAATAAAACGTGAACCAAATAATTATTCTGCGCATCTGGCATTGGGTCAAATCTTCTTGACCCAAGAGAATTATGTTAAGTCTGTCTATCATTTTGAGCGGGCGCTAAGCATAGATGATTCTGATCTCAGGTTAAAAAGTAAACGTGAGTATGTTCTTCAATTACTCAAAGACAATACAAACTATATGGCTTATTTGGATAATTCACGAGCAAAATAGTAGGCAGGTATTGCCCCTGATCTTTATCAAAACGAGTCAACTCACGTTTATCTGCTGATTAGGGGGAGCTATAAATAAGCTACAACTTGATATTTGGGTTGTAGCTTTTCTCTGTTGTTTGGTATCCTGCTGGTATCGTCGGTGGCATGTGGAGTGAAAAGTGTATGTCTAATCATATCTCAGGTAGTTGTTTGTGCGGTGCAGTCAAAAGTACTGTAACTGGGCCTTTTTCTCGGTTTTATCAATGCTATTGCGACCGTTGTCAAAAGAAGACAGGGTCTGCTTTTGCGTCCTTGATTTTTACAAGCCCAGATAAAGTTGATTGGCATCAGGGGCAGGAGCTAACTAAACGCTACGATTTACCCCATGCAGAGCGGTTTAGTAATTGCTTTTGCACCGAATGCGGCTCCCAAGTGCCCTATATCAGCCGTGATGGGCAGTTTTTGATTATTCCTGCAGGCTATTTGGAAGGCGATCCACACATTCGTCCTGGGGCTAATATCTTCTGGGATGAGAAGCCTTGTTGGTTTGAAGAGGGACAAAACCAAGACAAATTTGCTGCGTACCCAGACCGCTAATTATACTTATTGATATAATTAGTGGTCTAGGCTCTGTTAGTCAAAACAGCTGAGGTGTTGCCTGACCACCTAACTCGGGTCTTTATTCAGGGTAGGAAAGGATTTAGTTCTTTGTATCCATAGGTCTTTAGCTTTTTGCCATTCTTGTGAACTAATATTGTCTGGATCTGTTGCCAATTGTTTGGCGAGGGTTTCTATTAATTGGTTTCTTTGTTGAATCAGCGCATCTATCTTGGGGAATAAATCCTTTGCCTCTGGATAGCGAGATTTGATTTCTACGACATCATGAATTTGGTAATAAGCTTGCTCAATTTCGTCGTTGAATAAGCTACGTTTAGCCTGAAAAATGGCTACCTTTCTCGCTAACTCAGAGTTTAAGTAAGCCATATCTTCTTCAGCTAAGCCCGCTTGATGAGCGAGTTCTATCGCTTTGTTAAACCAGAGTGTAATTTTCTTTGGTTCATCGTCTTTAACGGCAGCTTTTATCCCAGCGACAAAGTCAGTGGCATTTAATATGTCGTGCCTAGATATTACGGGCTGATGAGATGGCGCAGCCGTATCTCTCGGTTGGTTTGCTTGATAGGCAAACCAAACGCTGCCGATAAAAGCGAGTAACACCAATGTAAGTAGGAGTTTCATTTTAGTCTTTGTGTCCTAAATCTGAGTTTTGCCGAAGGTGTGACGCTATACGCACCCTTATCCAATCGCTACTTTTGTGCGGTTATTGGTGTCTCTGCTACTGAGAATAACGCTATCATCCATGGGCATATTCATGGTTTTTGCCATTCTGTCGTATAAGAGTACATTGACCGTTGCCGCTAAGTTCATACAGCCTTGAGTGGGGACATAAACAATATGATCGCATTGATCAACTGTGTGTTGATCGAGGGAACCGTCTTCAGGACCAAAAATATACAAGGCATTTTCTGGATGGGTAAAAGCCGGCAGGGCAATGGCGCCCTCTACTAGCTCTACTCCGACTTTGACTAAGTCTTGATCTGAGTTTGGAGAGACTAGGGCGGCAACCTGAGTTAAGGGAATGGCGGATTGCACGTTTTTGGTGTCTGTGGCATAGGCTTTCGCTCTGGCGTATCGCTCGCCCGTATAGCGAATACTGGCAGCTTGGTAACAGCCTGCCGCTCGCAACACACTGCCCACATTCGATGGGCTTTTGGGATTCATTAATGCGATGTGTGCTGCCACGTTATTCGCCTAAAATGCTGCGGATACTCGCCAGTTCGGTATCACTAAAGTCAGGGTTATCCAGCGCTTTAACGCAATCTTCTATTTGTTCGACTTTACTGGCACCAATAATTGCGCTGGTAACTGCTGAGTTATTCAACACCCAAGCTAACGCCATTTGCGCTAAAGATTGGCCACGGAGTTCGGCGAGTTGATTGAGCTTTTGTACCTTAGCGATTTTGTCTTGGCTAATTTGGTCTTCGTTTAAATAGATTTGCTCAGTTCGCGCGGCGCGGGAGCCTTGTGGTATACCCGTTAGATATTTATTGGTCAAAAAACCTTGGGCTAAGGGAGAGAATACAATGGCACCTAGGCCTTCGTCGGTAAATACGTCTGTCAATCCCTCTTCCAATTCTCGCTCAAACATACTGTAGCGATTTTGGTGAATAAGCAGAGGCGTCCCTAATTCTTTCAAGATACGTAAAGCTTGTTTGGTGTGCACAGGAGAATAATTAGAAATCCCAGCGTACAAGGCTCTGCCAGACCGTACAATATAATCAAGGGCTTGCATAGTCTCTTCAAGGGGAGTATCTGGGTCGTAACGGTGAGAGTAGAAAATATCGAAGTACTCTAAACCTGTGCGTTTTAGACTTTGGTCACAGCTAGAGACTAAGTACTTACGCGATCCGCCGTCTCCATATGGGCCCGGCCACATGTCGTAACCCGCTTTACTGGATATGAGTAGCTCGTCTCTGTATGGCAATAAACTACTCGCCATAACTTGGCCAAAGGTCGATTCGGCTGAACCATAACTTGGACCATAGTTGTTTGCTAGATCGAAGTGATTGATACCTAGATCGAAGGCTTTGTGTAGCATAGCCTTAGCATTGGCCAATGAATCAACGCTACCGAAGTTTTGCCATAAACCCAATGACAAAGCAGGTAAACGTAGGCCGCTTTTACCACATTTAGGATAAGACATGTTTTCATAGCGCTTGGGGTTGGCTATGTATTGAGGATTAGGTTCGTGTGTAATCATCTATTACAACCTTATGTCGTTGAGGCAAGTTTGCCTCAGTTGGTTTTATCTATTTGGCCCACTTGTAACAAAGGTGAGGCGTCAATTTGTTCTGCGTCCATCATTTTAGCGATGCGTTGCATACTTGATAACATTTGCGACTGCTCCCATTCTTCGAGGCCTTCGAAGCGTTGAATGAAATGCGCTTGCAAAGGCGTTGGAGCGTTGATCAAAATCTGTTTACCTAAGTCGGTTAAATGTAAGCCAACTCGTCTTTTATCCTGAGTGGAGCGTTCTCTAATCACCAGTTCTCTTGCTTCTAATCTATCCAAGATATTGGTCACGGTCGCTGAGCTTAAATTAATATGCGTTGCTATGTCTTTCACCATTAGCCCGTCATGGGCGGCAATTTCTTGTAGAACGATCAATTGTGGGCTAGTCAGGCCCGTTTCTTTAGATAATTTACGAGAATATATATCAATGGCGCGAATAACTTTTCGCAAAGAAACAAGCAATTCTTCATATTTTTGCATACTGATCTCGGCGCGAATTGTCGCTTAATTGTGTTTCATTTTGTTGGTCAGCATCTTACCGTCAAAGTATCCGAGGTCAAATATAATTAATTGTTTAACGATTAACTACACCGCTAAATAATTTCAACTATACGCGTGTTATATCCTATTTTCTCTGCGATTTTCGAGGTTAAAGTCTGTGTTTGGTTGTATTTTGCTCAAATATAGTTAGAATTAGATCTAATTTCCCATTCGCAGATAGTGCACATCATATACGGGGTGTACTACTCAAATGGGCTTTTTTGTGGCCGAAATAGGAGAACTAATGGGTTTATCAACGTCTAAGCGTCTTGTCATTAAAATTGGTAGTGCACTTATTGCACCTAACAAGAAAGGGTGCAGTAGTCGATACCTGTTGGGAATTGCTCAATTCATTGTACGCTGTCGAGAGCGAGGCATCCAAGTGGTGTTAGTATCGTCAGGCTCTGTTGCGGCGGGCGCTAAATTGTTTGACGAAAACCAAGAACGTACAGTTACCATTAAAAAAGCCATGGCGGCAGCTGGCCAAGCAGAAATGTTGGCGACTTGGGATAAATTATTCGATTTTCCTACGGCACAAGTCCTGTTAACACATGCCGACTTACGTAATCGTGATCGCTATGTAAATATCAAAGAAACCATTGCCTGCTTGCTCGAAAACGACATTCTGCCCATTATTAACGAGAACGATACTGTCACTACAGATAGTTTGAAAGTGGGCGATAACGACAATTTGTCGGCTATGGTTGCTGCTGCATCTGATGCAGATACACTCATTATTTGTTCTGACGTTAACGGCTTATACGATAAAAATCCAAACACCCATCAAGATGCCGTTCTCATTCCTGTAGTGAACGATATTACGCCAGATATCTATGCTATTGCTGGAGATGCCACTAGCTTAGTCGGTACAGGTGGCATGAAAACCAAAATTCAGGCCGCAGAAAAAGCCGTGTCTAATGGAGTGCATACATACATAGTTAACGGTTTCAACGATGCACCGTTTAACATGCTGCTAGACGGCAAAAATCCGGGAACTTACTTTGCTCCTCACGCGAAGCCTATGCTCGAACATTTACACTGGATGACTCATACCTCTTCAACTCAAGGTGAAGTTGTCGTCAATGAAGAGTTCTCTGGCGATTTACTTAACGATAAAATCGCCTTGAATGCAGAAGAAGTCGTAGGTGTGAATGGCCAGTTTTCGGCGGGAGATACAGTGTTAGTCAGAACTGACGGTGGCACTAGGTTAGCCAAAGCCAAAACCAATTATAGTAGTTGCTTGCTTAATTTTATCGCTGACCAAGACAGTGATGTCACAGCAATTATGTCAAATGACCAATCAGATTCGGTTATCTCAAACAAAGGCATAGCTATGCTCAATAGTTAAGGCTGACTCTTCAGTATCTGCCTTCTCTAGCCTTGCTGCTGGTCATGCAATTGACGTCTTGATATGATTAGCAGCTAGCTTTTTACTTAAGACCCCTTTTTTGTGAACGTTTCTTCCTTACCTGTTTCGGTAGAGCAATGCCATGCTCGATTCAATGATTGCTTTGATTTACACATAGACAACTTATCTATTCAACCAGGCCAACATACGGTTATTTTGGGGGCTAATGGCAGTGGTAAGTCTGCTTTGGGATCTTTGCTTGCAGGGCAAGGGGAGCTGCTCAGTGGGAAGTGTGAGGTAAAGGGAACGACGGCTTGGGTCTCGGTTACTCATCAGCAAGCGCTATTAGAAGCTGAGAGGCAAAAAGACTGTGCTGATATTCTAGATATTTTACCCGAGCCAACCTTAGTCCGTGAGATTCTTTTCGACGGTATAAATAAAGCGTGTGTCGACCCATTATTACTAGAAAGTGTACTTGCAGACTTTTCTTTGCAGCACCTGTTATCAAGGCCGTTTAGAGCCTTATCTACGGGTGAAACACGCAAGTTACTTTTATGTAGAGCCTTGATTCAAGAGCCTGACTTACTGATATTAGACGAACCCTTTGACGGCTTGGATGTAAAAGCAAGCCTTGGTCTTAGTCAAACCCTTGGGGGTCTGGCTTCACGCTGTACTTTGGTTTTTGTGTTGAATCGATTGGGTCAGCTGCCCGACTACTGCCAACAAATTATACTTGTTAAAGACGCGCAGATTATTTGGCGCGAAAGCAAAGTAACTAACCTGGCTCAGACTCTCCAAGATGTTAAGTCTTTATTGCATATGCAGCAATTCGATGTTCGCCTACCAGACAGGGATGCAGACAGTCAACAGCCTCCAGCTCTTGATCCTATGCAACCTCTGGTCAAGTTCACTAAGGTGGCGGTAAAATATTCCGGGCAGGCGATATTTCAGGATTTAGATTGGCACCTAGTCACGGGCCAACATTGGCAAGTGTCTGGCCCCAATGGCTCAGGAAAAACCTGCTTGTTAAACTTGATTACAGGGGATCACCCTCAGTGTTACAACAATGATATTTTGGTGTTTGGATTTCAACGTGGTAGTGGTGAGAGTATTTGGCAAATTAAGCAATACATAGGGTATATGTCAAATGCCTTACACCTGGACTATCGGGTTAATTGCAGCGCCCTACAAGTCATTTTATCTGGCTTTTACGACAGCATTGGCTTGTATCAAGGTGCAAGCACCAAGCAAGTTGAGATTGCTCAACAGTGGTTACAAGTGCTTGGCTTGAATGCTCACTCAGATACACCTTTTAGTCAGCTATCTTTTGGTGATCAAAGGTTACTGCTTATTGCTCGGGCTATGGTCAAGCATCCGGCCTTACTTATTTTAGATGAGCCATGCAATGGGTTGGATGAAATGAACCGCTTAAAGGTCTTAGCCCTTATTGAATTATTAGCAAAGCAGGGTCAAACCACGCTTTTGTATGTGAATCATCATGCAGAGGACCACATTCCGAGCATTCAAAATCACTTGTCTATGCTTGATTATACCTAACCTAGGTTGATAAAAAATGTTGCCACACCTTTTTCTACTTATACATTCCATCGGTAAACCCAGCATACATAGCACCAAAAGAATAAAAAGGCGGGCACGCGTAAGCTTTTTTACTCCAAATTGGCATTAAGGGAGTGGCCCCATGAACTTCTCTTCGAATTCTAATGTGTCTGTGGTTTCTTCTGATAGCCCTGAAAGCAATAAATATAAGCACTTGAACGCGTCCTGCTTCCATCAGTTTGTTGAGTCTGTAGAAGGGGTTAGCTTGCCTGCTAAATTTACCTTTCCGTTTTATTACCAACCCCATCCTTTGTGCGTAATGGCAGCTAAGCAGATTCAACAGCAATATCTTGTTAACCATAGCTGGCAGCATAATTTTGGTATTGAAGAGCAGCAGCAGGACGGGCAGGATACGATACCAGTCATAGGTAAAATGTTTGGTGTTTTACTGGTGCGTAATGCGAAACATAAACTAGGGTTTATTGCGGCTTTTTCGGGAAAGTTAGCCGAACAAAACATTGTGGCGGGCTTTGTTCCACCTGTGTTTGATTTGCTCGAAAAGAATAGCTTTTTCTTAAGCGAGCAAGAAAAGATTCACCAGATTAATCAGCAACTCGAGCAATTGGAGTCGTCAGCTAGCTATATTCAACTCGAGCAGACATTGGCCGGCTTGATTCAACAACAGCAAGGGGCATGCGAATCCCTTAGGTTGCAAAATATTCAAAATCGAAAAAACCGTAAAGAACAAAGACAGCAACTTGCAGCCATGACGCAACCAGAAAAGGCTGAGTACGTTAAGCACGCCTCGATAGAGCTATCTAGACAGAGCGTAGGGGATAAGCTGGCGTTACAATCATTGCAGCGAGATTGGCAACAAAAATGCCAAGCCATACAAGAGCAAGTTGAGCCTTATCGTGAGCAAATTAGCCAGCTAAAACGTACTCGAAAGCTGGCCTCATCAGCTTTGCAAGAGGCACTATTTAAGCAATATCGGTTTGTGGATCAGGCCTTAGAGCCTAAAGATTTAATTGATATATTTGCCGATACTGCATTTAAAACGCCTCCCGCTGGGGCTGGAGAGTGCGCGGCCCCGAAACTTTTACAGTATGCATTTTTACAGGGCTATCAACCTTTGGCTATGGCTGAATTTTGGTGGGGGCAGTCGCCTAAGTCTGAAATAAGAAAACACCAACAATTTTATCCAGCTTGCGCGGGTAAGTGTCAGCCAATTTTATCTCATATGTTGCAGGGGCTGCCTATCGACGAAAACCCTTTGTTGACCAACCTCGCTAAAGATAATCCCCTCGACATTCTTTACCAAGATCAAGATATAGTTGTGGTTAATAAGCCTCCTGAATTACTTTCTGTTCCGGGTAAAACTCTAACAGACTCGGTTTATACCCGGGTTAAGCAGTGGTTTCCCGAAGCCACTGGGCCCTTAATTGTGCATCGCCTCGACATGGCTACCTCTGGCATCATGGTGTTGGCCCTGCATAGCAAGGCGAATAAGGGGCTTACCAAGCAATTCATAAAGCGTGAAGTTAAAAAGCAGTATGTAGCCTTAGTCGAAGGGTTGGTTACAGGCGAGCAAGGGCGCATTGAGCTGCCTTTACGGGGAGATTGGTATGACCGACCTAAACAATTGGTTTGCTTTGAGGCAGGTAAAGCTGCGCTTACTCAGTGGCAGGTGTTGAGTCGAGACGAAACGACTAAGCGCACAAAATTAGCGTTGTCGCCGCATACCGGACGCACACATCAACTTAGGGTTCACTGTGCTCATGCAGGGGGATTGAACTCGCCTATAGTCGGAGACGATTTGTACGGGGTCACTGATTCTCGCTTACATTTGCATGCCAAGAGTTTAACGTTTACTCATCCTTCATCGGGTAAATCTATGTATTTTCAGGCAAAAGAAAATTTTTAGTTATCTTTTGATGACTAATTGATGTGAAGGCTAGGGGAGTTTAGGTAAACTAGCTGGTTAGTGATACTCCACGCCAACTAAATATTGATGGGTAAACTTGGGGTGGTATTGGGCTTTAGTGAGAGGTGAGTTGCTGACTAAAGAAAATAGATGAAAGTTTTTGTTCGATTTGTAGTTCAGGTATGGCTACATCATGTTTCAAATCTCGTTGTTATTAAGGTCGTTGTGCTATGTCGTTGCAGGATTTTGTTGCTGTTAAAGCTATCAAGCAAGCTTTTACACTAAGTTTTGAATATTCGGTGTTATTTACTCGTGAGTGCTTTGCCTTAACCGATAATTTGCTAATTGACTTGATTGATAATCGTGACGAACAGCCCAAAATATTAGCCGTTTTGGATCAAGGGGTGGCAGATAGTCATCCGCAGTTGGCTCAAGATATTGTCACCTATTGTCAACACCATCAACTTGAGTGCCTGCCGGTTATGACAGTGCCAGCAGGGGAGGCCTGTAAAAATGATGAGACAGTCATCGACAGTATTTACCAAGCCGTTGAAACTCATCAGATTGATCGTCACTCGTATATTTTGGTGATAGGCGGCGGTGCCGTCGTTGATGCCATAGGTTTCGCCGCGGCGACTGCTCACAGGGGCATTAGATTGATCCGCATGCCATCTACAGTGTTAGGCCAAAATGATGCTGGAGTAGGCGTAAAAAATGCCATCAATTATCATAAGCGTAAAAACTTTATTGGTACCTTTGCGCCGCCTTTTGCAGTAATTAACGATTTTGCCTTACTTGATACGTTAGAGCCACGTGATAAACGCGCGGGCATAGCCGAAGCTGTGAAAGTCGCCTTAATTAAAGATGCGAGTTTTTTCCAAGAGTTATTCGACAATCGTCATCAATTAGCTAAGTTCGAAAGGGATGCCAGTCAAAGCATGATAGTCAAATGTGCTCAGTATCATCTTAACCATATTGCGAGTTCGGGTGACCCATACGAATTAGGTTCGGCTAGGCCTTTAGACTTTGGACACTGGTCTGCTCACAAGTTAGAAGAGCTATCAAACAATGCGTTACGCCATGGCGAAGCCGTAGCAATTGGCATCGCCCTTGATAGTCTTTATTCGTCGTTAATGGGGCATATTCGTTCTGAACAAGCCGAAAAAATTGTCACTCTGCTTCAAGATTTAGGCTTCGAATTAGCGCACCCTATTTTAGCAGAGCTAGACGTCAACCTAGCGTTGGCTGATTTTAAAGAGCATTTAGGCGGTAATTTATGTATTACCTTGCTAGATGATATCGGCCACGGATTTGAAGCCAACCAGATTGATGAAGTTATTATGAAGCAGGCACTTCAACGACTTGTTGCTTGTTAACTATGTTTTCTAACCCTTCTTTTTTAGCCGTTTTAACCTTAGTTCGCGCTCCAGCTGGCTTAACGGCCTTGTCGAACATAATTGCCAGTAGTGTGATTGTATCTGCTGGCCAATTGTCATTGAGTGTAACTTGGCTGCTGGTGGCTAGCCTGTGCTTTTATTTTTCGGGCATGACCTTAAACGATTGCTTTGATGTTCGAGAAGATACTCAAGAACGGCCGAATCGGCCCATCCCGAGTGGCAAAGTGTCTTTACCTTCAGCTTGGACCATAGGCGGCGGCTTAATGACAGCTGGGCTAATGTTGAGCTTTATGCACGGCACTGTGTCTGGCGTGATAGGTATTGCCCTGAGTGCCTGTATTCTTTGCTACAACGGCTTAATTAAACAAGGTTTGTTTGGCTCCTTCTGCATGGCCAGTTGTCGTTATACCAATTGGCTGTTAGGCGCCAGTTTTGTTGCCTTGTCGAGTCAAAGTTTATTGCTTGCTTTACCTATTTTCTTCTATATCACAGGACTGACGTATTTAAGTAAGCAAGAAACGCGCGCCACTGATAAAGATGCCTTATGGATCACCTTAATTGCCTTGTTTGTTTCTTTTATGAGCTGTGTTTATTTGATCGAAGTTGAATTTAATTTGCTGGGCACGCAACGATTGATTGCATGGTTATTGTTACTAAGCTGGGCAACTTTGTTGGTGCGCAAACTGGCTCAAGTCTTTTTGTCGTTTACCCCGCAAACCATACAAAGCATGATAGTGTTTTTGGTCATAGGTGTGATCCCAATGGATGCATTGCTGGTAGCAATAGCTGGGCATTATACTTATGCTCTGTTGATATTGTCATTACTCCCCCCGTGTCTGTGGTTGAACAAGCGGCTTAATGCCATAACCTGAAGGGTTATTTTGGTAAAACACTGAGTGTTGTGTGCAAATTTGGATGACTACTTAATACAAGAGCTCGATTGATATGAGTAAACTCAACGTGATGATAAATCTTGTCCAGAGGGCTTTACACAAGCAAGAGCGCCTGTGGTTTGAGGGCGCACTGGATAAACTTAAAGAAGACGATGATCCCCTTGAAAGCTTGCTGTTTTTATCAGCTTGTGTAAAACGTAAACTCACTCAAATCCAGCAAATCGATAATCCAATTTTGACCACGAATGATAGTGCAGAACTAGTCCGTATTTGCTTGTGTGGGTTTGCATTGGTTTACCGCGATTTAGAGATCCCTAGTACGCTCAAAGCCTATTATCAAGCTGGTGATAGTAGTGAAAAAACGGCCATGCTATCAGGCTTAGTCTTGCTCGATCCTGAAGGGGTAGGGGTAGATATTGCGGTTAGAGCTGCTAGGGTCAATAGTCTAGACGAATTTTCTGCACTGGCACTAAACAACCTTTACCCAGCTTTGCATTTTGAGCAATTAAACTTTAACCAGTTAGTATTAAAAACCTTGTTTAACGGTTTGCAAATAGACACGGTGTTAGGCTTGAATGATCGATTATCGCCACAATTATCTAACATGTGTTTTTCATATTTAATCGAACAGGCGCTAGCAAGAAGAAGTCCGCCCTCTAGTATTTGGTTAGCCATACGCTTTCGAGATCTCGATGATGAGCATTTGGCTATGTTCGAACAATACGTGAGTCATTATCTTCAAGATACGGCTCACCAAACTTATCTTCAATCTTGGTTAAAAGGCCAAGATGTATCCCTTTTAGGAAGCCAGTAATGAAATACTTTGATCCCCATATTCACATGTTAGCTCGTACCACAGACGATTACGAGAACATGGCAAAAGCCGGTATTATTGGGGTCATCGAACCGGCATTTTGGCTTGGGCAACCTCGTACCCAAGTTGGTTCTTTCATTGATTATTTCGATACCTTAATTGGCTGGGAGCACTTTCGCGCCTCGCAATTTGGCATCATGCATTTCTGTACTATGGGCTTGAATCCTAAAGAATCTAACGATATCGAACTTGCTGAAGCGGTAATGAAAATATTGCCTAGATATTGTCAAAAAGACAATGTGGTAGGGGTAGGGGAAATTGGTTACGACGATATTACGCCAGAAGAAGACAGGTTTTTAGCTGAGCAGTTGCAGCTGGCCAAAGACATGGAACTCCCAGTATTAATACACACACCTCACCGAGATAAAGTGTCGGGTACCAAACGAACGTTAGATGTGATCAAAGAAAGCGGTATTGCTGAAGAGATGGTACTCGTTGACCATTTAACTGAACAAACTCTACCGCTAGTGCTCGAGACCGAGTGTTGGCGCGGACACAGTATTTACCCAAATACTAAAATGTCTGAGCCTCGTATGGTGAAATTGCTACAAGAATACGGCACAGAAAAAATGGTGATCAATAGTGCCGCCGATTGGGGGGTAAGTGATCCATTAAAAGTGCCAAAAACGGCGCAAGCTATGTTAGACGACGGTTTTAGCAAAGAGGACGTTGAAAAAGTGACGTTCAACAACCCAATTAATTTCTTTGCGCAAAGTGGCCGTATTTCAATTGATATGGTGAAAAAGCCCCTTATTGATCAAACCAAAACCTATCAAGACAATAAGGTATTACGTGGTCAAGACCCTATTATTGAAAAAGAATAGCTAAAATGGTTTACCGCAAGCAAGACCTAGCCTATTGCAGTAATGTGCACCCAGGCGCTACCTTGGCCGCTGTTAAGGCCAATATTCAGCAGCATTTTTCTACTGTGCGTGGTAAGCGAGACCTAGAAACGATGGCCTCAGGTTTGTGGCTATCGGCTGATGTCGCTCAGCAATTATGGGACTCTACCGATGAGCTAGCCAGTTTTAAACATTTGCTTGAACAGCAGGGGGTGGCGTTAACCACTCTTAACGGTTTTCCATTTGGTGATTTTCATCAAACAGTCGTTAAGCAAAATGTCTATTTGCCGACTTGGGCAGACGATGAACGGTTAGCTTACACCCAAAACCTAGCTAATATTTTAGCCGAATGTTTGCCCCATAACCAAGCTTGTGGAGCAATATCCACATTACCGTTGGCTTATGCTCAGGATTGGTCAGCCGACTCGCATCAACACGCTATTAGCCATTTACTTAGCCTAACTGAGCACCTTATTGGCCTTGAACAACAATCGGGTAAACAGGTAATAGTCTGTATAGAAATGGAACCAGATTGCGTATTGCAGTATACCCACGAACTGATACGGTTTTTTGTTCAGGATTTACTGCCAGCGGCCCAGCAAAGAGGCTTAAAGAAAGAGCAAGTCTTGCGCTATATAGGATGTTGTTACGATACTTGTCATCAAGCTGTAATGGGTGAACACATCAGCCAATCTTTGCAGCAAATAGAACAAGCTGGCATTGCTTTGGGTAAAATTCAAATTTCGAATGCAGTGCAGGCAAGGTTAAGCTCCACTGAACAGATCGAGCAACTTACCGCGACCTTTGCCGACACTAAATTTTTACATCAAACCAAGGTTTTTGTGGATGGGCAGTTTACTCGTTCGTTGGCTGATTTATCGGCACAGGCGTTAGAGCATACTCGGGTCAGTTGTATGGAGCAGCACTCGTCTATCGATGCACGAATTCATTATCATATTCCTATCAATCAAAGTGCTGACGATTTACCTTTGACATTTTTAAGTGCGACTCAAGAAGCTATCTTTTGTACCTTAGATTTCTTGCAAAATAAGATTTTGCATACTCCCAACGCGCCAATGCCTTACCTAGAAGTAGAAACCTATACTTGGTTAAATTTTTTACAAGGCAAAGTCGACAAAACTGCGCGCTTACATCAAGGGTTTGTGGCAGAGTTTTCATGGCTAGAGCAGGCCCTTAGAGCGCGTAACTTGCTTAAGGCCTAAATTTCATAACGCGTTAATTGCATACGGATTAAACATGACCCAGCCTTTAGTGGTATTGAACATAGTTGGCCTGAGCCCTTATATGCTTGGAGACAACACGCCAAATATTAATCGTTTGCTCGAAAATGGCTATCAGAGTCAGCCTATGCAGGCGGCGTTTCCAGCAGTAACAACCACGGCTCAGTCAGCCATGCTAACCGGTAAACATGCAACAGAGCACGGTATAGTAGGAAATGGCTGGTATTTCAAAGATCTTGCAGAGGTCGGTTTTTGGAAGCAATCCAATTACTTAGTTCAATCGGATAAAGTATGGGATGTGCTTAAGCAAACTCATCCAGAAACTAAGGTGTCTATGCTGTTTTGGTGGTACAACATGTACGCTAATGTCGACAATAGCATTACCCCAAGGCCCCATTACCTTGCCGATGGGAATAAAATTTTTGATTTGTATTCTGCCCCTAATGGGTTGCATCAGTCTATCGAACAACAAATTGGAACCTTTCCGTTTTTTAACTTTTGGGGCCCCAAAGCAGGAATTGGCGCTAGTCAGTGGATTGCTAATAGTGCGATTAAGGAGTTTGCTCTCAATCAACCTAACCTGCAATTGGTGTACTTACCTCACCTCGATTATTGTTTGCAAAAGTTTGGGCCTAAACATGCCAGTATTGCCAACGAAGTGCAGGCGATAGATAACATCATTGGTCAAATGCTTGAGGCCTACCCCCCAGAGGTTGAGTTTATCTTGGTTTCGGAATATGGCATTACTCAGGTCGACACACCGATTCATATTAATAAAGCCCTCAGAGAACAAGGCTTGATCCAGGTTCGTGAGACACACCTCAATGCCAAGCGCAGTATAGAAAATATTGACTGCGGCGCATCAAAAGCATTTGCGGTAGCAGACCATCAATGTGCCCATGTTTATATCAATGACCAAGAGGTATTTGAACAAGTAAGAACCTTGCTCGAAAACCTGCCTGGGGTTGAGCAAGTGCTCGACAAGCAAGAACAACAGCAGCACTATCAACTCAGCCATCAACGCAGTGGTGATTTGGTGGTAATTAGTCAAGAAAACGCATGGTTTACTTATTACTTTTGGTTAGATGACAACAAGGCCCCTGAGTTTGCTCGTACCGTGGACATTCATCGAAAAATTGGCTACGACCCAGTAGAAATGTTTATCGATCCAGAATTACCCTTGCCTTTGTGGCAAGTGGGAAAACGTGTTTTGAAAAAGAAGTTGGGCTTCAGATATTTGATGGACGTGATCCCTCTGGATCCAAGTTTGGTCAAAGGCAGCCACGGGCGCTTAACGGATGATCCAGGGCAGGGAGCCATCCTTATTGCTAAACAGGATAAGATTCAACCCGAAAAACACTATCACCAAACTGATGTATATGATCTGATTTTGGCTCATTTTGGTGTGAAAAAGTAAACGTATCTTCAAATAATTTCAGCGTTTATTCCGAGTAGGGCTGAGTGGTATTTCCACAATTAAAAGTCGTAACAAACATAATTTGCAGATTGACCTAATGAGAAACCTTAAATTGATGCATAGATTGAGTTAACGCCTGACTTTGACGAAGTAGGGCAGCGTTTTGACTTTGCATATTCAGGGTATTGTCGGAAGCTTGAACGGATAATGCTGATAAAGTTTGTATCCTTTGGTCAACGTTCTGACTGGCTTGAGCTTGTTGCATGGTGCTGTCTGCCATACTCGCATTCATTGATGAAATCTCGTCCATTAAGGTCTGTATTTGCTTAATTTCGTTGGCTACTGAGTCGGCTTTGGTAACGCTGCTGACTATCATTTTTCCATTGCTTTGAATGGCAGAAACTACGGCGTTTGTGCCTTTTTGCAATTTCTCAATAGTTTCTTGAATTTCTGACGTAGACACAGTCGTGCGTTCTGCCAACGTGCGTACTTCATCGGCGACAACGGCAAAACCTCTGCCTTGTTCTCCCGCTCGCGCCGCTTCGATTGCTGCATTTAATGCGAGCAAATTCGTTTGTTCTGCAATGCTTTTAATCACTTCTAAAATGCTATCGATGGCGCTGGTATCTTGTTGAAGCTGTACCACCATGCCAGTGGTTTTATCAGACGAGCTTGATAGACTATCCATATCTTCGGCCATAACTTTGACTAAGCTATTGCTTTTCGCTGCAACTTGATTGGCTTCGGTGACGCGCTCTTTAGTTGCGTCGGCATTTTGTGCGACCAATTGTATTTCTTGGTTCATCTCAGTGACGGCTTGCGCAACTTGACTAACTTCTTCAGTTTGAGTGGTGATGTTTTTAGCTATTTCTTGGGTTTGTTGCGAATATTCATGATTAGATTGCTCTATAAGTTTAGCCGCGTCGCGAGCTTGAATGACAGATGCATCTAGTTTTTTCATCATTTCGTTGAAACGCTTAGAAATAATGCCTATTTCGCAATGGGATGTAAATAAGGCACGGCCACTAAGATCAGAATCTTTCTCAATTTTTTCAATGGTTTCTCGCAAGTGATTCAGAGGTTTGATAATACTAGAGAATACCGCCCATGCGATGCCAATGCCTAGTAGCAATGCAATAGCCAGTATGACAAAGGTTTGGTTGTTAGTGGCAGCAATGGATTGGGTAGAGTTTTTATAAAAGCCATTTCCTTTGTTTTCTGCGTACAACACGATTTCGTAGAATTTCTTTGATAACTCGTTTTCTTGTTGTTTAAACTGGGCAAACTGCTCTGGGCCCATAGGCGTAGTATTTAATAGTTGATTGGTTAAAGATGCCCATCTTTCAAATAAGGCCGTCGACTCTTTGCCTAGAGCTTTGCCTTCTGCACCTAAAATACGTTCATTAATGACAGATAAGTGATCTCTTGCAAGTTGTTGAGTCTCTCTTATATTTTGGCGTAGGCCGCTCAATTGCGAGCCACTAGCGCCAATATTGTTGGCTTCTCGAACGTATAAGCCGATTTTTAGTGCATCTGCGTACGCTAGGGCCGAGGCTCTCGTTACTGTAAGTGGATGACGATGCATTTTATCTACAATGTTCCCCAGCTTATCAATAGACAGTAGCTGCATAATCGACATAGAGGCCATTAACAAAATGATAAAGGCGAAGGCGGCGATCAAACGCTGTTTGATGGAGATTTTTTGCATAAATTGAGACATCTCTATTGAATCCTTCAATTGTGAGGAAAAAGCTTACTTAGTTGCGTTGATAACGCCCTAACCATCCTGCTTGCTTTGGTGCAATCTTATAAGAAATGAAATCGACTTCATTGGCGTAAACTTTAGCGCATAATCACTTTTAGATTCAATCACTATGGTTGCCTTTTGCCGAATTAGATTCCGCACATGTGACTTTGGGGTATTCGCATTGTTGAGTAAGTAGAATGGAGAGGTAGATAATCTACTCTACGTTAACTATGGATTACAGGAGATATTTCTTTTCTCGGCCGAAAATTAGTTAACTTATACCCACTTATTGGCAATGGCTTTGCTGTGGCTAAATAGCGTTGTAGTTTGATCTCTTAGCTTAAGAAGCAGCACATAGGCCAAGGGCACCAACAGCAAGCTAGTTACAGTGGACACGATAAGTCCGCCTATAATGGCTATTGCCATGGGAGCGTAGGGTGGGCCGTCTCCGCCAATCTTTATTGGGTCCAGCGCAAGGGGAAGTAGGCCTAGTATGGTGGTCGCTACCGTCATAAGTATGGGTTTTACTCTGGTAAGGCAGGCTTGAACAATTGCTTTGTGTAAGTCTAATCCAGTATTTGCCAATTGATTGATGCGGTCTATGAGTACAATCCCATTGTTTACCACTATTCCCATCAATACTAGAATTCCAATTAACGCCATTGTGGTCATAGACATACCTGTTAGGTAAAGGGCCCAAAATACCCCTGTGATCGAAAATAGCAGGGAGGTAATCACTGCGGTGGGTAATATGAGAGATTCGAACAAGGCAGCCATAACCAAATAAATCATTAGGAGTGCGAGTATCATATTGACGTGCATGGCAGATTCATTTTCGGACTGGCGTTTGATTCGGCTACCAAAACTCCACGTGTATCCATCGGGTAATTTAATATGTTGCATTACCCCAGCAATACGATTTTTTGCCTGTTTTAAGGTGACGCCTTCTTTAAGTTCTGCATCTATGTATACCGATGTTTGCCTAGAATGACGGGTAATTTTAGAAGGCATAGGTTGGATACGAAAGCTTGCTAGCATGTCCAGCGTGATATTCCGCCCTTGATAGCGCGTAATGGAGAGATTGCGTAAAGCATCAATAGAGTCTTGAGTTGACTGATCGAACAATAACTTTATTTTTACTTCTGAATACTGGTCCCTAAAGGTTCTCAAGTTTGCCCCACGCAGAGCCGTTGCCACGAGTTGGGCCACCTCTTGAGTGGTTAGGCCAAATCTAAAGGTTTTTTTACTGTCTATGCTGATCTGCAGCTCGTGCTTATGGCGAGTCGTATTGACTTTTGCAGTCATTAGGCCGTCAACGTTGGCCAATACAGGCTGAATTTGACTGCCTATTTCGGCTAAGGTAGCCGTCGAGTCACCTGAAATTCTGAGCCGGACACTGGTGTTAGCATGATTGTTTTTTTCGTATTGAGGGTTACCCCGTGCTAGTTTGGGCATAGATTCTAAAATTTGTTGGCGTATGACTTTAAGGGAGACGGGCAAGTCATCGTTAAAGGTGATACTCGATACCGCAAACCCTGATCGGTAATAGCTATAAACTTGCTTAATATGAAATTTTTGTTGGTTGGCGTACAAATAGCTTTCAATTTTATCCACGCTTTTGGCGACTTCCTCTAGGGTATAGTTGCCGTTTATTCGATAGTTGATCCAGATGCGATTAGAGTCGTTGTTTTGATTGTCATCGCTAGTAACTGATGTAAAAGGTATTGCGGTACTGACTAAAATTACTAATGCTATCAAACTCGCTTTACCCTGGTGGGTTAAGGTCCAAGTAACGCAAGCTTGATAAAATATTTGGGCTTTATTTAAAGGCCCAGGTGGTATGACGTTTAATTGTTCAGGTGGTTTATTGCGTTGGCTGCGTTTGGCTAATGCATAGCTGATTAAAGGGATCAAGGTTTGCGAAATTAACAACGATGCGAACAAAGAAATGCAAATTGCGATGGCAACATGCTGTAAAAATATGGTGACGTTAACTTTTGCACCAACAATATTGGGTAAAAATACGATTGCAGTGGTTAGGGTACCTGCGATAACCGCAAGACTTACTTTACTGACCCCAGTTTGAGTCGCGAATAATACATTTGGCTGGGTTCGCCTTTCAAGTTCGATACTTTCAGTCACGACTACTGCGTTATCGACTAGCATGCCTATGGCTAGCATCAAGCCCATCATAGATAAAATATTGATGGTGTAGCCCAGTAAATACATACAGCCCAAGGTTATTCCTATTGAAAAAGGCACAGATAGCACCACCAATAAAGTGCTTGGAATATTGCGCATAAAAAGATACAAAACGCCAAAAGACAACAAAGCGCCTAGCATGCCTGCACTTAGTAAGTCGTCTAGAGATTGGGTTACGCTGTCGGCTTCATTTTGAGTGACTCGTATATGGATACCGGAAAATTCGCTTTTGGCTGAGGTTGCTTGGATACTTGCCATAACTCGGTCGGCGACTTCGACCAAATTGCTGTTTGATTCACGGAACACTTCTAAGCCTATTGCTGGTTCTTGGTCTAATCGCCTGCCATCTTTACGTATTGGCGTTTCGCGTTCAACCGATGCAATATCACTAAGCCTTACGCCCTGCTTAATCATTAGGTCGCGAATATCTTGTATCGAACGATACTGACCTTGAAGAGACACTCGGATAGTTTGTTGTAGATCCGTATCTTTTAGCTCACCCGCCGAAATAGAAAAGTTTGAACGGTTCAGGGCTCGCCTTAATTCACCTGTATTAACTTGTAGTGACGCCATGCGGCTGGCATCGAGACGAATGGCTATATGTTGATGGCTGGCTCCAAATAAGCTGACTTTACTGACCCCCGGGATGCGTTCTATGGGTAAGCGTAGTTCGCGATTAAGTAACTCAAATTCGTTAGATAAATCGCGTTCAGCAGAAATTCGCATGGCCAAAATAGGCATATCACTGGTATTAAACTGATATACCAAGACTCTTTCGATATCGTCTGGTAGGGAAGCACGTATTGCATCTATCTTCTCTCTAGCCTCGATACCTTTGGCTTTTAAATTAGCGTCCCAAGCAAATTCTAATTGGACGCGAGCGCCGTCTTCAGAAGAAAATGATCTGAGCCGTTTAATGCCCGACATAGTTGCTAGCACTTCTTCTATTGGCTTGGTAATCATTTTTTCTACTTCAATGGGTGTAGCATCTTGATAGGGTATGCTGATACCGATTTGCGGAATATCGATACTAGGAAATTTTTCAAGGGGCAAAAGTTGACTCGATATCGTCCCTAGCATCAGCATAGACAAAAAGAACATACAGACAGTAACGGGGCGAGAAATTGCCCAAGTGGCAATGCCTGCCCCTTTAGGTGGGAGTTTACTCATGTGTATTCTCCGAGGCTTGTTCTAATTTGGTGGGTGGGACGAAACGTTTGCGATCTAAAAGGCTATAAATTGCCGGGATAAACAATAAGGTGAGTAGGGTCGCAAACAACAAACCAAAGATCACAGTAATTGCCATAGGGGCACGCATTTCTGCCCCTTCACCTATGCCAATTGCCATGGGTAAAAGGCCTAAAGAGGTCGTAAGTGTTGTCATTAATATGGGGCGTAAACGGCCTTTGGCCGACTCGATAATGGCGTGGTGTTTGTTTAGTCCTTGGGCGCGCATTTGATTAATGCGGTCAATTAGTACGATGGCATTGTTGACCACTATCCCTGCCAACATAATTAAACCAATAAATACCACCACACTAATGTAGGTTTGGGTGGCAAACAGCCCGAATATCGAACCGGCACAGGCCAAAGGCACGGTAAACAGTATTAGCAAGGGGTGAAGCAGAGATTCAAACTGTGAAGCCATGATGATATAGACTAAAAATATTGCCAGTGCTAAGGCAAGTTGTAGTGAGGTAAAACTGCGCTGCATTTCGTCTGACTGTCCGGCTACCTTATAGCGTGTGTCTGCGGGTAATACCATCTCAGACAAGAGCGCGTCAGCAGCTTGTGTGGCTTCTCCAAGCCCACCAAAGTTAAGGTTGGCATTAATCACAGCGACCCTTTGTTGCTCGATTCGGCTAATTTCGCTTGGGCCAATCCCCATACTTAAATTTGCCACTGAGTCTAGCGACACCGGATGAGGCGCATTGGGGTTAACAATCATTTTCCCAATATCAGGTATTGAGTTGCGTTGCCCTAAGGGAGCTTTAACCACTATGTCGACTCTGCGATCTTGTATACTAAATTTTCCCGCGAGTTCACCGCCAATTTTTGCGGCTATGAGCCGAGAAACATTAGGGGCGCTTAACCCCAGTTGGGCTAACTTATTGTGATCGAATTCTATTTTTAGCTCTGGGTTACCTCCTTGTAATTTGGCGCTCACATCTGCAAATCTGGGATCGGTTTGCAGCTTTTCTTGAATTTTTTGACTGTAAATGAGTAAGGTATCAAGGTCGTAGCTATAGAGTTGTATTTCTAGGGGCGTAGCAAAGGTAAACAAGTCAGGCTGACCAAATTGGCTTTGCACACCAGCTTGCTGAGCAAGATACTCTCGCATACTTTGTTGGACTTGTTGCTTGGTTTGGGCGCTGGCCTTTTCATTCATGACTACATTTAACTTGCCCCAATGTTTGCCCCCTTGATTGGCTGAGGCATTAACTAAGGTACCGCTGCCTGCTAGGGAATAGGTTCTGGATACGCCTTCTAATTTTTGGGTATAGTCGGCGAGTTCGAACAATAATGTGTCTGTGTTTGCCAATTGGCTGCCACTTGCCAATTTTACTTCTACAAAAAACTCTCCTTGGGCCATATCTGGGATCAATTCGATGCCAATTTTAGGCAGTAGTAACAAGGATGAGGCTGACAACGTCATAACCATTAACACTGAGGTAACGCGAGCTTTCAATACTGTTTTTAGAGCGGCTAAATACAGGATTTCGGCGTGTTTCATGAAAGTGTCAAATAGCCATACGAATGGTGCCAATAGCCACTTTAAAAGCTTGCTGACCAGATTAAACACTAGATACCCTGAGCTGACGATGAATAAGAATACGTGATAAAACATACTGCCCAGCCCAGCCATGAATTTTTTGGGGTAACGCACAACTGGGTGGCTTGGCTTTGTGACTTTGGGTACAGGCAGTAATTGGGTGTTGGCAGGTTCTCCTTGCCTTGCAGGCAATTCTTGCTTGGTTGCTCGCAATGGTTTTTCGCGGGCCGCGAGCATAGGGATAAGGGTTAGGGCAACCAATAACGACGCTGCTAAAGCAAAGGTTACGGTTAGAGCTTGATCCCTAAATAACTGACCCGCAATGCCCTCGACAAACACCAAAGGGAAAAACACCGCCATGCTGGTTAATGTTGAGGCAACAATTGCCATCGAGACTTGTTTCGTGCCAATAGCCGCTGCTTGTTTAAAATCTGCGTTTTGGGTTTTATGCCGAGCGATATTTTCAAGCACCACAATAGAGTTATCGACAAGCAGGCCAATGGCTAGGGCTATGCCGCCTAAGCTCATAATGTTTAAGCTAATGTCATTGTTATACATCAGGTTGAAGGTCGCAATAATCGAGACTGGAATAGAAATCGATACCACGACAGTTGGCCAGACATTTTTCAAAAATAAATACAAGACCAGCATGGCCAACAAGCCACCAAAAATGGCGGCACTTTTGACCTCAGATATGGCCTGACTAATGAAGGTCGATTGGTCGTAATTTAGCTGCAATGTTAGGTTAGACGGAAGTGTTTTGTTTAGCTGTTCGATGCGTTTACGAACAGCCCTAGCCACTTCGACTGAGTTGACGTCGCCTTCTTTATATATAGCAATCTCTACTCCTTCTGATAAGTCAAAACGGGTGATGGCTTTTGCATCTTTATGGGCTTCGACCACAGACGCCACGTCTCCCAAGCGGATGTTTTTGCCTTGACTATGGGCAACGAATAACTCTCGAATTTGATCGAGGTGCTCAAATTGATTGATTGTTCTGACTAAGTACTCTTGATCGCCATCTTTGACCCGGCCGCCCGATACATTCACATTCTCGGCTTTTAAACGCTGGATTATTTGCTCGATAGATAGCTTGAGTTGGCTGATTTTTTGTTGATCGACCAATACGTGTATTTCGTTTTCGAGACCGCCGCCTACTTTCACCGAGGCAACGCCTGCCACAGATTCGAGTTTGCGTTTTATTTGCTCTTCGGCATACAAACGTGTGGCCTTGCTTAGCTCAGAAATAGCTGGCTGTTTGGGTTTAGGCTCAGAATTTTGTGCTGATAGACTAGTGGGGGCGGAACCTAGATTGCTTAATCCATAGCGCATAATAGGCGCTAAACTGGGGTTGAAACGCAAGACTACAGGCTTTTTGATATCCAGCGGTAACCAAGTGCTGTCGAGCTTTTCACGTACTTTAACACTGGCAAAGTCCATGTCTGTGCCCCATTCGAATTCGAGAACTACATCAGACTGACCCGCTTTGGAAGATGAGGTAACACGGCGAACGCCTTTAACAATACTGACCGATTCTTCGATGCGTTTGGTTACTAACTGCTCGACTTCTGCGGGGGCTGCACCTGGGTAGTCGGTTCTGACGGTTAGGGTAGGGTAAGACAATTCGGGCAGTAAGCTCACATCTAGTCTGCTAAGAGACACCATGCCAAATAGACAAATTGCGAGTGTAAACATCCATACAGTGACCGGTCGCTTCACTGCTATATCGACAATATTCATGAGCCTATCCTTTGGCTAGAGGGGCTTGTTGGTCAGAGTTAATGCTAGGTGGAGCTAAATTGATGATAGTAACTGGCGAATTGTTTTTTAGATTTTGTTGACCGGTAATCACGATTTTCTCGTCGCCACTTAATCCACCTAGGATTTCTACGTACTCATTCTCTTGATAACCCAATTCAAGCTCGGCTCGGGTTGCTAGGCCGTCTTTAACTAAAAATATTTGGTTGCCATCGCCTTGCGCAAGTAAGGCACGTCTGGGTATTAACAATGAATCTTTGTGGGTATTGTAGTTCAGCTTAACCTGGGCAAACATGCCTGCTTTTAATTTGTTTTGGTGATTAGGTACCCGTAAGGTAACTTTAAAGGTGCCAGTCTCTGCGTTGATAACTGGGCTGATGCGTTTGACGAAAGCATGGGTTTGATAGTCTTCAAATGCGCTAAGGGTTAATACTGCGGCTTGATTGGGGTGTACGTTAGACAGTTCTTTTTCGGGAAGGTGGACAATTCCATATAGTTCTTTTTGTTGAACGATATGAAACATTTTTGACCGTTGAAAAGACTCTGTTAAATTGCCAACTTTGGCATTACGCTCGGCAATAAATCCCGAAATTGGAGCCAGTATGGTGGCTTCTTTTAAGTCTAGTTCGGCCAAAGATAAACTCGCTTTTGCTGATTGATACTGAGCTGTGAGCTTGTCGTAGGTATCGTCACTTATAAGTTGTTTGTTATACACTTTATTAACTTTGTCTAATTCCTTTTGTAATCCCGAGAGGTTAGCTTTAGCGCGTTCGACCGTGAGGTGATAACGGCGTGGTTCGATTTGCGCCAGTTTTTGGCCTTTTTCTACATAATCGCCTTCTTCAACATAAATTTCTTGGATGATCCCCTGTGCTCTTGGCACCACGTAGGCTTCTTCTTTTGGCTCTAAAATGGCGGTAGTCGCGTAGTGAGTAGAGATGTCTCCCCTAATCGCAGACGCCACTTCAACAGGAATTTCTACGATTTTCTTGGTATTGGGGGGTGCATTTGCAGGCTTGCTGCTATTACAACTGCTCAGCAGTGCAACAGATAGAAGAGTAAGTCCAATACTTATCCAGCCCCTTGGGTAGCCGAATGCTTGATTCAATTCCATTTTATTTTCTCTTTTATTGATTGCGTTATATTCGCAAAATAGCAGCTAACATGCCAAAAATATTAGTATATATAAATCAAATGCTTACTAAATTAATACGCTCAATTTAATCCGGTTTTATGTTTAGGTTGGCGATAATCACTAATCTTTAGTCAGTATGACCGACGTATTTAGTTGTTAAATTAGGTAAGCAAGCTATTTGAGGTAAACGTCTGACTGGATATCGATGGTATAGTTCACTGTATTATAATTTGGAGTGAATAGTATTTGGAGTAAATAGTTGGGAATTAGGTTGAAAATTTGGGTAGACGCAGACGCTTGTCCTGTGGTGATAAAAGACATCTTGTTTCGGGCTGCAACCCGTAAAAAAATTGAAACTATACTAGTGGCCAATCAGTATATTCGTACACCGCCAAGTAAGTTTATTCGCGCTATGCAAGTGCCAGCTGGTTTTGACGTAGCAGATGATGAAATAGTTAGGCAGGTTGAGCAGGGAGATTTGGTGATCACCAGTGATATTCCGTTAGCCGCTGAAGTAATTGATAAAGGCGCGTTAGCCTTGAGTAGTCGAGGCGAGTTATTCACCACAGAAAATATCCGAGCGCGGCTAAATATTCGTGATTTTATGGATACTATGCGAGCCAGTGGTGAGCAATCTGGCGGGCCTCCTCCTTTAAATCAAAAAGATCGGCAAAATTTCTCAAACCATTTAGATAGAATACTGGCTAAAGCTGTGTAACCTGTTTTGTTACGTCATCGTTTTACGTTATCGTTGCGCAACAGGTATTGACTTGTTTTTTATGCGAACGAGAGCATATAAAACACTAGCACCTGAACCTAGGTCGGTGGGTTCAGGTGTATTAAGTCAGGCATATTAGTATAGCTTAAAAGGGGACTCAGTTAGCTGTGTAGCAAGTCATGCTCGGAGGTTAACTTGGTTTCGAGCCTTGGCGTTGAGTATTAGGTTTTCTGCGGCGCGTAGAGGCTGGTTTATTGCTGCGGTTTTCCTGATTTGTCCGTGTTTGATTTTGTCCTGATCTTGCGCGGTTGTTATTGTTTTGGTCAGGTTTGGGCTTTTTCGGCTTTTTAGCTTTGATTGGACGGGAATCTAATCTAGATTCAGGGACAGTTTCTTTTGGTTCAAAGCCTGAGAGTATTTCGCGCTGAATCACTTGTTTTATTAGTCTTTCGATAGCACTTAACTGCTTAAACTCTTCAGCAGTCACTAGTGATATGGCGTGACCTGTTGCGCCCGCACGACCAGTACGCCCAATACGGTGAACGTAATCTTCGGCAACATGGGGTAGGTCGTAGTTTACAACTTGAGGTAGCTGGTCGATGTCCAGTCCTCGCGCAGCAATATCTGTGGCAATAAGGGCTTTGACTTTACCTTGTTTAAAATCTGCTAATGCTTTAGTGCGAGCTCCTTGGCTTTTATTACCGTGGATCGCAGCTGACTCTATACCGCGGGCTGTTAACTGTTTAGCAATACGGTTTGCGCCGTGTTTGGTGCGGCTAAACACCAGCACTTGATGCCAATTATTGTCTTTGACTAATCGCGTTAGCATCGCAGTTTTTTGACTTTTATCAACGGGGTAAACCCACTGTTCAACGAGATCGACTGTTGAATTAGGCGGGGTAACCGATACTTCTACAGGGTCGTTGATCATGCCTTTGGCCAGCTGGCGTATATCGTCAGAGAAGGTAGCAGAGAACATCAGGTTTTGACGTTTTTGTGGCAGTAGTTTAAGCACGCGTTTTATGTCGTGGATGAAGCCCATGTCTAGCATGCGGTCGGCTTCGTCTAATACCAAGATTTCGAGATGATCAAATTTAACTGCATTTTGGCTGAAAAGATCGAGTAGTCTACCGGGTGTAGCGACCAGTATATCTGCGCCTTTTCTGAGTTTTTGCATTTGTGGGTTAATCCCTACGCCACCAAACACCACGCTAGATTTCAACGCAAGATCACTACCATAGGCTTGGACATTATCTGCAATTTGCGCTGCTAATTCACGAGTAGGCGTTAAAATCAGAGCCCGTGCCTGATTAGCCCTGGCTGGCGTACCTTTGGCGAGTATATGTAAAATAGGCAGGGTAAACCCTGCGGTTTTGCCAGTCCCTGTTTGTGCAGCAGCCATTACATCTCTACCTGACAATACAGCTGGAATAGCCTGAGCCTGAATAGGCGAGGGTTGGGTGTAACCCTTTTTATCGATGGCAGATAATATTTTTGGTGACAAACCTAGGTCGGCAAAACTCATAAAGATACTCTCAAAGCAAAATAAGCGAAAAAACCATTCGCGGGCGCGGGAGGATACAGGATTGGCAGGCTAACTGCCAGCATCATTAGTAACCGCTTCAAGTAAGCATTGACTAGGGTCTTGCTTTAGCTTGGATAAACGTGATGGAACTGAACAGACTAATCAGAAGAAATGTAGAGATTTGGCCAGTGGGTTAACCATTGTTTACTGTTAACTCTAGCGTTAAACACGTCTTTATCTCTAAGGAGGTTAGGGGTTACAGACAAACAAAATAATCGAGATAGGCCAAATGCGCTAATAAACTCAAACTGCTGTGGCTGACGACTGAGCTTTACTGCAACTGCAGTTTCTTTTTCAGGCCAGTGCCTCATCGCATCGGTTAAATTCAAGTAGGCTGGGTCGCCGTTTCTTTGGTGCATACTAGCTTGATTTTTCACTTGCCACGGCAATGGAATAGCACGATGCAGTGCGCGCTGAATGTCTTGTGCTTTAGTCGATTGCGCTTTGTCAAAATAAATCACGTCAATATCGTTTAGTTGCGTGTTCTTGCCATGTAATTTGTCCCAAACCAGATTGCGAAGAAAGCCTGCTGCCACATACCCCTGGGGGAACACACTTTGCAAGCACTCAAGCACCTCCATTCTGAATGGATCATCGACAAGCACCTCGGTTAACGCTTGTTCTGCTTGTTTATCTTTCATGGGGTGTGATAGAGAATCATGTAATGTAGACAGTTTAGAAAAATTATAACCTAACAAAAAAGCCATATGATATACATCATATGGCTTTTAATTTAGCTCTGTGTTGCGCCCTTTACAAAGGAGCACAATTACCTTTCTGTAGAGCCCTTAAGCACCTGGACGAAAGGCTGGAGCGTTAGACTTGCTGGTTGCACTCATAAATGCAGCAGTCTTGGCTGAACGTTTTAGAGCAGGTCTAGACTCATCACTGATAGAGCTAATATTGATTTCAATAAACTCATGCTCTAACTCAGCAGGCTTAGTCATAGGTGCAGAAGAAGTTTTTCTGCGCTTGCTTTTGTCACCAACTTTTAGGGCATTACTTGCTTTACTTGGTTTTGCCTTAGCTGGTGCTTTTATCTCGCTTGTCGCTTTGTCCACTCTGCTAGGTTGGCTTTGCTCGTCAGTAGCTGTCTGCTGTACAGAAGGTGCTGTATCAACTGTCTCGGTTGAGGGTGCCTCAGTTTCAGCTGATTGTGCTTCTGGTGTTTTAGATGCACTATCTTTTACTTCTTCTACCACTGGAGCGGCTTCAACTGCGGGGCTACTGGTTTCAGGGTTCTTTTCAGAACTACCAGTTTCCGCCTCCGCAATGCCTGCCTTTTTAGCTTGAGGAGCGTCAGCTTTCTCTTTGTCACTAGCTGGGGCATCAACTTGCTCGCTAGGTAAAGCTAACGAAGCTTGCTGAGGTAAACCGTTTTCTTTGATTTCTTCGGCCTTAACCTCCACTGCTTTAGTGCTTTTTTCAGGGGTATCGAACTGAAGTTCGTCCTGTTTTACACTATCGCCTTGTGCTTGCTCGGCTGCTGCATTCTTATTGTCATGGTCTTTACGACGTTTTTGACCAGCAGAACGTGCATGTCTTGGTGAACGACGGCTACGTGAACGTTCAGAAGATTCGTCTTTTTCTACCTTGTTTGGCTCAGTGTTAACCTCTGGTTTAGCCTGTACTGTTTCGGCAGCCGCTGGTGCATCAACTTGTGCCAATTGTACTGCTTTATTCACCTCTTCAGGATTAACGGCGTTGTTAAGAGGCTCAGACTTATCTGCGTCTACTCTCACGCTACGACGATTGTCTCTGCGTTTACGGCGCTCTGCAACTTGCTCCTTTTTCTTGGCGTGTTGCTGAGGCTTAGCCTGCTTGTCTTGCTGCTCTTGAGGTTTGGTGTTTTGTTCGTCTCTACGCGGCTTACGATTGTCGTTTTTAGGCCTACGTTCTTTACGATTTTGTGGCTGTTCACTGCGTTCTTTACGATCAGAGGGTTTAGTATGGCGCTTGTTACGGTCATTTCGGCCATTCTTATTGCGGCGTTGGTTGCCACCTTGATTGCGAGAGCGCGTTTGCTTTTTAGGTACTTCTTTTTCTTCAGTCTTGAACAGTCCAGAAAGCCACTTAATGGCTTTTTCTAATAAGCCTTCAGATTGCTCTGGGGCTTTGGCTGGTGGAGCCTTCTTTTGTTCAGGAGAGACTAAGCTCTCCAAAGCAGGTTGCTCTTTGGGGGCTGCCGGTGCAATAGTTTTGTCCGTAATGGTCTGCTCAACTTCAATGAGTGGCATGTTGTAGCTCATTTCTTGCACGGCCTCATCGCTGCGACGACGATTAATGCTGTAGTGAGGGGTTTCCATGTTCGGGTTAGGGATAATCACTAGTTGTACGCTATGACGCTCTTCAATAATGCGTACCGTGCGGCGTTTTTCATTCAAAATATAAGTTGCAACGTTAACCGGCAACTGAGCTTCAATTTGACCTGTGTTGTCTTTAATGCTCTCTTCTTCCATGATGCGTAATACTGAAAGTGCAAGAGACTCGGTTCCGCGAACTGTGCCGTGGCCGCTACAACGTGGGCACACGTTATGCGCAGAGTCGCCCAATGATGGACGCAAGCGTTGGCGAGACATTTCAAGTAAACCAAAGCGAGAAATACGCCCTAATTGTACTCTAGCTCGGTCGCCTCTTACCGCATCTTTCATGCGGTTTTCAACTTCGCGTTGATGGCGTACCGGGGTCATATCGATAAAATCAATTACCACTAAACCACCTAGATCTCTAAGCCTAAGTTGACGAGCAATTTCGTCTGCGGCTTCAAGGTTGGTGTTTAAAGCGGTTTCTTCTATATCGCCGCCTTTCGTGGCTTTAGCCGAGTTGATGTCGATTGACGTTAAGGCTTCGGTTGGATCTATAACAATTGAACCACCAGATGGGAGACGTACTTCTCTTTGGAAAGCTGATTCTATCTGGCTTTCGATCTGATAATGACTAAACAAAGGTACTTCGCCACGATATAGTTTTACGCGGTTTGCATAGTCAGGGCGCATTTGCTCAACATGCTTTAACGCGCGAGCATGTACGCTGGTTTTATCCACTAAAATTTCGCCAATGTCGCGTCTTAGGTAGTCGCGAATCGCACGTACGACTACATCACTTTCTTGGTGAATAAGGAAAGGCGCTGGGCGAGAATCAGCAATTTCAGTGATGCGACTCCAGCCTGAGACTAAGTATTCTAAATCGTAAGCTAGCTCTTCTGCAGACTTGCCTACACCCGCTGTACGTACAATTAAACCCATACCGTTTGGTAAGTCTAGGCCGCTTAACGCTGCTTTTAATTGTGTACGCTCGTCACCTTCAATGCGACGTGATATGCCGCCAGCTCTTGGGTTATTAGGCATTAATACTAGGTAGCTACCTGCCAAACTGATAAAGGTAGTGAGTGCAGCGCCTTTTTGGCCACGCTCTTCTTTATCAATTTGTACTATAACTTGCTGACCTTCTTTGATTACTTCCCGAATATTAGGACGGCCTTCAAAGCGGTATCCGTCTGGGAAATACGTTCTAGCGATTTCTTTTAGTGGAAGGAAACCATGACGATCAGCGCCATAGTCAACAAATGCGGCTTCTAAGCTGGGTTCTACGCGGGTAATGGTGCCTTTGTATATGTTAGCTTTCTTTTGTTCATGACCTGGACTCTCAATATCTAGGTCGTATAGCTTTTGTCCATCTACAAGTGCTACGCGCAATTCTTCTTGCTGGGTAGCATTGATTAACATTCTTTTCATTCTTGTTTAGCTCGGTTTTGTTAACCGATCATCACAATAGTAAAGAGCTTACAATAGTGTTCAGACACTGGCAGAGTGCAGCCATCACGGCTGGATCTAGGAAATTAAGTTTTTCGTCTAAGTGTTGGTCTACTGATTACATGGCAGTAGTGATTGTCATCAACACTTTTCGCATTGGCGAAGGCTAAACTCGACGTTGATCTAGCTCAATTAATGTTTTTTAAAACTTATCAATATTTGAAGTTTGCGACGTTTTTTTACCGTGCTCTCTCAAATATTCTGTCAATTCTTTTGTATTCTTTACATCTTGTGCGAACGGTATTTTATTTATGTTGCTGATGTAATGGTTCTGGTTTGCCCTCGCTACGAAAAATTACTCACTTCGCAGTTGGCATGCAATATACGTATACGACTGTTGGTCGGGATTGCTTACAGAACAAATTAATCTGTCTTTTTGTACCCGCTACTCACAACGTAGAGGATAACCGACCTATTATCACACTAAAGATTGAATCCTAGCAAGCTTTTAGTGTGTTAGAACGTAAATTGAGCCGCAGGCAAGGGCAGGGGATAGGAAATAGTAGGTAAGAGATAGGGGCAAGTAAAAAGCAAAAGCTAGAAAAGCAAGCCACCAGTCCGGTCTTCCAGCTGTGAAAACCAACAGCTCATTACTCCCGTCGTTCCAGCAATGAAAAACTACCTAACCTCCACCTTCGTCATTCCAGAAGTCTTTTGATCTGGAATCCAATGTCAAGAGCAGTAGATAGGAGATAGTGGCTAGGAAAAGCAAAGACAAAAGAGCAAAAGCCTTTAACCACAGAGGACACGGAGAGCACAGAGCAAAACGAAGAATAAGGGGGTAGTGGCAAGCAGAGACAAGCAAGCCCGCACCCGAGTCATTCCTTTAGTGAAAGACTAACTACCTCTAATTCAGCCATTTCTTGTGGGTGCCGCTTGCCATTGAAAAAAATAAACCGTCGTATCCAGAGTAAGTAAGTTTTTTCTGTTTTTAGACTATAGCGTTTGGTGCGCATGACTGTACGAATAGACTCAATAAAAGGAGATTTTTTCATAAATATTACTGAAATCAATGAACTGTTTATTTATACTGGCTTTATATACAGTTTTAGTCCTAAACCCGTATAGTTGCAAGTTCTTGGGTAATTGCCGCATTTCTGCAACACTAAAATTTGAGTTTCTAATAAAACTCTATATGTTGTAATAGGTTACCTTCTATGCCTAAAATAAGAGAAATTTTATATACGGCAATTACCCGTGTTTAAACACGGGTAATTGCGATTTATTAATATTGTTAGCTTCTTCAGAGGAAGTAGATAATTATGAAATACGATGATGCATCTTGGCACTATGGTGGAGATTATCCAAAAGATCTTCCTGATGAAGCGTCTGCAACTCATACTGGAATGTTTTTGGCCTGGTGTTTACTAAATAATTTGGCTGGAGAGCTTCATCTTGAAGAATTTCCAGATGAGCTTAAAAGTCTCAGTCAGAAAGAGGTAACTCCTGGAGCTTGGTTTCTTAAATATTGCGACGGTAAATTTACTGATGAAGATTTAAATGATATTGGCAATAGCTTCGCGCAAGACTATTTTGATTTTGAAAAAGGTCAATATTTAGAAGACTATGAAAACTCTGTCGGTATCGGTTTGGAGACGTTATATCATGTACCTGATACGTGGGATACGTACAGCAATCTAGAGCCTTTAATTCTAAGCAAGTTTAATCAATGGAAAGAATCCAAAAGCTAACAAATGTATCAACTGGACTCCATTTTCGTCGCTTGGTTTTTGTGCTTGAATAGCACAAAAAGCCAATCAACTACAATTCGCCAGTTATACAGGCGTTAGGTATTTCGCCGGTGAATTCTAAGAAATTTTTTCAATCAACACGGATAAGAGGCACATGGGGTCTAATTTTCGTATGCTTCAGCATGGTGTGGGTATATCTGTTTTTCACGAACACTGATAATTTGTCAGGTTTTGATTCTGTTAACACTGCGGGAAAATTCTTTGTATTTGGTGCTCTTGCTCTAGCTGCTTGTGTTGTGTTCGCAGTTTTATTAGTCTCTTTAAGAGATATCTTTTTTGGTGGTAAATTTGGAGTAGAAGTATTCGAAACTTACCTAACTTATACTGAATCCAATAAATGGGCATACAAAGACTATCAAATAATGCTGAATGATATTAAGGAGTTGTTTGTTTCTTATGATTCGGAAGGTAACACCTATAAAATAAAAACTTCTGATGGGAAGTCGTACACTATTGGTAACTTGAATGATGACAACTGTAATTATTTATTTGGGTATTTGCGGCAAGTCTGTAAAAACGCTCAGTACAATAGTCTTGGCAACCCAAATACCTAACAAGTGACTATGGTGTCAATCACTGAATTTTCGCCATATTCTCATCCCACATCACCCGATCTCTGAGCATCGAATTTAAGATAACAATCATCTTTCTTAGACAGGCAATAATCGCCACTTATTTAGGTTTTCCTGCAGGGCTTGCAGGGCTTAGATGGACACCCATTTTAGTATTTGTAAAATGGGTGTCTTTCTAAACTGTTGACCTGAATACTTATCTACACCGCACAAAAAAGAGCGTCGCACACAACGGGATATGCAATGGTAATAAGGGGTATCAATTAAACGGACTTGGCTTTGACGAGACTGAGGCATCACACAACTTCCTTGGTTTAGGTAGATTACTTAACCAAGTTTAGTTTGTTTGTGGTATTTTGCTAAAATTGAAATGGGTGTCTCTAGAGGTTACTGAATATGACCAACTCGAAGAAAATATCAGTCAAACACTAGTGGAGCAGTGGATAGGAGATAGTGAATAGCGGCTAGAAAGAACAAAAGCAAAAGACTTTACACCACAGAGGGCACTGAGCAAGGACAGTCAAGAGCGGCCCAAAGTAAATAGTAGATAGCCGCAGCGACAATCTCCCCCTTCTCATTTTTCTAGCAGTGAAAGACGAGGGGGATAAGGCATAGCTGCCTAGTTAGATTTATGATTTAGATACTGAAGATGTGCATTTGGGGCACCTAGTAGCATCTTTATTTATTAGTTCTTTGCACGAAGTACACTTTATTCGGTTACCTTGCGTGTAAAGGGCAATAATAATACCTAATGGTCCAAAAATTAGACCTACGAAAAAACCTGAAATGCCTTCCCCTTTCCTTGAGCCTATTAACGATGTTATCACAGCAAAAAATAGAAGTATGATTACTACATCCATATTTTAGAATCCCCCAAATTTAATAAATTTAGCAAAGCTAGAAAAAACCTCACTCCAAAAAATTGGCCTAACTTATCGAGTATTACAAAGACAGCCATAGTTATAAGCTACGCCAAGTTAACACGTGAATCAATGTAGCTTAACCAAACAAAGACACCCATTTTAAAAATAGCTCCTTGAAATGGTGTTTGTATTCCATGTCGCTTTTTTGATGAGCTGGAGGCTGAATATATTCTTGATTAAGTGGTGAACAGGTTGAATTTGGTGCTAGTTCCCTGATTTGTTTGGTTTTCTGGCAGGGGCTTATTTCAATACGTGAATTGATTCTGAATTTTTGGAGGGTTGACTTTACTCAGCCGTGTTTGAGTAAGGTTTTGGCCTTACCCATGCCTCGCATGCGCTTGTGATGGGTGTGTTGGCTGAAGTTACTCATCATGATTTAACTACCAGCGGCGTAGCAAAAGTGTTGTTCGAATTCGGTGGTGAGGGTTAGCCACTGTTCGTCATTGAGGCCTAACTTTTCTAGAATGGGAGATTGTTGTTAGTCTATATAACCCCGCTTGTCATCCCGAATCACTCGACCTGTCATATCTACCAGCTCACAATAATCTTTGAGTGAAAAAGCAATACCTTTAGGCATGTGTTGTGTGTGGTTGCCCACGAAAGGCAGTAAGGCTTTGGGTTGTGCGTGTTTATTGTTAACCGCTTTAAGGCGTTTTTGGATACTGGTGTGGTGGGAATCTTCTAGGTGTTTGGCCATTTTGGCTCGAACGGGGTTTAAATCCACATAGGCCATACAAGAGAGAATAGCTGCTTCATCCAATAGGGCTTGAGATTTAAACCGTCCTTCCCACTCATTTTTCAGGAAAAAATGAGAACAGCTTTAGCTGGCCCGAAGGGTGAGCGCCATGGATGGCTGCGAATATAATCTGCCTGTACATTGGTCTTCTTTATTGGCTTCTCTGGCAATATATTCATTGAGGTTACGCATAAACCAACTTATGTCGTAAAGGCGCTTGCGGTATTGCTCAATGGTGTCATTTAACGACACCCGCTCAGCGCCCGACAATGGCTCATCTCGGATAAACTTCTGGGTGAGTAAGGTGCCTTTGTAGAGAGTATGCCAGTGCTCAACAACTTCCTTATTACTCCAAGCCTTGGCGGCATCAATATCCACATATAGCACCACATGCACGTGATTACTCATGACGGCATAGGCACAAATATCAATGGCAAATATCGAAGCTAAATACAACAATCGCTCTTCTACCCATTGCCGTCTGTGCTCGTAGCTTTGACCAGAATACTTATCTACTCCACACAAAAAAGAGCGTCGCACACAACGGGATACACAATGGTAATAAGGGGTATCAATTAAACTGACTTGGCTTTGACGAGACTGAGGCATCACACAACTCCCTTGGTTTAGGTAGATTACTTAATCAAGTTTAGTTTGTTTATGGTATTTTGCTAAAATTGAAATGGGTGTCTTTGGAAGTTTCTTCCCTTGTTGAGCGCCGAGGTAAAAACAAAGCCGTTGTCGCAACGGCGCACAAATTAGCTCGACTAATGTGGATATTGTTACAGAAACAAGAATCATACAAAACCATGCCACAGCAAACGGCATAAATGATGAAATTAATGTTTTTGGTTATCAGGGAAGCTCGGATTGGATAAGGGCTTAAAGCCCGAGTGGGTGTTGTGAGCCCCTGATAACCGCCTATCGATTGCTTTAGTTACGTGATGAACAAAAGGTGCCCACCAACCTACATCAAACCCGATACGGACAAGGTTATGATAAACCGCATGGGTGATTCTCAATTTTAGGGTGTGTAGGTTCGTATTACATCAGGGGCGCTATAAAATAGTTAAGCCCGAATATATGTCAGAGCAATACATTTTTGTACCGTTCAAAACGAAAACTAGGCATAAAACATATTAAAAAATAGCAGGCCAATAAAGCTTGAAGAAAAGTAGTGCTTGATCTTCAGGGAGCGTCCATATATGTCTTTGGAAGTTTGTACTCCAAGAGTGGCTAGCAATCAGCTCAACGAAATAGGTTTTAAGCTGTGCCAATGACAACCTATCCGGCGGGCAATCAAAAAACGCGGTAATACGGCGCACTGCACGGGCATAGGCATCAATGGTTGCAGGGCGTTTACCTTGTAAGGTTAAATGGTTAAGATGAGACGTATAAAGTTGGTCGAAACGGGCTTTTTGCTGTGAATTCATTGTTTGATCTCCAATCCACTACCACCATGGTAATGGTTCATAGATCATTATCGGATACTCACACACTCTGCCGCGAAGCGGCTTCGTTCAACAAATGACTATGGTGTCAATAGTTAATTTATCGGCTTTGGCGCTTCCCACATTACACCATCTCGCAACATAGAATTTAAGATGACAATCATCTTTCTTACACATGCAATAATGACGGTATTTTTGGGGGTTATCAGCTGCATTGATAGTTTTTTTAAATACGAGGTTATAGTGAATGTTTAATATCACATTGGGTAGACACCGCTTGAAAAATGGGTAAGTGTCAGACCAAGTCTGAGTTAGTCCATGTTAAGAGCACATCTCAATTAGTATTTGTTAGCCTGTCGATTAAGGTCTTAGCCAGACTATAACTATAATTCTTGTCTATTTGGTCAAAAATAAATGGACAATTACCTACCGCTAGGTATACTTGTCGGCGTTAAATTAACCCTCAGCAGTTTAACGCTTTATTATTTTGCCTTTCCTTGATCCAGTCAGACGAGATTTTTTACTAGCAGCTTGTACATTTGCCAGCTGTTATTGTGTCTTGAGCTAAGTTATTGTCGTGCGAAGATGTGAGCCATGAATATTGCATTCATTTGGTTTTTAAGTTTAACCGTAAACCGTCCCCATCACTGTAATTAAGCTCAAGTATTATTTAACGTGCTTTTGCACGATATTCATACAATGAGTTTTATTATGTCTTATACATACAATGGAACACAGATCCATGTTGCATGCCCAGTGCAAAAAATTTCTGTAAATAAACATAAGGTTGCGTTTGTTGACAAAGTTGGCAATCAAACTAGTCATTTCTCAAA
Source organism: uncultured Paraglaciecola sp. (assembly GCA_947498355.1). Taxonomy (GTDB): domain Bacteria; phylum Pseudomonadota; class Gammaproteobacteria; order Enterobacterales; family Alteromonadaceae; genus Paraglaciecola. The sequence goes on along the minus strand of CANMKA010000006.1, from coordinate 67,266 downwards.
TCAGTTAGATGCGAAGCAATTTTTAAACTGGCTCCTCGCTATCAACTAATACCCAGTTTGCGTACTTTAAGCGCTAACTTACCTAATTAGCTGTTACCAAGGTCCTTTTACGACATTGGTTTCAGCTTGTTGAAATATATTAATTAATGTCACGCCTTGCTGCTCACATAAGTGCTTTATGCGCTTTAAACTTACTTCGTCAAACGTTAGATCTTCTATATACAAACAATCACATTGGCCATACGATACTATTTTTTCAACCCAAAGATGCAATACAGACTGCTCGGGTTTGGGAAGGCGAATACTGTATTGGGTTTTGTCAGCAAACTGGATGTTATTTGATAACAGATAGTGCCACTTACGTGAAGGTAGGCTTTGCTCGTGATTGTGAGTGGCGCTTGAGTGAATCACTTTAGCTAGGTTGTTTGTTGGGTAATTATTGGCGTGAGTATTTGCATGTGGGTTAGGCATAATGGCGGTCCAATCAATGATGTTATATACAGTGGTTGGATATACAGTAGTACTGTATAAATAAACATGCAAGTACTTTTTGACTACTATTTAACCTCGATTCAAGTCAATGAATGTCGAACTGCTATTTTATTTATATATTTCAATGCTGTACGTAAATACACTGTTTGAAAAAGATTTGTGTATAAATAAGTGGAATGAGGTGTGGTTATTTATAGTAATTTTGTTAGGGATTGTTGTGCATGGGTAATTGATTGGTTACGAGATATCAGTTTGTTATTTCACTCATTCTTATCGCTAGTTAACGCAGTCATTGCGCTATTTGGTGACATGTTTTAGCAGTTTTCGTTTTCGCAAAAACAGTAGAGTAAGCGCTATAGTTAAATAAATAATAGGCTCTACAAGGCCTGATTTAACTGACCAAATGAAGTGAAGTCCTACTAAGGGTAAAGCTAGGTAAACCCAATTGTGTAAATGTTGCCACCTTCTGCCTAATGCGCGTTGGATTCTTTGCGTAGAGGTAGCTGCAAGTAAGGTGAGGATCACAAATGCACTAAATCCTACTGTAATATACGGTCGTTTTACTATTTCGCTGAGAAGCAGTACCCATTCGGCTTGTAAATCGAATAACAGGTAACTTAAAAAATGACAAAATGCATAGAAAAACGCATACAAACCAATTAGTCGTCGAATTCGAAGCAATGCACCTTGTTTACTGTATTTAGCTAGGGGTGATATCACTAGGCTAATTAACAACAAATTGAATGCGCCCATTCCAGTAAAGTGAATTAAGGCTTGAACGGGATCTGCGCCCATTTGATCTGTGAACGCTAGATAAAACGTCAAAATCAACCAGCCTAACGCAATGAGATGAGTGAGCGCTTTTAATCCCATCACCTGCTTTGTTGTCACTCTGTACATAACGCGTTTGTCGCCCTTAGTAAAATTGATTTAGATCCATCTTAGCGTATAAAGAAGCGACTTCTGGGTAACCATTAAACATTTCGGTTGGGATCCGGTTTCGTGACAATAAGCCACCAGAGGTAATACGTCGCTCACTCGCCTGACTCCATCTAGGGTGGTCAACCCTAGGGTTCACGTTAGCGTAAAAGCCGTATTCGCTCGGTGCCAACCGATTCCAAGTAGTGGGGGGCATAGTATCGGTTAGACGAATTTTTACGATAGACTTAATGCTTTTAAAGCCATACTTCCAAGGTACGACTAAACGAATAGGCGCACCGTTTTGAGGGGGTAAGGTTTTGCCGTACAAACCAACTGATAATAAAGATAAAGGATGCATGGCTTCGTCTAATCTGAGCCCTTCTACATAGGGGTAGTCGATACCCCCTCCAGAAAAACGACTTCGTTGACCTGGCATTTGTTTGGGATCGTGTAAGGTTTCAAATGCTACGTATTTGGCTTTACTTAAGGGTTTGGCTTGTTTGATTATATCGCCAAGAGAAAAGCCAATCCACGGAACCACCATAGACCAAGCTTCAACACATCTTAGGCGGTAGATACGTTCTTCTAAATCAAATTTGGTGAAGAGACTGTCGTAATCTAGGGTAATGGGTTTTTCTACTAGTCCTTCAATACTTAAACCCCATGGGTCCACTTTAAAGCTTTGGGCGTTTTCTACTGGGTCGGACTTTCCGGTACCAAATTCATAAAAATTATTGTGACTAATGACTTTTTGCTCAGGCGTTAAAATATCATCTGGTCTGTAGTTACTAGGCTTCGAAAAGGAAAGGGGAGAGGTCTTAAATATCGGTTCGGGTTCGCTAGAAAACAGACCATAGCCTCTAGCACTCGAGCTGCTTAGTAAAGCGCCTGCACCCAAAAAGCCTAACGATTTAACGATGCTGCGACGCGCTAAATAAGTTTTTTCGTCGGTTACTTGGCTTTCTTTTAGTTCACTGCTTTTAGGAGTACGTATTAGCATCTTCTCTCAACCTTTATTCGTTTGATACATAGACCCGACAAACAGCAAAAAGGTTACATCATCCAAATTTATCGTTGGCAGACGTGCCAGATGGCATAAACAGCGTATTGTATAGCTTGGATGCAAACCCGTCTGTCATACCCGCAATGTAGTCTGATATGGCTCTATGTCCGTTATCTGACTTGCAGGCTTCTAACCAGCGGGTTTTGGTGTTGTCTGGGAGCAATCGACTAGGATCAGAGCTAAATGCCTCAAATAGCTCCATAACTATTTGCTGACCCTTGTATTCAATTAGCTGCAATTCGGGTTTTAGGATCACCCGTTTGAAGACGAAGTGTTTAAATAGCGCAATGTATTCTTGGTAGAGTTGAGGAAAAACTGCGTTGTAAACGAGCAAAGGATCTGAAAAATTAGGCTCAATATCGCTAATTTCGATATTAGTAATAAAACAGTTAACTAACGCGCCAATGGCATCTTTGCGTAGATGATGTTGATTACTAAAAAGTTTTTTAGCCAGATCAATAATATGTTGGCTCAGCCAACCGCCTCCAATTGCTTTTAAGGGTAAAGCGACTTCATCAACAAATTGCTGGTAATTGACTATGTCCATTACTATGGCGTCTTCTAAGTCATGAATACTGTAAGCAATATCATCTGCTAGCTCCATAATCGAACAATCAAAGGACTTATACTGGGTTTTTTTGTGGCCTTTATTGCTGACTTGGCTCGACGTGAAGCGTATTTTGTCTTGGCTGCTTAATGGTGCGAGAAGCCAATCAAATACGTCTTTATCACATTGGTATAAGCCTTTGGGAGGATGCCATTCGTTGGCTTTAATTTGGCGTTTATTCGCTACGACTGGGTCCGACTTTAATGTTTGCTGGCTGAGTTGATCAATAAAATTAGGATACTTGACTAGGCCGAGTAAGGTACGGCGACTCAGATTCATCCCTGCATCAGCGGTGTAGGGTTCTAACCGAGTGACAATTCTGAATGTTTGACCATTGCCTTCAAACCCGCCGTGCTGATGCATCATATAGTGCAGGGCAATTTCGCCTCCATGGCCAAAAGGCGGATGACCAATATCGTGGGCTAAGCACAGGGCTTCGATCAAATTATCGTTAAGGCCCAATTGTTCGGTAAGTTGAGGATGCTTGATACGGAGCTGTGCGGCAATGCCTTGGCCAATCTGAGAAGCTTCGAGAGAGTGCGTAAGCCGAGTGCGATAAAAGTCACTCATGCCCACTCCTAGTACTTGGGTCTTTGCCTGTAAACGCCTAAATGCTGCCGAATGTAATATTCTGGCTTTGTCTCGTTGAAAGGGATTGCGATGGTCACCCTCGCGTTGGGCCTTTTTATCGAGTCGTCTTTCTGTCCAAGGGGTCATTACGCTAGGTTACGTCGCACGTTGCTAATAAGTTGTGTACACATATCAACAAACCAATAGCGATAAATCAAGGTTACTTAGCTATCTTCTTGGCTTATTTCGTCCAAACTCAGGCTAAAGCTAGGGACATAGGCCTGCATAAAGTAATTTACTTCACCTGAATTATAATCTTTGAGCATTTTATCGAGGCGCTTTTTGGCCAGTTCAAACTCTCGGTTACCCGCAGATAGCTCTTCTAGAGTTTTTAAATAGGCACAAATGACGTCGGCGGCTTTTACAATAAATTGTATGTCGTCGGAGTGATAATGATGGTCGATAAGTTTGGCATAATCGTTGTGAAAATCTTCTGGCGCCATATTGATAAGTCGTTTTTCAGCGAGTTTCTCAATCTTTTTGTATTCATCACGAATCGAGGGGTTGGAATATTTAACCGGCGTGGGTAAGTCGCCAGTTAAGACTTCGGATACATCATGAAACATGGCGATAGTTGCTACTTCGTTAGGGTCGAGTTGACCATCAAAATATTTGTTTCTAATTAAGGCCAATGAATGCGCAACCATTGCAACCTGAAGACTATGTTCTTGGACGTTTTCGGTACGCACATTACGCATTAAAGGCCATCTGTTGATGAGTTTCATGCGAGCTAAATGGGCAAAGAAGTGGCTCTTAATGGTGGTAAATACCATTAGTTGACCTGCTTGTAGTGTTTGAAGAATGTAGCGATACCTGTTAATGCACTGCGTAAGGTGTCTATGCTGGGTAAAAATACCAGTCTAAAATAACAGCCTTGATGTAAGTTAAAAGCTGAGCCATGTACCAACAACACTTTTTGTGCGCGAAGTAAGTCTAAGATCATTTGTTCATCGTCAGTGATATTAAACTTTTGTGCGTCCACTTTAACAAAGCAGTACATAGCGCCCTTAGGCAAAATGCATTCTAATCCGTCAACTGCATTTAACATGCTATGAGCCAAATCACGTTGTTGCTTGAGGCGGCCATCGTGGCTAATTAATTCGTTAATACTCTGATATCCACCCAAGGCAGTTTGAATTGCATGTTGGCTGGGCACGTTGGCACACATACGCATTGACGAAAGCATATTCAAGCCGTCTATGTAGCCTTGGGCAATGCGTTTATTGCCACTGACTACTAACCAGCCCGCTCTAAAACCCGCAACACGATAATTTTTCGATAAACCACTTAACGTAATACAAAATAAATCTTCGGCCAAGCTGGCAATACAATGATGCTGAGCATCGTCGTACAAGATTTTGTCATATATTTCATCGCTAATTACGGCTAGGCCATGCTCTCTGGCAAGTTCAAGTATTTCTAATAGCAAGGCTTTGCTGTACACCGCGCCCGTTGGGTTATTAGGGTTGATTAACACTATGGCTTTGGTTTTGTCGCTAATTTTACTTTTTATGTCGTCAATATCCGGTTGCCAATCATTTTGGTCGTCACATAAATAATGCACTGGCTTACCTGAGGCAAGACTTACGGCAGCGGTCCAAAGAGGATAGTCTGGAGCGGGTAACAGCACTTCGTCCATATCGTCGAGTAGGCCTTGCATCGCCATAACAATCAACTCGCTTACCCCATTACCAATAAAAATATCGTCTACCGTGACATTTTTAATGTTTTTCTGTTGGTAGTATTGCATAACTGCAACGCGAGCAGGATAGATGCCATTCGAATCAGAGTAACCTTGAGACTTAGGTAGGTTGTGGATCACGTCTTTCAATATATCGTCGGGCGCTTCGAAGCCAAAAGGCGCGGGATTCCCGATATTGAGCTTAAGAATACGGTGACCTTCGTCTTCCATCTTTTTTGCTTCGGTTAATATTGGGCCACGGATTTCGTAGCAAACGTTCTCTAATTTATTTGATTTATTGAATTTTTTCATGATTTAACGGCTAAGTCTTGCTTGGTGCACAGAGTAAACTAAGAGGGGTATGCCTGTTAAGCACTATTTAATCTGATTTCGATGTACGGACTCCTTTAGTTTTGGTCAACACCACTTGGTTTGACTAGTGGCGTAGAGTCCATATATCAAGCTATGATCAGTTTAACGAGGGGCTTTAACGCCAGGGTTGGTTTGAGCGATTTTTTCAGCCCAATACTGTTTGACAGAAAAAGTCGAAGGTGCTTTTTTGGCTTTAACGTTTGAAGCCGTTTTTTTAATTGACTGACTGGGTTTAGGTGCGTCTTTGGGGGGCTTTGCAGTGAAGCCACTAATTTGGTTGTTTAAATCAGCGAGACGAACATTTTTTGCGCCATCAACACTATACCATCCGCCTTTTGCTTCAATCTTGGGGGCTTTACCATGATGCTTGGTGTATGCTTCTGTGAATGATGCGATGACCTGATCTTTGTCTAATTTAGCCATAATTGTTGCGCTTACCTCGTGTCTAGTATGTTAACAAAACGTTATGTTTTTATACCTTTAATTCGAATTGAAGTCTAATTTTTAGCCAAATAAAGTCTTTATTGAATTGATAATTAGGAAAATAGTATGTCTGTTTCGAGAAACGAACTCCTGTCTTTTTTAAATTCCTTGCTCAAGCCCGAAAAAATTAAAGATTACTGTCCAAATGGATTACAGGTTGAGGGCAAAGGGCAGATTAACAAGTTAGTTACTGGGGTTACCGCCTCCCAAGCTCTTATTGACCAAGCTATAGCTGAAAATGCCGATGCGATTTTGGTGCATCATGGGTATTTTTGGAAAGGTGAAAATCCTTGTGTTGTCGGTATGAAAAAAAACCGGTTACAGGCATTGTTGGCAAACGATATTAATTTATTTGCTTATCATTTACCCCTAGATGTTCATCCTGAGCTGGGTAATAACGCGCAACTTGCACAGTTGTTTGGTATACAACAGGTACAACCCCTAGAAAAGAGCAACCCATATAGTGTCGTGATGCAAGGTAAGTTTGAGCAGCCTCTACTTGCAGCTGATGTGGTTCAGCTATTGACGAATAAACTTGGGCGTCACCCTCTGCATGAAGCTGGCCAGAAAACTCACATTAGCACCCTAGCTTGGTGCTCTGGTGGCGGCCAAGGCTACATTCAACAAGCTGCTGAGTTGGGCATAGATGGGTTTATTACAGGAGAAGTATCGGAGCAAACCATTCATACCGCCAGAGAGATGAATATTCACTTTTTTGCAGCCGGCCATCATGCCACTGAACGTTACGGAGCAAAAGCCGTGGGCAATAAAGTCGCTGAATGCTTTGGTATTGAATCAGTCTTTATCGATATCGACAACCCCGCATAACCTCAAGGCTTATTGATGAATAGTTCAAAAGGTGATCGTTGTTTTGACGATATTGCGACTAAGTTTCATAACAACATATACGGTTCGACTAAGGGGCGCTTGAGGCATCAGCTATTGTTTGACTACCTAAGCAGTGAAGTCGAGCTTACAGCTAAGCCTTTGCGTGTTTTGGATGCGGGGGGAGGCACAGGTATGATGACCGAAAGTCTGCTCGCAATGGGTCATGACGTGACTTTGACGGATATTTCTGGTGAATCCTTGGCATTTGCTAAACATCGTTTAAGTGAGTATTCGTCGTTAACAGTCATGCATACGGATATTTTGTCTTTGCCCCGCGATGAACCTTACGACTTAGTGATTTGTCATGCCGTGTTAGAGTGGTTAGAACAGCCGTACCCAGTGATTGAAAAGCTGATGAGTTTGCTTAAACCGAAAGGGCACATCTCTTTAAGCTTTTTTAATTACGATGCACAGTTATTTGGCAACATGTGTTACGGCAATTTTGATTATGTCGAAAAAGGCATGCAAACCAAAAACCGGGTGCGTTTAACGCCCAATTATCCCCTTAAACCTAAAGACGTACTAAAAGCGTTAGAGTGTTACCCTGTTCGCGTACAACATATGGCTGGAATACGCTGCTTTCACGATTATATGCGAGAATTAGATAAACAAACCAGTCAATATGATGCTTTATTGGCGTTGGAGCGGCAATATGGCAAGACAGATCCATTTATGTGGTTAGGTAAGTACTTTCACGTGATTTGCTCGAATAACGTGCGTTAAATTTCAGGTCTAGTTTGCTAAAAATAAAAGATGGTACTCGCTTGTAGGGGCATGAAGTTAAAGTAAAGACTCTATATCCTCGGCAATTTTTTCGGGTTTGGTGATAGGCCCATAACGTTTCACGACTTGTCCCTGCTTGTTGACTAAGAATTTGGTGAAATTCCACTTTATATTTTTCGATCCTAAAATACCCGGAGCCTGTTGTTTTAAAAAAGCATAAAGAGGCAAGGCTTGTTCACCGTTGACCTCGACTTTTTTAAACAAAGGAAAGTTAACGCTAAAGTTCAGGCTGCAAAATTGCTGTATTTCTTGGTCTGAACCGGGCTCTTGGTGGCCGAATTGATCGCATGGAAAAGCCAGTATAGTAAACCCTTGTTCGGTATAGGTATTTTGCAGAGCTTGAAGCCCCTCATATTGTGGTGTAAACCCACATTTACTTGCTGTGTTAACGATTAGCAAGACTTTACCTCTGTATTGCTCAAGAGAGATGTCTTCACCTGAGTTGAGTGTCGCGTTATAAGGGTAAACGCTTTCTAGCATAGAGGTTTCCTATTGTAGGGTAAGACACTGGCTTTAATGTGTAGTGGTAAATAACGTAATTGGCTAAATAAGTAATAATCTTACATTTTGCTAATAATAGGATCGAATTTCCACTGGTGGCCTTCAAAAGCGACGGAAGAGCGATCATATTCTCTGTCTGCTCGCCATGTTTTGTTATTAAGTTTGAGCACGACACCTGGATAGATTTTTTTATTCGCAATAAGCTTTAAGTTATCTTGGTAGCTTTGTTTATTCTTTTTCATTTCACTGGCTTTCATATGTAACCAGTTAAGTAACTGAGATTCATTTTCGAATAGTTTGTTTGCTTCATCGACCCGTTGCTGCATTTCTTTTGGGACGAACTTAGCATTTATGGCATTCATGCGCTCTAGATGACGCAGATTGTTGTCCGATATTTGTTTTAATAAGTCGTCTAGGGTGTCTTTACGTTCTAATAACGTATTAAAGCCTTCGCTAAAATCAACACTTAAATTGCTGCCAGATACTGCGCCAACTGTTCCAGCAGTGAACTGTGAATGGCATTTAATGGTACACGCAAAAATATTACCATTGGGCTTGTCTACTGCACCTACTGTGACTTTTCCTTTTGAATCAATACGGCTGTAGGCGAGTTGGCGTCCGATAGAAATATTGCCATTACACTTTAAGTCTAGGCCTTGTCCATGCTGAAGGTGGATACTGCCTTGGGCATGTAAAGTCGTACTGTACTCTGTAATTGCATCGTTAACTTTGCCCATGGCTCCTTCGGTGATAATGATATCCCCTCCGGCTTGAATATATGCTGACTCGACAAAGCCATTGATGGTGATATCACCGCTAGCAACAATACGCATATTTTCAGTTACGTCGCCATTAACTAAAACCGCACCATCGTATTCGACATTGCCTGTGCCTACGTTAACGCCTTTACATATAAAGGTATCGTCAACCCACATTTTAGGCTCTTTAAATTTGGGCATACCTGCTATGTCTGCAATTAACAGGTTTTCGTCTGTATCACTGACAATGGCACCATCACCAGGTTTAAGTGCTAACCATTCGCCTTGTTTGGCTTTTAATGTCACGCCAGTTACTGTGTAACCACTGCGTCCTTCTGTAGGAGGCATTCTGCGAAGCAAAGGCTCGCCTTTTTTGACACAAATTATTGCGCCTAGGTCCCGCATATCCACTCTTTCGCCTGTTTTTGTTTGAGGCGTTAAAATCCGCTCTAGGGCATTTTGCACAAGAGGTTTTAATTTAGACGGGCGACCAGTTCGAGGAGGGAGACCTTTGGCGACTATGTCTTCAAAGATTTCACCTGATTGACTGGCTTGAATTTGTGCACTGAGTTTGGCCAAGCGCTTGGTGCTGATCCCGCGGCTAACACCAGCATCTGTTAAGGCACTTTGTAGATCTTTAAGGCTTGGGATTTTACCCGCATAGCCGCTCACTAGGGTCATATGCGCGGAGAGTTCGCCCTCGGCAATGACTATTTTGATTTTGGTGTCGCGTCTTTCTCCAACTCTTTGAGTGATGACTCTTTGGTCGTTATTAGCCGTTGCATTTTTGAAAGTGGTGATCAGATCAATCAAGTTGTCTTCAAAAATAAAAAACTTACTGTAATTGCTCTGGCTAATAAGTTGCGAGATGAGCTTGGCATCAATAGCTGAAGACAATTGGGTAGGGTCAATACTTATATCTAAATAAGTATTTTTAGAATCGACTGTTAATGTTATTCCTTGCATTGGCTTGCCTTCGAATTCATTAATGCGTGTATGCAATTAGCTCTTTTCATCATTATCGGTCAGGTTTACTAAAGTATGAGGTTTTTCGCTGTAAACCTAACGTAAAATCTGTCTCTGCAAATGCAGGGTATTTATTTTATAGCACGTTTATAAATGACTTGCATAAGCATATAAGTGTTTTAGTAACGCGACTTTATCGGGGTGATTTTGATACTGATCCATTAACTGCTCCAATTCTAATAAGTAGTCGGACAGGATAATACTTGCTTGGGAGCTTGGATCCGTTAGTTTAAACTGCCTGTGCGCCTGCCATTTATCAATCTCGGTTTGACTTAATGACTGCGGGAAGTTCCGAGCTCTATATCTAAATAACAAGGTATTTAGGCGTTTATCTTGAAAAGGTAAGCTCAGCTCAACCATTTCATCGGCGCCAGCAGATACGACCGTCTGCATTAGCGCTTTATCAGAACTTGGAATAAAACCACCAGAATACAAGGCATAGTCTGCATCAGGGGTTTCACGCTCTTCTTGCTCTACGTAGACTTCTTGTAATTTAGGTATTAGGTTTTCGGCGGATTTAATTAATTGTAAGTGGGTTAAACAACGCTGACGATCAATATTAAGTCGAGCCGCATTGTCTTCAGTTAGGGTCTTGGCTGGTGCGAGGATGGGGCATTTATTTAGATGAATGAGTTTTAATGGAAGGCGTTCTTCACCTTCATCTAGCATACTTGTTGGTGTGTAAAGTTTTTCTCTAATTTGGGTAGGGCTGAGGTTGAATAAAGGTGTAGGATCTTGGGCTAAGTTGATAACTATGACAGCGTTTTTATTCACGGGATGAAAGCCAATTGGCACAACCCAAGTGCAGCATCCTTGTTCCGAGGGTAATTTTGAAGAGACATGTACTAAAGGTTTTAGTTGTTGGCAATCGATCAGCTCGGCTGTTTGTTGTTTTTTGCGAAGGTTAAATACATACTCATACAGCTTTGGTTGCGCATGGCGTATCAATTTGGCAATTGCTATGGTCGCGTATACGTCTGACATAGCGTCGTGTGCAGCTTGGTGCTCGATATCGTTAGCCCGAGTTAGGTCTTCAAGTTTAAAACTAGGTAGACCATTGTCTTTTTTGGGCCACTTGATACCTTCTGGTCGCAACGCATAGCAAGCTCTGGCTAAATCTATAATGTCCCATCGGCTATTACCATTTTGCCATTCCCTGGCGTAAGGGTCGTAGAAGTTTCGGTATAAAGCATAGCGGGTGACTTCATCGTCAAATCTTATGCTGTTGTAACCGGCTACGCAGGTTTGGGCTTGACTAAATTCATGATGGATTTTGGCAATAAAGTCTCTTTCAATCAGTCCTTTTTCTATGGTCTTTTGCGGGGTTATACCAGTAATGAGACAGGCTTGAGGCTGAGGTAAACAATCGTTAGGGATCTGATTGTAAACCATTAAAGGCTCACTGATTATGTTGAGGTCATAATCGGTTCGAATACCAGCAAACTGGCAAGGAATATCTTTTTGCGGATTGGCACCCCAAGTTTCAAAATCGTACCAGTAAATTGAGGGGGTGATTGTTCCTTTCATTGTCTTTTATTATCTCTTTTTTGGATGTGATTTTATTAGCTTTTTGCGGTTTGTGTTCTTTTTTCTTTATTTATGTAAATTACTTTTAGTTGGTCAATATCAAATTTTGTGTTGCGACATAAGAACAAAATTAAAGGGTTAAAAATGACATTGGGTGATACTAAACTAAAGTTGCTGATTGGCAAGTGTCGGGATTTTTCTTTGTATTACAATCGTGCCAGAGGCTGTCTGAACTAGAGGTGAAAATGACAAATTGTTGTAGGGGAGCAGTCGCAAAAAAAAACGCCAACCAAGGTTAGCGTTTTTTAACAACCCAGCACGATTAATAGTAACAGCGGTAATGGGATTTTTTGCCTGTAGGATCCATTTGTTTTAGGGCATCTAAGGTGAACCCTTTTGGAGTCGGGGATATTAATAGGCACTGGACTAGCTCACTGCGATCTTCATCTATAGCTAACGGGATCAGATCATTCATAGCGCGTAAATACTTTTCATCTCCGTATTCATTGTATGCTAGGTTTAGGAAATAAAATAACCTAGCCCGACGCATCTTTTTGTCTTTACCATTATCCCAATGGCCTTGTTTATTTATCGCTGGGATTAAAAAGTCCAGCGCTTGTTTTAAACTAATACCCTTTGGTGTGACGTAATTCCACATATCCATACCTAGATGGTCGGCAACTCTAGCTGCAATAAAGTATGCCTCTAAATTAAATAGCGAGTAATGCAGTGGTCGAGTACGAGATAACTCGTCGGGCTGTGCACCATCAGGTTCCACTTGTTTATCTAAGCGAGTTTTGAATACTCTGTTTACGTATTTGCTGGCTTTATCTGTGTCACCAACAAACCATGCATACGCAGCAACTTGTGCTTCGCAAAAGGTGCCATGGTTGTTGTGAACATCACATGCCCCAACACCTAATTCGTCGGTTGTTAGCCATGTTAAGTAGTCACTTATCCATTGTTTAAATTGGCTTTGTTGATTGGGAGATAGTTGCCCTTCTTGAGAGAGTAAAATGACATCATCGATTAATCTAACGAACCAACGGGTTTCGATAACCCCGTATTTACGACCATCAGATTTACCGGGTACGGCTTGCCCAAAAGAAAGAGACGGGTTCATGCCCGTTACTGGGTCTAAAAACCATGTATCGATTAACTTAGCGGCATATAAACCATACTTTTCTTGCTTAGTGTAGTAGTTGGCTAAGGTTAAGGTACTGACTTGGAACAGCATATCGTTCATATTAGGTTTGTCTGAACCATCGGTTCGACTGGCTGGGTTGACTTGACCATCTTTTTGGATCCAAGGCAAGCCATCAGGTTTTGATTCGTCTGGCCACCAATAAGGCCCGACGCTAATATAATCCTTTTTATCTCCACTAGGGGGAACTAAGGTTTTATCTAATACTGATACAGGTTGTCTTTTTAATTCTCTCTCGGCTTTAACAAGTAAGTTAGAAATGACATGCTGAGTGACGGGATCGCCCGTTAAATAATTACTGTAACTTTGGCGTAACCAATCTTGTTTAATGAGGATAGTTTGTTCTGAGCTGGCAACGGGGGCTTTTGTGGATTGCTTTGACGATATTTGGCAACCTGAAACGAAAACTGACAAGCTAGCTATTGAGGCTAATATAAATTTATTCTTCATGGACATATACGCGACCTATGGGGAGTAATGAGAGTGTAGTCGAATTATCGGATGTTACGATACTCACTTATTCTAATTAGTACAAACAATTGAATCACTTAGGGACGAAACACATAAGTTAGTGAGGAAACACAAGAGTCACAAACGTTAGTTACGGATGCGAGTAATCTGAGGTTCGTAAACTAAAAAACTCTTCTTACACAGAATGTAAGAAGAGTTTTTACATAGAAACAATATTACCTGATTCTTTCTACCAGAATTTTAGCTGTTGGGTTATCCCATCTAGCTCCTTCATCAAGTATTGATGTTGTTAGACCTTCCATACTTGGATCTGCAGCATTAGCATTGGTCACTACGCCTCTATGAATGTGAACAATGTCAGCTGTATCGTCGCGCACTGCAGAAAACCCTGCGCTTGCACCACCACCGCCAGCTGCTTGCGCTGCTGGACCAGGCATAGAGTCGGCCGTCTCTGTGTTTGCTTCGGTACCTGAGTCCCAGCTTACTGTCATAAAGACTTTTTGCTGACCTACTGCCATATTAGAAATATCCATGGCGTTTAGACCAGTAAATGCATCATTGGTATCAATTAGCATGGTCAATGCAGATAACTTTAAGTTTTCTACTTCCGAACTGGGTACAGTTAAGGTTGTTACAGTTCCTATGCTACGAGGAGCAACGCCTGCGCCTTCTTGTGCATCTAAAAATTCGTTTGCTGCTCTAGCTTCGTCTAATAGCTGAGTCGCACTGCCACCTTCAGCCAGTTGCTCTAAAGCAACACTTGCTGCTTCGCCTGCTACAAATGGTTGGTAGCCAGGTTGATGGGCAACAATTGATGCTGGCGAGAACGGTTGAGCATAAGTTAAGTTAGTAATGGTTACAGCGTATTCAGCTTGAGTACTATTTCCGCTGTCGCTATCGTTATCGCTACCACAACTCACAACTAACGCTGTCGTTAACGCAATAGCGCTTAGCTTTATTAATTTGGTTTTCATTTTATGTTCCTCTGATTATGGTGCTGGAACGACAATAGTTACGCGGGCAACAGGGTTTAACCAGCGGTGTAATGTAGAGTCTAAATCACTTTTACCAGCAGTTCGGCTGGTATCACCCAGAGTATTTCGGTGGATATGAACAGGTCCATCAGTGCCATCTACAACTTCATTTGCGCCAGCTAGAGCAGAACCGTCTTCGGCTAAACCAACTGTTACTGCGACACCTGTTCCACCTGTCCCCATATTTGGACTAAGAGGAGGAGCGCCAGCGCCTGCTACACCGGGTGCACCATATGCGCCAAGAGGGCCACCACCTTCTTCAACTATGTCAGTACGAGTACTGTTAAGTTCGTCGTTTAACTCAGTACCAGCATCGTAAGCGTTTAGGAAATAGTGATATGTGCCTGGTTCTGTAGGGATAGTAATTGAATCTAGACCTGCGAAGGCATCATTAGTAGGAATTAACATAGTCAATAAAGAAAGCTTAGGCTTGCCCATAGTATCGAAAGGGTAACTTACCGTAGCGGAAGCCGCGAGTAGGCCGCCAAAACGTTGCCATGTATTGCTTCCATTGTCAGTTACCGCTGGACCAAGTAAAGCCTCAAAGTTTTGTCCAGCCGATGCTGCATCTTGTGCATCGTCAATTACGCCAGCTTCTGCTAACCACGCAAGAGCCGTGGTTGCGGTTGTTCCAACTTCAAATGCGTCAACTGTTTCATCGTGGGCAATAACCAAACGTGGCGTCATGTAATTAGCATGCGTCAAGTTAGTAATGCTAACTTGTAATTGAACTGCTTGAGAAATACCAGATGCTGTCATGCCGACAATGGCCGCTGTTGCTAACGCTAATTTGTTCAGTTTCATTTTTCAGGTTTCCTTGGATCGGTTTAGGTGATGTTTGTTATCGAGATTAACTATATGAGTCATTTCTAACTAAACCTTCACGGAGTGTTAACAAAATTGATACGGATTCGGTGTGTTTTCATCCCAATTGTTACTTATGTGATGGGTTTGTGAGAATTTGTTTATTAAGCCAGCTTTATCGAATAAATCTTTCGAAAAAAACGTCACTATTGGCCGACATAGGGTCTATGGTTAGAAAAGACCGAGGCAAAAAATTATTTGAAAGCATTTTTTGAATTCGGCGTACTACTACAATGAACACTATTGTTTCACTAGGGGAAAATGATGGAATCTTTGCAAGTTAATGAGTATATGAACTTACGGCCAGTGACATTTACCTGCTCTATGACAGTCGCCGAAGCTGTAGAAAAACTATTAAAGTCTTCTCAAACAGGAGGACCAGTCGTGGATAAAAACAACAAGGTTATTGGTTTTCTATCTGAACAAGATTGTTTAAAACAAATGATTGCGTCGAGTTATTATCGCGAGCAAGTGGCGCAAGTGCGCGATGTGATGAAAACCGATGTTTTATCTATAAAGCCTTATTTGTCTGTAATAGAGCTTGCACAGACCATGCTTTCAGAAAAGCCTAAAATGTATCCAGTGGTTGACGATGACGGCTATTTACTTGGAACCATCAATCGCTCTGCTTTACTGTACGCCATTGATGTGCAACTACACGATGGGTATAAACAAGCAAGTTAAGCATTATTCAGCTTAGTTTTGAAATAAAGAAAGGGCTGTTTGGCCCTTTTTTAAGTTAGTGCTGGTATGGGGTAATGGAGGGTAGCCAATACTTTATGGTATTAACTCATAAAATCTTAGATTAAATCTGTCACTCGAAGCTTAAATATAAGCCAAAAGTCTACACAAAAGATCAAGCTGCTCTGGTATTTAGGCTATGGGTCTTTTAGGATCTGACTATATTTTTTTGTGTTAAGTAAGCGTTGTTATCTTGTCTGTAAATTCAGTGTCTAATGTCAGCCTTAAATCTCTGGCTTCTCAAGTTGCCGCATGTATGTCTAAAGATCAATTTAGGTTTAGATCACGCATTAGGCGATTCAATAAAATTGCTGCTGAGAAACAGCAAGCTTACCTTTTAGCCTTGGCCAAAGAGATAGAGGCTTCGGCACTACTTGCTAATGCCCGCACTAACCAAGTCCCCAATATTGATTATCCAGACTTACCTGTTAGCGAAAAAAAGCAAGATATAGCAGATGCGATTCTTGGTCATCAAGTGGTGATTATTGCTGGTGAGACAGGGTCGGGTAAAACGACTCAGATCCCAAAAATATGTTTGGAGCTAGGTCGAGGTATTAAAGGCTTAATAGGGCACACTCAACCCAGACGGTTAGCTGCTAGAACCGTATCAAATCGAATCGCAGAAGAGCTCAAAACCCCCATAGGTCATCACGTTGGTTTTAAAATACGGTTTTCTGATCAGGTATCTGATAGCACTTATATTAAACTGATGACTGACGGTATTTTACTTGCCGAAATTCAACAAGATAGATTTCTAAATCAATACGATACCATCATCATAGATGAGGCTCATGAGCGCAGTCTTAATATTGATTTTATTCTTGGTTATATGAAGCAATTATTGCCCAAACGCCCAGGTTTGAAGCTAATAATTACCTCGGCTACTATCGATCCTCAGCGCTTTTCTAAACATTTTAATGACGCCCCTATTATCGAAGTAAGCGGCCGCACTTACCCAGTTGAAATGCGCTATAAAGCAATTGACTCAGGTGACTACGACCAAATTAAGGGGATTACTGAGGCGGTTGACGATCTACTGGCAGAGCCCAGAGGCGATATTCTGGTTTTTCTTAGCGGTGAGCGTGAAATTCGAGAAACAGCAGATGCATTAGCTAAGCAAAAATACGCTAATACAGAAATCTTACCCTTGTTTGCGCGCCTGAGTAATGCCGAGCAAAATAAAGTTTTTGCATCTCATCGCACGGGGCGCCGCATTGTTTTGGCAACTAACGTTGCCGAGACATCGTTAACTGTGCCTGGTATTAAGTATGTGATTGACCCCGGCACGGCCCGGGTTTCTCGTTACAGTGTGCGCAGTAAAGTGCAACGATTGCCTATAGAAGCCATATCACAAGCTTCTGCTAATCAAAGAGCTGGACGCTGTGGCCGTGTCTCCAATGGGATATGCATCCGCTTGTATTCAGAAGAAGACTTTCTTTCTCGTGACGTATTTACCGATCCAGAAATACTGCGAACCAACTTAGCATCCGTTATTTTGCAAATGATGTCTTTGGGTTTGGGAAAAATTGATGCTTTTCCATTTGTGCAGCCACCAGATTCAAGAGCAATTAACGATGGTTTTAAATTGCTTGAAGAGCTGGGTGCGATAGATGGTGATAAAAACCGACAAAATCTATCAGCCTTGGGGCGACAGTTGGCTAAGCTGCCAGTCGACCCTAGATATGCCAGAATGGTTATCGAAGGCGCTCGGTTAAATAGTTTGAGGGAAGTCGCCGTGATTGCAGCGGGTTTGAGTATTCAAGATCCTCGTGAACGCCCTCAAGATAAGAAACAACAAGCCGACGAAGCCCATCAGGCTTTTACTAATAAAGATTCAGATTTTTTAAGTTTCTATCAACTTTGGCTTTTGTATCAAGAGCAAAAAGCCGCCTTGTCGGCTAATCAATTACGGACTTGGTGCAAGAAAAACTTTGTTAATTTCATGCGTATGCGCGAATGGCAAGATATCGTTGTTCAGTTGAATCGAGCCACCACAGATTTAGGTTTGAGCCAAGGTAACCAAGATGCAGACTACCAAGCTATTCATCAAGCTATCGCTTCTGGATTATTGTCTCATATTGGTAATAAAGACAAAGATAGAGAGTATTTGGGAGCGCGGAACAGCAAATTTATGATTTTTCCTGGCTCTGGGTTGGCCAAAGCACAACCTAAATGGGTGATGGTGGCAGAGCTGGTTGAAACTGCGCATTTGTTCGGTCGTGTTGCCGCTAAAATTGAACCTCATTGGGTAGAGCCTCTAGCTAAACATTTGACTAATACTGAATACAGCGAACCCCATTGGTCGAAAAAGCAAGGTGTAGTGCAAGGCTTTGAAAAGGTCACTTTGTACGGGCTTGTTCTCGTTAGTCAAAGACGTGTCACTTTTAGTCAAATTGATCCTGTTGCGAGTCGAGAGATCTTTATTCGCGATGCTTTAGTCAATATGGACACCAAACTCAATTTTGAGTTTTTACAAACCAATCAAGCCTTAATTGAAGAAATTGAAAACCTAGAGGACAAAAGTCGAAGACGAGATTTGCTAGTCGACGAAAATACCCTAGTCGATTTTTATGCTCAACACTTGCCGGACCATGTTTGTTCTGAAGCAAGCTTTAAGAAATGGTGGAAAAGTCAGTCTACAAAAAATCCTGCTCTGCTAAATTTCGACCCAGACGCGTTGCTAAAAAAAGATACCCAACATATTGATGGCTACTCTTTCCCCGAAAGTTTTAAGCAAGGCAATCTTAACCTAAAACTCACTTACCATTTTGAGCCTAAAGATCCAGATGATGGCGTAAGCTTAATGGTGCCATTGGCTTTGCTAAACCAAGTGACAACTCAAGGCTTAGATTGGTTGATCCCAGGCCTGAGGCACGAATTAATTGTAAGCTTAATTAAGGGGTTGCCTAAATCCGTGAGGCGTAACTTTGTCCCTGCGCCAAATTACGCTGATGCCTGTTTAGCTGATATTCAGCCAGTCGATAAACAAGGGCAACCCGTGGCATTTTTAC
Source organism: uncultured Paraglaciecola sp. (assembly GCA_947498355.1). GTDB lineage: Bacteria > Pseudomonadota > Gammaproteobacteria > Enterobacterales > Alteromonadaceae > Paraglaciecola. The sequence continues at coordinate 48,209 of CANMKA010000006.1, read as the reverse complement.
AGGCGTTGTCGTTGAAGCTCAAGCGTATGACAGGGGTAGATGTGGCCACTGAATCTTGGCCTCTTGAAAAATTGCCTCAGCATTTGGTGTTTAATATCAAGGTGGTGGATAACAAAGGTAAATTGTTGGCTCAGGGCCGAGATTTGCACGCATTACAGCAGGCCTTAAAAGGTAAAGTGAGCCAAAATCTAAAAAAAGTCGCGACGCCAGAATTAGAGCAGACAGGGTTAGTTGAATGGACGTTAGACGCATTACCTGAAGAGTTTGTGAATAAAGCCGGTGGTTACGAAGTTAAAGCGTACCCGGGCTTGGTGAGAGAGGGACAAACTGTTGCGGTAAAATTATTTGAGCAAAAACATCTCGCAGATCATGCTCACCAAGTAGGCTTGCGACAGTTAATTTTGCTGGGTATCCCGTCACCCGTAAAGTACTTACAAGACAAATTACCGAATAAAGCCAAATTAGGTTTGTATTTTAATCCTTTTGGGCAAATTAATGCGCTGATAAACGATTGTATTAATGCAGGAATTGACCAACTGATTAAAGAGTACAAGGACAAGCATCAGCTTGATATTCGTGATAAAGCGCACTTCTCTGAATGCTCTGATTATGTTCGCCAAGAGATCAACGAGACTGTATTGAATATTGCGCAAAAGGTCGAAGTTGGGTTAACCATAGCCCACCAAATTAAGAAAAAAATGAAAGGGAACGTACCGTTAAATTTGATTTACGCCCATGGCCATATCAAAGCTCAATTAGACGCTTTAGTTTATAAGGAGTTTGTAGCCGATGTCGGGGTAGAGCGACTTAATGATTGGCAGCGATATATTAAAGCTATAGCCAAACGCTTAGAGAAACTGCCCATAGATCCTACAAAAGACAAGCTTCATCAATTAAATATTGAAAAGGCACAAGGGGCTTATCAGGCTAAACTGAACCAAGTACCTCCTAATGCGCCCATCCCTGAAACTCTGCAAGATGTCCGCTGGATGTTACATGAATTGCATGTGTCGTTTTTTGCTCAGCAGTTGGGTACAACTAGTCCTATTTCAGTAAAACGTATACTGAATCATTTAGAGAGTTGTTAAGACTAATCTAAAGGTGAGTTCGGTGCATTTATGGGGGACTTACAGCGCATAAAGCTAAATAGGAGCAGTGCTTTACAACACTTAGTATCAGCAAAATAGTAAAAAACATGTGGTGGTTGGGGCATTTTAGTTAAGATAAATTCTGATTGAATCATATCAAGCGTTGACTTTATTTTGTTCGCACCCTATAAACAGCATGTAGGATGGAAAAATCACCACGGGGTATTAAATGCTAGGATACGATGACAAACGAAACTTTTTTCGGATGATGGTTAATTCGGTTTGTGAATTAAAAATACAAGACGGCGAATCTACTCGCACTGCACAGGCTGTTTGTAAAGACATTAGCGCATCTGGCATGTCTTTCGAATTAGAAGAAAGCGGCTTAGAATTGGGGACATTAATTAATGTCTACATTGAGTCAACCAACTCTCAGATACCTTCCTTAACTGCTGATACTAAAGTGGTGAGATGCGACGCCGTGGATGAAAATTCATGCACCTTAGGTGTCGAAATTATTGAAATGAAATAAAGTATTTAGCTATTTTTGCCTTAATTCAGGTAACTAAGAAATAAAGCGACTAAGGTCGCTTTATTTTTATATTCAGATTTATGTTTAGGGTTAATTCATTGTTTCTGTTGCATTAATTAACGCTTAAATAACTTTGCAAACAAACCCTTTCAAGTAAAACCCTTCTGGATAATTACTCGCTACCGGATGGTCTGGTGCCTGACCAAGCCTTTCTAATATTTGTACTTCTCTGCCTGCGTCTAGGGCTGCATCGGCAACGATCTTTTGGAATAAATCAAAGGACATCAAACCAGAGCAGCTAAATGTACACAAAATTCCACCGGGTTCTAAGATTTGCATGGCTAGCATATTAATATCTTTGTAACCTCGGCAAGCACGGCTGAGTGATGATTTAGAATCTACGAATTTAGGCGGATCAAGAATAATTTGGTCGAAGGTTTTTTTGTCTTGTTTGAAGTCTCTTAATGCTTGAAATACATCCAGATTTAGAAATTCTGATTGATTTACGTCAAGTTGATTCACTTCTAAATTGCGTTTAGCAGTATGCAGAGCTAAATCAGAAACATCGAGATTGGTAACAAAACGTGCCCCTTTTGCGAGGGCATAGCTGCCAAAGGTCCCTGTGTAACTGAAGCAATTCAATACATGTTTGCCTTTTGCATATTCAGCGGCAATAGCACGGTTATCTCGTTGATCTAGATAAAAGCCTGTTTTGTGGCCTTGCTTAACATTAACAATAATTTTTACGCCGTTTTCTTCGATGATAACTTCATCGGGTACCTGGCCGTGTAACACTTGAGTTATTTCTTCTAGGCCTTCTTTTTTACGGACGGCAACGTCGCTGCGCTCGTAAATCGAACACTCGGGAAAGTGTTTTTTAAGGGCCCAGACAATTTTACTGCGGTGCTTTTCTGCACCAGCAGATAATAGTTGGCAGACTAATACAGATGCATAGCGATCTATTGTTACCCCGGGTAAACCATCAGACTCGGCAGCAATTAGCCTATATCCAGTTAGTCCATCTTTGGCAATGAGATCTTCTCGTAAACTTTGTGCGCGAGCAATACGGCGTTCGAAAAATCCATTGTCTATGGTTTCGGTTTGTTCGAACGTCCAAATTCGAACTTGAATTTGAGACTCAGGTGACCAAGCTCCTCGGCCTAACCATTGTCCGTCGTGGGCGTATACGTCTACTGTGTCTCCACTACGCATTTTTCCAACGGTTTTTTCAATTCCTCTAGAGAAGATCCAAGGGTGGCGTCGATTTAACGACTTTTCACGGCCGGGTTGCAGGATAATACTTGCTGACATAAAAGATGCTGATCTAAGTGATTTGACGCTATTGTACCCTAGGCGCACAAGGGTATGTATCTGGATTACGCTAAACTTTTTAATTTGGACTGCTTCACCCTAGGCTTTGGGGTAAGGCGTTAACTATTTTTTAATATCCTAGTGCAGCGCATAGCTATGTATAAATAAGCTGCTAAAATGCAGCCCTGATGGCAATCCCATTATTAGATATGTAAGGATAATGAGTGGAAGATGATAAGTTTGAAGTAAAGGGCGGTAGTTTAGACAAAGCATTGGGAGGTGAGGTGAAGTTAGATTTAAAACTTCATATAAAAGAAGCTTGGGAGCTCACTAAACAGCAAAAAGCCGAAATGTTACACGGCGCGCTTTTGCTGGTGGTGGCAGCCTTTGCCTTGGCATTTTTGATTCAAGCAGTATTTGACATAGACAATTTAGAAACGGCCTCGGCTCAGAACTTGTTGATTATTAAGTTGATTGGGGTAGCGGTGACCGCACCTATTATTGCCGCTATGTCTTTACTCGGTATTGCTCATAGCGTTGGCCAGCGCCCAGCCTTTTTTAATTTGTTTAAACGTATAGTTGGTCTAATGGTGGTAGTGGTTCTGGCTCTATTGATTGCGGCTTTTACTGATCTTTTTTCAGCCTTGACCTCAACGGTAAGTGGTTTGTTGAGCCTGATTTTTACTGTTTACATTGGTATGGCAACGGGCTTTTCGGTGTTGCTTCTAATTGAAAAAAAGTTAGCTCTTACGCAAGCTATTGTTCAGTCTTTTAAGGTATTTAATCGTTATATCTTGCCCTTAAGTATTTTCTATTTGATGTTTTTTGCCTTAATGATTGTTGGCATGTTTACGTTTGGTATTGCTTATATTTGGCTCATTCCTTTCTATTTTAATCTTAAAGGTGTGTTGTATCGCGAGCTATTTGGTGTTTCCGTGCGTAAAAATGATACACCCGAAAGTGCGCAACAGGAGTCAGTGTTCCATGTTTAAGCAGTCAAAGTGGCTGGTTGTAAGTGTTGTAGCATTGGTTTTGGTGGTGGCTCTCATCTTGCTGGTTAATCGTGACTCAACGCCCAAGGGGGAGGTCGAAAAAGCTAAACCTTCCGAAATTCATTTAGATGCTTTGTACGTGGCGGGCTTGCCTACCAGTAGAGAGCCAGTCCCAGACTTTTCTGCATTTAAAGATGTCGTTGCCAAGAAAAAAGCATTTTTTGCATATCTGTTGCCAGAAATACGCAGGCAAAATTTTATTGTATTGAAAGAGCGCAAAATGGTTTTAGCTTTATATGAAATGGCCAGCAATCAACAGCCTTTCAATGCAGAGCAACAACAAGTGTTTGAATATCTTCTAAAAAAATACCAATTAATGAATAAACAAAAACATTCGAATGAATATTTGTTGTCTCATTTACTCAAGCGAGTGGATGTGATCCCCGAAGCACTAATCTTGGTTCAGGCGGCAAACGAGTCTGGTTGGGGAACATCCAGATTTGCCGTCGATGGCTACAATTTTTTTGGCTTGTGGTGTTTTAAAAAAGGGTGTGGATTTGTGCCGAGTCGAAGGAATGAAGACTCCAGTCACGAAGTTGCTAAGTTTAGGGATTTGTCTCATGCGGTTATGACTTACGTCCGCAATTTGAATCGTTTGTATGCCTACGAAGAATTGAGAACTATCCGAATTAACTTACGCCGGAAAGGCAAGAAAATCGTCGCAGAAGAATTGGTTAAAGGACTTTCTCGCTATTCAGAGCGGGGGCAAGCATACATAGACGAGTTATTGGCTATGTTGCGAGTCAATAAAAAATATATGAGAGTAGTTGATAAATGAAAAAAAGGTTTTACCCAATAGCAGTTTTAGTTTTGGCTATGAGTTATGGCGCGAGGGCTGCTGAACAGCTAGATGTCGATTATTCAAGTTTCTATAGCCATGTTAAGAAGCTTGATAATGAAGAGACTAACCGGTTGCGGTTTGCTTTTGGTTTTAAACATATTGCTAAAGGGCGTTTGTGCGAAATTAAACAAGCGGCAATAGTGACCCAAAAACAAACGCAGGCGCTAATAGTTGAAAATGGCCAGCGCTTTACTGTACCAACAGACAAGGTATTAAAAATGGCGCGAGCGATTGTGTCTATTACCCTAGCTGATCAGGCTAATCAGTGTGATATGTCGGTGCAGCTAGAGACCAAACCAGAACAGTTAAAATCGAGTTATACTCATGCAGAGTTAGCCATCCTTCTTGAGCAGTACCGTGCCTTTTTTTCAAATATGGGAGGCTTGTTTTCCTTTATGATGCCTTCGGTTGAAGGCCTTGTTCTACAATTTGAGCAATCCAGTGTTTTGCCATCTAGTTTGGTTGAGAAGCAGGATGAGGCGGGCAATATCACCTTAGATGAAAACTGGTTTGCCCAAAATACGGACTTAACCTTACTTTCTGCACCTATTCGCATTACTGCTTTAGTCGAAAAGTAATCTAGATTTAGCCCATGCATAGCAAGGTTTGAGAACCATTTACTGTTTCATTTGGGCTATATTATTTGTAATTTAAGATATATTAAGCTGATACTGTATTTGAGCGGCTATTCGCTCTACGCTTTGCCTGCCTTCGTTTATCAATTCACTGGCACGATGAAAGTCCATCATGCCAAAATCTCTCAATTGAGGTTCAATCAAAATATCTGGTGGGTCTCCAGCCAAGCGTGAGCGTGTAACTCGGGCAGACAATATATCTAGCGAGCCTGTCATTGCATTGATTATGGAAGGCGAAGGAGGAATGACAGCATTGTCAGGATCGTCATTTTGAGATTGAGTATATAGATCCACTGAGTCAAGCATGCTTTGGTCATCAGCATCTAATTCGTCAACTAAATCTTCTAATTCTGCCTTATCTAATTGAGGGCTTGCTTGGTCATCATTAAGGAATGGTGATTCATTTAGCTCAGCCTCGGCGTTCGGTTTTTTCTTAAACCACTGGGCAATTTGTCCTTTGCTGCGTTTAAAAAATTCTGAGGTTTTCTTTTGGTTGTTGCCATGGTCGACTTGATGACCAATTAGCGATTGTGGCCTAAAATCGGCACTTAAATTCACTGCAATGACAATGTCTGCACCGAGTAAACGACACATATTGACCGGCACTGGATTAACAACCGCTCCATCGACTAACCAGCGGTTGTTGTGTAATACCGGTGGAAATAAGCCCGGTATTGCACAAGATGCTCGAACGGCGTCTACCACAGAGCCTTGTCTGAAATCGACCTCGCGGCCTGAGTATAAGTCTGTGGCAACCGCTGCAAATGGGATAGTAAGTTGTTCGAATGTAGGCAGGGTAAATTTATCTTGTAAGGCCGCAAACACACGTTGGCCGCTAACTAAGCCGCCGCGTTGAAAGCCCACTCCAAGCAAGGCAATAACCTGCCATTCGGTTAGGGTTTCCACCCAATCAGCTAGTTCGGGAAGTTTACCCGAAGAATAGGCGGCTCCTACATAGGCACCAATTGAGCATCCAGCTATGACGTCGACGGTAACACCTAACTCTTCTAAGGCTTGTATCACCCCTATATGCGACCAACCCCTTGATGCTCCGCTGCCTAATGCTAAACCAATTTTCATTAATATTGCTCTGTACTTTAGTTAATGTTGAGGTTAGATATTTGCTACATCGATGGCTAAATCTGGCGATGGCCTAGGGGTTTCTGGGGCACTAAATTCGGGTTGGTCAAAACCGATATCTCCGTCTACAAACGGGCTGTTTTGGGTGCGTAAGGTGGCAAAATCGAACAAAGAATTATCTGCTAGATGAGATGGTGTAACATTTTGCAGTGCTTTAAACATGCTCTCAATACGTCCAGGAAAACGCTGATCCCAGTCTTGCAACATGCCTTTGATCATCTTTCTTTGCAGGTTTTCTTGAGAGCCACATAAATTACACGGAATAATTGGATATTGGACTGTGCTCGCATATTGGCTAATGTCTTTCTCAGCACAATAGGCTAGGGGGCGGATAACCATTTGCTGGCCGTCATCGCTCACCAATTTAGGCGGCATGGATTTAAGTTTACCTCCGTGAAACATATTTAAAAACAAGGTTTCGAGCATGTCATCGCGATGATGACCTAAGGCGATTTTAGTTGCACCGAGCCGCGTTGCGGTTTTATAAAGAATTCCGCGGCGTAATCGTGAGCAAAGTGAGCAAGTTGTTTTACCTTCTGGAATTTTGTCGGTCACAATTGAATAGGTATCTTCTTCAACGATTTCGAATTGCACACCCAGTTTTTGCAAGTATTCGGGTAAAACGTGTTCAGGGAATCCAGGTTGTTTTTGGTCTAGGTTGACGGCTATGATCTCAAATGAAATAGGCGCCACTTTTTGCATATACAGCAACACATCCAACATAGTGTAACTGTCTTTTCCTCCAGACAAACACACCATAACCTTGTCACCTTGTTCAATCATATTGAAATCAGCGATGGCTTTGCCCGCGTTGCGACGAATACGTTTTTGCAATTTATTAAAACTGTATTTTTGTTTGTCGGTTAGCGGGACGGTTTGGCTTGATAATATGTCTAGACTCATAGGATTGCTTACTTAAGGATTGTATTGGCAAGTGCTTCATCTTGAGCACCCATATTTGCGCGGGATTATACCTGAAATTTAGCCTTGTTGAATAAATCGACTAGGGCTAGTTGCTCTTTGTTGTATTTTTTTACTGCGAATTGTTCGGTATTTATACAATGATGCCTTCATTAGTATGAGCGAAAGTTTAAGCAGAGGCGTTGGTACACAGGGCCAAAAGGGTATGTATATGGTAGTAATCGCAATATTTTGCCTACTAGCACACATACTAGCTAACGTTATTTAAAATATTGCTGATATTTTCTGTGCTGCTGTCGCTTAACTTTGCCTTCTAGCCGAACTTAGGTTTTTACCGCGTTTTGCACTACTGCCCATAGCTGAGTGCAGGCGAATAAGAACAGGGTGATGCCCATCAGGTGTCTAACAATTGGTTGCTGAATTGTTTGTTGGATTGAGGTAAAACCTAAAGACATTAATATCATAATAGGTAGGGTTCCCATACCAAAACCTATCATGAGCAGTGCGCCATTGGTAAATGAGCCACTCGCTAGGGACCAAGTTAGAACAGAATATACCAAGCCACATGGTAACCAACCCCAAATCATGCCGTAGGGCAAAGCCGACAGGGGAGACGTAAAGGGTATGAATCGTCGAGAAATAGGCTGCAAGTAGGCCCAAATATGTCGTCCAAGTGTTTCTACTTTTGTCAGAGCAGCCCACACTCCAGAGATATAGGCTGCTAATAACATCAAAAATACGGCACTGATAAATTGCAACACAACCAAGCCTTGTGTCACTTGATTAGCGAAAACGACCCCTAGGTATCCCGATAATCCCCCTGCAAGGCTATAGCTAAGGATTCGGCCTAAGTTATACATAATGGTATAAGGGAAGGGGGAAGCGTTTTTAGGTGTCGCATAGCTTAACGCGCCAACTATGCCACCGCACATACCCACGCAATGTACGCCTCCGGCTAAGCCAACGATAAACGCAGATACAAAATCAAATTGATTCATCTTGCTCTTTGCTAGGGGGGCGTTTATCTGCAGGTTTAGGCAGGTCATCATCAAATAAGATGCTGCTACCATGGCGCTCAAGATCATCAAACTGATTAGATTTAACTGCCCAAAAGAATACTGCTATGGCTATGCTGACTAATATGATTGCGAGAGGGATCAGCACATAAATAATACTCATGAATACACCTATTTTAACAGTCTGATGGAATTAACAACTACAATGAGTGAGCTAAGGGACATACCAATCACTGCCATCCAAGGACTCAAGTAGCCGATAAAGGCTAACGGTAGTACGGTTATATTGTAGCCAATGGCCCAGCCGATATTTTGCTTAATTTTTTGTTTGCAGCGCTTTGATAGGGCGAGCAACACGTCTAATTTGTCCAATGAATCGTCGAGTAAAATGACATCGGCTGATGATTTGGCTAAGTCTGAACCGGCACCTAGGGTAACCGATACATCTGCTTGGGCCAATACCGGTCCATCATTAATCCCATCGCCTACCATGAGTACAGTATATCCCTGTTGTTGAGCTTGAGTGATTAGTTTGAGCTTGTCTTCTGGAGACTGTTTGGCGTGCCAATTGGAAATATGTAAAGTATTGGCGACCTTAGCGACGGCTGAATCACAATCTCCACTGATTAAGGATATAGATTTGTTTTTCCAGCGGCTTAATAAGTCTTGACTCTCTTGCCGGATTTGATCGTTTAGTACAAATCCCCCAAGGAGTTGATTGTCGCCTAGCAACACGATATTACATTGCGCCAGTTCTGCTGGGAGTGGTTGTTGGATATAGCTCGCAGAGCCAAATTTGTAATTAACACCTTGGATTGTTCCTGAGATGCCTAAGCCAATATCTACTGAGAAGTCTTCTACCCTTTGCAGGTGAGGGTGATCGGCAAATGCTTTAGCAATTGGGTGTGATGAATACTGTTCTAAGCTAGCAGCAATGCTAAGTAAGTCTTGGTCGGGTAAATGACCCAGATTGACGGTTTGTTGAATGGAAAATCGTCCTTCAGTCAAGGTCCCAGTCTTATCAAGTCCAATCCAATCGACTTTTGTGAGTTGTTCTAGGGCATCTGAGCGTTTAAGCAGTATGCCTTTGCTATTAAGATTGGCAATAGCGCATGACAGAGCAGAGGGGGTAGCTAAACCTAAGGCACAAGGACAGGTCGCAATTAACACTGATATGGTGATCCATAAGGCTTGGCTTGGGTCGATATTTAGCCAAACTACGTAAGCAATCACAGATAAAACGAGTACAGCACCAACAAAGTATTGAGAAAACTGGTCGGCAATATTGGCAATCCTTGGTTTGTTCGCCATTGCTTGGGTTTGCATGTTGGCAATTTGATTAACCACAGAATGCTTTAAGTTATTATCAACTCGAATCGTTAGGGTGCCTAATTGATTTTGGGTGCCAGCATAAACTTTATCGCCGGGTTGTTTGTCGACCAAAGAGAATTCTCCAGTCAATAAGGCTTCGTCCAATTGGCCTTGACCAGACATAACAGTGCCATCAATTGGGACCAGCTCCCCCGCTTTTACAATCACCTCTTGCCCTGCAACCAGAGATTTAGCCAACACAGCTTTGGTTTGTTGACCGTCTAAAACCATAGCTGAGGTGGGAATATACTCGAGCATGTTTGATGATATCTGTGAAGCCTTGTATCGCGCGCCATGTTCAAGGTAGCGACTGATTAACAACAGGAATACGAACATGCACAGAGATTCGAAGTAGGTTTGCCCCACTTGTTGAATGGTGGCAAACAAGCTCGAGGCAAAAATAATGGTAAGGGCAACACTGATAGGTACATCCATATTCACGGTTTTAGCGCTTAGCGCCTTGCTGGCACTGGCATAAAACCCTGCAGATGAATAGAGCACAACGGGAGTGGTAAGCAATAAGCTAACCCAATTAAAATAGACTTTGGTTTCTGCTTCTAGGTGTCCAAATAAGTCGAAAAACACGCCAATGTTCAGCATCATAACTTGCATGGTCATTAAACCAGCCAAGCCTAGCTGCATTAAAAATCGCTTATTTTCTCGGCGATAACTGGCCTCATGTTGTTCTGGTTGAAATGGCTTTGCGTGATAACCAATTTTTTCGAGTTGAGCCAGTATTTGGCTCAATTTAAGTTTATTCGTGTCCCAACTCAGTACGGCTCGTCTTGATGAAACATTTACCCCAATTTGTAGTACACCGTCTACTTTCGCCAATTGTTTTTCGATTAGCCAAGCACAGGCTGCGCAGTTTATGCCGCTTACACTCAACTGTATTTCGCTTTTCTTATCTGTGGTCTCGACAAACTCATCAAGTATGCTGTCGTCGTCAAAAACGGACAATGTTTGCAAAATATCGCTTTCGTCGCTATTGGCTTTTTCAGCAAATTCGTCTCGATAATGATAATAGTCTTCTAGACCATTTTTAACTATGGCTTCGGCAACCGCTAAGCAGCCTGGGCAACAAAACACTTGTGGTTGCTTCAAAACAAGCGTAGAGAATACCTGATGAGGATCGTTGGGCAGACCGCAGTGATAACAGCTTGTTTGCATGGATATTATGGGACTAAGGTAAATTGCGACTGACTGGGCAAAGAGATTTGTTTTTGGAGTTTCCAGCTTTCGTCCATTGGATGCAAACTGACTCGCCACTTGCCATTTGTTGCATTTTCGATGGGTGCACGATAGACATTTTGAGCATCTTTAAAGACGTTAACTGAAAAATCTTTGTGCTCTTGAGTCGAGTGGTAAAAGTCTAAGACTAAAGCCTGACCATCAATGTTTTGGCCAGACGCAAAACTGACTTCTATTGCATCATTAGTCACGCTTACATCTGCTTGAATGTTTAGGGCTTTGGCGCGTTCAATTGCTTGCAGTTTGACATTGATGCCTTTGCCTTCTTTGTAGTAATCGTCTACTACCATGCTGTCTTGAGTGGTAAACGCAAAGTTCATCATAGTAAAGCTAACCACCATAGAGGTGAGGGGGACTATGATGAGAAACCAAGGCCAAAATTGCTTGTACCAGACTTTATTTTCGGGATTATTCATGAATATTGACTGCTCTATTCGTTGCGGTAACTGACATAAAAAAGCCCCGACTCATGCGGGGCTCATAGTATATCACTTATAGATTATTTGTCTTGCGACAAACTGTAGACATAGGAGGCAACTAAATGAATTTTCTTTTCGCCAAGGGTGTCTTTAAAGGCTGGCATTACGCCATTTCGTCCATGGGTTAAGGTTTCGATAACTGACTTTTCAGTTCCACCGTATAACCAGATTTGGTCGGTTAAATTAGGAGCACCAACTAACTGATTGCCCTTACCATCCATACCGTGACACGCTGCACAGGCGCCAAATCTATCTTTACCGGCAGACACTAAGCCAGCATCAAGGTCTGGTCGGTTACTCAGGCTCAAAACATAAGCTGTTACTTCTTTAATGCCTTGTTCACCCATAACGTCTATCCAACCAGGCATCATAGCTTTTCTGCCGTATAATAGGGTTTCGGTAATTTTCTCAGGTGAGCCACCATACAACCAATCATCGTCTGATAGACTGGGGAAACCACGTTGACCACCTGCATCCGAGCCATGGCATAAAGCACAGTTTTGAGCGAATAAACGCTGGCCGACCTTGAGTGCTTCTTCATCTTTAGCTAGCTCTGTAATTGGTCTAGCATAGTAAGCATCAAATATGGGGCCAAACTGCTCATTGGCTTGGGCTATTTCGCGGTCATACTCACTGATTATTCCATTCTCAGCTAAAGCAGCAACGGCTGCTTTGGACTCAGCTAACGAGCGAATATTCTGATTTGAGCTCTGCCAATTAAGCAGACCTTTAAAGTTTCCTAAACCTGGAAACAATAACAAGTAAACTAGCGCCCACACGATACATACGTAAAACAGTATGGTCCACCATCTAGGTAACTGGTTATTTATTTCGATAATGCCATCAAATTCATGATGCATATCGTCGCCTTCTTTAACGCCTGTCTTATTCGACAAACACCAGCGAAGTAATAAAAAACATCCCAAAATTGATCCCAAAGTAATCACTGAGATCCAAATACTCCAAAAACTACTCATCTACTTTCGACTCCTGCTTCTTCTGCTGGGGTTCATCGTCAAATATCAGTTTTTCGGCTTCATCAAAGTTTGCCTTTGATTTTTTACTGAAAGCCCAAATAACAATTCCAATAAAACTTACAAACACGACAACCGTGTAAATACTGCCACTGAGTGCGTAATCCATATTATTTCAACGCCGTGCCAAGTGATTGTAAGTAAGCAATTAACGCTTCCATTTCAGTTTTCCCTTGAACGGCAGCTTTGGCTCCTGCTATGTCCTCATCTGTGTAAGGTACGCCAAAATCGCGAAACACAGACAGTTTTTTAGCGGTTAACTCGCCATCTAGGGTATTTTCCATTAACCAAGGAAAGCCTGGCATGTTTGACTCGGGTACCACATCTCTTGGATTGATAAGGTGAACACGATGCCAGTCATCACTGTATCTTCCTCCAACACGGCCTAAATCAGGACCTGTTCGTTTTGAACCCCACAAAAATGGATGTTCCCACACAGATTCACCGGCTACAGAGTAGTGGCCGTAACGTTCTGTTTCGGCTCTAAAAGGACGGATCATTTGGCTGTGGCAGCCCACACATCCTTCACGGATATATATATCGCGTCCTTCCATTTGCAGCGCAGTGTAGGGAGTTAATCCGTCGACTGGCTCCATGGTTTGCTGTTGAAACATTAGCGGCGTAATTTGTGCCATACCACCTAAACTGATGGCGACTAATATCAGAATAGTCAGAAGACCCACATTTTTTTCAATTATCTCATGTGCATTTTTCATTATTTGGCCTCCTTATTATGCTGCTTGCGCATCAGGTTGAAATTCAGGCTCTTTCAAACTGTGGCCTTTAATGGTTCTAAATACGTTGTAGGCCATAATGAGCATACCCGCGACAACTAAAACACCACCTAAGAAGCGCATTAGATAGAAAGGTTTAGAGGCTTGTAGTGATTCTACAAAGCTGTAAGTAAGGGTGCCATCAGCGTTAATTGCACTCCACATTAAGCCCTGAGTAATACCCGACGCCCACATAGCAACTATATAAAGTACTACCCCAGCTGTGGCTAACCAGAAATGCGTATTGATTAGCTTGATGCTATACATTTTAGCTTTACCAAACAGGATAGGGATCAGATGATAAATTGACCCAATTGATACCATAGCAACCCAACCTAATGCACCTGAGTGAACGTGACCAATTGTCCAGTCAGTATAATGTGATAGCGCGTTAACCGTTTTAATTGCCATCATAGGACCTTCGAACGTCGACATGCCATAGAATGATAAAGATACGACTAAGAAGCGCAGTACAGGGTCAGTTCTAAGTTTATGCCATGCACCAGAAAGAGTCATGATGCCGTTGATCATCCCGCCCCACGAAGGAACGAACAAGATAATCGACATAGCCATACCTAAAGATTGTGTCCAGTCAGGTAAAGCAGTGTAATGCAGGTGATGAGGACCTGCCCAAATATAAAGCGAAATTAGTGCCCAAAAGTGGACTACAGACAAGCGGTATGAGAATACCGGTCTACCTGCTTGCTTAGGCACAAAGTAGTACATCATGCCTAAGAAACCTGCTGTTAAGAAGAATCCAACAGCGTTGTGACCGTACCACCACTGAATCATTGCATCCACAGCGCCTGCATACAATGAGTAAGATTTAGTGAGTGAAACTGGAATAGCCATACTGTTTGCAATATGTAAAACAGCAACGGTTAGCATAAAGGCACCAAAGAACCAGTTTGCTACATAAATATGTGAGACCTTACGAATAATCATAGTTCCAAAGAAGTTGATTACGTAAGACATCCATACAATGGCGATTAAAATATCGATAGGCCATTCAAGTTCTGCGTATTCTTTAGAGCTGGTTAAGCCCATGGGAAGTGTGATTGCGGCTAACACTATGACGAGTTGCCATCCCCAAAAGGTGAATGAGGCTAGCTTGTCACTAAACAGCCTAACTTGGCAGGTACGTTGAACTACATATAGAGATGTAGCGAAAAGTGCGCATCCACCAAATGCAAAAATTACCGAGTTAGTATGAAGGGGGCGTAACCTAGAGAAGGTTAGCCAAGGTGTGTCAAAGTTAAGTGCGGGCCAGTATAGCTGAGCAGCAATTAACACGCCTATTGCCATTCCTATTATGCCCCACACTACGGTCATGACCGCAAACTGCCGAATTACTTTGTAGTTATATTCGGGATGTACTTGAATAGCATCACTCATTTAATGATTCTTCCACTCTATTAACAATAAATTTTCCACTCGCTAAGAGAAACAGGCGCTCGCTTCGCACCTGTTTTTAGCGTTCTAAACACTTGAAATAACTTTAAGACAGCCAATAACCTTACATATGTTAGGGTTATATTGGCTCAAAAGAAAGTATTAAATGCTTGTTAGTCAACTTTGTTTAAATCAAACTTACCGACACGACATTTTAACCTTAGTAGCGATGTGAATTCTTCCTTTTTTCTGAAAATTTCAGTGTTTACCTTAATTATTGCGTGTGTAGTTGGTCTGCTGATTCATTTTTCACCACTATCTAATAGTCGAGAATCTCAGCAATGCAATTTCGATGAAGAAACTCAGTGCAATTTGAGTACTAATAGCCAAAAGATTAGTGTTAGTCGAGCCGCATCTATCGAGCTTGAAGAAGAAAACAGGTTGACTATCCGGATGCCACCAGAACTTTCAATTCGTGATGCATGGATACAAGGCATCAATATGTACATGGGTAAAACTGCAATTGTACTCGACCAACCCACTTTAGTAGACGGCCTACACGAATACCAAGGCGTGTTTTTTTTGGGAGCTTGCAGTGAGCCCAAAATGCGTTGGCAACTTGTTGTGACATTACAAAATAAAGAAGGGCGAAAAACGCCCTTCTTTTTCAATTTTTCTACTGAGTACTAATTGAATAACCTAGCGTTAGCAAAATCATAACCCCCAAGTTTTTTAAACCGACAGTTGAACTCTTAACTGTCGGTTTAAAAGTTGAAGACCACCAATTTTGCCTTAGGGTTACATTTGCGATTGCAAATAATTGGGTAAGCCTAAGCGTTCGATAAGGCCAAGTTGTTGCTCTAGCCAATGAGCGTGGTCCATTTCTGTATCGTCTAGCAGAACCAGTAACATATCTCGAGTAACAAAATCTTTTTCGGCTTCGCAGGTGGCGATTGCATCTTTTAGGGCATCGGCTACTGCATATTCAACCCGTAAATCGCTAGCTAACATTGATGGAACGTCTGTGCCAATTTCCAAGCCATCGCGGTTAACCATATTAGGCGTACCCTCTAAAAACAGGATACGTTCAATTAACTTAGTGGCGTGGCCCTTTTCGTCGTCAAATTCGTGAGAGATACGCGCAAATAACTTACTCAAGCCCCAGTCGTCATACATTTGTGAATGGATAAAGTATTGATCCATTGCCGCAAGTTCAAACGCTAACAAGCCATTGAGCTTTTCAATAATTACAGTATTGCCTTTCATCGTTTAGTCCTCTTCTACTTGAGCTTGTAGGTAGTTTTCGATACCTAGATTTTCGATTTGGAATACTTGGGTTTCTAACCAATCGATGTGCTCTTCTTCGTAAGATAAGATAGATTCCAATAAATCTCTGGATACAAAGTCTCGTTTTTCTTCGCATAATTTAATGGCATTTTTTAGAAGCGGGATTTGACCGCTTTGAAATGTCATGTCGCAATTAAGCATTTCTTCGGTGTGTTCACCTATCATGAGTTTGCCAAGCATTTGTAGATTAGGTAAACCCTCTAAAAATAAGATCCGCTCGATAAGCTCATCGGCTTGCTTCATATCTTTTATCGATTTTTTGTAAGCTTTTTGATTTAGCTTTTCAAACCCCCAATTTTTGAACATACGGGCATGTAAAAAAAATTGATTAATTGAAGTCAGCTCATAAGTCAGCACTTCGTTTAATGTAGATAAAACCTGTTTGTCGCCTTGCATAATTTTGTCCTGATGCGAGATTTGGGCAAAGTATAGCTTACCGATTCACTTATGACCATTAAAATTCAAAAAAATCTTTATAAAACAATGTGATACATAGTGGTAATGATTCTTGTTTTAATCAGCTTACGTACCTAATTTTTCAATATCTGTAAGCTTTCTTCTGCGAAACCGGTTCCTGCCTCAGTGAAAAAGTTAAATACCTTGTCGGAACCTGCGTTGAGCAAAGGTTCGATCTCGTCCTCATACCTGGCAATAGAGGCGATTTTTCCCGCGTACTGCGCATGCTTGAGTTGTTCTGTGATGTTACAAATATCTTGAATTGATGGCAGCGCCAGTAGAACGAGTTTAACCTCGCTTAAATCCATACTTTCCCATTGATCTATGTCTTCGCCATCACCGACCATAACTTGGTAGTTTTGATTCTGTAATTTGCTTATTCTTGCGGGGTCTGCATCCATACCCCAAACTTTTTCGCCAACCATTTGTTGCAGCGAAGCATACGCGCCTTTGCCCACTCGTCCTAAACCGATCACAATGATTTCGGCATTCTCGGGTTGCACATAGGTGTCTTCTAGTAAGGGGGTGGGGTGCTCGTGTGCTTTGAGTTTATCTTTGTATTGGTTGAATTGATTGTGTGAGCTTTTATACACAAAACTAGTGAATACAAATGAGAAGGATACAGCCATAGCAACAATGACTAACCACTCTGGGCTGATCCATTCTAGGCTTACCATGAGGGCAACAACGATTAATCCAAATTCACTGTAATTTGACAACACTAAACTAGCTAAGTAGCTGGTTCTGGCCCTTAGTTTAAGCAGGGTAAATAATTTAAAAAACAATAAAAATTTAACTGGGATAAACAAGCAGAGAACTAACGCAGTTAGGGTCAACTCGATGGTAGGCAGAGCTGTAAGACCAATCGTTAAAAAGAAACCAATTAGGAACAAATCTTTAAAGCTCATTAGAGATTTGGCAAGCTCAGTAGATTTGCTATGACTTGCGATTAGCATACCAACCACTAGTGCTCCTAAGTCTCCTTTTACGCCAACTAATTCAAATAATTCATAGCCCCCAAAAGCTAATAAAAATCCGCTAAGCACCATTAGCTCACCATGACCTACTTGCTCAAGTATTTTTGACCAAATAGGTTTTGCAAATAACAGGGCGAATAGCCCAAATGCCCAAATAGATGGGATTTTTCCTGTTGCTACCACCAAGAATAATACGGCAAATATATCTTGCATCACCAAGATGCCAATGGCCAATTTGCCATGCCTAGTTTTAATTTCGCCGCTTTCTTCTAATATTTTGACTATGCAAACGGTACTACTAAAACTTAACGAGAAAGCTAACAAGGCTTGAGTAAAAAAATCTAGCTGGCTAAACATCCCTAGGCCTAACCATGCTAAGCCAATTAACACCAGATTCATTACTGATACCCAGACTAGGGTATGAGAAATACTGCCAGCCCAAACCTCGGGTTTGTATAAATCTTTTACATTGAGCTTTAGGCCAATGGTAAATAACATCAGGGTGATACCAAAATTAGCAATGCTTTGCAGAGATTCTGATGCAGTAAATTGAAAGTAGTTGAGAGCGAATCCAGCCAGTAGATATCCGATTAAAGTTGGTAAGCCAACCAGCTTGAGTGCAAGTCCGCAAATAAACGCTAATAAGATAAATGCAAATTCCATGGAGTTCTTTTTTTGATTACAATGATTACATGGTAATGGTTTTCCTCTGGAAAGCCAGATGTTGTAATGTCTACTTTTAGAAAATAACTATAAATCAGGTAAACAAATGAAAATGATTAAACGCGCAGTTTTAGTATGCTCAGCCGTTGTGTTAAGTGGCTGTCTGTCTACCGACAAAACTGACCACTCCCTTAGAGTGCTTATTGTCGATGGGCAAAACAACCACGTGGTTTGGCCTAAATCTACTCAAATGATGAAACAAACTCTTGAGCAAACAGGGCGTTTTGACGTTGATGTGTATCGAACCGTGTATACATGGAAGAGTGACGAGTTAACTAGCGAATACCAGTTAAAAGATGGCAAAACCTACATTCCCGTAGATGAGCCTCAAACTGATCCTGATTTTAAACCAAACTTTGCCAATTATGACGTGGTTATTTCTAATTTTGGTTGGAAAGCAGCGCCTTGGCCAGAATCGACTAAGCATGCATTTGAAGATTATATGGCAAACGGCGGTGGCTTTGTCAGTATTCATGCAGCCAATAACTCTTTTCCAAAATGGAAAGCCTATAATGAGATGATAGGACTTGGCGGATGGGGGGGCCGTAACGAAACTGATGGTCCTTACGTATATTTCACCGAAAATGGCGAGAAGATAGTCGACACCTCTAAAGGAGATGCGGGTGGCCATGGTAGCCACAGGCCTTTCGAAATTACTATTATTAATAAAAATCATCCTATCACCCAAAATATGCCAGATACATGGATGCAAACCAAAGATGAGTTATACAATAGCCTACGTGGCCCTGCTAAAAATATGACGATTTTAGCCAATGCTTATGACGATCCTGCTTTTAAAGGATCTGGCCGTATCGAGCCCGTAATGATGGCATTAACGTATAAAAAGGGCCGAGTATTTCACACCACGTTAGGTCATGGTGAACCGGCTTATACCAGTGAAGTGTTTCAAACCAGTTTAGTTAATGGCACCGAATGGGCAGCTACAGGGAAAGTCACCCACTAGTTGCGTATTTTTTTAATTAAAGCAGGTGAATTGGCACCTGCTTTTTAACCCCTTCTGTGTACAGCTCTTTCCCTTTGCCTACTAAACGGACACGCTAAGCAGGTTTAGTTGTATTTTGGTCTAGAGGTTTTTTACTCTTTAGTAAGGTCACTAAGCTCGAAAATTCTATGGGCTTAGATAATAAGTACCCCTGAACTAGATGACACGCGTTATCTCTCAAAAAATCTAGTTGTTCTTGCGTTTCTATGCCTTCTGCTATGGTTTCTAGCTTATAGGCTTTAGCAATAGACAATACCGCTTTTAACATAGTGACTTGTATCTCGTTTTGGGTATCTAAATCGCGAATAAAAGAGCGATCTATTTTCAAACAATCTACCGGATAATTAGTCAGTTGCGAAAATGCTGTATAGCCAGTGCCAAAATCGTCCAAAGCTAAGCCCACACCTAGTTTGCGAATAGCCATGAGGGTATCTATGCTGCGACTGTTGGTATCGACTAAGCTGGTTTCAGTTATTTCTAATTCAACTAAGTCGGGCGCGATTTCGTAGCGGCGTAGCAAAATTTCTAGCTTAGTCACAAATTGATCATGATGTAATTCAAGGGCTGAAATATTGATACAAAACACAACAGGGGAGTTGGACAATAATTGTGTATTTTGTTTAATCGTTTGCAGGGTTTTTTCAATGACCCACATGTCGATATCGTGAATAAGGTTGTACTCTTCAGCGATCGGAATGTATACGTCAGGTCCAATACCTTCTAAGTTTTCACTAACCGTTCTGAGTAATACTTCTACTTTAGTTATGTGAAGAGTTTTGCTATCACAAATTGGCATAAAATTAAGGTGAAACTCGCGTTTGTCGAACGCTAACTTAATTTTTTCAGATAGTTTTTGACGGTAAAATAAATCATTGGCAATGGTTTTATCGAACCGTTTATATTGATTTTTACCATGCTTTTTGGCGTAGTACATAGCCATGTCAGCTCTGTCGATTAAATCTTGAAATTTCTCTGGTTTTTTCTCTGTGTAATTAATGCCTATACTAGTGCTGATTTTTACTACACACGTGTCGAGTTGAATGGGCACGGTTACAGCAGAAATAAGATGTTTGGCTAGAGGTTGTATTTCTTCTTCGGTTAAGTCGAATAGTGCAATGACAAATTCGTCTCCAGCTAATCGACATAAACGATAACTTTGGCCAACCGAGGTATAAGACGTGATGGTTTCATGGACGATCTGGGTGAATTCACATAGAAGTTGATCGCCTGCGTTGTGACCGTATATGTCGTTTATCTTCTTAAAATCGTCAATATCCACATAAAAAACACATAACGAGTCTCGTAGATAAAAATTAAACAGCTTTTTATCTATCCAAAGAGTTAGACCTCTTCTATTTATACAACCCGTGAGTACGTCGGTAATCGCCATTTTTTTGAGGTTAACGGTATTTTGGTAAACCAAAGCAATTATTAATAACAGCCAAAGGGCGAGTATCGCGATAAGTAAATTAGTTTCGTTAATGGTTTCGCCACGTAAAATCATTCGATTAACTGTTATTTCATAATCGTAAATTTCTGAGATTTCGTTTGGGAAAATTTCGATAAAGGCTATGTTGTCAAACTCGTTATACATGGCTGATTTAGAGTTTTTAAATTTTTCAAGCCACCAATCTTCAACGCTAAAAGTTGACAAAGGAATTGCAGATGTTGAGTTATTAAACTGAGGCTCAAAGGCGAAGGTATTGTATTTTAGCGAGGTATAGTCGTTAAATTTTGTATAATCAGAATTGTAATTTCTAAAAGACACCCGAATATTCGGATTGCCTGGCGGTGTCGAATAATCAATGTCCAAATCTAAAGTCTGGTAGATAGATAAGTCTTTGCCATTTTCGAGGTTAGTAAAACCATCGGCTTCGCTTAGTAGAATAGTGAGGGCGCAGTAATTTTCTTCTGCATTATGTTGTACTCGACATTTAAGTTTAGGAGATATGCCCTCAGTAATTAACGTGTGTTCTATATTCGAAGACGACTCGGCGTACAGTGAATAGTGGTTAGCGGAGTCAAGGAGGTCTAATTCTAATTTAAAAGCGTCTAATCTATGAGCAAGTAACCAACCAACTGAAAAAACCAGTAAACACAGTATTACCCAATTACGCACAAAAGATGTCATTCTTTTCCTTATATTTTTATTCACGAATATAAACTTGTGATTTGCGTGAGCTTTAGGTCATAAGCATTAGTATAATGGTAATACTTAACGGCATTAACCACTGGTTGTCCACTAATGTTACAGCGTAACCCAATATTGATTACGAGGCATCAATGATTTTTGATCTAGCAAATATGATACCGAACGCAGTATATCACACTATAATTCAAACCTTGACTCCACGACCAGTAGCATGGGTACTGTCAGAAAACGAAGACAATTCCTTAAATTTGGCCCCGTTCTCTTATTTCAGCGCGGTATCAAGCGATCCTCCACTCATCATGTTATCCGTTGGCAATAAAGCGCCTAACGTACCAAAAGATACTCGCCTAAATATTATAAAGCGTGAGAAGTTTGTCGTGCATATTGCCCACAGAGAACAGGCCTCAGCAGTGACAGCTAGTGCCGCATCGTTTGCAAAAAACGAATCAGAGGTGAACAACTTGGGTTTAGCCACGTCTGATTTTGATGGTTTTTCGCTGCCAAGATTATCGGATTGCCATGTAGCCTATGCTTGCGAAAAATATCGTGTCGAAAACATTACCAGTAGCCAAGCCATGATTTTGGGTAAAGTACTAAAAGTGTACGTAAATGATCAGGTTATTGCCTCTAACGAGCAGAATAGACTGAGAGTTGATCCTTATAAACTGGATGCAATTGGTCGGTTAGGAGGAGATGACTACGGTTTCTTAGGAGAAGTACAGGACGTACCTAGACCTAAGTAACTAGCATGTAAAATGTACTTGTTTGTCCACTCTTCAGTACCAGTAAGTGCAAACGAGTACCTTATCTATTTGAACCTAGTTCATTTGACTGAGAAGAAGCTGATGTCTTTTCTCAGTCGTCAGCGAAGTGAAATATCCTAAATGTTGACTTGTTATTTATACAAATTGTTTGTTTTTAGTGCTTTCAGATCGAAAATTAGCCAGTCAGTTCAAAAAGAGTAGTTTTGTAGTTGACACTTTTAATTGTGGATGTAGAATGCCCCCACAGTTTGAGGAGGCCAAGACGAAACGTTAAAAAACGACAGTCTTAGTCACCAAAAAACCTAGAAAATTAAGCGGGAATAGCTCAGTGGTAGAGCACAACCTTGCCAAGGTTGGGGTCGCGAGTTCGAATCTCGTTTCCCGCTCCAAATTTTCAAATAGCTAGCACGGCGGAATGGCAGAATGGCTATGCAGCGGATTGCAAATCCGTGGATCTCGGTTCGACTCCGGGTTCCGCCTCCATAAACGCTTAGCAATACCAGCTTACTAAAAGTAAGTATCCCCCCGATGCCCGGGTGGTGAAATTGGTAGACACAAGGGATTTAAAATCCCTCGTCAGTAATGACGTGCCGGTTCAAGTCCGGCCCCGGGCACCATCTTAAACCTTTGTTTTTATTACCTTTTAATTAAACCTTACCTAGGTTTTATTTTTCTTTTTTGCCGCTTTCATAATATACTTTCATAATATAAATTGATTAATTTAGATTCTTACTCGCAATTTCGGTTTTTTTGAGCGGCTTTATTTTTTGGATTCTACGGTTGGGACTACTGCGACTTTTCTGTCGTATACTCTTATTTGTGATTCTGTTTTATGGCCGCTGGCGAATTGCTTTTCGGCAGTTTTCCCCTCAAAGTCACTTACGCCTTTTACCTTTAAATCATGAAACCCAGCTTCTGGCCTGCTATGTCGCGAGCAGTTTTTCTAGTTTTAGCGAAACCTTCTTAGACGCCCAGTTGAGCATACGATTTACTACCTATAGTTTGCTGGCTACGTTTAACACGCACGTTGAAAATGTACTAAGAAGCCTCTCTTTACCTACTTGTCGGTGGGATATTAATTCTATTTGACGTGCGAAACGATTCTGCTGAATAGGCAGTATTTTCACTTGGTTTGAAAAATCGCGTAGGCCTTGCCAAATTGGGGTAAGTGATACGCCCATTTCGTTTTTAACCATCATTGCGATAGATTCTAGTGCATCAAGTTCACATAAGGTATTTACGGCAATATCGTTTTCTAGCAGGAAGGAGTCTGCAATGGCACCGCCCCAAGCTAGTCTGTCATATTGTATATAGGGTAAATGGACTAATGATTCTGTGATATTCAAAGAATTTGATTTGTGACAAATAAGGCCTAATTGTTCAGAGTAAAGATGCTCTAATTTCAAATATTTAGGACACACAAAAGGCGGCTTTACCACAAGTATCACATCAAGTGTTTTATCTAATAGCTTCTCGTATAAACTAGACGATGTTCCCGGAAATATTTGAAGTTTTAGGTTTGGGGCGTGGGAAGAAAGAAGTTGGATGACATTAGGTAAAACTCCCGTAAGTGCCGTTGAAATAACACCCACTCTTAGATCGCCAAACATCCCAGAATGATCTAAATCAATCTTTAAAGCTGCTGTTTCCTCAACTAAATGCGTAAGCCTAGGTATCAAGCTCAAACATGCTTCGGTGGGTTTAGCCGCATGACCTTCGCGATTCAGTAATTCGCACGCTAATTGGTGCTCTAAGGATTTTATTCGCTGACTAACGGCAGCGGGTGTTAACATTTGATTTCTTGCCGCAGCGGCTATGGAGCCTGTTCTGATAACCTCAAGCAAGCTAGATATGAATCTAATGTCCATAAAAATATCTTATGATGAAAAAAACAAATAGATATTATCTCTTTTGAATGGCGATTGCTAATATCTGAGTTGTTTGGTAATCAGTAAAGGAGATGCGCCATGCAATCAAGTATTTTTCATTTAGCTATAAATGTTACTGACTTATGCCAAGCGAGGGAGTTCTATGGCAAATTACTTGGGGCTGAAGAAGGCAGAAGTACAGAAACATGGGTTGACTTTAATTTCTTTGGTCATCAATTGTCACTTCATTTAGGTTCGCCACTAACAACCGAGCTAACGGGGAAAGTCGACAATACTATGGTTCCGATGCCCCATTTTGGATTGGTTTTGTCTTTCTCTGTTTGGAAACGTATTGCGAACCGACTAGATGATGCTCGGATTGAATTTGTTATACCACCAAGTGTTAGATTTGCCGGTAAACCAAGTGAACAACATACTTTTTTCTTATTTGATCCGTTCGGAAATCCGCTAGAGCTAAAAAGTTTCAAAGATATGAGTCGGCTATTTACATCATGAATAAGATCGTTTTTATTGACAGCATCACAAACGATGAAAGAACGCAATGGATCCAATTATTGAACGAAGCGTTAAGCGAAGAGCACATTGTCTTGCCCGAACAGGTTGGCGAGGAGACTGTACATGAGGTAGACATAGCTATTGTAGCAAACCCACAACCAGAAGATTTACTTCGCTACCCAAACTTGAGGCTAGTACAAAGTGTTTGGGCTGGTGTTGAAAAATTAGTGAGCGCGTTAAGGAGTCAAGAGTTTAGCCGAGTTCAGGTTAGGCTTGCTCGACTCGAAGATACGCAGCTATCCATTTCGATGGCCGAATCGGTATTGGCTTGGACACTGTATTTACAACGAAATATGTCGAAATATGTGGGTCAACAAACCGCTAAAAAGTGGCTTCAGTTACCCAATATTAACTCTAAGCATGTACGAGTAAGTATATTGGGAGCGGGTAAATTGGGGCTTGCCTCTCTTGAACTGTTAAAAAAACTTGATTATCAGTTGAGTTGTTGGACACGCAGTAATAAACAGCTTGATAGTGTTAATCATTTTTATGGCGTTGCTGGTCTGAAAGCTATGTTGGCCCAGACTGATATTCTGATTAATTTATTGCCTTTAACGTCGGAAACGCATCGACTTTTAGATAAAGAAAAATTGGCTTGGTTGCCGTTGGGTTCAAAGTTAATAAATTTTTCTCGAGGGAGTATTGTTAATACATCTGATTTGATTGAGTTAATCAATAAAGGGCACATTGCGCACGCTGTATTGGATGTCTTCGACCAAGAGCCTCTTCCTGAAGATTCAGAGTTGTGGAGCAATCCGAAAATTACAATATTGCCTCATATTTCGGCACCTACAAACAAGAAAACGGCTGTCAAAATAGTTGCAGAAACGATTATTGCTTATCGAAAAGAGCAAAAATGGCCTGAATGCGTAGATTTATCTCTGGGATATTAAGTATTGGGACTGTTCTGCGTGATAGTGAAACCAAAGGCAAAAAGTTACAGTCCCTCAGGATTTTGGACAGAAACAGGTTGTCAGTTGTATTAATTTTCTAACGTTTGTAAATGTACTCAGCGGATCCTCACGTAGCCAAATTCGAGGGGCAGGCAGCTAAAGGCACAAAGAGGGTCTTGGTTCAAAGACCTAGTTTACTCAATATGATGGGCATGTTTTTCTAAAACCTTGTTCCAGCAGGTGCGGCTCAGTTGTTGACTACGTCCATGTAGTTCGTGCGTAGTAGAATCTCTTTAGTTATCAAATTCTGTTCTAAACAATGTTTGTCTGCCTCGGGTACAATTTATTGCTCATTCAAAATTACCCTAAGAATATGATTTTTAATAGTTTTATTTTAATTCAACACCTTGTCGTTCATTTCATGGTCAGACAATACTGGTTTAACTTTAGTGCCGTCCGCAAAATCTGATATTTCTAGTCTATTATATTTGGTTGGTCGCGAACAGCTCTGGGTAGGCTGCGTTTTGCATTACGGTGGCTACTAATGTGTACAGATCGAGCCATGCCTCTTTTACGCTTGGCGTAAATTGATCGCCTAACCCTGCTTGCAAGGTATCAATTAACGCTTTACCCACAGTATCGTAGTGTTCGGGTTTTACCCCATAATCTATGTGTCTAATGGCTAGGTTTTCTAGTATGGGTACTAGAGTGGGTAGGCTGTTCAATCCGTTTACTGCTGCCCCTAGGGTAGCCATGAGCTTTTGTCCTTGGGTTAACATACTCGTTTTGAACAGAGGTTTTAGCTCTGGGTCATATTCAAATAATTTGGTGTAAAAGATGTCCGCGGCTTGATCTTTTATGGGCACAACTAGCTTAAAACTGTCTTGAATTAACGTAATTTGCTTGTTTGATAATGACACGTTTAGATTCCTTATATAAAAAATTTCAGAAAGCGCGATAGCTGAATTGAAAGCCAGCAAGTTACGTTCCTTTTTTATTTATGGACGAATCGAATTTAGCTCAATTTTTTTGGCCTGCTTAGTTCACTTAATTTTTGCTTGAATATACTTAAATGTATGTTTTTAATTAATTAAATTTATGTTCATTGTTTGTGGTAAGGGTTTTGGGATTAACGGCTAATTATTAATTATGGGGCTATAGTTTCCCCTTATTTGATCACCTGCATCAAGTTTGTGCGTGGATAAGTGAATGTACTTTTCATAAATAAAAAGTCAAAACTCTGCGATTATTAAAGCCTTGATTGATTGGCGTAGGAGGTAAATATTCTAACGGTAAGTATGGGGCCGAAAACCAGTTGACCTTATGCACTATCGCGCCTTAAAGTGAAGCAATTGTTATGTTCAAGGAATGTTATGGGTTACTTTGTAGGGGCTTATGCCTCGTCTCCTAATGTCTCGGGGTGGGATCCTGAATTAGAATCAGCTTATTACGATGCGCTTAAAAACACACCCAGCGTTAAAGGTTTAGAGCATCCGTTTTTAGGTAAATTACACCCTCATGATGATGATTGGTTTTTGCAGAATATAGATACAAATTGGCAGTTTGTTTTTACCTGTATTCCGGGGATCATGAGTGCATTGGATAACAACCCCCAGTTTGGTTTAGCATCAACAGATAGGGTTGGCCGGCAGCAAGCGATAGATTTTATGCAAAGTGCGCAGCAAGCCGTCGCCAAATTGAATGCTCACGCTGGACGCCAAGTGGTTAAGGCAATTGAAATTCAAACAGCACCTAACCGCCAACGTGCGTCAAGCTCGGTTGATGCCTTAGTGAGCTCCCTCGAAACGATAAGAGAATGGGACTGGCAAGGCGCACAATTAATAATTGAACACTGCGATACCTTAATTGAAGGGCAAAAGCCCGCCAAGGGCTTTTTGACCATTGAAGACGAGATCAAGGCATTAAAGCGGCTCAATCTGGGGAGCAGCAGCAAGATTAGTATGTTAGTCAATTGGGGGCGCTCGGTAATCGAAACTCGCTCTGAGCAAGGGGCGTTGGATCATATAGCGCTATTAAAGGCGAATAATTTGCTGGCGGGTTTGATGTTCTCTGGAGTATCTGAGCAAACCACTGAATATGGTGAGTGGGCCGACACCCATATGCCTCCTGCGCCAAATAATAAATTAGTAACGGGAGCAGCAGGCTCATTACTCACAGAGCAACAAATGCATGATTGCATGCTGGCCGCTGGTCACCAAAGCTTAGCCATTTTAGGCATAAAGTTGGGGATCCGGCCTACATCTTGCGATTTGGAACAAAGAGTAAACTATATTAAAGACTGTTTAGCTGCGATGGAACGCTGCGCGAAGTAAGCGTGTTTTTGCGAAACAAGGCCCTTTATTTACGATTGAATAAAGGGCTTTTTTGTTCCAAATATAAAACCGCCTGATACAGCTGCTGATTAACTGGAGTGTCTATTTTCAGCTTGTTAGCAAGCTCGACAACGTAACCATTGATGTGCTGTATTTCAGTGGGCCTGCTATGTTTTATATCTTGATGCATAGACGAATAGTTAGCGGCTGTGTTGCTAATAACGTGCTCCACATTTTGCCTTAGGTGGTTGGCTGATGTTGGATAGTCCACTGCCGTCATTACTTTTGCGAGTTCTTCACAGACTTGGGTTATTTTTTGGCGATAAACAGTATGAGCCAAATCGCCATTCTTCACGTCATAAATAGCGGTAATGGGGTTGATGACGCAATTGATTACCAACTTATTCCAAAGTGCTAGGGTAATATCTTGATGCCATGTGCAAGGCGGAAGCAGTTTATTGAGAGTGTGTTCTATCTCGGCTTGACCCTGTTCATTTATTTGTTGTTTGGAGACCCAACCAAAATGACTGTCACCTGAGCCAGTTTCTGTAATGTGATTTGGCCCCGATTTTAGCGCCCCGTAGCTTGTTATGCCGGCGACAATTGGGTTATTGGGGTAGTGCTTTTTGGCACTTTCGATACCGCCCATACCATTGTGTAATAAAACTAAGGTATGTCTGGGTAAAATACGCTCTTTTAACTCCTTTAACGCTTGTTCAACTTGATACGCTTTTACGGGTAGGAGTAGTAGGTCAAATTCAGTATCTTTTGTGCTCGTAAGCTGTAGGTGCAGAGTGTGGTTATCTAGGTTAGTCACTTTTAGTGCTGACGACTGGTTATCGCGGGTAACGACAGAATAGGGGAGTTGGTGTTCTTCACAGCTTTTAGCGAGTAGGCCACCTATGGCGCCTGTCCCGACTATCGCAATCCTAGGTGCGCTCATTTTTTCCCTCTTGAAGCGTATTAGCCTTAGAATCGCGAATTTTGGGCGACCTTGTTTTAGGCCAAGGATAGGCATTTACGTCTGCTAAAGCCGCAATAGACTCTTGCATGTCTGATTCGAGAAAAGCTTGGCCCGTAGTTGGCATACATCGAATATCAATTGCCTGATTGTCGTAAACAAAGCGCAAAGCAAAGGCATGTAGATAGGTTCTATCGGCTTGTTGGCCTTTGTACAATGTATCGCCAAGGATTGGACTTCCGACACTTTTTAATGCCACTCTAATTTGATGGGTTTTGCCCGTTAAAGGTTTAACTAAAAAAAGCCGAGTATTAGGAGATACACCAAAGCTAAAGAATTGGCTATGGGCAAAATTGTCATTGCTCGAATTGAGCATCCACGCGCCACCACGGACTTTTTGCATTCCGCCTTTTACTGCCCCTTGTTTTTTCTTGGGTTTTTTATGACTAACGGCAAGATAAAATTTTTGTATGTGTTTTTGCGTAAAGAGTTCACCAAATTTGGCTGCGGCTTGGGCCGTGCGCGCAACAATGAGGATCCCTGACGTAACTTTGTCTAAGCGATGCACCAACCATAGTTTGTCTACATTAAGTTGCTGGCATAACAGGGGCAGTATCCCTGTTTTATCTTGTTCGTCTTGCACTGCGATTTCAGGGGGTTTGTGTACGGCAAAAAAGTCAGGATGTTCGAGTAAAACGTCTATACGCAAGATGGCTACTACTTGTTGAGTAAGGCTATAGCGCTAGGATAATCGAAATTGTCTATATAGCCCATTAATTCATCTTGTTGGCTAGCTGAAAGCCCACTGTTTTTAACATATTCAGCTAATGCTTGGTCAGAAATAAATTCATTTTTTTCAAGAGATTCAATAAAAGCTTGGTTACTATTTGTTGCCTGAGGGGCTTGGGTAGGTTCACTAAAGTCATTGGCTGCGACTAAGGTTTCATCTACAAGTGCATAAAATTCATTAAGTAAATTTACTGGGAGTGATTGTTCTATATTAGCTTCTATTTCTTTGCACTTATGGTGCAGAGCATTCATACCCAAATTGCCCGAAACGCCTTTTAAGGTGTGCACTTTGCGTTTAGCCGTTACCATATCTCCTTGACTCAATAAGGCGTTAAGCTCGTTTGCAAAATGCGTATTCTGCTCAATAAATTTTTTTAGTATTTGCAGGAGTAAATCTTGGTTTCCACTAAATTGTCTGAGGGCAAATTCATTATCGAAGGTTGTTAACCCTGTATCTGTTCCCATATAGAGCTCCTATTGTGCGGCGTACAGCGATGCTAACTTTAGCAGACGCCCATCACAGATTTTATTAAACTTTAGTTAGGTTGCCCTAGACCCAAGCTTTTTAAGATTCTAGTATAGCAGTATTGGGCCTTGACCTGATCAGTATGAATTGGGTTCAAGTGGGAAAACTCAATGCGCTTAAGGTTATCTAGCCGATGGGCAAGCCATCAAGTGCGATAAATTTTTACAAAGTGAGTAGATCACTACTCTTTAAAATGGACATTATTTTGCAATCAAACCAACAATCATTTGCAGCGCGTTTAAAGCTATTAACCAGCGACTCAGTTAAAGATACGCTATCTAACATTCGTCATGGTGTAGAAAGAGAAGCCTTAAGGATCAACCCAAATGGAGGACTGGCCCAGACTCCTCATCAAGCTGCTCTTGGTTCTGCGCTGACTCACGAATACATCACTACAGATTTTTCTGAGTCTTTGCTCGAATTTATTACGCCTCCTGAAGCGTCTATTGAAAAAACCATAGGGCAATTAACGGACGTCCATAAATTTGTGAGCGCGAATATAGGCGAAGAGCGTTTGTGGTCTATGAGCATGCCATGTTTTATCGAAAGTGGTGACGCCATTCCTATTGCTAATTATGGCTCATCTAATGTGGGTAAAATGAAAAGCCTTTATCGCGTAGGTCTTAAAAATCGCTATGGCAGTATGATGCAGGCTATCTCTGGGGTGCATTTTAATTTTTCGTTACCTAAAGAGTTTTGGCAAGCGTGGTTTACTGAGCAAAATCAAGCGATGAGCAAAGACAACATCTCAGCTGCGTATTTTGCAATGATCCGTAACTACAGACGTTTTTGCTGGATTATTCCGTACTTATATGGCGCGTCTCCCGCTTTGTGTGGATCGTTTATTCGCGGTAAAAAAACGACTTTCGAGTTTACCCGTTTAGGCAAAGGTACCTGCTACTTACCTTACGCTACCTCACTAAGAATGAGTGATTTAGGTTATACCAATAGTGCTCAATCAAGTTTAAATATCTGTTATAACCACCTAGATACCTATATCGACTCGTTACGCAAAGCTATTAGTTTGCCTTCTGCCGAGTACCAGCAATTCGAAGGAAAAAAAGATGGTGAGTATCAACAGCTTAGTAGCAATGTTTTGCAAATTGAGAACGAACTCTATTCACCTATTCGGCCCAAGCAGCCAACTCGGTCGTTAGAAAAGCCGACAGATGCTCTGGAAGACAGAGGGGTCGAATATATTGAAGTTAGAGCCTTGGATGTTGATCCATTTAGTGCAGTTGGGATCCACGCCAATCAGTTTTATTTTCTCGATGTATTTTTAGTTTACTGCTTGGTTACGCCAAGCGCGTTTTTTAGTGACGATTTGTATCAAGAGACTGAAGTTAACTTAAAGACTGTTGTCAGCCGTGGTCGGGAGCCCAACTTAACGCTTGTGCGTGAGGGTGAGTCAGTCAATATGCAGCAATGGGCCCTGACGTTGTTTGATGACATGCAGTCTATTGCTTTGTTGTTAGATGAGGCTAATCAGACGACTTTATATTCGGAAGCATTAGCCATTGAAAAACAAAAAATCCTCGAGCCATCTCTTACACCATCGGCCCGCTTACTAGAGTCGTTACTTCAAGATGATAAAGATAACGGCACTTTGGGTTTGCAACTGGCTGAATCTTATAAAGAATACTTTGCCAAGGTTAATTATCGTTCAATGACAGAGCAAGATTTGCATTTACACGCTACTGAATCAAAAAAGCGGCAGAAGGCGATAGAGGAGAGTGACACAGAATCTTTCGATGAATTTTTAGCAGACTACTTTTTAACGTTGCGAGAGTTCGCTTAGTGAACAGCTCAAATCTGCGTGTTTTGTTTGGCTGCTTGCAAGATAAACCCAAGGTCAATCAAGCTCAACCGTCATGTCGACTTAGCCCCTTTGTCAAAAAAACAGGCGCGCTGGCCATAGTTGGTTTTTTGACTTTGGGGTGCGCAAATACGCCACCGAGAAACATCGACAATATTTGTGACATCTTTTACGAAAAGTCTGACTGGTTTGATAGCGCCATTGATATGAGTGAAAAGTGGGGAGTGCCTGTACATGTTCCTATGGCCATGATGTATCAAGAAAGCTCCTTCAAAGCCAAAGCTCGCCCAGGTAAAAAATACGTTTTTTTTGGCTTAGTACCTTGGGGCAGACTTAGTTCTGCTTACGGGTATTCTCAGGCTAAAACACCCACTTGGGATGATTACAAACGCGAAACCAAACAAAGCTGGGTAAGTCGCACGGATTTTGATGATGCCATTGACTTTATGGGGTGGTTTATCACAAAGACTAACAAGATAAATGGCGTATCTAAGTGGGATGCAGAATTACAATATTTAAATTATCACGAAGGTTGGACTGGATATCGCAGAGGGAGTTATCATAAAAAACCTTGGTTGAAAGTGGTGGCTAAGAAAGTTAAAACCCGCTCTTTGCGGTTTGCTAAGCAATACAAAACCTGCGAAGAAGACTTAAACAGCAAGGGTTTTTGGGGCTTATTTGGGTAGGACAGCGTTGATTGGTTTGTCCTGCTGGTGGAGCGCTAATTGACCTTTAATGACCTCGTAACACAAGCTCTGCCTCGAACCAAAAGTAACTGAGGCACTTTTAAAATATATAGCCTAGATCACCGGGCACCAATTGAAACTGATTTAAATGAAACCAATACGCACCACTTACCACCCAGATACTCCTAGCCATCTAATCAACAATAATGCTCAACTGTCTATCTTGACCCGTCATGCCGCCCGAGCAATAGTGATTAACGGCGATAGGATTTTATTAGTGTATACCTCGCGTTATGACGATTATAGCTTACCGGGTGGGGGGATCGATCAAGGTGAAGACAAGCATCAGGGCTTGATTCGAGAGCTAAGTGAAGAAACGGGAGCCACAGGTGTGCGTAATATTCGTGAGTTTGCACGTTATGACGAATATCGCCCATGGCATAAACCTAACGCAGATCTAGTCCATATGATTTCTCATTGTTATTGCTGCGAAATCGACCAAACCTTAGGTCAAACTTCCCTCGAAGATTATGAAGTACGCAATGGTATGAAGGCATTATGGGTAAACCTAGAGCAAGCTATTGCGCACAATGAGGGCGTGATACAGAGCAGTCCGAAGAAAGGCCTGTCTATCGAACGTGAGACATTTCTATTCAAATTGATTTTAGAGAAGCTGGTTGACTCTCAGTATTCTCAGGCTTAGTGGTCATGTCTGCTAGGAAAGGCGCATTCGAAGACACTTTATCTGCACTGTTACACTCAACTTTGGCTGACTCACAAGTGTGTAAAGAGCGAAAACTTAAGTTGATTATTCACGCTGGGACACCAAAAACCGGCACAACCAGTATGCAAACCTATTTGGCTAAAAAACAGCGAAAATTGCGTGGTTTAGGCATACTGTACCCCCATAGCTCGGATGAATTGCGAAATCCAAGTGCACCAATTCATCAATGGTTTGAAAAAAATCTGGTTACTACGCACACTCAACATTTTTTGCAAAACTTTACTCACCTGATTTCTCAAGTCAAACCCCATACTCACACTGTTATTTTGTCATCCGAGGGCATTTATAATTATTGGTGGGATTTTCCCCCAGCATCAAAACGTCTTTTACGCAGTTTGGCTAACTTGTTTGACGTACATATTTGGGTATGGTTTAGGGAGCCTCTAGGCTTTATCGAAAGCTTCTATAAACAGTGTATTCGAAACCCTCAAACTAGTGGTAACCCATGCTACGGCAAAGACTTAAGCTTTGCTGAAATGCTCGAAATAAATTGGTTCACTCAACATTTAGATTACGCTGGTTTTGTAGAAGGTTGTCAGCAGTTATTTGGGCAAGATCACGTTCAGACTTTTGCTTATCGAGGGGATGTAGTGCAGCAGTTATCGGCTATGCTCGGGCTAGCCACTGCCCACGACAATCCTACTGCAGTGCAAAACCGGAGTTTACATGGGGTGTCGATTGACCTAATGCGGGTGCTTAATCAGTACTCGATTTCGGCTAAGGATAAAGACAAACTCATGCCTCACATAAAGCAAATAGACCAATTACTTAGCCGTTATTTGAGCCAATCTGTTGTCGACAACGCATTACATGCTAAAGTGTTGACGTATTATAAGCCTGTTCATCCAATTTTATGAGCTTTTGACAAAGCTTTATTTTGTTGAAAACGAGTGATATTTGATTTTTTAAGGACACTATTTGCTATTTAATTATCGAAATTGGGCACTTGTAGCATTAGCTATTGTCTCGCTATCGAGTATTGTCGCTCATCGTTTAGGGGTTTTTTCATTACACTTAGACTTGCTTGCGCAAGGGAATCATTCTGATTGGTATCCGACTAACATAGGCGGTGTTATGTCCGATTTTTCTGAAGAACAAGACGCAATTTTTCTTACGTGTAAAGTCGAGGATATTAGATCAAATAATTACTGTTCGTTTTCTATACGCTTTTCTCCATTTAGTACTTTTGAGGATAATGCTTTAGGCAAGAATCTTAATAATTACAAAAACCTAGACTTAGATATAGATTACGAAGCGCCTCAGCCAGAGCCCATGATTAAGATATCTTTTAGAAACTACGACCAGGCGTATGTTAAATATGATGACTACACATCATTTAAATATAACTCATTGATATTAAATCCTAATCTAAAAGAAACTACGAATAATTTATCCATGCAGTCTTTCAGTGTTGAGCAATGGTGGATTAATCAACACAATGTTCCATCGATACAATCTGGGCTCGATTTTTCTAACATTACTTATATAGAAATTTTGCCAAATAGCATGCCAAAGGTTGGTGATTACCAAATTACAATCAACCGTATGGTGTTGATTGGTGAAGCAATTACAGAGCAAACTCTGCTGCTAGCAAATATGATTATTTGGCTGGTTGTGTCTTTAATGTTTAGTATACAGCGAAATTGGAGTTTAAAACGTTTAGCTAAAACCGATACGTTAACGGGTGTATTTAACCGCAGAGGCTTAAGTGATTGGGTCAACTTTAAATTTAGCAGTTTCTACAACAAGCCTGACTTAACCTTATTTTATATCGACCTTGACGATTTCAAACGAATTAATGATGGGCATGGACATAATATAGGGGATGAGGTTTTACTTAATTTTAGTCAATCGATTCAAGAATCTGTGAAATCATTTCAATATGACCTTCATTATAAATTTGCCCGATTGGCCGGAGATGAGTTCGCTTTAGTTGTATCTGACCTTAGCAGCGAAAATATAGGTGTTTTAGCGAAGCATCTACTAGCCGAAATTGCCCGTCCTATACTTGTTTCAACAACTTCAATTCGACTCAATGGAAGCATAGGCATTAGTTGTTCCTCTAAAAACGCGATTAGCTTTGAAGAGATGCTACATCAGGCTGATGTCGCCATGTACTACGCCAAGAATCAAGGAAAAAACCAGTACAAAAAGTTCGATGCAGCCATTGCTCAAGATAACCTCGAGCGTGAAGCCATTGCGACTAAGTTATCCAAAGCGATAGACAATAATGCCTTTCGTTTGGTGTTTATGCCTATTTACGAATGTGCGTCGAAAAAAATGGCAAAGGTAGAAGTACTGCTTCGTCACTGTTCGGAAGAACTAACTGGGATCGGGCCAGATGTATTCATTCCGATTGCAGAGGAGTTTCATCTAATCAATAAAATTGATTTATGGGTAATTGAACACACTTTTATTGTAATAGACCAACATAAGGCCCAGCTGGATTTAGACAATTTTCGGTTTTGTATCAATGTATCTGCCCGAGAGTTAAGTCATGAACATTTTAACAGTCAATTTTCGGCATTATTACTGAAATACGCTATCGAACCCGAATGGATTGAGATAGAAATAACTGAAACAAGCCTAGTTGATGTGACCGAGCGCAGCATTGCATCTCTTGCCAGTATTCGAGATATGGGTATAGATGTCGCCCTTGATGATTTTGGCACCGGTTACACTGCCTTTAATCAATTGGTAAATTATCCGGTCAATTGCCTTAAAATTGATAAGTCTTTTGTTGATGACTTATCGGAATCAAACAAAACGAAAGCGACTATGGTCAAGGCAATCCTGTCGATTGCTGAATCATTTGATTTATGTGTTGTGGCAGAAGGCATAGAAACTCAAGAGCAGTTCGATTTTTTACTAGATAATAACTGTGACTATGCTCAGGGCTATTTTTTGAGTAAACCTATTCCTTTTGAACGCTTACTTGAGTTGTTGCATTCGGACTGAGAAACCCCTTTAATCGTAGGTTAGCCCTCCAATTGTATGGTGTTTGCTAGACGCTAGATATTTCCAATAATAAACATGTTTACCTTACTCCTTTAGTTTTGTTAACGAAATGTGTATATTTTTGTACGGTCGTCAAAATAGTCGTCAAAATGATCATCAATTTGGTGCCTTAACCAACAGTCAAAAAGCCAATTTTCTTAGGAGTATTGTATGTCTCATGGAGTCAGATCCGTTGTTATTGTTGGCGGAGGCACCGCAGGTTGGTTAACCGCTGGCACGTTAGCCGCTAAATTAAACAAAGACAATAAACAAGGCTTTAGCATTACCTTAGTCGAATCGCCCAATGTGCCGATTGTAGGGGTGGGCGAAGGAACATGGCCAACCATGCGCCGCACTCTAAAAAACATTGGGGTGCGCGAAACGGATTTTATCCGCCGCTGTAACGTGTCTTTCAAACAAGGCGCGAAATTCGCAAAATGGGTAACAGGCACAGAAGATGACTTTTATTATCATCCCCTAGTCTTGCCCGAGAGCTTTGATTCTGCCAATTTAGCCCAGCACTGGCTTGCTCATCAAGGTCATGGCTCATTTTCTGATGCCGTATGTTACCAAGAAGCTATTTGCCAACAGGGCTTAGCTCCCAAAATGATTACTACGCCGGAATATGCCGCGATTGCAAACTATGCATATCACCTAGATGCTGGGGAATTTTCACGATTCTTACAAGAACATTGCACGACTAAATTGGGCGTTAAACATGTACTCGATCACGTCACTCACGTGAATAACCATCAAAATGGTGATATCTCGTCTGTGAGCACAGCTGAGCATGGTGAAATTCAGGGGGAGTTGTTTATTGATTGTTCTGGTTTTAAGTCGTTATTGTTGGGGCAAAATCAACAAGTAGGCTTTGTTCCTTGTGATCATGTATTGTTTGCTGACAAAGCGTTGGCGGTGCATGTACCTTATGCTAGTGAAACCAGCCCAGTTGCGTCACACACTATTTCAACCGGACAACGAAACGGTTGGATTTGGGATATTGGCTTGTCAAATCGCAAAGGGATAGGGCATGTCTACTCAAGTCGACATACCAACCAAGATGCAGCGTACCAAGAATTAATGACTTATATTGCGCATTCGCACCCTAACCCAGAAAGTTTATCTGTTAGGGAGTTGGATATAAAAGCGGGGCACAGAGAGGTATTTTGGAAACGTAATTGTGTCGCCATAGGATTATCTGCAGGATTTTTAGAGCCCTTGGAAGCGTCGGCTATTTTGTTGGTCGAGATATCGGCAGATATGATTGCTGAGCAATTTCCTGCAAACCGAACCACTATGGATATTATTGCTAAGCGTTTTAATCAAACCTTTCTGTATCGATGGGAGCGCATTATAGATTTCTTAAAATTGCATTACATGCTCAATCAACGTAATGATAGCCAGTTTTGGATTGATCATAGAGATCCAGATACTGTGCCAGATAGCTTAAAAGAGTTACTAACGTTATGGCAATATCAACCACCTTGGCATGACGATTTTAATTACGCAAAAGAGGTTTTTCCTGCTGCTAGCTATCAATACGTGCTGTATGGAATGGGGTTCAAAACCGAGCAAAACCCCCTAGGGATTTCTAAACAAAGCCAACGTCATGCCAATGAGATGTTTGCGAAAAATGCGACGATTGCGCAAAAAATGACGGCAAGTTTACCAAAGCATAGAGAATTATTAGACAAAATTAAGCAATATGGTTTGCAGACTATCTAATCCGTACTTAGGGCAATAAGTTAGTTTGCATACAAGTACTAATGTTCAATTTTAACATTAGGCGTTAGTTAGATA
This sequence comes from uncultured Paraglaciecola sp., assembly GCA_947498355.1. Lineage (GTDB taxonomy): Bacteria > Pseudomonadota > Gammaproteobacteria > Enterobacterales > Alteromonadaceae > Paraglaciecola. The sequence goes on along the minus strand of CANMKA010000006.1, from coordinate 9,922 downwards.
TTTTGTATAGGGCAAGGTAAGTTGTTACAGAGAATTTAGTTTATTTAGACTAAGCAAAATACTATGAGTAGAAATTTTAGCTAAGTTCGCTGCGTTTTGCTCTGCTCGCTACTCGCAATTTCCAGGCTTTTACCACAGACACGCGCCAAAGATAATTGAGCGTAAAAAAGCCTGTAATACTGAATACTACCGAGCATATTAGACAACCAATCAAAAACGCTGGACCTATAGTTTCCATGCTTTGTAAAACCCATTGCCAGCTTAGCTCAAAAGCAAAGTTTTGAGCAGGTTTACCTACTACAAAGGCACCGACCATATAGGCCCCATAGAAAATTGGCGGCATAGTGAAAGGATTGGTGATCCAGACCGTTGCTATGGACAGGGGTAGGTTAACTCTAAACGGAATAGCCAAGGCCGCGGCTAACCACATTTGAAACGGCACAGGCCAAAACGCAAAGAATAAGCCCAACGAAAACGCCCCCGCAGCGGAGCGACGATTCAAATGCCAAAGGTTAGGATCATGCAGCAAAGTACCAAAAACAGATAAAGCTCTTTGCTCTTTTATTTTTTGATGGCTTGGTAAAAACCGCTTAATAAACTTTTTCAGAATAGTTCTCTATACTTATCGGGTGTTGACGAAACGGACTTCACGCTGCCTATTATGACCAGCAAACTTTTCAGTTTTATTGCGGGCGCATTTTTTAGCTTGCTCTGGACTCAATTACCTTCGGTATACCTCACTATTGGACTGGCAGTGCTCAGTATCTTGCTACTGAAAAAAGTGCCCAATATTGCCTGTATCTTAATTGGCATAGTGTGGATGGCGAGTGTAGGGCATTGGACCTGTTCATTGCAACTCAAATCCGAGGATTTTAGTCAAGGACTTTGGATAACTGGCCAGATTGAAGGACTCAATCATAAAGATAGCGATGTGCGATTTAACTTGTCAGCAACGTCTTTAGGTGAAACCAATACCTCGATACCCAGAAAGCTTCGCTTAAGTTGGAGAACGCCTCCTTGGACCCTCAAAGACGGGCAAACTATTCATGTCTTGGTGAAAACTAAGCCGATTCATGGCCTGGCTAACGAAGGAGGCTTTTTATATCAAAAGTGGTTATTTAGTGAAGGTATCATTGCGTCTGGTTACGTGCGAACCCATGCAGATAATCGGCTTATTGCTAATGTGGTCTCCCAGCGTCAGCAAGTTTTTGATCGGGTCATGCAAATTGCTGATTTAGAACATAAATGGCTAGTGGCATTGGCTATCGGTTACAGAGGCTTGCTTACCTCAGATGATTGGCAACTCGTTCAAACCACAGGAGTGGCTCATCTAATTGCCATTTCGGGATTGCATGTAGGTTTAGTTGCTGGGTTTAGTTATTTTGTAATCGCATGGCTACTGGCAGCTGGTGTTAGCCGATTTCCAGCTATGCATATTTTTAACCTTCATGCAGTAGGGCTAGCCTTAGCTTTTCTGGTGTGTGTTTGGTACTCCCATTTAGCTGGCTTTGCCCTACCGACCGTGCGAGCGTTGATCATGTTAGGCGCGTTTACTGCCTTGTTTATCAGCAACAAGAGTCTGGCGCCAATCACTGTTTTATTAGGTGGTATTTGCTTATTTATCATTTTGTTTCCCCTTAGTTTATTTGGTTCGAGTTTCTGGTTAAGTTTTTCTGCTGTGATGATTATTTGGTTGGTATTGTGGCGCTGGCCTCCCCGAAATACGGGCTTTTCTGTGTATTTTGGGATGATGTCACTCGTGCGTATTCAGTTAGCTTTGACCTTACTCATGTTGCCTATTATTGCTTGGCAGTTTTCGTATATTTCTATGGTATCGCCTTTTGCTAATCTGATTGCGATTCCTGTGGTGACCTTTGTATTAATACCTGCTTGTCTGCTAGGTGTCGCGTTACTGCCTATTGCGCCGTCATTTGCTGCAGAGGTATTTCGAGCCTGCGACTGGATTATTGAGTGGGGAATAACAGGCCTAATGCAACTAAGCGAACTTTCTTGGGCGTATTTTACCCTTCATAGTTTTCCGATTTGGGTATGGGGAATGGCCATGTTAGGCCTAATATGGCTTGGGTTGCCAAAATGCATACTGGATAAACGTTACTCTTTGATAGTATTTTTGCCTTTGCTTACCTATGGCTTTCGGCTAGAGCAACCCACTATTTGGCGTTTAACAGTGCTTGATGTTGGGCAAGGTTTGTCTGTGCTTATCCAAGCTAATAATAAACTTATGGTATATGACGTCGGGGCCAGTTATCCGAGTGGCTTTAATATGGCCGATAGCGTTATTTTACCCTATCTGAGGGCGAAAGGCATTGGCCAAATAGATTATGTGCTGCTAAGTCATGGCGACAATGATCATGCCGGTAGTTTAGCGCAACTAAAAGCTGGAACGGAAGTACAGCATGTGATCTCAAATCAAGACTTATGCCGAGCGGGTTGGGCGGTTAATTGGCAAGGTTTAAGCATAAAGGCCCTTTGGCCAGATAACCCAGCTAAATACAATGACAACAATGGTTCGTGCGTTATCGCTCTGTCCGATGGTGTTAATCGAGTACTCTTGACCGGCGATATTCATCAGGAGGTCGAACGACAATTAGTTAGTCTATATGGCAAGGCACTCGAGGCAGATGTGCTTATCGCTCCTCATCATGGCAGTAATACTTCATCGTCAGCCGCGTTAATTAACGCGGTAACACCCAATTATGTTGTGTTTAGCCAAGGCTTCCGTAATCGTTGGGGGTTCCCAAAGCCTAAAGTAATTGAGCGCTATCAGACTTACTCTAAGGCGCATTTGTTAGCAACCAGCGAAACCGGCCAAGTTAGCTTTGTGTTTGACCGAGGCGGTAAAGTGCCGGTTGGAATGGAAACGTTTAGGCAAGACCTTTACCCGTATTGGCATGCCAATATGCCTACTTGTTGTGTAAAATAATTGTTTGATCGGTTGGGGATTTCCCTTGCAAGAGGTTACACTAGTCTCTGATATCTATTTGTGACTAGTTAATTAATAAATACATGACCCATCCGAAGCATTCTGACGTCCCATCAAAGACACCTATTTTTTCTCGTTTTAGCCGTTATTTAACCGATTTTAAGCTCGCATTTTTTGTCGCGATTCTGGGTATGGTCGGATATTCGTTGCTCGACGTGTATATACTCCAACAGCTACAACCTATAGTCGATGAGAGCCTTGGTAAAGGTGATTATGCATACTTGAGGCTTGCCGCGTATTTCGTGGTGCCAGTGTTTATTCTGCGAGGCCTCTTTAACTTCATGGGAACCTATACTGTGTCTTGGATAGGTAACCATGTAGTGATGCGCATGCGCCAAGAGTTATTTAATCGCTATATCCATCTGCCTGTATCTTTTCATGACCAAAACAGTACTGGACAGCTTATCTCCAAAGTGATTTACGACACTGAACAGGTGGCTAGTGCGTCTAGTCGTGCGTTGATCATACTCGTCCGAGAGGGCGCACTGGTGATTGGCTTGCTGGTGGCTATGTTTATGGCGTCGTGGCAGTTGTCGTTAATTTTTGTTTTGATTGGTCCAGTAGTCGCAGTGATAGTGTCTGTGGTCAGTAAGCGTTTTCGCTCTGTTAGCCAACGTATACAAGAAGCCATGGGAAGCTTAACCTCATCCGTAGAGCAAGTTCTGAAAGGCCATAAAGTGGTATTGATGTTTGGTGGACAAAAATTAGAGGGTGAAGCTTTTCATATTCGTAACAACGACAATCGCCAGCAAAATATGAAATTGGTGGTGGCGCGCATTTTGAGTGTGTCTTCTATTCAAATCATTGCTTCAGTTGCATTGGCTGTGGTGCTGTATATTGCCAGTTTTCCGGATTGGGTTGATTCTCTGACGCCGGGCGTTTTCGTAAGCGTGGTGGTGTTTATGACCATGTTACTCAAACCCCTAAAACAACTTACTACGGTAAATAGCGAGTTCCAAAAAGGTATGGCTGCGTGTGTTAGTATTTTTGAGGTACTAGATGAGCAGATTGAACAAGATAAGGGTCAACAAGTCTTGTCCGATGTTAAAGGCAAAATCGAGTTCAAGCAGGTCACGTTTAGCTATCCCAGCAAGGCTGAACCAGCACTTATTGATTTGTCGTTTTCGGTAGCGCCTGGGCAAACTCTGGCCTTGGTGGGGCGCTCGGGTAGTGGTAAGTCGACTATTTCAAGCTTACTAACGCGCTTTTACAATAATCAGCAGGGCAGTATTTTATTAGACGATGTATTGCTGCAAGATATCCCGTTAACGGAACTACGCAAACAATTTGCCTTAGTCTCACAGCATGTTGTGTTGTTTAACGACACCATAGCCAACAATATTGCATATGGTTCGGCGCATAAAGTCTCTAAAGAACAAATTCTGCAAGCGGCTAAAACTGCCCATGTATTAGAGTTTTTGGAACAATTACCTGATGGCCTAGATACAGTAGTTGGAGAAAATGGATTTATGCTATCGGGCGGTCAACGTCAACGTTTAGCAATTGCCAGAGCGTTATTATTAGACGCACCTATCCTAATCCTAGATGAGGCCACTTCGGCCCTAGACACAGAATCAGAACGTTTGATTCAAGATGCCCTAGACACACTCCAACAAAATCGCACGAGTATAGTCGTGGCACATAGGTTGTCTACCATAGAAAATGCAGACCAAATTTTAGTGATCGACAACGGGCAAATTTTAGAACAAGGCGACCATCATACCCTGCTTGAGAAAGGCGGTGCCTACGCCCAGTTACACAACTTACAATTTGGCGAGGAGTAACCCAGTTCGTGAGTCTTGTTGATAAAATTTGGTATCATCCAAAATGGTATCATTGGATTGTAATTGTTTTGTTGTTGCCTTTGTCTGTGTTGTTCTGGATTTTATCTAGTGCCCGAAGAGGCCTGTTTAAGAGCAAGTTAAAAGCATCAAACCGTTTATCAGTGCCAATTATTGTGGTGGGCAATATAAGCGTGGGGGGGAATGGTAAAACGCCTTTGGTGGTGTATTTAGCCAACCGACTTAAACAGCAAGGCTATCGAGTTGGGGTGTTAAGCCGAGGCTATGGGGGCAAAGCCAATTCTTACCCTATGTCGGTAGATAAAGATAGTACGCCAGAGCAAGTAGGGGATGAGCCTATTTTAATGATAAGTCATATCAATTGCCCTCTTATGGTTGACCCTAACCGAACTCGGGGAGCTCAAGAGTTAATTGATAAGCACAACTGTAACCTTATATTATGCGACGATGGGTTACAGCACTACGCCATGCAGCGAGACATAGAAATTGCAGTAATCGATGGGAAACGCCAGTTAGGTAACGGGTTTTTATTGCCCGCAGGACCATTGCGAGAAGGCCGCTGGCGGCTACACACAGTTGACTTAGTGGTGTTAAACGGTGGAAATGTTCGCCCTAATCAGTATTTAATGGGTCTTGAAACAGGGCAATTAGTTAATGTTAAACAGCCAAGTAAAACCATGCCAATTAGTCAAATTAGCGGTGCAGTGGTAGCTGCCGCAGGCATAGGTAATCCAAGTCGGTTCTTTGATTTACTTGAGCAAAAACAAGTCAAAATTAAGCAGCGCTTGAGTTTTGTTGATCACCATAATTTTAGCGAACATGACTTACCCAACGAAACTGTGCTCATGACCGAAAAAGATGCAGTGAAATGTACCGGATTTGCCCACCCAGATTGGTGGTATTTGCCAGTAAAGGCCACGCTACCGGCACAATTTGAACAACAACTTTTTGATCTAATTAGACAGCGTACTGGAAATTCCAGTTCAAAGTAACAAACAATCAATAGAGAACATTATGGCATTCGATAAAAAATTATTAGAAATCTTGGCATGTCCCGCATGTAAGGGGAAGTTAACCTACCTCCCTAAAGAAGCAAAATTAGTGTGTAAATTTGATCGTTTAGTTTATCCCATCAAAGATAACATTCCGGTACTCCTTGAGTCAGAAGCCGAACAGTTAGGCAGTGAAGAACTGGCCAGCTTGTTAGCGAGTCAGTCAGCCAAGTAAAGGCAAGATTAAGGAGAGGTTTGGTATGCAGTTTAGTGTGATTATCCCAGCACGTTATGGTTCAACTCGGTTTCCTGGGAAACCTTTGGTCGATATTCATGGAAAACCTATGGTGCAGCATGTATACGACAAAGCAGTCGAATCAGGAGCAAGCAAAGTCATTGTTGCCACAGACGATGCGCGGATAGCCAAAGTCGTCAGAGACTTTGGTGGAAACTATTGTATGACAGGTGCTCATCACGAGTCGGGTACCGAACGACTGGCAGAAGTTGTAGACATGGAAGGCATGTTATCTCATGAAGTTGTGGTTAACGTGCAAGGCGATGAGCCATTTATTCCGCCAGAGAATATTCGCCAAGTCGCCGCCAACTTACATACCCATCAAGAAGCCGAAATGGCGACCTTAGCAGTGCCGATTAAAGACGTAGAAGAAGTGTTTAATCCTAATGCCGTTAAAGTGGTAACCGACAAACTGGGCTATGCACTTTATTTTTCGCGATCGAGCGTTCCTTATGATCGAGCCCGCTTTTTAGACGCAGAAAGTATCGACGAGATAGGCGATTTTTACCTGAGACACGTAGGAATTTATGCCTATCGCGCAGGCTTTATTAATCAATACGTTAATATGTCGCCCTCTGGTTTAGAGCAGATTGAATCATTAGAGCAGTTGCGAGTTTTGTGGCACGGACACAAAATCCATGTCGACCAAGCGAATATTCAGCCTCCAGCTGGAATTGACACCCCAGAGGACTTAGCACGCATTTTAACGTCTACACATTAACCGTAAATTAACCTCAAAAAAGTAAGGATTGTATTATGGCAACTGTCGTAATTACTGGTGCAAATAGAGGCATCGGATTGGAATTTGTAAACCATTACTTGGCAAAGGGCGACAAGGTCATAGCCTTGTGCCGTAACAGTAGTGACGAGCTAAATAAAACGGGTGTGCAAGTCATTGATAAGGTTGATGTCGGTAACGCTGAAGGCTTAGAAAAGGCCCTAGCACCCTTGGCCGGAATCGAGATTGATATACTCATTAATAATGCCGGAGTGTTTGGCAACGAAACCCTAGAAGAGTTTAATATTCACACCATTGAACATCAGTTTAGAGTTAATGCTCTTGGCCCAATCTTGGTGACCCAATTATTGCACAAGCAATTAACCAGTGGTGCAAAAGTCGCCATGATCACCAGTCGTATGGGCTCAATCAAAGATAATACCTCGGGCGGTCGATACGGTTATCGTATGTCTAAATGTGCATTGAACATTGCTGGTGTATCTCTTGCTCACGACCTTAAACCGCAAAATGTCGCGGTTGCTTTATTGCACCCAGGTTATGTCCAAACCGAAATGGTTAAATATGGTGGCGATATTTCTCCTCAAGAATCAGTGTCGCGCTTAGCTAAGCGTATCGAGAACTTGAATATGGATAATACTGGCTCGTTTTGGCATTCAAACGGTGAAATATTGCCTTGGTAGGCCTTCATTAAGGAGAGGATTATGTTGATAAGGTTTACACGTAAAACCTTTTTTGCCTTAGTTGCAGTGGCCGGTTTAGCCGCTAGTTCTGGGGCCTTAAGTGCTGACCATGATAAAAATACTCGCTGGCAAACCATAGATCCCCAAGGTCAAGCCACCCAGCGTCATGAAAATGGCATGGTGGCCCACAAGGGGAAGATTTATGTGATTGGGGGCAGGGGCGTTAAGCCCGTTGAGGTATTTGATCCCAACACTAAAACTTGGACCAAAAAGGCCAATACGCCCATAGAAATGCATCACATCACCCCTGTTTCTTTTGGCGATTCGATTTTAGTGGTGACTGGGCTAACTGGTAAATACCCAGCTGAATTGCCACTGCAAAAAGTCTGGCAGTACACGCCAGAGTTAGATACGTGGCAAGCCCTAGAGCAAATCCCCAAACTTCGCCAACGCGGCGGCGCTGGCGTAACTGTCTATCAAAACCATATTTATATCGTTGGCGGGATCAAACTCGGTCATACCAGTGGTACCAATAACTTGTTCGATAGATACAATCCCCAAGACAAAAGCTGGATAACGCTAACCGACGCGCCTCATATTCGCGACCATGGTAACGCAGTTGTGGTAGGCGATGTACTGGTGGCATTAGGCGGAAGAAACACGAGTTACCATGAACCTGAGCGGTTTACGGCTTTTTTTGAGCAAGTAAGCGATAAAGTAGATGTGTATGATTTTGCTTCTAAGCAGTGGCGAACTCTTAAATCGAGATTGCCTCTTGGCACCGCTGGAGCAGGGGCTGCAGTGGTAAATAATACTTTATATTATGTGGGAGGCGAGTACGCCGCCAAACTCGCAAACAACCGAACATTCTCGCTAGATTTAGCTACGCAAACGTGGACAGAGTTAGCACAGTTGCAACGGGGCCGACACGGCACGAATGCCGTGGTAATCGACAACAAGATTTATATGGCCATGGGCAGCGGTAACAAAGGCGGCAGACCTGAATTAAATTCCATAGAAGTTTTCGAGGTCGAGTAAAAAGACAGGCAGTTAGGTACGGTAAACACAGAGAAAAGCAGTATTAAAACAGTGAATAGTAGCTAGGAGATAGGAGATAGTAGCTAGTAAGTAGCGACAAGAAAGAGCAAAAGCCAAGACGTTAAACCACAGAGGACACTGAGCGCACAGAGGAACACGAAGGGGATAGTAGCTAGGAGATAGAGGCAAGTAAAAGTAACAAGCAGTGGATAGGAGATAGTAAATAGGGGCGAGCAGAGACAAACAAAGCCCCCTTCTCGTCATTCCAGCAGCGAACGGCTAACTACCCCCAATCTCGTCATTCCAGAAGTCTTTTGATCTGGAATCTAATTTTTAGGCCGTTGAGAGCAAAAGCTAAGACGTTAAACCACAGAGGGCACGGAGTTCACAGAGGGAAAGCAGTTAAGAACAGTGGATAGGAGACAGTAAATAGGGGCGAGCAGAGACAAACAAAGCCCCTTCTCGTCATGCCAGAGGTCTTTTGATCTGGAATCTAATCTCGTAAAGCAGTTAACTTACCTTTCGTAGTAACTTAAGATAAAGGGGGCTTTTCCATGTGGTTTTCTGCCAATTTAATTCATACTGTTCTTATGGACAGTATTTTGTGATTTGTCCAATAAGAGCAGAACGTGGACATTTTTGGGGATTTCCACACGTAACCTTTGCCAGATAATGAAAAAACGTTTATAAAAAAATAATGTATAGGCCGAGTAATAAAATGGCCTGAATATTAGAGGACATAATGTTGTCTAATAAATTGTTAGGTTACTAAGGATAGTCATGTCTAATTTGTTAATTCAGCCAATCATAGCAATGGTGTTATTAACCGCTCTAGTGTGGTTTTACATGTATTATTTGCGTATTGGCTACTCAATTAAAAATAAAATTAACGCGCAAAAACTATCTACGCCTGAAAAATGCAACACGTTATTACCTGAAGACATTAATAAGCCTTCAAATAACTTCAAAAACCTATTCGAAGCACCTGTTATTTTTTATGTGGTTTCTATTTTAATCATCATTTCTGATAAAACAGATACGGTGTTTATATATTTAGCGTGGGTGTATGTTATTTTTCGTGCAATTCATAGCGTGATACATTGTATTTTTAATAGTATTTTGGGGCGCTTCTTAAGTTATTTTATTTCCACCATAGTGTTGTGGGTAATGGTATTTAAATTTGCTTTTCAGGTGTTAATCGTAACCTAATAAGTCGCTCAAGAGGGAAAATTTACAGTTGGCTGTTTTCACACCGTTCAACATTTTAGCTAGCAATAAATTTCCTCTTAGTGGGTCGTTGGTATGACTCCCCACGTCAAGCAGAACGAGCGATATCCTGCTTCTTTTTAAAGCCATTTTTTAGTTTATTAAA